>CAZUFP010000038.1:8755-41435 GCA_964619835.1 uncultured Gemmatimonadaceae bacterium | reverse complement strand
CGTGGAGCGTGGAACGTGGAACGACAGCGTTAGCTGGAGAGGGGACAAATCTGAAGTCAATCGGGCGGGCGTGACCTGACGCCCGCGGGCGCGCGATTCGGAGCCGGAGCGGCGGCGGAGTCACGTTTCACGTTCACCGCTCCACGCTCCCGGAGACAGACCGGGCACACTGGACGTGCCCTGAGACGAACCTTGCCAGGCAAGCAAAGGACGCCCTCATGCGAGACGTCGCCATCGTATCCGCCGGCATGACGCAGTTCGGCGAGCTCTGGAACCTGTCGTTGCGGGACATGTTCGTGGAAGCGGCGTTGGAGGCCCTGGAAGGGGCGGGCGTGGACCGGGTGGATGCCATCTACGTGGGCAACATGTCGGGCGGCCAGTTCGTGGGGCAGGAGCACCTGGGCCCGCTCATGGCGGACCACCTGGGCATGGCGGGCGTGCCGTCCATCCGGGTGGAGTCGGCGTGTGCGTCGGGTGGGGTGGCCCTGCGCATGGGCTTCATGGACGTGGCATCGGGCATGAGCGACGTCGTGCTGGTGTCCGGCGTGGAGAAGATGACCGACGGGGCCGACGCGACCATGGTGCTGGCCACGGCCTCGGATCAGGAAACGGAGGTCTACCACGGGATCACGTTCCCGGGGCTGTACGCCATGATCGCCCGGGCGCACATGGAGACGCGCGGCACGACTGAAGAAGACATGCACTGGGTGTCGGTGAAGAACCACATGCACGGGGCCCGCAACCCCAAGGCCCAGTTCCGGCGAGAGATCACCGTGGACGACGTCGCCGGCTCGTCCGTCGTCGCGGAGCCGTTGCACCTCCTGCACTGCTCACCCGTGAGCGACGGCGCCGCCGCCGTGCTGCTGATGCCCCTCGAGGAGGCCGAGCGCTACACGGACCGCCCCGTCCGGATCGCCGGCAGCGGCATGGCCACGGCGCCCATGGCCCTGGCCGATCGCAACGACATCGCGTCCCTCGATGCCGTGAAGACCGCGGCGCAGCGCGCGTACAAGATGGCCGGGATCCACCCATCGGACATCGACGTGGCCGAGGTCCACGATTGCTTCGCCATCGCCGAGATCTGCTGCATCGAGGCCATGGGGCTCACAGACGGCTGCAATCCGGCACAGGCGGCGCGCTCCGGCTACACGGCGCTGGGGGGCACGCGGCCCGTGAACACCAGCGGCGGGCTCAAGTCGAAGGGCCACCCTGTAGGCGCCACGGGGGTGGCGCAGGCCATCGAGATCTTCGAGCAACTGCGCGGCGAAGCCGGTGAACGGCAGGTGGAAGGCGCCCGCATCGGCGCCGCCCAGAACATGGGCGGGTCCGGCGCGAGCTCGGTGGTGCACGTGTTCGAAGGGCCCAGGTGAAGCAGGCGGGGGCCAGGGCGGGGGCAATGGATACTCCGAGAAACCTGTGAGGGGTGGTCATGCCGAGTCCGAGATACTGGCGGGAGATACCGGGGCGTTACCGGCTGGAAGGCAGCCGGTGCCACGACTGTGGCAAGGCCGTCTATCCGGGACGGCGCGTCTGCCCGAACTGCCAGAGCACAGCCATGGAGCCTCTGTCGCTGTCCCGACATGGACGGGTGGTGACGTCTACGGTGATCCATGTGCCGCCGGATGACCTGGTGAGCGAAGCGCCCTACGCCGTGGCCATCGTGGAAACGCCTGAAGGGGCGCGCCTCATGGCCCAGATCGTGGACTGCGACACGGCCGACGTGCTTCCCGGCATGCAGGTCGACCTGGAGTTCCGGCGGCTGCGCCAGGAAGGCGAGGGTGGTATCCTCTGTTACGGACACAAGGGAGTCCCGGCGCACGCGGAGACCTGACCATGCCCGAGATCCTGGTGAAGGCCGAGATCAGCGATCGCCACCTGCGCGCCTACCAGGCCGAGGCCGAGCGTCGCGGCGTCCCGCTGGAAGAGCTCGTGCAGCAGACGGTGAACTGTCTATTGCGGGAGCTGGAGGCAGAACAGGAAGAATGCCCGGAAGTGGGGGTGGGGAGTTAGGCGTTCACTGAGGGGGAGACCCCTTCCCTGCACGGGCCGGTGCCCGGGAACGGCGGGGAAACGGATAGCGGGGGTTCCCCGCGTAGCGTTCCTCACTGCGGCGGCGGCCGTGGTGTTCTGCGCTTGGGGTGCGGCGCCGGCGGTGGCCCAGGACACGGACGGCGCCGCGGCTGCGCGCGTGTACCCGGTGGACCCGGAAGCGGTGCCCCGCCCGCTGGGTCGCATCACGCGCACGCCGGGACCTATCGTGCTGGACGGTGTTCCGGACGAAGCGGCATGGGCGGCGGCCGAGCCCCTGTCGGACTTCGTACAACAGGAGCCCAACACGGGCGCCGCCGCCACCTACCCTACCGTCGTCCGTCTGCTTTACGACGACCACAACCTGTACATCGCGGCGGTGTGCTACGACCCGGAACCGGATCGGGCCATCACGGCGGGCCTCGAGCACGACTTCAGCTCCGGTGCGTCCGACATCTTCGGCGTTACGCTGGACACGTTCCTGGACCGGCGTAACTCGTTCCTGTTCCTGGTCAATCCCAAGGGTGCGGTGCGGGACGAGCAGACGTTCGATGACAGCCGCAACGTCATCGCCGCCTGGGAAGCCGTCGTACGCGTGAAGACGGCCACGTCGGATTCGGCCTGGTTCGTCGAGATGGCCATCCCATTCACGACGCTGCGCTTCGACGCGGACCGCACGCCGCAGGATTGGGGCGCCAACTTCATCCGGCGCATCCGCAGGCTGAACGAGACGTCGTACTGGGCCCCGCTGGAACGGCGGCACCGGGTTCACCGCATGTCCCGGGCAGGCACCCTCACGGGGCTCCGGGACCTCCGCCAGGGCCGCAACCTGACCCTCATGCCGTACGCCCTGACCGGGCGCTCCACCGGGGCCGAGGTGGCGCCCGGTGATGCGGGCGCACGAACGGACGCCGGCCTGGACATGAAGTGGGGCGTGACGCCCAGCATGACGCTCGACGTGTCCGTCAATACGGATTTCGCCCAGACCGAGGTGGACCAGGAACAGGTCAACCTGACCCGTTTCTCGCTCTTCTTCCCGGAACAGCGGGAGTTCTTTATCGAGAACGCGGGGTCCTTCACGTTCGGTGACCAGACGGAGCGGAACTACCGGATGGGCGCGTCCCTCAGCGACCTGTCCCTCTTCCACTCCCGGCGTATCGGTCTGACGGACGACGGTCGTCCCGTGCCGGTCCTGGGCGGGGCGCGCCTGAGCGGCCGCGCCGGCGCCTGGATGGTCGGGCTGCTGGACATGCGAACCCAGGCGACGGCGCTGGCGGGGCCCGGGGAGAACTTCTTCGTCGGGCGCGTGCGGCGCAGGTTCGCGGGCTCCTCGGACGCCGGCGGCATCGTCATCGACCGCCTGACGCCGGGTGGCTCGCGCAACACCAGCTACGGCGCGGACGCCAACCTGCGATTCGGCGAGCTCGTGGTGAACAGCTACGTGGCGGGAGTCCGGGACGATGCGGGCCCGACCCCGACCCGCGACTGGGCCGGGCGCGTCTCCGTGGCCTACCGGGACCGCCTGTGGGACACCTCTGCCATGGTCAAGCGCGTCGGCGCCGACTTCGACCCGGCGGTGGGCTTCGTGCGGCGGCGCGCCATGGAGCAATGGTACGGCACCGTGGGCGCGCACACGCGGCCACGCGTGAATTGGCTGAGAGAGGCCGCGCCCTACGTGGAAGCCAACTACATCACCGACCTGAACGGCCGCCTGGAAACGCGAGAGCTGCGCGCAGGGATGGGCTTCGATTTTCTGGACGGGGGCGGCCTGGACTTCACGGCCACCGACCAGCACGAGTTCATCGATGAGGCGGCCACCATCGCCGGCGTGGTCATCCCGGCCGGCGTATACGACTTCCGGTCCGCACGCGTGGCGTACAGCGCGTCCACCAGCCGCAAGCTGTCCGGCTCCGTCGGCGTCTCGGGCGGCGAATTCTGGAGCGGCACCCGCCGCTCCATCGACGCCACCATCGCCTGGCGGCCGCACTACGCCGTGTTCTTCCAGGTGTTGGTGAACCGCAACGCGCTCAACCTTGACGGCACGGACGTGACCGCGAACGTGACCGGATTGCGGCTCCGCTACGCCCTCTCCACCCGCCTGTTCGGCAGCGCCTTCGTCCAGCGCAACGCTGTCTCCGACGAGACGGTGACCAGCTGGCGCCTGGATTGGCGCCACGCGCCCCTGTCCGACATGTTCTTCGTCTTCACGACGCGGCAGGGCCCTGCCGGCCTGCTCGAACGCTCCGCCATCGTCAAGATTACGCGCACGCTCAGCTGGTAGCCGCCTGCCCACGCCCGGCCTGCCGGGACCGTCCGCCCCCCCGGGGCGGCCCGATGGAACGGACGCGGCTGATTCAAGGCCGCGACCGGATGGTCACGAACAGGACGCTCCATGCCGCGTTCGGCTCCAGCTCCACCACATCCCCCGGTGTGACGTACGCACGGGCCTGGACCGCGAGCCCGTTCACCCGGACCATCCGGAAGTACACATCCCCGGAATATGGGAGGACGTACGCGCCATGCCCGCCGATGGCCAGCTGGCCCAGGCGCCAGCCCTGGCCCTCAATCGTCCGCGAAGCGTACACCTTGACGGGATACTCCGTGGGGTTGGACACGATCAGGCGGGTCTTCGCCGACAGAGGAGGGTCCGCCTGCCCGCCGACGCTGGCGCAGGCCGACGAGATCAAGACGAGGGCGAAGAGAGCAAAGCGGCGCGGCATGAAGCCTCCCTGGCACAGGGGAAAGACCGAACGGCGGCCAGGCATTTCGCCCGGCCGCGCGATGTTGCTGGCCGTTCTCTATCAGTGCGCAGGGGGTGGTCCCGGGATCGCCGCGCGGCACCCGCGACGCGGCGATCCGGAGTGGTGGCTACTGGTCGTCCGCGGGCGTCGTGTTCCAGATGTTCGCGACGATCTTCCAGTCGCCCGTTGCGGTCCTCCGGAGCACCCAGAGGAACTTCCCCTGTTCGTCGTACTGGCCGTTGGCCGAGGTGGTCGTGAGGTGGTAGGTCCCCCGGTGGTAGCCGATGGAGCGGTCCCCGTCGACCGCGTTCGAGTCCGTCTTGTAGTCCACCACCGTCATGCCCTGGTTGGCGTCCGTGTACCAGGCCACGATGGCGGCGGGCCCCTCAACGGTTGCCTCCTCGGGAGGCATCATGACCGCGTCGTTCGCGTAGAATTTCCCGATCGCATCCCAATCGCCCGCCTTGACCGCATCCTGGTACGCGCGGTCGAGGCCCAGGATCGCCTGAACGTCCTGGTCCGGAAACGTATCCACGGACTGCGTCGCAGGCTGCTGGGCGCATGCCGCCAGGGCGACCGTGACAACGGTCAGGACGGTACCGGTCGAGTGCTTGCGCATCGCTGCTCCGGGGTTCGCTCTTGTCGCGTATCGCCAGCGGTCGTGGACCGACCGATGACGGATTGCATCCACAATACGGCCCGCCACCGGGGGGTCCGCAAGTCCATTCTCCGCCGGCCCCCGCCGGCGACCCTCCCGGAGCGCTTGTCCGCGGGCCGGTTCGTTTTCATCTTCTGGCACCGGTTCACAAACCATTACCGTACACGAATGAATCGACACCACGTCCGGTGCCCAACGCGACGCTCGTCCGCCTGCGGCCGCGAGCCGTCCGCCGTGCGGACCGCCAACATCGTCGCCAGGCCGGCGGGTCGGCAGAGCCCGTGGGCCCGCCGGCCCGGATTCACGCTCGTCGAGATCATGATCGTGACGGTGATCCTCGGCATCCTGGCCGGACTCGCCAATCCCGTGTACCGCAAGATGGTCGTCCGGGCCCACGCCGCCCGCGTCGCCGGTGACTTCAACGTGGTCCGGCTGGCCGCATACGGTTACCTCGCGGACCACAACGCCTGGCCGCCGGACGTCGACCGCGGTGTCGTGCCGCCGGGCCTCGTCCCCTACCTGCCCGATGGGTTCCGGTTCGCCGAGGAGGACTACACGATCGACTGGGACAACTGGTCGCTGCCCGATGGCACGCCGACCCAGCCCGCGACCAAGGTGATCGTCGGCATCTCGGTCGTCACTGCCGATGCCGACCTGGGCACCGCTGTCGTCGACCTGCTGGGAGATGCCAACACCCACTACACCATCGGCGAACACTACACCTTCGTCCTCAGGGGCACGTGAGGCCCCCCGGAAGGCCGTACGTGCTTGTCGGCTGCACCACCTCCCGGCATATTATGCGTCGGGGGTTCCGCAGCCATGTCACGAGATCGCTCCACGTCACGAAGCAGTGAATCGCGACCGCCTCCCGGCGGCCGCGAGCGTTATGACGTCCTCCAGGAATTCCTCGAACAGCACGCTGAAGCCGCCGAGCAGTATGCCCGGGAGCGGCTGGCTCCAGCGCCGACCGGACGGGGCCGTGTCGTCGTGCTCGTCGTTCTCATCGCGGTGTTCACCGTCGTGTGGTGGAAGGGGGACGCGTGGCTGGGTCCGACGGTGCCGCCGACACCCGCCGTCACCCAACTGGACGCGGCGCTGCGCGTGGGCCTCTATCTTCAGGCGCAGCGAATCAAGGCCTACCGGATCCGCACGGGCCACCTGCCGGACCGTCTCGAGGATGCCGGCCCGCCCATCCCCGGCATCCGCTACGAGAAGATCGACGAAGACACCTACCGCATCAGCGGGCAGAACGGCGGCGTAACGCTCGGCTACCGCTCCGACCAGCCCGTCGGTGAGCTGCTGGGCCCGGCCGCTGACAGGATCGGTTTGTGAAGAAACGGCGGGGGCATCGGCCCGGCTTCTCGCTCATCGAGCTGACGATCGCCCTCTTCATCGTCGCGACGCTCGCCGCCTTCGCCATGCCCACCTATCGCAACATGGTCGTGAAGGCGCGCGCGGCGAAGGTGCTCGGAGAATTCAACGCCATCCGCGTCGCAGCCTTCAACTACTTCGCCGAACACAATGAGTGGCCGCTGGATCAAGAACCCGGCATCGTGCCGCCGGAGCTCATACCCTACCTGCCATCCGATTTCACGTTCCGTCACGGAGACTACGAGCTCGATTGGGAAAACTGGATTCTGCCCGATGGTCTCCCCAAGCACCCGGAAACCCACGTTCTGTTGGGCATCTCGGTGACGACAAAGGATGAATTTCTTGCCGCCGCGGTCCTCAACCTGTTGGGCAAGGAAACCGCCCATTACACACTCGGCGACAACTACACATACGTCATCCAGGCCCTGTAGTGGCAAGGCCGGGCCGGCGCCGCGGTCTGCCTGGCGGCTGAGCCGGACCGCGGCGGCTGCATGGGGATTCAGCCCTCCGCTGCCACTCCCACCGGCACCAGACAGAGCGGCCGCTCGAGCTCCGGGGCCCTGAGCAGGCGGCGCACCTCTTCGTCGTGGAAGGCCCCCACTACGGTGGCGCCGAGCCCGAGAGCCACGGCCTGGAGGCAGACGTTCTCGACGGCGTGGCCGGCTTCCAGGTCCACGTACCGTACCGCCCGCTCGCCATACTTGCGCATGGGTTCCCGGTAGTCGGCCACCAGCACGATGACGATGGCCGCGTCGGCCATCCAGTCCTGGTTCTGCGCGACGCGCCCGAGCTCCTCACGTTCGTCGCCGGCCACGACCGGCTCCAGGACGTGATCCCTGGACCGGTACCGGTAGATGCCCGCGGCCAACTCATCCACCCGCCCCGCCACCAGGTAGGTCTTCAGCGGATACAGGCCGCCCGCCGACGGAGCCGCCCGCAGTCCGTCCGCGTGGGTCGATCCCTGGGCGGCCCACAGCAGGTCCGCCACCTGCGCGAGGGTCAGTGCTTCCCGGCGGAACTCCCTCACCGAGCGCCGCCGACGCAGCGCTTCCGCCACCGTAACGGCTCCGTCTCCGGGCTCGGGCAGGCGGACGACGCGCCGCGCGAGCCCTTCATCCGGGTGCTCCACTGTCCTGCGCATCGCACCTCCCGCGTCCGATGACCGCCGACCAACGCCCGACGACCGTCGTTCGCTCGCCGCCTCGTCGGGTATTCCGCAAAAGGCGACGCACCGGCACGCCGCCGATGCTCCTGCGGCTCAACATTCAATCTACGAACGCTCTCGGCACGGGCCAGAGTGGCCGGCGGGCCGTGCACGGGAACCGTGCACGCCGCGAGGCCCCGTCCTCGGTGGCGGAGCCACCGGGCGCCGGGTATTGTGAACCGGACTCACCCCAGGACCACACGCGGAGGAAGCCGTGGAACGGAGAGCAGCCTTGGCACGCAGGCTGGGCGCGACGATGATGGCGGCCTGGATCGCCGGATGCGGCGGAGGCGGTCGCCAGGCCGGGCAGCAGGCGGCCATCACGACACCCGCGGTACAATCGGCCGCGAAGGCGATGACGGTGGACGGCCTCATGCAGCACATCCGGGACCTGTCCGCGGACTCCATGCAAGGCCGCGCCCCGGCGTCGGTGGGCGAGGACCGGACGGTGGCATACCTGACGAGCCAGTTCGAGGCGCTGGGCCTCCAGCCCGGCAACCCGGACGGCACCTTCGTGCAGAACGTGCCGCTGGTGGGGATCAAGTCGGAAGCGACGGGCCGGTTCCAGGTGAAGGGGCAGACCCTGACCCTGTCCTACCCGGACAACTGGGTGGGGGTGTCCAGGCGCGTGACGCCCGCGGTGGACGTGCGGAACTCCGACGTCGTGTTCGTCGGCTACGGCGTCGTCGCGCCCGAATACGGCTGGGACGACTACAAAGGCCAGGACATGACCGGCAAGACGCTGGTCATGCTGGTCAACGATCCCCCGGTGCCGGAGCCCAACGAAGCGTACAAGCTGGACCCGACGATGTTCGGCGGCGACCGGATGACCTACTACGGACGGTGGACCTACAAGTACGAGGAAGGGACACGCAAAGGCGCGGCCGCCGTGATCATCGTGCACGAGACGGGGCCGGCCGGCTATCCGTGGTCCGTGGTGGCCAGCAGCTGGGGTCACGAGAACTTCAGCATCCTGACACCGGACAACAACATGAGCCGTGTGCCGGTGGAAGGCTGGATCACGCTGGACGAGGCGAAGCAACTGTTCAAGGACGCCGGTTACGACTTCGATGCGTTGAAGGAATCGGCCCGCAAGAAGGACTTCAAGCCCGTCGACCTGGGCGCCAGCGCCGACTTCACCATCAAACAGACGACCCGCAAGGTGCAGTCGCGCAACGTGGTGGCGAAGCTGCCGGGCACCACCAAGCCTGACGAGTACGTCATCTACACGGCCCACTGGGACCACCTGGGCATGGATCCGTCCCTGCCGGGCCCCGACAAGATCTACAACGGCGCCCTGGACAACGCGTCGGGCGTCGGCGGCCTGCTGGAGCTGGCGAAGGCGTTCAAGGCCCTCCAGCCCGGACCCGACCGGTCCATCCTGTTCCTCGCCGTGACCTCCGAGGAGCAGGGCCTGCTGGGCTCCGCCTACTACGCCACCAACCCGCTCTACCCGCTGAACAAGACGCTGGCGGACATCAACATGGACGCCCTCAACCAGTGGGGGCCCACCAAGGACGTCATCGTGGTGGGCATGGGCAACACCACGCTGGAGGACATTCTCCGGCGGGAAGCCGCGGCCGTGAACCGGGTCATCGAGCCGGACGCCGAGCCGGAGAAGGGCTTCTTCTACCGCTCCGACCAGTTCTCCTTCGCCAAGCAGGGCGTGCCGGCCCTCTTCACCGGCGCGGGCATCGACTACATCGGCAAGCCCGCCGGCTGGGGCAAGCAGAAGATGGACGAGTACACGGCCAACGATTACCACAAGCCGTCGGACGAGATCAAGCCGGACTGGAACCTGGCCGGCGCCATCGACGACCTGGACCTCCTCTTCGCCGTCGGCTACGACGTGGCCAACGCCTCGGTCTGGCCGACCTGGAAGGAGGGCACCGAGTTCAAGGCGATCCGGGAGAAGAGCCTGGGCTCACATTGACCGTTCACCGACGTTCGTGACGAGCGAAGCGAGGAACCGAACCATGCACATGCTACTGGCCGGCGAGCCCGTCGAGCGCCCCGAACGATCGGACGTGAAAGACCCGTGGGACGGCTCCCTCGTCGACACCGTGCCCGTTGGCACCGCACAAGACGTGTACGACGCCGTGACCGCGGCCGTCGAAGGATTCCGCACCATGCGGGCCCTGCCCTCCCACGAGCGGGCGGCCATCCTGTTCCGCGCGGCGGAGCTGGTAGAAGCAGACGGCGAGGCGTTCGCGCGGCTCATCGCCCGGGAAGGGTCCAAGACCATCCGGGAGGCACGCAAGGAGGTGTACCGCTGCACGCGCACCCTGCACGTGTCGGGGGAAGAAGCCACGCGCATCACGGGTGAGACGATCCTGTTCGACCAGCAGCGCGGCTCGGAGAACCGGCGCGGCTGGTACGACCGCGTGCCCATCGGCGTCATCGGCGCCATCACACCGTTCAACGACCCGCTCAACCTGGTCGCCCACAAGCTGGGGCCCGCGTTCGCCGGTGGAAACGCCGTGGTCCTCAAGCCGGCGTCCGTCACCCCCCTGAGCGCCATCAAGCTGGGCGATACGTTCCGCGAGGCCGGCCTTCCCCCCGCCGCCCTCAGCGTCATCACGGGCCCCGGCGGCGAAGTGGGCCACGCCCTGGTCACCGATCCACGCGTACGCATGATCTCCTTCACCGGCGGCGTCGAAGCAGGCCGCGCCGTCGCCGCCGCCGCGGGACTCAAGAAGATCGGCATGGAGCTGGGCTCCAACAGCCCCGTCATCGTCCTCGACGACGCCGACCTGGACGATGCCGTGGAAAACTGCGTCTCCGGCGCCTTCTGGGCCGCCGGCCAGAACTGTATCGGCGTCCAGCGCATCTACGTCGAGCAGCCCCTCTACGACGACTTCGTCAACGCGTTCGTCGCCCGCACCGAGCGCTACAAGGTGGGCCCCAAGCTGGACGACGACTGCGACATGGGGCCCATGATCACCGGGGAGGAAGCCGCGCGTATCGAGCGCTGGGTCGACGACGCGCGCGCCGCCGGCGCCGTCGTGCGCTGCGGGCACCGCCGCGAAGGCGCCACCTACTGGCCCACCGTGCTCACCGACGTGCCCGACGACGCACGCGTCAGCTGCCAGGAAGTGTTCGCACCCGTCGTCGTCATCCGCCCGGTGGCCGGCCTGGACGAGGCCATCGAGCGGGCCAACGCCCTGGAGTTCGGCCTCCACGCCGCCATCTTCACCCGCGACCTGGACACGGCGTTCTACGCCATCAAGCACCTCGAGGCGGGCGGCGTCATGGTCAACGATTCCACCGACTACCGCATGGACGCCATGCCCTTCGGCGGCATCAAGAACTCTGGCCTCGGACGCGAAGGCATCCGCTTCGCGCTCCTCGAGATGACCGAGCCACGCACCGTTTGCGTGAGGTTGCGCGGCTGAGATCGCCGCGCAGCCTTCTTCGGCGGCGCGGCGGAGCAGGCGGCGGTGGCGTTGCTGGGAATGAGCGAATGTCGCTGACGGACGCGGAGCTGGAGCGTCTGACGGCGGAGATCGAACGGGCGCGGAAGGAAGGCCGGTAGCCATGGTGACGACAGGCTTGAGACCCATCGGCGTCGGTGCGGCGGATGTCGGCCTGGGCCCTGGGGCGGGTGGAGCCGGACCACGCGCCGGCGCCGCTGGTGGCGGCCTGCAGGACCGCGATGAGAACGTGCGGGGGATGGCGATCTGGGCCCGCGCTGGACGACAGCAGCGCCCGGGTGCGGCGCGCCGCGTTGTGGGCGCTGGGCGGCATGGACGAGCCGGTGGCCCTGGGCGGCCGTCACCGCGGCCCATGGCCGATGCCCAGGCCCATGCCCCGGCCGTTCCCCTGACGGCCGATGACCGACGACCGATGTCGGTTCGGCGCGCGGCTGGCGGCGAAGCGCGGACGTCACCAGGAAGTCCGCCCCGCCGCGAACCAACGGCGGTCGTCGGTTATCGGTCGTCGGTCCGCTGAAACCCCTCCCTCGGCACCCCCGTACGGCTGAGCACCCCCCCACTCCGAGGTGAAGAATGACCCTGCCCGAAACGCTCCGGACCTTTCGCCAGGATCTCCACTACGCGGTGCGGGTGCTGCGTAAGAACCCGGGGTTCACGGCGGTGGCCGTGCTCACGTTGGCGTTGGGGATCGGCGCCAACAGCGCCACGTTCAGCGTGGTGAACGGCGTGTTGCTGGAGCCGTTGCCGTACCGCCAGCCGGATCGCCTCGTGTACATCTACAGCCAGTTCCCCTCGCTCGGGTTCGACGAGTTCTGGGTGTCGCCGCCGGAGTACCGGGACCTCCAGGAGCGGGCGCACTCGTTTCAGTCCATCGGTGCGTGGCGCACAACGCGGGTGAACGTGGCGGGCGCGGACAACCCCATGCGGGTCACGGCCGCCGTGACGAGCGCGGAGTTCTTCACGACACTGGCTGTGCCGCCCGTTCTGGGCCGGCCGTTCAACACGGACGAGGACCGGCCGAACGGTCCGGCGGTGGCCGTGATCTCCCACGGCCTCTGGCAGCGAGCGTTCGGCGGTGATCCGCAGCTGGTCGGCAAGCGGGTCCAGATCGATGGCGCCCCCACCACCATCACGGGCATCATGCCGGCCGGCTTCGACATCGAGGATGCGGGAGTCGACGTGTGGGAGCCCGCGCGGCTGGGCGCGCACCCGACCAATCGGAGCTCGCACTATCTGCGCCTGGTGGGCCGCCTGGCGCCCGGCACGACGCTGGAACAGGCGCGCACCGAGATGCGCGACCTGGTGGCCAACTGGCGGGAGGCCACCCCTGAAGGCCACGTGCCCACGCCGGAGGGCCACCCCATCCGCATGCGCAGCCTCCAGGAGCAGATGACGGGCGGCGTGCGCACCGCGCTGCTGCTGTTGTTGGCCGCCGTAGGCCTCGTGATGCTCATCGCCGTCGCCAACGTGGGCAACCTGCTGCTGGCGCGGTCCGAAGGACGGCGCCGCGAAGTGGCGGTACGGTCCGCCATCGGCGCGGGCCGAGGCCGGCTGGCCCGGCAGTTCCTGACGGAGAGCCTCCTCCTGGCCGTGATCGGCGGGGCGCTGGGCCTGGTCCTGGGTTGGGCCGGGCTGCACCTCATGCTGGCCACGAGCCCGGACAGCCTGCCACGCCTGAACGAGATCGTGCTGGACTGGCGCGTCGTGCTGTTCACGGCGGCCGTGTCCTTCGTCGCCGGCCTGATCTTCGGCATGGCGCCGCTGCTGCACCTGTCGGCGCGCTCCATGGCGGCGTCCCTGAAGGAAGGCGGGCAGCGGACCACGGCCGCCGCCGCCCGGCAACGTCTGCGGAAGGGCCTGGTCGTGGTGGAAGTAGCGCTGGCCGTGGTGCTGGTCATCGGCGCCGGCCTGCTCATCCGGAGCCTGGGCAGCCTCCAGCGCGTGGACCCCGGCTTCGACCCGCGCGGCCTGCTGACGTTTCAGGTGTACCTGCCGGAAGCCCGGTACCCGGATGCCGCCGCCGCGGGAGCGTTCTACGCGTCCCTGCTGGACCGCATCGAGGCACTGCCCGGTGTGCAGGCCGCGGCGGGCATGAGCGGGCTGCCGCCGCTGCGCAACGTGAACGCCAACGACACACGGTTCGAAGGCATGCAGCCCACGCCCGACCGGCCGTTCAACGTGGACTACTACCAGACCGTCCAGGGAGATTACTTCCGGACGATGGGCATTCCCATCGTCGAGGGCCGCGGATTCCAGCCGGGCGACGACGCCAGGGGCACCCCCGTCGTGCTCATCAACGAGACGCTGGCCAGGCTGTACTACCCGGACCAGGACCCCATCGGCCGCCGTATCCAGCCGTCCGGCGCCCCCTTCTGGCTCACCGTGGTGGGCGTGGTCAAGGACGTGAAGCAGGGTGGCCTGTCCGAGGCAACCGGCACGGAGCTCTACTTCAACAACCCGCAGGTCCAGGCGGCCGGCATCGCCCAGCGTACCATGAACATCGTGGTGCGCACGGGCCGTCCGCCGCTGTCCCTGGCGGGCGAGGTGCGGGCCGCCGTGCGGGACCTGGACCCGGCCCTGCCCCTGGCGCACCTCCAGACCATGCAGCAGAACATCGACGAGACCATTCGCCGGCCGCGCTTCCTCACCCTGCTGCTGGGCATCTTCGCCGCCCTGGCGCTGGTCCTCGCCGCCGTCGGCACCTACGGTGTCCTGGCGTACGCCGTCGCCGAACGCAGGCACGAGATCGGCATCCGCATGGCCATGGGCGCCCGGACCGCGAGCGTGCTGGGCATGGTGCTGAAGAGCGGCCTCGCCCTGGCCGGCGCAGGCCTGGCTCTGGGTGTGCTCGGCGCCTTCGCCGTCACGCGTCTGATGCGGTCCCTGCTGTTCGGCGTGAGCGCCACCGACACGACGACGTTCCTGGTGGCCCCCGCCGTGCTGGTGCTGGTGGCCGTCGCCGCCTGCTTCATCCCGGCGCACCGCGCTACGCGCGTGGACCCGGCCGTGGTGCTGCGAGAGTCCTAGACCGGCGGCGGTCGTCGATCGAGGTCACGCCGGCTACGCCGGCCGGACCTCGTAGCTCGGCAACGTCCCCGCCCCGATGGTCCGCTCTTCGAGCCAGCGTTCCAGGCGGTCCGTGACCGGCAACATCATAGTCGCTTCCTGCCACGCCACGGGTTCACCGGTGACGGCGTCGCGTACGCGGCCCTGCGCCACGAGATGGGACGCTTCCGCCAGGCCGAGGGACTCGGTGGCCTCCATGATGGCGTCGAAACGGATCTGGAGGCGAGGCTCCAGGAACCGGAAGCGGCGCCGGGCGAGGGTAGCCACGTGGAAATGGGCCGAGCGGAATGCGACGCCGTCCAGGCCCGCTTCACGGCAGGCGATGACGAGCCAGGCGAAGACGTCGGCCAGGATGCCCAGGCCGGGGTGCTCCTGGCCCGGCAGGGGCGGCCGGGCCGGCGAGAAATCGGCTCGAGGGTTCTGCATGAGCAGCCATTCGAGCCACATGAGGTCCATGCCCGGGGCCAGCGTCCGGTTGTTGGACAGGCGCAGCTCCATGAGCAGCTCGGTGCGGGCCGGGTCGCCCCAGACGCGCAGCGTCTCACCCAGGCCGAACGACGGATCGATGTCCACCCGTGGGTCCGGGAAGTCGCGGCCCCGGATCTGGTCCATGATGCCCGCGCGCTCCATGAGCCGCACCAGCTGGGCATGGTTGAGCCGGCCCAGCAGCCGGCTGACGCGCGCATCCGGCGCAATGCCCAGCAGGTCTTCCTCCGTCAGGTCGAAGTCCAGCCAGCCGCTCTTCGCCAGCTTGGCCTTCGGTTCGCCCAACAGGGCCTGCATCTGTTCGAAGCGGCGCAACGCGACCTCGAGGTCGTCCGCCGGTTCGCAGGTCTCCCCGGTGGTCAGCCAGCTGAAGAAGCGCGCGGAGTGCCGCCAGGCGGCGTTGCCGTAGCCGCCGCCCATCACGACGACGATGGGCATGCGGGGCCGGACGCCGCGGAGCCAGTCGATCACGAACCGATCGCGCTCGAGCATGCCGTCCGGTGTGATGCGCCAGTCACCGAGGGCATCCTCCGCCGCGGGATCCGACCCCGCCAGGTAGATGGCCAGGTGTGGGCGGTGGGAGGCGATCACCGGCGGCAGCTCCCGTCGCACGGCCGCCAGGTACGCCGCATCCTCCACGGCCGTGCCCAGCGCCAGGGCGGTGGACGCCACGGCCGCGTTCGGCGTGTCGTCCCACGGCGCGTTGTGGATCGAGAACGTGTAAACCGTCGGGTCGTCCGCGAACGCGGCCCGCGTCCCGTTGCCGTCGTGCAGGTCCAGGTCGACGATGAGCACCCGCCCGGTGAAGCCCCGCTCCCGCAGCCGCTTCACCGCGATGGCGATGTCGTTGAAGATGCAGAAGCCCATGCCGCCCTGCGGACCCGCGTGGTGCAGGCCCCCGCCCACATGCACCGCGGCATCGCCCATCTGGAGCGCCAGCCTGCACGCCTGGATGGTGCCGCCCACCATGAGACGCTGGAGCTCCACCGCCTCCTTGCGCCGGTCCGGGGTGAGCCGGCCGCCCAGGATCTCATCCACCGCGCCCGGCTCTTCCAGCCGGCGCAGGTACTCGGGGCGGTGCAGAAGAAGGATGTTCTCCAGCGAAGCCGGCCGCGGCACCACGATGTCCGCGCGCCGCAGCAGGCCTTCCTCGTAGAGACAGGACAGCACGCGCTCGCCCCGCAGGCGGTCCAGCGGCGCGCCGCCCAGACCGCTACGGTACGTGCGATGGTAGATGAACGGGGTATGGGCGCCGGCCAGCGTATGGCGCAGCCTGCGCGCGGCCCGCGCCACGTGGCGGGGCCATTCCCTGGGGTCCAGCATCACTCCGCCTCGGGGACACGCCTACCCTCAGAGGCGGGTGACGTTCTCCGCTTCCGGACCCTTCTTCGCCGACACCCGGTCGAAGCGTACACGGTCCCCTTCGTCCAACGACTTGTAGCCCTCGCCCAGGATCGACGAATAATGGACGAACACATCTTCGCCCCCGTCGTCCGGCTGGATGAAGCCGAAACCCTTCGAGTTGTTGAACCACTTCACCGTGCCGGTGAGACCGCCCGCCGCGGGGTCCGCCGCCGGTTCCGTTTCCGGCGACTGCACCGACGCCTCGACCCATTCCGGGTCCGTCGTGGCACGCCGGGCGGCGGACTCCGCCTTGCGCGTCAGGTTCGCCGAGAACACCAGCGTCTGACGCTGCTCCGGCACGGCCGCCAGGATCCGGTCCAGGGCACGCTCCTGCCCTTCTTCCACCAGCCGTTCGACCTCGTCCAGCACCAGCACCTCGACATCGGACAACACCACGTTGCCCGCCGCCAGATGCTCCGCCAAGCGGCCGGGCGTTGCCACCAGCACGTCGAAGCCGGCCCGCAGGTCGCGTACCTGCGACTCCGTCGGCACGTCGCCGTGCAACCCGCCGATCCACAATTCCGTGTCCTTCGCCAGCGACTTCGCCGTCACCGTGACCTGCTCCACGTCTTCGCGGCCGGGGCACAGGACGAGGGTATGCAGACCTTCCCGGTCGATCTGCCGCTCCAGAGCGGGGAGCAGATAGGCCACCGTCTTGCCGGCACCGGCTGGCGCCACGGCGATCAGGTCGCGGCCGCGGCGCGACGGCGGGATGGCCGCGGACTCGATGGGGGTGGGGGCCTGCCACCCCAGGTCAGCAATGGCCTGGAGCAGAGCAGAGGCGGTGGTCAGCTCTTCGAAGCTGCTGGGCGCCGTCCGGGGCGGGACGGCCACGCGACTCGAGATGGGCGCACGTCGGCGCGTCCGCCACCAGATCAGCACGGCGGCGATGACGATGGCCGCAACGACCAGGAGAAGCCAGTTTGACGGTTTCAAAGACAATCCCTTCAATTCGTTGTCGTTCCCGGCTCATTCTCGACAGCGTCCGCGCCGCTGTCAAGCGACCGAAACCGCTGGATGACGCGGCGCACCTGCCCTGAGCGCGGGCCGGGAGTGCCGGCTCGGGGCCGGTTCGCATCTTGCGTTCCTCGGCGCCATATGAGCACGCCGTACGGTTATTACCCCATCCAGGACTATGCCATCATCGGTGATGGCCGGACCGTCGCCCTCGTGAGCCGCGACGGGTCCATCGACTGGCTGTGCCTGCCCCGCATCGACAGCCCCTCCGTTTTCGGGGCCCTGCTCGACACCACGTTGGGCGGACAGTTCCGGGTCGCACCGACCCGTCCGTTCGACACGACGCGGCGCTACCTGCCTGAAACGAATGTCCTGGAGACCACGTTCACCACGGATGACGGCGTCCTGCGTCTGACCGACTGCATGGTGCTGGAGAGCCGGCCGCACCGCGATGGCATGCTGCTCCCGGACCACGAGCTGCTGCGCACGATCGAGTGCGTGGAAGGCGTCGTAGACGTCGAGGTGCATTTTGACCCCCGCCCGGATTACGGACGTGTCGTGCCGCGCCTGCGCGTGGACCGGGCCCTGGGTGCCATCGTGGCCACGACGGCCGGATCCACGCTGGCCCTGCAAAGCGACCTGCCGATTCGGGTCGGACCCCACGGCGCGGGCGCCCGCGGAACGGAACGGCTGGCCGCGGGGGATCGTCGGTTCCTGTCCCTGACCGCCGAACAGGGGCCGGGCATCGTCGCGGGCACCGCCGATGCGGACCGTCGGCTGCAGCGCACCGTCGACAGCTGGCGCAGCTGGTGCACGGGCTGCGCCTATGATGGCCCCCATCGCGATGCCGTGCTGCGAAGTCTCCTCGCGTTGAAACTCCTGGTCTACGCGCCCTCCGGCGCCGTCGTGGCCGCACCCACCACTTCCCTGCCCGAACGGATGGGCGACGCCTGCAACTGGGATTACCGGTTCTGCTGGCTGCGCGATGCGTCCATGACGCTGCGCGCTTTCTTCGATCTCGGTTTCATGGAGGAAGGCGCTGAGTTCCTCGCCTGGATGCTCCAGGCCACGCGCACGACGTGGCCGCGCCTGCAGGTCATGTACTCCGTCTACGGCGAGTCGGACCTGCCGGAACGGCTCAACCCGCAATGGGAGGGCTACGCCGCCTCCAGTCCCGTCCGCATCGGCAACGCGGCCCACGCCCAGCACCAGTTCGACGTCTACGGAGAAGTGATCACCGCGGCCCACGACTTCGTACGCCGCGGCGGCGTGCTGGACCGCATGGAGGCCCGCATGATCCGGGGCTTCGGCGACACCATCTGCGGAGTCTGGCGCGAGCCCGATGCAGGGATCTGGGAAAGCCGGGGCGGCCCGCGCCATCATACACTGTCCAAAGTCATGTGCTGGGTCGGCCTGGATCACCTCATCCGCATGCACGAAGACGGGTTCCTGGAGGTCCCGGTGGACCGGTACCGGACGCAGCGCGAAGCGATCCGTGAGACGGTGGAGACCCGGGGCTGGAACGAGGAGCTGGGCAGCTACGTGTCCGAGCTCGACGGCGACCGCCTGGATGCGAGCCTGCTGATGCTCGCCCTCTACGGCTACACGGACGCCGGAGCGCCGCGCATGCGCGCCACGTGTGACCGTGTCTACGAAACCCTGGGCCGCGGCGCCCTGCTCTTCCGCTACGATCCGGACAAGTCGGCCGTGAAGGACCAGGGCGCGTTCGGCATCTGCAGCTTCTGGGGCGTGGAAGCACTGGCGCGGCGGGGCGAGGAGCAGGCGGCGCGAGAAAAGTTCAACGAAATGCTGTCGTTCGCGAACGATGTGGGGCTCATGGCGGAAGAGGTGGATCCGACGACGGGCGACGCGCTGGGCAATTTCCCGCAGGCCTTCACGCATGTCGGCCTGATCAACGCAGCGATGACGCTCCGGCGCCTCGAGAAAGGCGAGGAGCCGACGAGAGCGCCGGGGAGGAGAGCCGCCTCATGAACTGGTTCGACGCGTTGCTCTGGGGCTTCGTCGCCACCGCCGTCATGGAAACGGTCATGGCCGGCAGCCAGGGCCTCGGTTGGTCACGCATCAGCATGCCCTTTCTGCTGGGCACCGTGCTGACGCCGGACCGGAACAAGGCGTATGCAGTCGGCCTGGCGGTCCATTTCGTGGACGGGTGGATCATCGCGCTGGGCTACGCGGCCATCTTCGAAAGCCTGAAGTCGGCTACACCCATGGCCGGTGCGGTGCTGGGAACCCTGCAAGGCCTCTTCGTGTTGACGGCCGTCCTGCCGGTTATCCCCGGGATCCATCCGCGCATGGCCACGGAAAGCCACGGACCGCACTTCAGCCGCGGGCTCCAGCCGCCAGGTTTCCTGGCCCGTAATTACGGTTGGCGGACGCCCATCGTGACCATGGCCGCCCACATCCTGTACGGACTGGTGCTGGGGGTCTTCTACGTGCCGCACGTGTAATCCGGCCGCATCGTGGAGAGACACGCCCACATCATGGCGAGACAGGCCCGCATCATGGCAGGCACCACGCCGCGCCCGTCAGACCAACCGATTGAACCGTGGAGGCATCGATGACACCCCTGAACACCGAAGGCTGCGTGCCCTGCAGAAAAGGCGCTCCCCGCGTCACCGACGACGAGGTGGCTGCGCTGAAGCCCCAGGTCCCCGGCTGGGACATCATCGAGGTGGACGGAGAACGGCGCCTCAGCCGGGCGTTCGGCTTCGACGATTTCGCGCATGCCCTCGCCTTCACCGACCGCGTGGGCGCAACCGCCGAAGAGGAGGGGCACCACCCGGCTTTGCTGACCGAGTGGGGACGCGTGACCGTTTCCTGGTGGACCCACAAGATCGGCGGCCTTCACCGCAACGATTTCATCATGGCGGCGAAGACCGACGCGCTGTACGAGAAAGCCCCCGGCGCGCGCTGATGCGCGCCAGCCACCCCTGCAAGAGGAAGAGCGCCGCGAAGAAGATCACGCTGGACGGGTACACCAGCCACCATTCCGAGAGGAACACGCGGTCGGCCATACCCGCACTGGCCAGGTCCCACACGGCCGTGACAGCGACGACCCATGCCAGCAGCCGCGGCCACGACCGCACCACATCCCCCGGCGCGCCGATCCACCAGGCGGGCACGCCGAACGCCAAAACCAGCAGGACAGCGTCCAGGAGGAACAGCCGCCGGGGCAGCGGCGTCAACCCGCCGGCGATGAGCAGAGCCGACAGCAGAAGTGCCGCGACGGACAGACGGGGCCGGCGGCTTGCCATCTACTTTCGCAGCGCCGCGTGTTTCTGCCGGAACTTGGCCAGCTTGGGAGCAACCACGATCTGGCAGTAGGCCTGACCGGTGTTCCGCTGGTAGTAATCCTGGTGGTAGTCTTCCGCCGGGTAGAACGTCTCCAGCGGCACGACCTCCGTGACGATGGGACGGTCGAAGACCCGTTCGTCTTCCAGCTCGGTAATGAGCGCCTCGGCCGTCACTTTCTGCTCCGGCGCGGCGTACAGGATGACGGACCGGTACTGGGGCCCCACATCGGCGCCCTGCCGGTCGCGTTGCGTGGGATCGTGGATGGTGAAGAAGATCTCCAGCAGGTCGCGGTAGGAGACGACGTCCGGGTCGAACGTCAACTGGACCACTTCCGCGTGGCCGGTGGTTCCGGTGCACACGGTCCGGTAATCCGGATCCGGCACATGGCCGCCGGCGTACCCGGACACCACCCGCACCACGCCACGCACCTCCTGGTACACGGCCTCCAGGCACCAGAAGCAGCCGCCGCCCAGGGTCGCGGTATCGAGCCGGTCATCCATCAGGCAGGTCCGGGTAATGTTCCTCGAAGCAGTCCGGGCAGGTGCCGTGACTGAGATCCGCCTCGCTGTGCTGATGCACGTACCGGTCCATCGCGACCCACTCGTCGTCCTTCCCACGGATGCGATGGCAACGGAAACAGACGGGCAGGATGCCGATGCCGTGCGACGCCCGGGCGCCCGGCAAAACGGCTGTGCCGGAGAGCCGACGAATGAGTATGTTCGGTGTGGCGTAAAGAACCGCCGTGCAGCGCGGGGGCGGTCAATTCTGGGGAGGCGAACGTGAACATAGCGATGTTGGGCGCCGGTGGTGTCGGCGGTTACTACGCGGCGGTGTTGGCCCGGGCGGGCCGGGACGTATCCCTGCTCGCCCGCGGGGAGCATCTGGCGGCCATCCGGGAGCGCGGACTCGAAGTGCGGGAGCCCGGAGCCGATCCATGGCGGGTACCCGTGGCGGCGTACGAAAGCGCGGCGGACATTCCGGATGCGGGGGTGGCCTTCGTCGCGGTGAAATCGTACGCCCTCCAGGACATCGCTCCCGCCGCCGCCGACCTGGCCGGGCGGGGAGCCATCGTGGTGCCGCTGTTGAACGGCGTGGACATCGTGCGGCGCCTGGCGGACGCCGGCGTGCCCGAGGCATCCCTGCTCGCCGGACTCACGTACGTCAGCGCGGCGAAGGCAGGCCCGGGGGCCATCGAGCTGAAGAGCGACTTCCGGCGCGTCACGGTGGGAGAGCCCGGCGGCGGACTGTCGGAACGGGCGGAGCACATCGCGGCAGTGTTCGCCGGCACACCGGTCGACGCCCGGGCCACCACGGACATCCAGGTCGAGCTGTGGCGCAAGTTCGTCTTCATCGCCGCCATTTCCGCGGCCTGTGGCCTGGCCCGCACGCCCATCGGCCCCGTGCGTGATGCTCCCCGAGGCCGGCTGCTGCTGGAACGCGCGGTGCGCGAAGTCGTGGCCGTGGCCGTGGCGCGCGGCGTCGCGTTGCCCAAGGGGGAGGCCGAGGAGGTGATCCGGCGCCTGGACGGGCTGGCGCCGGGCCTCAGCCCCAGCTTCCTGCTGGACGTTCAGGCGGGCGGACCCACCGAGCTGGACGTCCTGAGCGGCGCCGTGGCCCGCCTGGGCGCCGAGGCCGGCGTGGACACGCCGGTCCACGACACGGCCACGACGGCGATCTCGGCCGCCCTCGGCTGATCCGCCGCCCGTATCGGCCGCCGCCTCAGTCCTGGCGCATGGTGCGCGCCGGGTCCACGGCGGCGGCCCGCCGGGCGGGCACGTAGCTCGCCAGCCACGCCGCTGCCAGAACCACGACGGACACCGCGGCGAACGTCGCGGGATCCAGCGGCGCCACGCCGTAGAGCAGGCCGGATAGCAGCCGCGTGAGGCCGAGCGCCCCCGCCAGCCCGATTACGGCGCCTGCGGCTACCGCCACCAGCATGCCGCCCTGCACCATGCGCAGCACCCGGGCGGGCCGTGCGCCCAGGGCGAGGCGGATGCCGATCTCCCGCGTGCGCCGGGCCACCGTGTACCCCACGACTCCGTAGATCCCCGCCCCCGCCAGCAGCAGCGCCGTGAGCGCGAACGTGCCCAGCACCAGTAGCATGAACCGGCGGTCGGCCACGCTACGGCTCGCGATGGACCGCATGGTCGCCGTCGTCACGGCCGCTTCCGGCGCAGCCTGGCGCAACACGCCACGCACGGGCCCGGCCAGCAGGCCGGCGTCCCGCGTCGTGTGCAGCGTGAAGGTCATGTCTCGGGCACGGTCCGGACGCTGGACGGCGTCCACATACAGCTCCGCACGCGGCTGCGCCGTCAGGGAGCGGTGCCGGACATCGCCCACCACACCCACCACCGTCAGCCAGTCCTTGTAGCGATCGTTCGTCGTCCCGCGCAGGCGCTTGCCAATGGGATCCTGGCCCGGCCAATAGCGCTCCGCGAGCGTCCGGCTCACCACCGCCACCTGGGCGCCGCCGAATCGGTCGCGGTCGGCGAACGTCCGGCCCTGAACCAGCGGGATGCCCATGGCCTGGAAGTAGCCCGGCATCACGATCCGGTATTCCGCATACCCGTCCCAGTCCGCCTGGCCCTCCACCTGCATGGCGCCGTTCATGCCCGACGTGGCCAGCGGCAGGTTCGTGGTGCCCCCCACGGCGTCCACGCCCGGCAGGCTCGCCAGTCGCGCCCGCAGCTGAACCAGCGTCCTGGACACGCTCGATTCGCTCCCGTACACGCTCTGCGGCAGGGACACGTTCGCCGTCAGGACGCCATCCTCCCGGTAACCGGGATCCAGCGACAGGACGCTCCAGAAGCTCCGGATCAGGAGGCCGGAGCCGACGAGCAGGACCAGTGCCAGGGCCACTTCCGCCGCGACCAGGTACGGCCACGGCCCGCGACGCACGGAGGGCGCCGCCCCCCGCGACGACCGCACCGCCGAGCCCGGCTCCGTCGCCGACAGCCGCAGCGCCGGCAACAGGCCGAACAACAGGGCCGTCAACACGGCCACCCCCACTGTGAACGCCAGGACGGTCCAGTCCAGAGACACCGTCGTGCCGGCGGGCAGCGCGGTCGGGCTCACGGCCAGGAGCCAGCGCAACACCAACCAACCAACGGCCACGCCCAGCATCGCCCCGCCCAGAGCGAGCAGCAGGCTCTCCGTCAGGAGCTGCCGCACGATGCGGCCGCGCCCGGCCCCCATGGCGGCCCGAACCGCTACCTCCCGTGCCCGCGCGGCGCCCCGCGCCAGCAACGTGCCGGCCATGTTCGCGCACGCGATGAGCAACACGAACGCCGCGGCGCCCATCAACAGCAACAACGAATGCCGGGCGCCGCCCGTCAACTCTTCCTGCAGCGGCTTCACTACGGCGCCGTATGCGTCGTTGTTGCCCGCGTATTCCTGCTGGAGACGCTCCGCGATGCCGCTCATCTCCGCCCGCGCCGACGCCAGCGTCGCACCCTTTCGCAGCCGGCCCACTACTCCCCAGTTGTGGGCCGTGCGCGTGCTCGGATCCTCCAACTGTTCCGCCGGGGCCCAGATGTCCGTGCCGGTGGGGTAGTCGAACGCCGCCGGCATCACGCCGATCACCGCATACGTGCCCCCCTCGATCCGCAAGGACACCGACGACAGGTCCCGCGTCGAGCCCAGCTCGCCGCTCCAGAACGCGTGGCTCACCACGGCCACCGGCGTGCCTCCGGGGCGCGACTCGTCCGGCGAGAACGTCCGGCCCAACGACGGCGACTCTCCCATGATCCGGAAGAAGTCCCCGCCCACCATGCTCACCCGCGCCTCCACCGGCTCGCCCGCACCCAGAACCGTCACCTTCCAGCCCTCGTTGCCCGGCGTCAGCGCCAGGGCGTCGAAGCTCCGCGACTGCGCACGCCAGTCCTCGAAGTTGGGACGGGCCACGTAGTTCTCCGATCCGCTCTTCGATCGCTCCCACAGCACCACCAGGCCATCCGGCGATGGGTACGGCAGCCGCCGCAGCAGAACCCCGTCCACCACGCTGAACATCGCCGCGTTCGCTCCGATGCCCAGCGCCAACGTCAACAGCGCCGCTATCGTGAACCCCCGGTTCTTCCCCAACGACCGCGCACCATAACGCACGTCCCGCCACCACGTCTCCAGCATGCTCGCCCGGTCCTTTCTCCTGCGCCCCCGTTCCGCCTGCTCTCGCGACTCCCGCGCTATGCGCAGACGGTCCCCGAACAAACGCTCCGCTTCCGCCCACGCTTCCGCCTCCCCCCAGCCCAGGGCCATCAGCTCCTGGGCACGCAGCTCCAGGTGCAGCCGGATCTCCCGGTCCACGTCCTCGCCCACCGGCAGCCGATGGATCCGGCCTGTGCGACGATGCGCCTCCATACTCACCAGCCCACCGCCGGACGCGGCGCCTCCAGCACCCGCGTCATCGCCGCCACATACCGCCGCCACGTCGCCATCTCTTCCGTCAGGCGCACACGGCCTTCTTCCGTCAGCTCGTAGAAACGCGCCTCCCGGCCCGTGTCCGTCACCCCCCACTCCGCCACCAGCCAGTTCCTCGACTCCAGACGCCGCAACGCCGGATACAGGGCCCCTTCCTCCACGTTCAGCACGTCCGCCGTCGTCTCACGGATCCAGCGCGAGATCGCGTATCCGTGCATCGGGCCCCAGCTCAACGTCTTCAGGACCAGCACGTCCAGCGTTCCCTTGATCAGCTCCAGCGATTCGGCCATCCGTGACCTCAGAGGTCAGGGTGAACGGTGTCATGCATAAGAGTCATAGGTATAAGACGAATGGAACGGCCCGGGAGTTTCAGCGGGTCCGGAAACACGGGGGCGGAGGAGGTCGGGCCGGGCCGAGGGGCCAAGAACCCGCCTCCAAAGGGTCAGATACGCGGACGACCGGCGAAGGTTGGAACGGCGTTCTGACCGTGCCGGCGAAGAAGCTCCGCGAGCTTGCGACAACGGGGGGGAGCGGCCCGTGGCGAGGCCGGCGGCGTCGCCTCAGGCTCCAATGCCGTCGAAGAAGATGCTGAGCACGAGCTCGTCGGGGCCCTGCTGGTCCTCCGCGGTGCGGGCGGCCAGGATGAACGGGTAGATCATGCCGAGGAGCACCCAGGTGGTGTGCACGGGGTCGATGGGCCGGAGCTCGCCTCGCTCCACGCCTTCGCGCACGAAGGCGCGGATACGTCCGACGAACGCGTCGTGGTAGCGGTGGATGAAGGCGGAGCGCGCCGTTTCATCGAGGTGGACGATCTCCTGGCTGGCGAGGCGGATGACGGCGCGTTGTTCGGGACACCAGGCAAACAGGCCGCGGAGCAGATGCCGCATCCGGCTGCGGGTGGTGGGCTCCTTCTCGCACTCATCCAGCAGCGCGCCCATGCGCCCCACGGCCTCATCCAGGATCGCCAGGAACAGGGCTTCCTTGTCCTTGAAGTGGTAGTACAGCGCGGCCTTGGAGACGCCCACGTCGTCGGCGATCTCGCGCATGGAGATGCCGTGGAAGCCGGCGGTGACGAACCGGCGCGTGGCGGCCGCGAGGATGCGGTCCCGTGCGTCCGTGGCGGCCGTGGTCATGCGCGGCCTTCGGTGCCCGCCGCCGCCGCGTGCATGGTGGCCCGCTCCGCCGCCCGGGACTTGAGTCCCAACGAGAGCAGCGTGAGGAATGCCAGCACGACGCCCACCATGAGGAATGCAGTCCCGTAGCCGTGCATGCTGCTCCCGTAGGAGCCGATCACGGCCCCCACCACCGCCACACCCACCAGCTGGCCCACCGAGATGAACACCGTGAGGATGCCCTGCGCCGCGCCCCGCTCCGCCGCCGTCGCTTCCGCCAGCATGACGTACCGCAGCGACGAGCCCAGCAGCGCGGCCAGACCCAGGCCGATGAGCACGCCCGCCGTGTAGAACAATCCGAGGCTGGCCGGGAAGAACCCCACCAGCAGCATGCCGCCGGCGATGAGCGCCGTGCCCACCAGCACCACGACGCGCGAGCCGTACCGGTCCAGCATGCGCCCGGACACCGGCGCCCCCACGGACATCGCCAGCACCACCGGCAGGAGCATGAAGCTCGCCGTGGACGTCGTCACGCCGAACGCCGCCACCAGCAGCGCCGGCACGAACACCACCGCCGCCTCGGTCAACCCCGCGCCCAGCGACAACGCGCTCGCCAGCTTCACCTGCCGCGACCCGAACAGCCCCGGCCGTACCACCGGATCGTGCGCCCGCCGCTCCACCGCCACGAATACGAGCACCAGCACCACACCCAGTACCAGGAACGGCCACACCCCCGTCGATGCCAGGCTCTGCCACAGATGCTCCGCGTTCAGCCGGTTCAGACCGAACGCCAGCGATGCAAGCAGCACGGCCAACGTCACCATCCCCATGCCGTCGAACGACCGTACCACCTCCGCACGACGGCTCGGCAACAGCCGGCCCGCCATCACCATGACCACCACCGCCACCGGCAGATTCACCAGGAACAGCCAGTGCCAGCTCAGTAGAAGCAGCAGGCCGCCCAGGATCGGGCCAATCAGAAACGCGATCCCGAACACCGCCCCGATCAGGCCCAGCGCGCCCCCCCGTTTCTCCGGCGGGAACACATCCCCGATCACCGCGCTCGCCACCGGGAAGATCCCCCCCGCGCCCAGCCCCTGCGTGGCACGGCCCACCAGCACCCAGCCGTACGTCGGAGACAACGCCACCACCAGCGAGCCCAGTGCGAAGATCCCCACGTCCGCCACGTACAACGCCCGCCGCCCGAACCGGTCCGACAGCTTCGCCATCAGCGGCGTCCCCACCAGGTTGAACAGCACGTACATCGTCAGCATCCACGCCGCCGCCCGATCCCCGATCCCGAACGCTTTCCGGATCGCCGGCAGCGCCGGCCCGATGATCGCGATGTCCAGCGCCGCCATCAGCACACCCAGGAACAGCAAGGCCAACACCCGGTTCCGCTGCTTCTTCTCGTCCGTCATGCCTCACCCATCGGCTTATTCGGCCACCCGAGCGCGACGCCGGTCCCGGCGTATGCGCGTCCTCCGGCGGAGGGTAACTTACCGGTCGGTCAGTACGCAAGACCGCGGCCACGATGTGGCGGACCGGACCGAGGCCGCGTATGCTGTCGGGGCCTGATCGCGAACAACGGGACCGAATTCGATCGGTGACGATACGAGCGGAAGACGCCACGTTGCCGGAGGCGCTCACGCGATGTGCGCGCGAGGGCGGCGGCGAGCGGGACGCGTTGTTGTGGCGGGATCGTGCGCGGACGTGGGCGGAGCTGGAAGATGGAGCGGCGCGTGTGGCGCGGGGGTTGGCGTCGTACGGCGTGGGCGTGGGCGACGTGGTGGCGCTGACGGCTGGCTGCACACGGGCGACATCGGCAGCGTGGACGCCGGTGCCCCGCACCATCCACGTCGTGGAAGCGCTGCCGCGCGACGCGGAAGGACGCCTCCTCCGGTCGGAGTTGGCCAAAGGGATGCACTGAGCCGGGGTCATTTCCCGAGGCGGGAGACGGCTTCTATCTGGACCCGGCTTCTCTTGCGTCCCTGGCGGTATCGTCGGAAGTTGTGGAAACTCACATGAACATGAGAAAGGGGACCATGCTCTTCTCATTCACCGGCACCGAGACGGACAATCTGCACGAGTGGTTTGCCCGAGGCATGCGCGACGTGCTGGTGCGCAACGGCCACGAATACGTGGATGACCCCCAACAGGCCGGACTCGTCTTCAATTTCTTCCCGCGGGATCGGCCTCGCATGTTCCGGCGCCGGGCGCAGGCGGTGTTTGTGGTGGGTGTGTGCGTGGTGAACGGCGCGTTCAACGAGCCGATCCGGGACGGTTATCCCCTGCTGGTGCGCTCGTTGTCCAACCTGATGATCGCGTTGCTGCCGGAGGAGACGGAGACCGAGCAGCCGATTGCGCACATGCTGACGCTGGAGCAGGGCCACTACACGGTTGCCGGTGATCACGAGGACTTGGCGTACTTCGATCACGTGTACCGCCGGGTGGCGCCGCTGGCCACGTCCCGCCTGGTGATCGAGAACATCTTCGAGCCCGACCTGGAAGAGGAGCTCTGGAGCGGAGACGAGATCACGGAGTCCATCTACCGAGCGGGCAAGGCGATGGACGAGCTCAACCTGTTGCCGGCTCCGTTCCCCATCCACGAGATCCTGCCGGCCCGTGATTTCCGGCACGTGCAGCGGTTGTACAACATCGGCGGCCTGAGCTATGGCAACGTCAGCGCGCGCAAGGACGCGCATCGTTACTGGATGAGCGCGAGCGGCGTGGACAAGTCCAACCTCCGGGAAGTGGGGCGCGACATCCTGATGGTGAAGGGATACGACGAAGCGAAGAACGCCATCCGCCTGAGCGTTCCGCCGAACATCGAGCCGCGGCGCGTGTCCGTGGACGCCATCGAGCACTGGATGATCTACACCGAGCACCCGGACGTGGGCGCCATCCTGCACGTCCACGCGTGGATGGGCGGTATCGACTCGACGGAGATGAACTTCCCGTGCGGCACGTACGAGATGGGTCAGGCCGTGGCCGATCTCGTCCGGCTGGCACCCGATCCGGCCCGGGCGGTCGTGGGGCAGAAGAACCACGGCCTCACCATCACCGGCCCCTCCCTCGACGAGATCGTGGAGCGCGTCGGCGACCGCCTGATGCCCCAGGTGCCCATGTCGTGACGCCGCCAGGCGGCGCCCGCCCCCCCGACGCCGGGGATCGCTGACCGTTCCGGAGGGCCGGCTCGGGCGCTCCTGGTCCGTTTGCCTTCCACCACCGACCGCTCACCCCGCCCGCTTCCACCCGCCGGTTCCCCCGCACACGTCCACTCCGCGACACGCCAACGGCGGTGGAACCTGTCCGGAAACGGCACTCCCACGCGTTGCTCAAGAAACGGCCGTGAAGTTTTCGAGCCCACAAGCAATTTACGTAATAGGGACACAGGGCCAATCGCGACCGGTAAGCACGCCCATCCATCAAACCCGCGTAGAACCATGAAATACGCCCTCCGCCGGGTCCGGCCTCGCCTGCTTGCGGCAGGCGTCACGGTATCGTTGGTCTCGCTCACGAGCTCGGCCTGCGCCGGCTCAATGCGGCTGGTCTCCATGCCGACACCCCAGCTCGAAGCGCGTGTCGCGAGAGACTCTCTCGACGCGGCCGCGCACGTCGACCTGGCACTCGCCCGCTGGTCGGACGGCCGCTACGACGACGCGGAGGCCGAGCTCACGGAGGCCACCGTCCTCGATCCCCAGTGCGCGGACGCCTACCTCGCCCTGGGGTACCTGGCCTTCGCCCGCCGCCCGACACTCTGGAGCGAGGTCTCCAACGGCCGTGTGCCCCAGGCCTGGAAAGAGCCGGTGCGGCAGGCAGAAGCGTACCGACGTCGGGCGCTGCTCCTGGATCCCCGGGTGAATACGGCCGTCCTGCGCGCCGTGGCGCCGGAGCTCGCGGACGCGCACACCGACCCCCTGGTCGGCCGGGCGATCCGGAGCGGCTTCGACGAATACAACGACGGCCGGTACGAAGCGTCCTACGCCGCGCTGAGCGACCTGGTGAAGTCCGTCAGCAACCGGATGGCGGGCCACAACCGGATTTCGTGGGACAGCTTGCCAGGCCTGCTGTTCTGGTACCAGGGTCTCGCGGCCGCGCAGACGGGACGCTACGAGGTGGCCATCCAGAACATGAAGCGGGTGTTGCAGCGAAAGGAGTCCATCCGGCGGGACGAAGACCTGCGGATCGTCGCTCCGCTGAATGCGGCGGAGGTCCGGTACGTGACGGGCGTCCTCCAGCAGAAGGCCGGCCTGGAGGAAGCGGCGGAGAAGAGCTACCGGGACGCGCTCTCGGAAGAACCGGGCCTGTATCTGGCGCATGCCCGCCTGGCGGACCTCTACGAGAGCCGTCTGCGTCTGGAAGACGCGGTCCGGGAACGGCGGCTGGCGGCCAGCGTGGACCCCGATGACCCGAGCCTGCTGGTGGACCTGGGGCGGACGTTGATGAGAGCCGGCGATGCCGCGGAGGCCGTGGAACCGTTGCGCCGGGCGATCGCGATGCAGCCGCGCCTGCCGGAGGCCTACCACCAGCTTGGACGGGCACTGGTGGCGCTGCACGATCCGGCGGCGCGGGCGACTCTGGCCCACTTCATCGCCTGCGCGCCGTCGACGATGGCGGCGGCGGTGGACAGCGCCCGCCAGCTGTTGAACCGCGTTGCGAGCGGGTTGTGATGCGCGCGCGCCTGGGTCGCGGCATGGGCTGCGCTGTGCTGGCGGCGTTCGTCGGGGGCCTCGTGCCCGGGCAGGGCCACGCACAACGGCCCGCCTACGAGGAGCTCCAGACGTTCACCGGCGTGCTCAACCACGTGCGCGTCAACTACGTGGACTCCGTGGACTACTCCGTGCTCGTGCGGGCAGGGATCGAAGGGGTCCTGAACGCCCTGGACCCGCACAGCTACTTCGTGAGCCGTGAGGATTGGGAGGCGGAACAGGCGCTGGAAAACGGCCAGAAAGCCAGCGTCGGCCTCTCACTCATTGACGAGGACGGCGCCGTCACCGTTCTGGGCGTGGCGCCGGGGAGCCCGGCTGACCGGGGCGGCATCGCGTCCGGAGACCGCGTGCTGGCCGTCGACGACACACCCGTCGCGGGGCTGCGCGCGACGCATGTCGAGGAGACCCTGATCGGGGACAAGGGTTCGCGTCTCACGCTCACCCTGGAGCGCGGTCCCCGGCTCGCCGCCGACACGTTCACCGTCGGGCTTCGCCGTGAGCCGTTCGACCGGCGGGTGGTCGGGTTGGCCCGGATGCTGGACGACGAAACCGGCTACGTCCGCCTGGACGAGTTCATGGGCGACGCGGCAGAGCAGACGGAGGACGCGCTGCGGAACCTGCAGCGGCAGGGTGCCCGCCGGTTCGTCCTGGACCTACGCCACAACCCGGGCGGCGCCCTCGACCAGGCCGTGAACGTGGCTTCGCTGTTCCTGCCCAAGAACACGCTCGTGTTCAGCACGAAAGGCCGCCGGGCGGCGGCCGACGAGGAGTATCGGACCAAGAAGGACGGTCGCTTCCGCGAAGCTCCGCTCATCGTGCTCATCGACGACGGCTCGGCCAGTGCGTCCGAAGCCGTGGCCGGTTCGCTCCAGGACCACGACCGGGCGCTCATCGTCGGCCGCCGCAGCTTCGGCAAGGCACTCGTCCAGGCACCGTTCCAGCTACCGCACGGCGATGTGGTATGGCTTACCATCGCACGCGTCGTGACGCCCAGCGGCCGCATCATCCAGCGCTCCTACGCCGGCCTGAATAGCTGGCAATACCGCGCCTTCGCCGGCACGGCGCGGGGCTCGAAGGATGACAGCACGTATACCACGGACGGCGGACGACCGGTACACGGCGGAGGAGGCATCGCACCGGACGTCGTCCTGGGCGCCGCGCCGGTGCCGGCGTGGGTGGCCGCCGCGTACGCCGATGGCCTGATGACCGCCTTGGCGGACAGTGTGGCCGCCGCCGGTGCGGCGGCCGGTCCCGAAGCCTGGCTGGCCTCGCGGGGACAGTGGCCCGAGCTGCTGGGCAAACCGTTCGTCGAGCGGGCGGCCGCCCGGTACCACGTTGCCCTGGACCCCGATCCCGATCTGCTGGCGCGCCTCGGCACGTTCGTGGCCCGCCGCGTGGCGGAGGTGGCCTGGGGCGCGGATGCCCGCGACATGATCACCGTGTCCACCGACCCGGTCATCCAGGACGCCGTCAGCCATTTCCCGGAGCTCGACCAGCGCCTCCGAACGGCGGCGGGCAAGACCCGGTAAGTCCGCCGGCGCCGCCCTGCCACCGGCCGCCGCGGGACGGACCGGCGCTACATGATTGACGCGCCGGCCGTTCCGCGCGCACATTGCGGCGTCACCGTGCCAAGGTGCTCACCGCAACAGGGCCTCACCATGATCAACCGACGTTGGCTCTTCCTGACCCTGCCCGTCGCCGTGGCGCTGGCCGCGCCCGCTTCGGCCCAGGTCCAGCGGCCGTTCGCGCGCTACCCGGCCGTCTCGCCGGACGGCC
>CAZUFP010000038.1:0-8655 GCA_964619835.1 uncultured Gemmatimonadaceae bacterium | reverse complement strand
TGCTGTTCGGCACCCGCCGGACGTATGTCGAGGTGGAGTGGGAGCAGGAGTTCTACCAGGCATCCACGAAGGGCGGCACGCCTCACCGCATCCTGGACGCGGTGGGCTTCGAGCCGCGCATGTCGCCCGACGGTGCGTTCATCGCCTTCACGGCCGGCTCCAACAACAAGGAGCGCAAGCACTACCACGGCACGGCCAACAAGGAGATCTGGCTCTACAACACGCGCACCCACGCCTTCACCCAGTTCACCAGCTTCGACGGCAACGACTTCCAGCCCGTCTTCGCCGGTGCCCGCACGCTCTATTACGTGAGTGAGCAGGACGGCACGTACAACCTGTACAAGGCCACCGTCGGCGACGACGGCAAGATGGCCGGCACGCCGCAGCAGCTCACACGCTTCGTGGACGACGGCGTACGCACGTTCGACGTGACGCCCGACGGCCGCACCGTCGTGCTGGAACGGCAGACGGATGTGTACGTGATGCGGGACGGCGGCCAGCCGGCGATTCTCCGCATCGACGTGCCGGCGGACGACCGTTTCGACCCGGTGGTGCGCCGGACGTTCACCGGCGAGGGCGTGGAGTACGCCGTGTCGCCCGACGGGAAGAACATTGCGTTGGTCGTGCGTGGTGAGATCTTCGTCAAGCGCAACGACCCCAAGGAGAACCGGACCGTCCGCCTCACCGACAACCCGGCCCGGGACCACGGCGTGCAGTGGCTCAATGATACAACGCTGGTCTTCGCCTCGGACCGCAACGGCCAGTACGACCTGTATCGCCTCGAGTCGGCAGACCCGGCGCAGCCGGACCTGTTCCTCAGCCTGAAGCACCGGGCCGTCCGCCTCACCGACACGAAGGCTGAAGAGCACGACGTCGTCGTCGCCCCGGACCACCAGCACCTCGCCTTCCTGCGGGGACGCGGCACCCTCGTCGCCGCCGAGATGCGGGACGGCAAGCTGCACGAGCTGCGCACCGTGCGCGACGGCTGGGCCACGCCGGAAGGCGTGGCGTGGAGCCCGGACAGCCGGTGGCTGGCCTACGCACTCGAGGACCTCGACTTCAACTCCGAGGTCTACATCGACCCCCTCGACGGCTCCCACGCGCCCGTCAACGTGTCCATGCACCCCAAAGGCGACACGGATCCCGTGTGGAGTCCGGACGGGTCCAAGCTCGGCTTCATCTCACAGCGCAACAACGGCGATGCCGACGTCTGGTTCGCCTGGCTGCACAAGGCCGACTGGCAGAAGACCCAGGAAGATTGGAAGGAAGAGAAGGACGAGACCAGCGCCGAAAAGCCGAAGAGCGAGAAGAACGCCGAGCCGGCGCCCGTCGTCATCGACCTGGATGGCATCTACCAGCGCCTGTCCCAGGTCACGTCGCTGCCGGGCAACGAGTCCGACCTGGCCATCTCGCCCGACGGGCAGACGTTCTACTTCGTGGACAACCGCAGCGGGCGGCAGACCTTCCGCGCGGAGCAGGACCTTTACAGCGTGAAGTGGGACGGCACCGGCATGAAGGCCCTCACGACGGGCGGCTACGCGCCCGCCCGCGTCACCATGGGGCCCGACGGCAAGTATCTGTTCATGGGTCGCTCCGGCGGGCACCTGGCGCGCCTCAAGGTGGACAACGGCCGGCCCGAGAACCTGCCGTTCTCGGCTCGCATGACCATCAACTACCCGGCCGAGCGCGCCCAGGTGTTCGACGAGGCCTGGCGCGTCCTGAACGAAGGGTACTACGACCCCAACTTCCACGGCTCGAACTGGTCGGCCATGCACGACAAGTACCGCCCGTGGGCCCTCGCCGCCTCCACCAGCCAGGACTTCCGCGACGTCTTCAACATGCTGCTGGGCGAGCTGAACTCCAGCCACGTCGGCTTCTCCGCGCCCGAGCGCGCCGAGACGCAGCGGGAGCGCACCGGCCTGTTGGGCGTCGAGATCCAGCCGCTGGCGGAAGGTGTGCGCGTCGTGCGTGTCGTGCCCAACTCGCCCGCCGACCGCGAAACGTCCAGGCTGGTGAAGGGCGACGTCATCATGGCGGTGGAGGGCACGCCGGTGATGCAGGACACCAACTTCTATTCCCTGCTCACCGACCGGCCCAACGAGGAGACCATCCTGACGGTCCGGCGCGACGGCAAAGACCGGGAGGTGGTGATCCGTCCCACGGCCAGCCTGAGGCGGGAGCTGTACGACGAGTGGGTGCAGGACCGGAAGGCGCTGACGGAGAAGTACTCCAACGGCCGCCTCGGCTACATCCACGTGCAGGGCATGGACTGGCCCAGCTTCGAGCGCTTCGAGCGCGAGCTGGTGGCGGCGGGCCAGGGCAAGGACGGCCTGCTGGTGGACGTGCGCTACAACGGCGGCGGCTGGACGACCGACTACATGATGGCCGTGCTGACGGTCCGCCAGCACGCATACACCATCCCGCGGGGGGCGTCGAAAGACCTGACCAAAGAGCACACGAAGTTCCGCCAGTACTACCCGTACGGCGAGCGCCTGCCGCTGGCGGCCTGGACCAAGCCGGTGGCCGCCCTGTGCAACCAGAACTCGTACTCCAACGCCGAGATCTTCTCCCACGCGTTCAAGACGCTGGGGCTCGGACCGCTCATCGGGACCCCGACGTTCGGCGCCGTCATCTCCACCGGAGGCGCCCGGCTGATGGACGGGTCCTTCGTCCGGCTGCCGTTCCGCGGCTGGTACGTGAAGGCGACGGACAAGGACATGGAGTGGGGCCCGGCGGTCCCGGACGTCATCGTGCCCACGCTGCCGAACGCCCGGGCCAACGGCGAGGATGAGCAGCTCAGGGCGGCGGTGAAGACCCTTCTGGGCCGGATCGAAGGGGACCGATAGCAGCCGTTCGCTCAGCCACCTGGGCCTGGCCCCGGTGGCTGGAGAGCGTGCAGAACGGGGGCGTCGGCTGGATTGTCCGACGCCCCCGTTCCCTTCGTGGGCGCCTGTCCCGCGCGGTTCATTGCCCGCATGCCCGCCCGTCCCCTCGGGGCCTGTGAAGTTTCGGCGCTCAGAAGCAATTACATCGCAGAAGCGCAGGCGCGTCTGCAGCCGCGCTCGGACGTCACAAACCCACCGAGGTCCCATGCGAGAGGCCAATCGCGGTTTCCTGGCGGCGCTGTCCCTTTCCGTTCTCGCCTTCACCCTTCCGGCATGCTCCGGCAACCGGCTGACCCCGACGCCGACGCCGCAGCTGGAACAGCGCGTCGCTGCCGACTCGCTGGATGCCGACGCCCACTATGAGCTGGGCCTGGCTCGCTGGTCCGACGGTCAGTTGGACGATGCCCAGGCGGAGCTCGAGCAGGCCATCGAGCTGGACCCGAAGTCGGCCCCCGCCTACCTGGCGCTGAGCTACCTGCCCTTCGCCCGGCGCCCTGCCCTGTGGCATGAGATCCCCGACGGCAAGGTGCCCGAGGAGTGGAAAGCCGCCGTGGATCAGGCGGATTCCTACCGGCGCCATGCCCTGATGCTGGATCCCCTCGTCAAGATGTCCATCGTCAGAGCCCTCGAGCCGAAGCTGCTCGAGAACCGCATGGACCCGCTCGTCTACCAGACCATCTGGGGCGGGTTCGATGACTACAACGAGGGCCGCTACGAGGATGCGTACAACAAGCTGACCAACCTCATGAGGATATTGAGCGACCGGATGACGATGCAGCAGGCGCGGATCGAATGGGACAGCCTGCCGGACGTCCTGTTCTGGTACCAGGGACTCGCCGCGGCCCAGACGGCACGGTACGGCATCGCCCTGGTGAACATCAACCGGCTGCTGCAACGCAGGCTGGCGGTGGAGAAGAACGACGACCTGATGATCTACGCGCCGCTTCAGACGGCTGAGCTGCGCTACCTCCTGGGCGTGATCCAGCAGCTTCACGGCCTTCGCGATGCCGCGGAGAACAGCTTCAAAGGCGCGCTGACCGAAGATCTCGGCCTCTACATGGCGAACGTCCGGCTGGCGGAGATCTACGAGCAGGATGGGCGGTGGCAGGACGCGGTCGTGGAGCGGAGGCGCGCCACGTTTTCCAACCCTGAAGACCCGAGCCTGCTGGTCGACCTGGGACGGACGCTCATTGCGGCCGACAGCGCCGGTCAGGCGGTGGAGGTGTTGCGCCGGGCGGTCCAGATGCGGCCCCGGATGGTTCTCGGCTATTACGAGCTCGGCCGCGCATTGGCTTCGCAGTCCGAACAGACGGAGGCGAAGGACGCGCTCCAGCATTTCGTCCAGAGCGCGCCTTCGACGATGGCCACCGAGGTGCGCACGGCGCGTGAGCTTCTGGCCGGACTGGGGAACGGCTCCTGAGGCTCGGTCAGGCGGGTGCCCGATGGCCCTGAACAAACGGCCCTGACCGCGCGTGGACACAACATCCGAGGCCCTCATGCGAAACGCCATCCGCAATTTCCTGCCTTTGCTGTCTCTGCTCGTCCCGGCCGTGGCGGCCGCTGGCTGCGCCAGCAGCTACCGCCTCACGTCGACGCCCACGCCGCAGCTCGAGCAGCGGGCCGCACAGGATTCGCTGGACGCCGGCGCGCATTACGAGTTGGCGCTGGCGCGCTGGTCCGCACATCGCTTCGATGACGCTCAGGCGGAGCTCGAGGAGGCCATCGAGCTGGATCCGAGGTCGGCGCCTGCGTACTTCGCCCTGAGCTACCTCCCGTTCGCGCGACGCCCGGCTCTCTGGCGTGAGATCGCAAAGGACAGGGTACCCGAGGACTGGAAAGACGTCGTGGAGCAGGCAGACTCCTATCGGCGCCATGCCCTGATACTCGATCCCCTGGTCCGGACCCACGTCGTCAGGGCCGTGGAGTCGAAGCTGGCACGGAACACCATGGACCCGTACGTCTACAAGGCGATCTGGGGCGGCTTCGACGACTACAACGAAGGCCGGTACGAGGACGCGTTCAACAAGTTGACCAATCTCATGGGGCTGCTGAGCGGTCCCGTGATGGGCTATGACCGCGTCGAGTGGGACAGTCTGCCGGACATCCTCTTCTGGTACCAGGGGCTGGCCGCGGCCCAGACGAAGCGACACATCATCGCCATCGCGAACATCAACCAGTTGCTCCAGCGACGGTTGGCGGTGGAGAAGAACGATGACCTGTTGATCTACGCACCGCTCCAGACGGCGGAGCTTCGCTACGTCTTGGGGGTCATTCAACAGCGCTACGGAATCAACAACGGCGCCGTCAGCAGCTTCAAGGCCGCGCTGACGGAGGACCTCGGCCTCTACATGGCGAACGTCAGGATGGCGGAGATCTATGAGCGCTACGGGAGGCTGGCGACTGCGTTGCTGGAACGACACCGCGCCGCAGCCGCCAACCCGGAGGACCCGAGCTTGCTGGTGGACCTGGGCCGGACGCTCATGGCCGCCGACAGCGCGGCCGCGGCGGTGGATGTGCTGCGCCGGGCGGTGGAGATGCGACCGCGGATGGTCATCAGCTATTACGAGCTTGGCCGGGCCCTGGCCTCACAGAAGCAGGAGGCGGAAGCACGAAAGGCGCTGGAGCACTTCATCCAGAGCGCACCCTCGACGATGGCCACCGAGCTCGGTGAGGCGCGCAAGTTGCTGACCACCCTGGGAAACGGATCCTGACGCTCGGTCAGGCAGGTCCCCGGCGGCCCTGAGCACAGCGGCCCCGCCACGTGGCGGGGCCGTTATGCTCAGAATTTGGCGTTCACGAAGGGCAGCCAGGGAACGGCGGCGTCCTCGGCGTAGTTCAACAGCCCGATCTGTACGCCATGCAGGTGGCGCGTGCGGTTGAATAGACCGATGACCAGCCCGGTCTGCCGGTTGCTCACTTCGTTATAGGCCCCGATGGCCAGGCCGGTGAAATCGCGGGCACGGAGCTGGACGGGATTCACGGAGACGCCCTTCACCAGCGGCGCGCGGACCCGGTAGCCTCCCACGATGAAGCCCTGAATGGCGTCGCCGCTCTCCACGGAGCCGAGGCTGGCGGCCAGGCCCTCGACAGGCCCCGTTTCCTTGCCGCCGATGTCCAGTCCGCCAACGGTCAAGCCATAAACGCCGGCCACGCCCACGACGGCCACACCGGCGAGGGTCACGCCGGCGAGGGTGCCCTGGGTGACGGCCACGACGCCGCCCACGTTGACCCAGCGCATGTCGCCCTGGGCCACTGCCGCAACGCCGCCCAGGTTGAGCCAGCCCATGTCGCCCTGGGACACCAGGCCGACGCCGCCAATGTTCACGCCCCGCAGGTCGCCCTGCGCCACCGTGCCCACCCCACCGATGTTCAGCCCCCGCATCGGGCCCTGGGATACCAGGCCGATGCCGCCGAAGTTGATCCCGGCCATCTCGTCGTTGGCCACCGAGCCGACCAGCGAGACGTTGATGCCGCGCATGGCGCCCTGGGACACGAGGCCGATTCCGCCAACGTTCAGCCCGCTCATGTCGCCATCCGCCACCAGGCCGATGCCCGCGAAGTTGAGGCCGTACATCGTGCCCTGGGACACGGCGCCGATGCTGGCGAAGTTGAGGCCGCGCATGGCATCGTCCGCGACGGCGCCCACCAGCCCGATGTTCACCCCGTTCAGCTCACCCGCCACCGGCCCGATGCCCAGCGACAGGCCGTTCACCGTGCCGCCCACGTGGCCGCGAGGCGCCCACAACGTCACGTTGACGCCATTGATCCGGTCCAGATCAGCGTCCCGCCAGTTGATGCGCAGCCCGTTCCAGCGCTCCGAGTTGCCGATGCTCAGGCCGTACCCGTTCACGCCCAGATTCAGGGCCGCGTGTGACGGTGGCCGATCCTCGTGGTTCTCGTTCCACCCCTGCGCCGCGCCGGCCGCCGGCGTCAAGGAAAGGACGACGAAAAGTAGCAACGCGTTTCGCATACGAATCATTCCGTTTCCGGTATGCACATCCGCCCATACCACCCTTCCGCGCCTCTACGTCCCTGCCAGCTTCGAGGTTTCGACGGACGGGGAGGCGGAGGGCCGCCCCGTGTCACCGAGGGGCCACAGGGCCCAGATGGAGGGAGGCGCGCGCCGGAAATGAGCCGACGCGCGCCCGTCGCATAGGTAGGATTGCACCGATTTATGTTAATCGGCCGGGCGTGCTCCCCAACACGCTACCGGCACGTCGGTGCCGATGGTCAGCCCATTACAGGCAACCCTCGGTCCTTCACCCGGTCCGCGAAATACGCGTCCACGGGTTCCGCCTCACCCGCTTCCACCATGCGTGCATACCGTTTCGGCACATGAGCACAGAAAGGCTCCGCCTCCAGGTAATCGCCCGTCATGGCGTACGCACGGGCTCGGCTACCGCCGCAGATCGGCAGATACTCACACACCGCGCACTTGCCCTTGAACAAGGACCGGTCACGCAGCTGCCGGAACAGCGGCGAATTCCTGTATACGTCCACCAGGTCGTGCGTCCGGACGTTGCCCGCCGGCACCGGCAGGAAGCCCGACGGGAAGATCTCGCCCGTGTGACTCACGAACATGAAACCATCCCCGTCGTTCACGCCCTTCGCCCGCCCGATACCATCCTTCTCCGAAAACTCCACGCCGTCCGTCATGCCGGTGGCGCGGCCGTTGCCGTTGCCGTTGCGCCGCTCGGCGACCTGGCGCTGGAGCACGACCCGCGTGTACTGCGGGGCGGCCGTCGCCTTGATGTCGAACGACGCCGACTTCGACAGGTCGTACAGCTTGTTGAACACCTCCTCGAAGCCCTCCGCGCTGGCCACGTCCTCCGGCTTCGCACGGCCCATGGGCACGAGGAAGAAGACCTCCCAGAACACGATGCCGAGCTGCTCCATGAGCTCGCACAGGGCATCCACGTCATCCAGATTGTGCTTCCGGATCACCGTGTTCACCTGCGTAGACAGCCCGATCTCCTGGGCCGTCTTCAGGATGCGCAGCCCGTGGTCGAACGAGCCCTGCACCTGCCGGAACTCGTCGTGGATCGCCGGGTTCGACCCGTCCAGGCTCACCGCCAGCCGCGCCATCCCGGCGTCCTTCAACTGCTGCAGCATCTCGCGAGTGGCCAGCGGCGTCGTTGCCGGCGTGATGGCCATGCGCAGGCCCAGGCTGGCGCCGTACTCCGTCAGCTCCACGATGTCCGGCCGCTTCAGCGCATCGCCGCCGCTGAAGACGAAGATGATCGGCCCGAACCGCCGGACGTCGGCCAGCAGCTTCTTGGCCTCTTCGGTCGTCAACTCACCCGGATGCCGATTCGGCTGTGCCTCTGCCCGGCAATGCTTGCACGCCAGGTCGCAGGCCTGTGTCGTTTCCCAGATCACCAGGAACGGAGCCTCATCGAAATTTAGGTGAGCGCCGGGGTGTGCGCCCTTGGGGTGTCCCATCCAACCTCCAAACAATCCCGATTACTTCGTGGTCTCATATATAGGCCGCAACCCGTCCGAAAGCTGTCGGGGGAAATGCGGAAAACCCCGTGGGGCGCCGGAGGATAATCGTGTGGGGGGATTCCCTATGGCCGGAAAACACAGAGAATGTGGAGAGCGCGGAGAATGCAGAGGGCGCAGGGACAATAACAGCGGCACGCAGAGACGCAGAGAGCGCGGGGACAACAACAGCGGCACGCGGAGACGCAGAGAGCGCGGGGACAACAACAGCGGCACGCAGAGACGCAGAGGGCGCGGGGACAACAACAGCGGCACGCAGAGGGCGCAG
>CAZUFP010000037.1:44341-47555 GCA_964619835.1 uncultured Gemmatimonadaceae bacterium | reverse complement strand
GCCACGGCGGCGGCGCCTTCAGCGGCAAGGACCCCTCCAAGGTCGACCGCTCCGCCGCCTACGCCGCCCGCTGGGCCGCCAAGAACGTCGTTGCCGCCGGCCTCGCCGACCGCTGCGAGGTCTGCGTCGCCTACGCCATCGGCGTGGCCGAACCCGTGGCCATCGGGATCGAGACCTTCGGCACCGGGGCGCCCGAAGCCGAGATCGAAGAGTGGATCCGGTCCCGCTTCGATCTCACCCCTCGAGGCATCATCGAAGGCCTGGAGCTGCTGCGGCCCATCTACGCACCCACCGCCGCGTACGGACACTTCGGCCGACGGCCCGGTGGCCGCGGCGAATTCTCCTGGGAAACGGTCCTCGACCGCGAACCGTCGCCGGTCGAGCGACCGGAAACCGGACGCATTGCATAGAAAGGGACGAAATCCCGAAAAAAGTAACCATTATCGGGAAATGCCGCGGGGCCCCGTTCTCTGGTTAACGTGTTGTGTTTTAGCGATTTACGTTGTATTGGCACATTGCGGAACCGAATCTGCAATAGGGACAGGCACAACATGGGGTCACCGCGGCGAGCGGGATTTCCGGGGAGAGCGCCGCGGTACAGGCGGACGGTCGTTGCTGATGCAGCGGCCGTTTCGCCGTTTATGCCGGGGCTTGAGGCCCTCCAGACCTTCGACCGGGTTGACCCGCGAGGACGGCGCTCTGTAGATTTGACTCAGCAACCACGTGCCGAGGGTTACCACTTTGAGCCGACACTGAAGGAGCAGGGACCGTCTTCTACCTGCGACGCCAGGCCCCGTGAGGGGAAGGCGAGAACGGGCGGAGAGGTCACCAGTTGTTGACAACTGGGCTACAAAAAGCGCCCTCGGTGCGATGGGGAAACCGGCCCGCGAGAAATCGTGGGCCGGTTTTCTCATGGTGCGGGGCGTTGTGAAGGGCGGGCGTGGCGGGTTGCGGGCTGCGGAGGGCAGCGCGAGCTTTGGCGTCACGGGTATTCCTCGTCGCGACGAAGCAGGACGTGGAAGGAGGCAGGGATGGCGCGAGTGCGTGTGACGCGTCGCGTGCATTTCAGCGCAGCGCATCGCCTGGCGCGTGAAGATTGGCCGGCGGAGCGAAACCGTTCAGTGTTTGGCCTGTGCTCGAACCCCAACTGGCACGGCCACAACTACGATCTCGATGTCACGGTGGAGGGGGAGGTCGATCCTGAAACCGGGTACGTGCTGGACCTGAAGGAGCTGAAGCGCCTGGTCCACGACGGGGTGCTGGCGGATGTGGATCATCGCAACCTGAACCTGGATGTGGACTGGTTGTCCGGTGTGTTGCCCACGACGGAGAACCTGGTGGTGGCGATCTGGCGTCGGCTGGTGCCGGTGCTGCCGGAGCGGGTTCGGCTGGTCCGTGTGGTATTGTGGGAAACGGCCAGGAATTTCGTGGAATACGGCGGCGAATGATGGAGACGACGGGAGAGGTGGCCGGCATGGGCACGACATTGACCGATGCATCGTTCCGGGACCTGGTGCGTGAGATGCTGGTTCGCCTGGGAGAGGCGCCGGAGCGCGAGGGTTTGAAGGAGACGCCGCGGCGGGTGGAAGACAGCCTGCGTTGGCTGACGCGCGGCTACGACATGTCCGTGGAAGACGCCATCGGCAACGCCATCTTCGACGAAGACCATCACAACATGGTGATCGTCAAGGACATCGAGATGTACTCGATGTGCGAGCATCACTTGCTGCCGTTCTTCGGGAAGATCCACGTGGCGTACATCCCCAACGGGCGGATCCTCGGTCTGTCCAAAGTGCCGCGGATCGTGGAAGTGTTCGCGCGGCGGCTGCAGGTCCAGGAGCGGATGACGGAGCAGATCGCGGACGCGCTCATGAACGTGTTGCAGCCCGAAGGCGTGGGCGTGATTGCCGAAGCCTACCACCTGTGCATGATGATGCGTGGCGTCGAGAAGCAGAACTCGAAGACCCTGACCAGCGCGATGAAGGGCGTGTTCCTGGAGGACCTCAGGACGCGGGAAGAGTTTCTCCGGCTGGTTTCGAGCCATGGCACCCTCACCTGAGAAGAGCGCGCTGGTCACCGGCGGGTCCCGCGGGATCGGGCTCGCGGTGGCGCGGGCCCTTTCGAACGACGGCTGGCGGGTCGCCATGGTGGCCCGGGATGCGGTTGCGCTCCGGCGTGAGGCGTCGGAGCTCGGCGGGGTTGCGCTGGCCGCCGACATCTCGGACGCCGACGCCGTGGAGCGGCTGCGCGTTGACGTCCACGCACACTTCGACGGCCCTCCCCACGCCGTCGTAAACGCCGCCGGGGCCTTCGGACTGGCACCCGTGGCGGACACGGACGTGGACAGCTTCGACCGGCAGCTGGCCGCCAATCTCCGAGGCCCGTTCCTCGTGATCCGGGCGTTCCTTCCTGGAATGCTCCAGCGCGGGGCTGGCCACGTGGTGAGCATCGGCTCGGTGGCCGGTCGGCTTGCGCTGCCCCACAACGGCGCCTACGCCGCGTCCAAATTCGGACTGCGGGGCCTGCACGCCGTGCTGGACCTGGAGCTTCGCGGCACGGGCGTCCGCAGCACCCTCGTCGAACCGGCCGCCACGGCGACGGGCGCCTGGGACACCATCGACCGGGAACGCACGCCGGGCCTGCCCCGCACCGAGGACATGCTCGCGCCGGAAGCCGTCGCCGATGCCGTTGTCTACGTCCTCACCAGGCCGGAGGATACCGATATCCCCCTGCTTGCCATCGAACGCCGTATGAGGTGATCCCCATGTTCATCGTCAGCGCACAGGCTCACTACGACTCCGCTCACTTCCTGCGCAACTACAAGGGCAAATGCGAGCGGTTGCACGGCCACCGCTACCTCGTGGAAGCCGCCTTCGCCTCCGATACGCTCGATGAGTCAGGGATCGCATTCGATTTCGTCATCATCAAGAAGGAACTGCGCGCCCTCGCCGATCACCTCGACCACGAGAACATCAACGACCTGCCGCCCTTCGATAAAATCGAGCCGTCCGCCGAAAACCAGGCACGCTGGTTCCACGACGAGCTGAAACGGCGCCTGCCCGCCCCCATGGCCGGAGGGCTCGCCTACGTCCGCGTCTGGGAAACGCCCACGCAGTGGGCGCAGTACAGCGAGTGAGGGCGCGGGGACCGCATCACGCTGAGACGCAGGGACAGCTGTTCACGCGGAGGCGCAGGGACAGCTGTTCACGCGGAG
>CAZUFP010000037.1:1369-44241 GCA_964619835.1 uncultured Gemmatimonadaceae bacterium | reverse complement strand
TTCACGCGGAGGCGCAGGGACAGCTGTTCACGCGGAGGCGCAGGGACAGCTGTTCACGCTGAGACGCAGGGACAGCTGTTCACGCGGAGGCGCAGGGACAGCTATTCACGCGGAGGCGCAGAGGGCGCAGGGAAAGCTATTGGAAGGTGGCGGGGGCGGATTCGGTGCGGATGGGACATGACCGGGGGTGCCAACGTCGGGGCGCAAACGGCAACACGATCATACGCCGGTCATGGATTGGACGCGGCCCGTTCGTTCCCGTTTGCCACGGCCTTATGTTGTTCCCCGCGTTCTCCGCGTCTCTGCGTGAAAGGCAGTCCCCGCGTCTCTGCGTGAAAGGCAGTCCCCGCGTCTCTGCGTGAACGGCTGTCCCCGCGTTCTCTGCCCGCTCCGCGCCCCCGAGTGTACGGGAAACGGACGTGTCCGGATGCCGAACAACCGCCTTGCATCCCGTTGATTACGGGCACATTGTGGGATGCGACCCCATGCCGACTGTTCGGAATATGGACGCCGTCTCTCTGGCCCAGTTTCGTTCTGACAGTCGTAAGTGCTTTCATTTCATATTCTTGCCGTATTCCTGACGTTCCGGCACGGGTTTCGCCTCGTGATCTGCCGCAGCTCTTGATCGCTTCCCGACAAGGAGCCGGCATTGAAGGTCAGGCCACTGGTTTTGACGGCGGGACTGCTTCTGGGCGCGGCGAGCCTGGCCAGCGCGCAGTCGCAGGGTGCAGCCACGGCGCGTGGATCGGTGCAGTTGACGATCGAGCCGGTGATGCAGGTCGACGTGTCGCACTCGACCGCGGCGCCGAAACTGGAGGGCGAGTACTACAGGGCATCGGGCGCGACGCGGGTGCGGGTGAGCGCGAATTTCGCGTGGAAACTGGTGGCGGTGCGTCATTTGAATGCGCAGCTGTTGGCGTCCGCGGAGCCCATGGCGGCGAAGGTGGTGCAGCCGGTGTGGGTGCGGGCGGATGCGTCGGACCGTCGGGTCATGGCGGAGGCGCGGGAGTTCGCGGAGACGAGTGGTGGGGACGTGGTGGTGGCGCAGGGTGAGGCAGGGGGCAGCATGGAAGTCGTGCTGGACTACCGGTGGTTGCGGGAAGCGGGGGCGGACCCTGCGGCGAACCTATCCTTCGTATTGATGCCACGGTGACAACGGAGCCGGCCGTTCAGCGGCCGGGCCGTACGTGCGCGGTCCCGTTTCGGGCCCGCGCTCTTTCCATGTCCGTTCGGGACACCATCAACGCAGATTGGATTTCTGGCTGAGGTTGGCGCCGGCGCCCATCCGGATCTCACGGGAGTGGGCCGGCACGGCGACGGTGGTGCTGACGTGGGCGCCGGGGTTCAGGGTGACCTGGATCTGGACGGGCGAGCCGGCCTGTTGTCCGTTGGCGGCGCCGTAAACCCGGACGGTGTAGGTGCCGGGGGACACGGCGCCGAAGCGGGCGCGGCCCTGGTCGTCCGCGACGGCGTCCTGGCTGGCGCCGGAGGCGTTGATGAGGGAAACGACGGTTCCGGTGGCCGGCTGCTCGGCCGGATCGCGCTTTCCGTCGTTGTTCAGGTCGATGAAGAGGTCGAGCTCGAGACTCGCCGTCTGCACGACGGGGATGTCGATGGAGCCCGCGATGGGCAGGTACACGTCGATGGGAACGACCATGCCGGCGGGCAGGGTGGCCGGGTCGACGGTGACGGGGCCGCGGAACGTATCGCGGAACTGGAAGGTGCCGTCCTCGTCCGTGGTCGCCTGGAGGCGGCCGACGCGGATGCGGACGCCTTCGAGCGTGGGCTCGTCCGGGTCGTGGACGCGGTTGCCGTTGCGGTCTTCGTAGACGATCCCGCGCAGGGCGGGCTGGCGCGGCACGGGCACGGGCAGGCCAATGCGGCGCGAGACGCCGAGGGAGAGGCGCCAGCGAGAGCCATTGAAACCGGGCTCGTAGTCCGTGCCGATGGTGATGCTGGCATCGGGGAGAGCCCGGATCTGCGCGGCGGTCCAGAGGCTCGTGCTGCCGCCGGGCAGCGGGTTGTTGAGCCGTCCGAGGATGCCGCCCTGCACGGTGACGAGGGACCCGCTCCAGGACCCGGACGCTTCGAGGGTGGTGTATGGACTGCCGTACTCGTTGCGGGTGTGCGTCACGCCGGCGCGCAGCCATGCTGGCCCGGCGTACCAGTAGGCCCCGCCCCACAGGCGATTGTACGGTGCGGATTCACCGGCGCGTGCGAACGTGCCGATCTCGGCGTCCCCTTCCAGGTTGAGCGCCCAGAGGGGCGCTTTCACGTTCAGGTGGACGGTCTGCCGCGTCGTGGTGCCGAGGAATCCCGCGGAAGACCGGCGGAAGGCGGCTCCCAGCTGCGCGGACGCCTGGCCGAACCCGGACCGAAGGCTCAGGGACGCGGCTTCGTATCGCGGGTCGCCCGGCGTGTTCAGGATCGGCGTGGAGCGGACCTGCCCCCAACCGACGAGCGTGAGGGCGGGCGCCACGTCCACGGCACCCGTGGCAAAGACCTCATTGGCGACGCTCGAGTTCTGCGGCACCGTGCCCGGCACCAGGCGTGCCTCGGCATTGAAGCGGGCGCCCGTACCATGGAAGGCGTAGCGAGCGTCCAGCGTGGGGCCCGTCGCCGTCTGTCCCGAATCCGGCGCCACGCGGAGCAGGCCGGCCTCCACGGACAGGTCGTGGTCCGTGCCGGACGGCAGATCGTAGCGGAAGCTGACGCCCTGGGCACGGTACGCGGGGCCGAACGCGTCGTTCTGGCGCAGGTCGGTGACGGTCATGCGGACGGGCCCGCGCCCCGTGGCGAGGCCGGCGAACGCCTGGACCTGGTGCCCGTTGCGGGTGGACTCGAACGTGCCCGGGCGGGCGGCGAACAGGCCGAATTGCCAGCGGTTCAGCTTGTACGTTCCGTTCACGCCGCGTCCGCTGAGGACCGGCCCCGTCGAAACGTTGCCGGGCACGAAGACCTCGCCGGCCGTCGCCTGGAGATCCGACCGCTTCACGGAGACCCGCAGCTCCGGGCCTGTCAGCTGGGTGCGGAAAGCGGGGGGCGTCTGGTACGTCTCGGCGTGGCGCATCTCCAGGGACACCTGTGTGCCCGGCGCCACGGTGCCCTCCCCTCGCAACGAGACGCCCGGCGCGGTGCCATCCCCGAGCGAGCCGCCCACGAACACCGTGGTCGGCACGTGGGCGTAGCCGCTCAGCCAGCCGGCCTCCGAGGTGACCATCAACGTCGACGTGGCGCGCATCGCTTTGCCTGCACCCTGCACGTTGAGCATCACCGTCTGCTCCTGGCCGCGGATGGCGTCGTCGGGCGCCCGCACCCTTAGGGTCCCCCGGGCCGTGTCACCGGCTGCAATGATCAAGGTGTCCGGGAGGCCTGCCAGGTTCCAGCCGATGGACACGAGAGACCTGAGCCGCGCAGTGTCCGGAGCGTTGCCGCGATTGCGGATCCAGAAAGAGATCTCCGCCGTCTCGCCGGGCGAGACCAGCGCGTCGACGGGAGACAGGCCCATCTCCAGCTTGCGGACGGCCTGGACCATGACCTGGAAGACGACGTCGGTCGTGGTGCCATCGGGCCACGTCAGCGTCGCCGTGCCGGCCCGGTTGGGCCCGGCCCGCTCGGTGGCGGGAACGCCGATGGTCACCGGCAGAAGCACCCGGCCGCTGTCGAGTGGCAGGGTCCCCGTGGGCGGCGCGAACAGGCGGTAACCGGACGCTGCTTTGAGCGTGTAGCTGGCCGTGCCGGTGGTGGCTCCGGCCGGTGCGTCCACGGCCAGGATCACGGTCGCGACGCCGCCGGGGGCCGTTCCGGGGCCCTGCGCGGGCACCACGATGAAGGACGACCGGCTGGAGCTCGCGTGCGGCAGGGCCGCGTCCCGGTCGAACGACAGGCCGCGGGCCGGGGATTCCATGAGCCTCACCGTGGAATCCGGTGATGGCTGCGCCGCCGCCGGGGCGGGCGGAGTCCCGACGAGAACGACGGGTCCAGATGTTACCGCGACGCCGCGGCCGGCGGTGGGGGGGGCCAGCGACGATGCTCTCCCGGCAGCGCCCGGCGTCGGCGTCTCTGCTGCGGCGGCCGGGGTGGCCGGCGCAGCCGCCTTCGCGGTACTACCCGGGGCGGCCTGCGTGGGGCCGTTGACCATGCGGGTGGAGAATCTCGAGCCGCCGTGGGGACTGCCGGAGTACGCGATCGCCGCCAGTACCAGGATCAGGGCCAGGAGCACCGCCGCTCTGATTCGCATGGCGGTCCGCCTACTTGGTCCCGAACTCGAGGGGAGCGTCGTACGTCCCGGCCACGTCGAGCGACCACTGGAGCCGGGTCCGGAAGTACAGGTACACGATGGTGAATCCGGTGCCCTGCGCAATCTGCTGGTAGCCCGTCGTGAGCGGGGTCCACGCGGTGGACGAATCGGTACGCCAGAGCACGTCGCTCACGGGCTTGCCGTAGCCGCCCATGTCGGCACTGCCGGCGCGAACGAAGAGCTGCCAGGACTTCCTGCTGTTCCTGGGCCAGACCAGCAGGACCATGGTCGGTTCGCCGATGAAGCCCGCGTTGAAATCCGCGGCCGTCGGCTGGTTGAACACCACGGTACCCGGGAGCGTCCACACCTGAACGCTCTGCGCCGCGGCGCTTCGTGGCGCCGCGGCCAGGGCGACCGCAACGGCGGCCGCAACGAGCCAGGTACGGACGCTTCGCGTCGTCACGGCGCCGGCACCTCGAACAACGCCTGGCCGGCCGCCAGGAAGTCGCCCCCGAAATCCAGAATGGGGATCGCCAGGTAGCGTCCCGGCTCCAGGTCTTTCGGCATCGGCACGTTGATTACGCGGTGCCGGCCAGGCAGCACGCTGAAATCCACCACCGGGGCCGTCGCCACCACCGTCCCCGCGGCCGTGCGTACCTCCAGGTGCCCCTTCACGACGAGCGCCCGGTCGCCCGTGTTGGCGAAATCCACCACCGCGTGCAGCGACGGCGTCTTCAGCACCTCCACGGCCTGCACCGCGCCCGACCGCACGCCCGTCCTGCTGCTGCCGTACACCTTCACCGCAATGCGCTGCGCCACCGTGATCCCGTTCGCCGCACGCTTGCCGCTCTCCGCAAAAACGACCGACCAGCACGCCGTCGGCGCGGGCTCCAGGCGCACCGTGACCGTCACCGATCCACCCGCCGGCAGGGTCGCACCCTCCGGGTACAGCTGCATCCGATCTGCGCACGAATGCTCGTCCGTGCCCGCCGCCATGAACTTGTGTTCCCCGTCGGGCGTCTGCTCGAAATCACCCGCGTAGAACCGCAGCTGGAGCGGGGCATCGCCCTGGTTCTTCACCTGGACGCGGCCCACCGCCGCGCTGTCACCCGTCACCAGGTCCAGGATCACCGGCGTGGCCGAGAACTGGGCCGCCAGTGGTGACGCCAGCGTCAGCGCCAGGACCACCGACAGCGCCAGCCCCTGCACGGCACTGCGGCCCCCGGACAGCCCGGGAGCCGCAGTCAGCCGCCGCATCATCGCGCGTGCCTCCGTGCGCATGACTTCCTCGCCTAGTTGGCGACCACCGTGTAGGTGATCTGGCCACTGTACGTGCCCGCGGCGTCCGTGGCCCAGTCCAGGTTCATCCGGAAGTTGACCGTCGCGTTCTCCATGCCGCCGGCGGCTTCCGACACCATGTTCGCAGCAGCCGTCGTCATGGGCGTCCAGTTCGATCCGGCGTCCACCGACCACAGAAGGTCGCCCACCGGCTTGGTGCCCAGCCCGTCCAGCTGGATCTGAAGATCGTGCGGGGCGTTGCTCCCGTACTGGATCCCCACCGTGTTGTTCGCGTCGATGTGGCCCGCCGCGAAGTCCGTGTTCGTCGGGTTGTTGAACGCCACGTCCGGGTTCGTCACGTTGATGTATGCGATCGTGCCAATCGTGATGCTCACGTTGCCCGTCGCGGTCACCGAGTTCTGCGCCTTCAGGCTCGTCGCCCCGAACAGGACGAAGAGGCCCAGCAGCATCGCCGTCAGCTTCCTCATTGGTGTTCCCCCCTCTAGTGTGCGAAGCCCTTCACTTCGGCTTCCGTGTCCGCGGCCTCCTGGCCTGCGACTGACCGACACCCGAGGCAAGCGCGGTGCCGGGTCCGCGCGCCGGATGCAAGTCGTTCCTTTGCAGCACCTTACCATCCAGCGCCGCCGGAGCGGCGCCGCCATAGCTACGCAAAAATTGCGCGATATGAAATGATTTTTGATAGCGATTCTCTATGTCCCCAGGCCGTTTTTCGCAACACGACGCCAGGTGTTCGGAAACCGATCAATCAAGGGCGACGCTCCCGCGCGCCGGGCGAGTGGCCACAATCGGGAGCCGGGGAACCGGGCCGCGTCGCGGGACCTCCGGCGGCGGGCGGTGGGTAGCAGAGGGCCGGTCGATCAGGTCTTGCGGCAGAGAAGGAGGCGGGGTGCACATAACGTTGACGGACGTGTTGAGTTGTCCGCGCTGCGGCCCGGAGCACGGGCTGGTGTTGATGGCGGATCGAGTGGAGGAGCGGCGGGTGTGGGAGGGCGTGCTGGGGTGCCCCAACTGCCGGGAGCGCTATGCCGTGCACGGAGGTCTGGCAGATCTGCGTGTGGTGGGGCAGGAGCCGGACTGGGTGGAGGGAGGATCGGAGGGGTTGGGGGGCGGAATGGGCGGGGCGGACGGGGCGGTGCGCCTGGCGGCGTTGATGGGGGTAGACGAAGGATTGGGGGTGGCGTTGATCGTGGGAGACGCGGTGGAGCACGCCGCGGTGGTGGCCTCCCTGGTGCCGGAGCTGGAGGTGGCGGTGTTGGGGGGGGGCGTGGAGGGTTGGCTGGAAGTGCCGGGGGTGAGCCGGCTCCTGACGGGGAGCGGGCTGACGTTCCGCACGGGTACGTTGGGTGCGGTGGCGTTGACGGGCGGGGCGGCGGTGCCCCTGGAGGGCGAGGGGGTGCGGGTGCGGGGGCGCGGGGGGCGGTTGGTGCTGGTGGGGTCGGCGCCTGGCGCTGCCGAGCGTTTGCGGACGGCGGGTCTCGCGGTGCTTGTGGACGAGGCGGGTGTGCTGGTGGCGCAGCGAGGGTGACGAGATTGATTGCGTGGGTGGGTGGCGATCTCTAATTTTTCCGGGTCCGGGTTCCCGGGGGTCCTCTTACAACCAATCGCGACGTATGGAACTGTTCCGGAAGGTGTTCGGCCGAAACGCGGGCGATGGGGAGCGGGTGGACTATTACCGGGAGGGTGTGGAACTTCTGGGCGTGGGGAAGTACCACGAGGCGCTGACGTCGTTTCGTCTTGCGCTGCGGGATTCTCCGGGTGATGTGGCGGTGTTGCAGCAGATTGCCATCACGTATACGCGCATCGGCATGACGGAGGAGGCGGCGAAGACGTACCGGTCGGTGCTTGAGAAGGACGGGCACGCGGCGGGTGCGCATTACGGGTTGGCGTTCCTGCTGTTGCAGGATGGCCGAACGGAGGAAGCGGAGAAGCATTTGCGAGCGTTTCTGAATGATGCGCCGGGGGACGCGTCTGCGATGCGGCACGTGGAGCATGCGCGCGAGACCCTGGACGGGCTGACGGGACAGCGGGAGGGTTGATGGCGGACGTCGGCGGGGCCGTGCGTTGGACGGGTGAGGCGATGCAGTTCACCGCGGAGGGGCGTTCGGGGTCGATCCCTTTGAACGCGGGGAAGGGGGAAGGGGTGGGTCCGATGGAAGCGCTGGCGCTGTCGGCGGCGGCGTGCTCTGCGGCGGACGTGGTGGAGATTCTGGGCAAGATGCGAATTCCGCTCGATTCCCTGGAGGTGCGGGTGGAAGCGGACCGTGCGCCGGAGCCGCCGCGGCGGTATACGGCGATACGGTTGGTGTACCGTGCGGGCGTAGCGACGGACGCAGAGCCGAAGCTACGCCGGGCAGTGGAGTTGTCGCGCGAGAAATACTGCAGTGTGATGCACTCCCTGCGCCCGGACATCCAATTGAGCACGGAAATCGTGCTGGTCTGAGCGCTTCCGCGAAACACGGAGGAAAGGCTGATGGCCACTCGCACGGAAGGTCGCCAGTACGTCGCGAATCCGGCGACGTTACCGGAGGGCACGCTTGCCGGTCTTCTCTTCGAGACGGTGGAGACCTGGGACAAGGCGGATGCCCTGCGGAGGAAGGTGGACGGCGAATGGCGGTCCTTTTCCCACGCTGAGATTCTCCAGACGGTAGGCCGTGTGAGCCTTGGCTTGCGGGCGCTGGGGCTGGAGCGCGGGGACCGGGTGGCGATCCTGTCCGAGAACCGGCCGGAGTGGGCGGAGGCCGATTTCGCGGCGTTGTGCACGGGCATCGAAGACGTGCCGGTGTACGCCACGCTGCCGGCGAACCAGGTGAAGTACATCCTGGACGATTCGGGTGTGCGGCTGGTCTTCGTGTCGACGGCGGAGCAGCTGGCGAAGGTCCAGGAAGTGTGGGACGGGTTGCCGGCGGTGGAGCGGGTCGTGGTCTTCGACGACGTGGAGGACGACGACGACCGGGTGATGACGTTCCGGGAGCTGGTGGCTCTGGGAGCGCGGGAGGAGGACGCGGGGAAGGGAGGCGATCTCAAGGAGCGCGCCCTTTCCGTACAGCCCGATGACGTGGCGACGATCCTGTACACATCAGGCACGACGGGTCCGCCCAAGGGCGTCATGCTGACCCACCGGAACATCTATTCCAACACGATGGCGGTGAAGCCGATCCTGCCCATGCTGCCCGAGGACATCGGCCTGAGCTTCCTGCCGCTGTGCCACATCCTGCAGCGCATGGTGGACTACCGGCAGTTCCATGCGGGCATGACGATCTGCTACGCGGACATCGCGGATGTGGCGACGGCACTGAGCGAAGTGCATCCGAACATCGTAGTGTCGACGCCGCGGTTGTACGAGAAGGTCTACAACGCGGTCATGTCGGCGACGGGCGTGAAGGGCAGGCTGGTGCTGTGGGCGAAGGAGGTCGGTCAGCGGAATGCGGATGCGCGGTTGTCGGGCCGGTCGCCGTCGCCAGGCACGCGGCTGCAGTTCGCCATCGCGGACCGCCTCGTGTTCCGGAAGCTGCGGGCGCGCGTCGGAGGCCGGCTCAAGTTCTTCGTGTCCGGCGGCGCGCCGTTGGCGGAGCACATCGCGCGCTTCTTCTACAGCGCGGGCATCATGGTGCTGGAAGGGTACGGGCTCACGGAGACGTCGCCCGTCACGAACGTGAACACGCTGGACGATTTCCGCTTCGGCACGGTGGGCAAGGCGGTGCCGGGCACGGAGATCATGATTGCGGACGACGGCGAGATCCTGGTGCGGGGCCCGCAGGTGATGAAGGGGTACTTCAATCTGCCGGACGCGACGCGGGAGGCCATCGACAAGGACGGCTGGTTCCGCACGGGCGACATCGGCGAGATCGACGCGGACGGCTATCTGCGGATCACGGATCGCAAGAAGGACCTGATCGTCACGGCTGGCGGCAAGAACATCGCGCCACAGCCCATCGAGAACTACGTGAAGCAGAGTCCGCTCATCGAGGAGGCCGTGATGCTGGGGGATCGGCGGCCCTACCCGATCATCCTGGTGGTGCCGAGCTTCCCGATCTTGCGTGACTGGGCCGCGAAGCAGGGGATCACGGAAGCCAACGATGGGGCGTTGCTGGAGGACGAGCGTGTGGCCCGCCGCCTGGAAGAGGAGGTGTTCAACCTGGTGGCCGACTTCGCCCGCTTCGAGCGGCCCAAGAAGATCGGGCTGTTGGCGACAGAGTTCACGGTGGAGAGCGGCGAGCTGACCCCGACCATGAAGGTGAAGCGGCGGGTGGTGGAGAACCGGTACGCCGATGTCATAACGGCGCTGTACGGGGAAGAAGACAACGTTCAGGTCGTGGATGACGAGTGATTTGCCGGTCGCGGCGCGGGTCGTGCTGATCACGGCGCCGGACGTGGACGTGGCGGAGCGCCTGGTGACCACGCTGGTGGAAGAACGGCGGGCAGCATGCGGGAACATCGTGCCGGGGCTGCTGTCCATCTTCCGCTGGCAGGGCGCTGTGGAACATGAAAACGAGACGCTCATCCTCCTGAAAACGGTGGAGTCTGCCGTGCCGGCGCTGTTGGGCCGTGCCCGCGAGCTCCATCCATACGAAGTGCCGGAGATGCTGGTCCTGCCGGTGGAGGCGGGTCACGGTCCTTACCTGGACTGGATCACGAAGAGCGTGGATCAAGGCTGAAGGATAAACCAGAGCATGGCGAAGAGTAACAATCAGCAGTCTCCCGAGCCGGGCGGAACCGATCCGGCGGGAAACGGTGACCAGCAGACGCAGCCGGAAGCCGAAGAAACGGAACCATCGGCGACGGCCGGCCCGGCCGGTGATCCGGAGACCGGCCCGGGGGACGATACCGCGGCGGGGCTGGAGGGTGGTGTGGAGGTGGGTCCGGAAGACGTGGGGCCGATGGTTCCCGGCGGTGCGGGCGGTCCCGATGAGGACGACGCGGATGCTCGTTTTACCGAAGCGCAGCACCTGGAAGCCATCGGTGATGCGAACGGTGCCATTCGACTCTACCGTGCATTGCTGAAGGACCACCCGACCGATGTCCGGACGCGTCTGGCGCTGGGGGGGCTGCACCTTCGTCGCGGCGACCACGGCCTGGCGCTGGAACAGTACGAGGCTGCGCGCTCGGAGTCGCCCGATGACCTGGAGATGCTGCTGAACTTGGGCAGGGTGCTGTCCGTGCTGGGTCGGTTCCCCGAAGCGGAGCGGGACCTGCGGCGCGCCCAACGCCTGGCACCGGATCGAGCCGACGTCCATGGGACCATCGGCCTTCTGTTCTTCCGGCGCGGCCTGTACAAGCAGGCGGAGCTGGAGTTGCGGCGGGCGATCGAGTTGGATGAGACATCGGGAGATTACTACTTCCACCGCGGCGAGGCGTTGAACCAGCTGAACCGGGTGGACGATGCGCTCGAGATGCTGGAGCAGGCCGTGCAGTTCGATCCGTCGAACGCGAAGGCGTACTACACCATGGGCATTCTCTACGACCGGAAGCATCTGCGGCAGGAAGCGGAAACGATGTACCGGAAGGCCCACGAAGTGGGCACTACGTGATCGAGGTCAGGCAGGGCGATCTGGCCGGGTTGGCCGCCGGGGCCGTGATGCGGCCCGTGGCGGCCGATTTTTCGCCCCTCACGCCGACGATGCGACGGCTGGACCAGGCAGCCGGCCCGGCGGTGGAGGCGCAGTGCCGGCAGATCGGCGAGCTGCCGCTCGGTTCGGCGGTGATCACCGCGGGTGGTGGTCTGCCCGTGGACTTCCTGGTACACGTGGCGGTGCGCTCCCGGGACGAGGATGTCCACGCCGCCACCGTCCGGCGGGGCATCCTGAACGGGCTGCGCCGTATCGCGGAATGGGAGATCGAAGACGTGGCCATGCCGCTCCTGGGCACGGGCGCCGGCAACCTGGATGCGGAGGACGCGGCGGAGATTCTGGTGGCGGTACTGGCCGAGCACATCCGGGGCACCGCGTTTCCGAAGCACGTGGTGGTGGTCGTGGAGAACGAGTACGAGCGCCTCGCGATGGAGCGGGCGTTGACGGTGCCCGCCGCCCGCTTCCTGAGATGAGTTCGTGAGCCGCAAGCGAATCCTCGCCGGCGCCATCCTCGCCGGCTGGCTCGTCGTGCTGGGCGTCCACATTCGCCGGGAGTATTTCAAGCCGGAATCGGTGGTGCTGGCCGAGGGCGCCGGAACGCTGGCGCCCGGCACGTATTTCTACGTGGTCCGGATGAACGACGCGGCCATCGGCCTGGCCAGCTCGCGGCTGGACACGGTGCCCGACGGCTTCCTGTCCCAGGAAGTGTTGACGTTGGATGTGCCGGCCATGGACACCCTGCACCAGGCGGTGGTCCGTACGGATGTCCGGTTGAGTCGGTCGCTCCAACTCCGTTCCTTCCGGTTCGACCTGGACTCGGAGATCGGCCGGTACCTGGTGCAGGGCAGCGCGGCCGGCGACAGCGTGTTGGACCTGTCCATCACCACGGGCGGCCGGACGCAGCGCACCCGCGTTCCGCTGGGCTCCGCCGTGCTGCCTGCCGCCCTGCCGCTGCGTCTGGCGGCTTCCGGACGCATGAAGGTGGGCATGGACTACTCCGCTCGCCTGTTCGACCCGTCCACCCTGGCGGGCCGGGACACACGCGTGCGGGTCACGGCCCGGGACACTCTCATCGTGCCCGACAGTGTAGCGCAGGACCCCGGGACGGGTGAGTGGCGGGCGGCGAAATATGATACCGTGCCCGCCTGGCAAGTGGAGGAATCGTACGGCGGGGTGAGCGTCACGAGCTGGCTGGACCAGGACGGACGCATGGTGCGAGCCACCAGCCCGCTGGGCTTCACGTTGGAACGCACGACGTACGAGCTGGCCAACCAGGAGTGGCTGCGCTCCCGGGGGCAGGCGGCGCTGGCCTCCGGCTACGGCACGGTGATCGAGAGCACCGCCATCGCCAGCAACGTGGACCTGGGCGACGTGCGGGACCGGGACACGCTGGCGGTGCGACTCGTCAACGTGGACCTGGCGGGCTTCGACCTGGCCGGCGGGCGCCAGGCGCTGCACGGGGACACGCTGGTGGTGCGGGCGGAAGGGGCGTCGAGCCTTTCGGCGGGCTACCGTCTACCCTACGCGGGCGGCGGTGAGCCCGACAGTGCGCTGAATGCGACACCGCTCATCCAGTCCACGGATCCTCACATCGTTGCGGCGGCGAGGCAGGCGGTGGGCGACACGGCGGACCCGGTGGTGGCGGCGCGTCGTCTGACGGACTGGGTGTACCACCGGCTGCGCAAGCGCATCACGCTGAGCGTGCCCAACGCCACGCAGGTGCTGGAGGGGGGCGAGGGGGACTGCAACGAGCACACGGTGCTCTACGTGGCACTGGCGCGGGCCGTGGGCCTGCCGGCCCGCACGGCCGTGGGGCTGGTGTACATCCGGGGACGGTTCTACTACCACGCGTGGCCGGAAGTATGGCTGGGGCGTTGGGTGGCGGTGGACCCGACGCTGGGCCAGTTCCCCGCCGATGCGTCGCATCTGCGCTTCATCGTGGGTGGGCTGGCGCGGCAGGTGGAGCTGATCCGCCTGATCGGCCGGCTGCGGCTGGAGGTGCTATGATCCGATTCGAGGGCCTGACGAAGCGGTACGGCAAATTCACAGCCGTGCGGCCCCTCGATCTGCACGTGCGCCGGGGCGAGATGTTCGGTTTTCTGGGTCCCAATGGCGCCGGCAAGACGACGACGATCCGCATGCTGACGGGCGTGCTGCGGCCGACGGCCGGCCGGGTGCTCATCGGCGGGCACGACGTGGCCGCCGCGCCCACCCTGGCCAAGGCGCTGGTGGGCTACATCCCGGACCGACCCTTTTTGTACGAGAAATTGACGGGCGCCGAGTTCCTGCGGTTCGTCAGCGGGTTGTGGGGCCTGGACGGCGCGAAGGCGGAGTCCAGGGCCGCAGAGCTGCTGGAGCTGTTCGAGTTGAGTGGCTGGAAGGACACGCTGGTGGAGAGTTACAGCCACGGCATGCGGCAGAAGCTGCTCATCAGCTCCGCGTTCGTGCACGGACCCGAGCTGATCGTGGTGGACGAGCCCATGGTGGGGCTGGACCCCAAGGCGGCCCGCCTGATCAAGGACCTGCTGCGCGCATTCGTGGACCAGGGCGGGACGGTGTTCCTGTCGACGCACACGCTTGAAGTGGCGGAGGCACTGTGCGAACGGATCGCCATCATCCAGCAGGGCGCCATCCGCGCGGTGGGCACCATGGATGAGCTGCGCCGGGAGGCGGAGGCCGGGAGCGCCAACCTGGAGGGTGTGTTCCTGAAGCTGACGGGCGGCGAGGAAGTGGCGGAGCTGGTGGCGTCGCTGCGTCCGGCGACGGATCGTCCGCCGCCGGCGGGCGGGAGCGGCTGAGGGTGGCCAACGGGCATGGGGCGGCCTGGGGCCCGGAGCGCGGGTCCGGCCGCCGAATCGGAGGCCTGGGTCACCTGCTGACGCCGAAGCTGCGGGCGATGCGTCGTCGTTCGGGCGAGGCGGCGAGCTTCGGCCGGGTGGCGGTGCTGGGCACCGTCGGCTTCCTGTTCTGGCTGGTGCTGTTCGGCATGATCTTCCGGATGCTGCTCTACTTCCGGGGTGCGGCCGGGATCGGGGAGGTGCTGGCCATCAAGCTGCTGGGGCTGATCCTGCTGGCGTTTCTTTCCATCCTGCTGTTGTCCAACGTGGTGACGTCGCTTTCGTCCTTCTTCCTGGCGCAGGACATGGAGCTGCTCATGGCCGCGCCGGTGGACGGCACCTACGTCTACGGCGCGCGCCTGCTGGAGACCATGACCCAGTCGTCGTGGATGGTGGCGCTGGTCATGGTCCCGGTGCTCACCGCGTACGGCATCGCGTACCGCGGCGGACTCCTGTTCGCCGGCGTATCCCTGGTGGCGCTCGTCTCGTTCTTCGTGTTGCCAGCCGTGGTGGGCAGTGCGGTGACGCTGGTGCTGGTCAACGTGTTCCCCGCCCGGCGGGCCCGGGACCTGCTGGCGCTCATGGCCCTGTTCGGCGCCGCGGCCGTGATCCTGCTCATCCGGTTGCTCCGGCCGGAGCAGTTTGCGAGCCCGGAAGGGTTCCGCAACCTGGTGGATTTCGTCGCCGCGTTGCGGGCCCCGCAGGCCGCCTGGCTGCCCAGTGAGTGGGCGGCGGAAGCGATGACGGCGCCGTTGACCTCCGGCCGGGCGGACTACTTCCCGTTGCTGCTGCTCGTGAGCACGGCAGCGGCGTTCGTGGTGCTGGGCGCCTGGATGCACGGCCGTTTCTTCCCGGAGGGCTTCAGCCGTGCGCAGGAGGGCGCGGCGCTGAAGGAGTCGGGGGAGCGGGCGGATCGGCGGCTGGTGGAGCGTCTGCTCGTGGGCCGGAAGATCTCCACGCGGGCGCTGGTGGCGAAGGACGTGCGCACCTTCTTCCGGGACACGACCCAGTGGTCCCAGCTGATCCTGCTGGCGGTGCTGGTGGTGGTGTACGTGTACAACATCAAGGTGCTGCCGTTGTTCACGGGTGAGCGGGTGGGGTTCTTCCTGACGAACGTGGTCTCCTTCCTGAACCTGGGCCTGGCGGGCTTCGTGCTGGCGGCCATCTCGGCGCGGTTCCTGTTCCCGGCCATCAGCCTGGAGGGCCGCACGCTGTGGCTGTTGCGCTCTTCGCCTCTGGACCTGCGTGCGCTGGTGTGGACCAAGTACTGGGTGGGGATCGGCCCGCTGCTCATCATCGCCCTGGCGCTGACGGCGGGCACCAACTGGATCCTGCGGGTGGGGCCGTTCATGATGGCGCTCTCCCTCACGACCATCGCCGTCGTGACGTTCGCCGTGGCCGCAATGGCCCTGGGGTACGGCGCCCTGTTCCCCCGGTTCGATACCGACAACGCCGCGGACATCCCCACCGGCTTCGGCGGCCTGCTGTTCATGATGACGGCCACCGCCTACCTGGGCGGCATGATCGCGCTGGAGGCATGGCCGGTGTATGCCGTATTGCGGGCCCGGATGGAAGGTGTGCCGTTGGGCCCCGAGCGCGTGGGCGGTCTGGTGACGGGCCTGGCACTCGCATTGCTGCTCTCGGCGGCGGCCATCGTCGTACCGCTGCGTATCGCGGTACGGCGGACCGCCGAACTCGAACCTTGATTGAGATGAGCAGCCAGTCCGCCACACAGACATACAACGCCAGGTTGATCCTTCCCGGCCGGCCCGCAGGGACGGCGCGAACCCAGCTCACGCATCGCTCGCTGCAGCAGCGGGCGCTCCAGGGGCTGGGCGCATGGCTAGGCCTCTGGGCCCTGGCACCCCTGGTCATGTTCGTACCGCCACACCTGCCCTGGGTCCTGGCGGCCCTCGTGCTGGGCCTGTACTTCGGCATCCGCTACTGGCGCGGCGAGTACGTCGTGCGCGCCTTCGACGGCGCTTGCCCGAACTGCGGCGAGCCCCTCGAGCTGAAGAAGGGGAGCCACATCCGGATACCCTACAGGATCGACTGCTTCAACTGCCATCGCAGCGCGCAGCTGGTCCTGGACCAGGAGGCCCATGCCGGTTGATGATCGGCAGGCCGACCTGGAGCTGGCACTGCGAGCCACCGGCGAAGCCGCGGCCGCGGTGATGGCGTGGTTCCGCACGGACCTGACCGTGCGGGAGAAGGAGCCCGGCCAGCCGGTCACCGCGGCCGACCTCGCCGCCGACCGCATTCTGCGTGAGACGTTGACCGGCGAACGCCCCGACTACGGCTGGTTGTCGGAGGAGACGAAGGACCGCGCGGATCGACTGGCGCGCAAGCGGGTATGGATCGTTGACCCGGTCGACGGCACCCGGTCTTTCGTCGAGGGCGTGCCGGAGTTCGCGCTCTCGGTGGGCCTGGCGGAGGAAGGAGTGGTCGTCGTCGGCGTGGTGTGCAACCCGGCCGCGGGCAGCCTGTACTGGGCCATCCGGGGGCGCGGCGCGTTCGCCGCCGACCTGGACGATGGTGTTCCCCGGGCGGAGCGGCGCCTCGCCATGCGGAAAGCCCGGGGCGGGACGCCGACGATGCTGGCGTCACGTCATGAGGTGGCGGACGGCGAGTTCGAGCCGTTCCTGGCGCGCGGCTGGCGCGTGAAGGGCGCGGGCAGCACGGCCTGCAAGCTGGCGCGCCTGGCAGCCGGCGAAGGGGATGTGTTCCTGAGCCGCGGACCCAAGAGCGAATGGGACGTGTGCGCCGGCGACCTGCTGGTCGCGGAAGCAGGGGGGTCGGTCACGGATCTGCGAGGCGTCCCGTTCCGTTACAACCGGCTGGATCCGGCCTTGTACGGTGTGCTTGCCACAGCCGCCGGGTTGCATGAAGATGTGCTGTCGGTGCTCCGGTCGGTGCCGGAGACGCCGCGGATGGCAGGACTTCAACGGGTCGCACGGGAAGGTCGCACGGACGGAACGAAAACCGGGGATTAGGATGGGCTACATCATCGGCATGGTCCTCGCGCTGGGGCTGGGCGTCTACCTGGGCCTGGGGCGGCCGGGCACGAAGGGTCCGGAGAACCGCGTGCTGCCAAGCGGGTCGCGTCGGCACCGTAAGCGGCACTTCACTCCGCTCGACCTGCTGCAGCAACGAAGGTCGTGGCACGACCGGAAGCTGTGAGCGACGGCTACCGCTTCACCCATGACGTGGCGGTCCGGTTCCGGGACCTGGACTCCATGGGCCACGCCCACCACTCCGTGCCGCTCATCTTCTTCGAGGAAGCCCGCGCGCGTTACTGGCAAGAGATCGCGGGCGGATCGGCAGAATCCGTCGGGTACATCATGGGCGAGGTACAGGTACGCTACCACGAGCGCGTGCGTTTCCCCGGCACGGTGCGCGTAGGCGTGCGAACCACCCGATTGGGCACCAGTAGCTTCGACATGGAGTACGAGGTGCGCCGCGCCGAGGATGGCGTGTTGCTGGTCACGGGCCGCAGTGTCCAGGTCCTTTACGACTACGCGGCCGGGCGATCACGGCCCATGGACGACGACCTGCGCCGCCGCCTTGGCGAGTTCGAGGGTCTGCGTCTCGAACCCAGCGGGAGTCGGTAGACTCGACGCACCTGGCCCGCCGACGGCGTGACTTCCTACAATCCGAAAAGCAGATTCGCCGCGACGAGGCCGGTGCCGATGACGGCGCCCAGCAGGTAGCCGAGCACCACGATGAGACGCAGTTCGCGCTGGGTGATGCCGCGGATGATCTGCTCGAGTTGCGTCATGGGGAACTCGCGGATCTTCTGCTCCACCTTGCCCGCGATGTCGACGCGCTGCGCCACTTTGGGCACCTGCTCCTGGATCCAGCGCCACAGCGGGTCGGCGATGGCCTGCCGGATGCGGTCGGCGGCGTCGTCGCCCAGGAGGGCGGAGGGCCGTCCGATGCGGCGTTCCAGTATGACGCGTGACACGCGCTCCAGGGTTTCGCCGTAGACCGTGCGTGCCTCGTCGCTGCGGGCGATGCGAACGACGGCTTCCGCGATGCGTTCCGGCGGCAGGTGGCGGAACAGGTCGCCCCAGGTCCGGTTCTCGGCGGATCCGAGCGTGGCGTGCAGCTTCTCCACCAGGAACTCGCCCGTCTGCCGGTCCCGGGCCACGCCCAGCACCCAGCCGGCGACGGTGTTCTGGGCTTCCACCACGGACGGCTCGCCCGGCTCGCCCAGCACGTCCCGCACGGGGCGCTCGAGGAAGTCGACGATGGCGCCGTTGACGCTGCGGGCCATGGCGTCGCGCACGGCGTCGTCGCTGAGGAGCTCCGACAGGCGCGTGGCGCCCTCCGACTCCAGCGCATGCATGACGCGCGACACGGTGTCGGGCGGGATGATGAGCGCGGCGACGACACGCTTGTAGAAGTTGAGGTCCTGGAGGAACCGGTCCAGCAGCTGATGCAGCAGCTTCTCGAGGCGGGCCCGGGCGTCCTTGTCTTCCAGCAGGCGCCCGAGACGTTCCAGCGCCATGGGCAGGTAGCCGGCGATGGCGTGCTCGAGGGCGGCGACCAGGCCGACGGGCAACAGGTCCTGGAACGTGCGACGGGGTTCCAGCAGGCGCTCGGCCGCCCGGTCCAGGTAGTCGTGGACGGCCCGCTCGAAGCCCTGTCCGCCCACGGCATCGGCGAACCAGCGTTCGGCGGTCTCCGTCAACGCCTGTTCGCGGTCGGCGGTGAGCAGCTCGGACACCGGCCGGTCGCGCACCTCCTGCGCCAGGCGGTCGGCCCAGTTCAGGGCGGCGTCGCGGAAGTCGTCGCTCTCCAGGTAATCGTCGAGGCGGTCCAGGACCGTGCGCGCGGCCTCATCCAGCAGGCGCCGCACCTCCGGCACCGCCTCCGGCGGCAGGAGCTCGACCAGAGGTCCTCGCTCGCGGTGCAGGAGCTCTTCGAGGAAGTGGTCGAGCTGTTCGTCGAAGGTGCGCCGGAACGCGGGTTCGCCGACAGCGGCGGCAAGGTCTTCGCCGGTGAGCAGGCGATCGCCGACTGTGCGTCCGACCACGCGGGCGAGGCGATCGCGGTTCTTCGGGACGGCGCCCTGGAAGCTCCGCAGCGTGCGTCCGAAGAAGCGCGGCGGCTCGTAGGGGTGGAACAGCATCCAGATGGCGACGGTGTTGGTCACCCCGCCGGCAAACGCGCCGAACAGGACCGTGATAGCCGCCTGCGCGGCGGGACTGATCACCCGCGCACGTACCGGACGATCCCCACGACGTCGCGGCGCTCACCGTGGGTCTCGATCCACCCGCGGACGATGTTCACGCCGAGCGAGCCGTGGAGGCCGCTGGCGTCCCGGAGCTCGGTGGCGTGGTCCGAGACCACCTGCAGCTCGCCCGCCACGTCGCCGTTGCCCCGGACCAGCCGCCAGTCCGGCTCGTCGGCCGTGGACGTCCCTACGTCGCTGCTTGCGACGAGGTGCGCGCCTTCCCACAGATCCTCCTGCTGGCCTTCCTGCAGCCATGCCACCACCCCGCTCGCGGAGCTGCCCGCGGACAGCATCACGCCCTGGCCCACGAGCAAAGCTTCCGCACGGGTCTGGCTGGGTTCGGCCACATCGAGGCGCGCGATGAGCGGGGCGGCGAGTGTCGCACCGCCGGCGGCCACCAGGGCCTGCAGGGCGCTGGAGCTTGTGATGGAGCGGCCGACCTGGATGTCCAGGACCACGCCGGCGCTGGAAGCGCTGCCCTCCACGAGGTCGGCCTCCCGCAGCTGCATGCGCGTTCCGGTATCCGGGCTGTATTCGCCCAGGGAACCGTGCAGCTCGAGCCGCGTCTCCAGGTCACCGTGGTGCACCAGCGCGTCCAGCTCGTCGTCCTCCCCCACGATCAAGCGCAGGCTGGGAAGCGGCACCAGCCTCCACGGATCCCGCATGGGCGCCATGGACCAGGCCGTGTCCACCAAAGTCTGCCAGGCAGTGTCGGCGATGACGCTGACGCGGGCGCTGCGATATTCCGCCGTGCTGTCGTCCACCATGGCGAACTCGAATTCCGCCGCCCGCGGGTCGCCGCCCGGGGCGACGAACAAGAGGCGTCGCTCGTAGGCGGCGGCGGGACCCAGACCATGCGTTTCGCCCGCCGCGCGCCGCCCGTTCCCCGACGTGCTTCCCCCGCAGGCGCTCAGCGCAAGAACCGCGATCAGGATCCCGTATCGTCGCATGAGACTCTGTTTCCCTCGGACCGGTCAGGATTCCGTCGGCGCCGCCGCGGCCGACCGGGACGGAATGTTCAGTTCGCCTTCCGTCTTCGCCACCCAGACCGCGCACGCCGAATCGCCCGTCACGTTCACCGCCGTGCGTGTCATGTCGAGAATGCGCTCCACGCCCAGGATCAGCGCCAGGCCTTCCAGCGGAATGCCGAGAGCTTCCAGCACGATGGTCAGCGTGATGAATCCGATGCCCGGCACGCCGGCCGCGCCGATGGACGCGAGCGTGGCAGTGATCACGACCGTCACCAGCTGCGCCAGATGGAGCTCGATGCCGTAGACCTGCGCGATGAAGATCGTGCTGACTCCCTGGTAAATGGCCGTGCCGTTCATGTTCACCGTGGCGCCAAGCGGCAGCACGAACGAGGCCACGTCCCGCGAGACGCCGAGCTCCTCCTCGCTCACCCGCAGGTTCACGGGCAGCGCGGCATTGCTGGACGAGGTCGAGAATGCGAAGACCATGACCTCGTAGAACTTCTTGAAGAAGTACGTGGGCGACATCCCGGACAGTTTCAGCGACACGGGATAGAACGTGGCCGTGAAGATGACCATCGTGGCGATGGTCACGGCCACGTACTTGAGCAGGGACAGCAGTACGCCGTATCCGAATCGTCCCGCGACCGCCGCGATGAGGACGAAGACGCCGTAGGGCGCGATCTTCATGATCATCTCGACGATCACCACCATGGCGTCGTTGACGGAGTCCAGGAAATCCACCACCGGTTTGCGCTTCTGCTCCGTGAGCACCGTCAGCGCGATGCCGAACAGCAGCGAGAAGAAGATGATCTGCAGCATGTCCATGTTGGCCATGGACGCGATGGGGTTGCGCGGGATGATGTTGAAGAGGATGTCCTCCAGGCTCGGCTTCTGCTGGAGCTGCTGGAGCTGCGCCTCGTTCGTGCCGCTGTACTGCTGCAGCATCTCCTGCTTCACGTCCGGGTCCAGGTTGGAGCCCGGCTTGGTGATGCCGCCGGCGAGCAGGCCGAGGGACACGGCCAGCGCCGTGGCGACCAGGTAGTAGGCCACCGTCTTGATCCCGATGCGGCCCAGCTTGCGCAGGTCGCCGAGACTGGCGGTCCCGATGATCAGAGATGCCATGACCAGGGGGATCACGATCATGATGAGCAGGCGGATGAACGCCTTGCCCAGCGGTTCCAGCGCGACGGCGAAGTGACCCATCAAGGGGCCCAGCAGAGCCCCCAGGAGCAACCCGATCAGGATCTTGGTATGCAGCTTCACGCCACCAACCTCCTCACATGGTCAAGCCAGCATCGGCGACCTGCCCCTTCGAGCGAGTCGCAAAGTTGCTTGCACGACCGTTCCGGGGCAACCGGCGTCACTCGTCGGACTTCTTCGAGCGTGCGCGCGCCCGGCGCCGCGCCGACGCGGCCCTGCGTTTCCGGCTGTGACCCGCCGTCACGGCTTCTTCCTCTGCGACCGCGACCGGGCCATCCAGCAGCGCCAGGTCGAACACCTGGTCCATGGCATCCACGAAGTGGAACTCCATCTTCGCGCGCACGTCTTCCGGCACTTCCCGCAGATCGCGTTCGTTGGCCGCCGGCAGGATCAGCTCACGCAATCCCGCCCGGTAGGCGGCCAGCACCTTCTCCTTGACGCCGCCGATCTCCAGGATCTTGCCGCGCAGGGTGACCTCGCCGGTCATGGCGATGTCGTGGCGCACGGCCCGGTTGGAGAGGGTGGAGGCGATGGCCAGGGTGACCGCGGCGCCCGCCGATGGCCCGTCCTTCGGCACGGCGCCCACGGGGAAGTGGACATGGATGTCGGTGGTCAGGAAGACTTCGTCCGGGATGCCCAGTGCGTCCGCGCGGCTCCGCACGTACGAATAGGCAGCCACGACGGACTCCTGCATGACGTCGCCCAGGAACCCTGTGGTGAGGAGCTGGCCGGCGCCGGGCATGTGGAGCGCTTCAATGAACATGATCTCGCCGCCGGACGCGGTCCAGGCGAGGCCCGTGACCACGCCCACTTCCGGGGCGCTCTCGGCCATCGTGGCGCTGTAGAGCGGCAGGCCGAGGATGTCGATGATGCGTTCCTGCTCCAGGCGCCAGGTGCTGTGGTCGCCCGTGGCCTTGGCCCGGGCTCTCGTGCGCAGCAGCTTGGACAGGGCGCGGCGCAGGCCCTCCAGGCCCGAGTCCCGGGCGTAGCCGCGGGCCAGGAAGAAGAGGGCTTCGTCGTCGAAGGCCACGTCTTCGGGCGCCAGGCCGTGGTCCACCACCAGGCGTGGCAGCAGCATCTGCCGCGCGATCTCCACTTTCTCTTCCGGCGTGTAGCCGGCGATGCGGATCTCGAGGAGCAGCTCCCTGAGGTCGTGCGGGATGCGGAAGAAGTCCTGGGCGGTGGCCACGAACAGGATGTCCGTCAGATCGAAGTCCAACTCCAGGAACCGGTCCCGGAAGTGCCGGCGGTTGGACCAGCGTAGCACTTCTTCCAGGGCGGAGGCCGGGTCGCCGGTGCCGGGCCGGCCGTGGCCGAGGAAATCGAGATCTTCCAGCACGATGACCGGGTCGCGCACGCCCACGTCCCGCAGCCCGGACAGGATGCGGCCGGGCGTGGCATCGCCGCGGGCGCGGCGCTCACCCACGATGTCGGCTTCCGCGCGCCCGTGAAGCTCGACGCGGAACAGCGGCCGGCCCAGGCCCTCGGCGATGGCGGCGGCGAGGGCGGTTTTGCCCACGTCGGGTGGGCCCGCGATGCAGGGGATGGGGCCGGACAGGTTGCCCTTGAGGCGAGCCACGGCCAGGTAGTCCAGGAGCCGCTCCTTGGGCTCGTTGAGGCCCAGCAACCGCTCGTTGAGGGCGCCTGCGACCCGGTCCAGGTCCAGTCCGGCGGGGCCGGAGGTGGCGGTGTGGGTCCAGGGCAGGTGGAGCAGCCAGTCGACGTGCTCGCGAATCTCGGTGGCCTGGGCCGTGGATGTGCCCAGGGTGCGCAGCCGCTCGATTTCCAGACGGGCGTGGTTCGCGACGGGGGGCGGGATGCGCGCGGTGTCCACCCGCCGCAACAGGTCCACCGCCTCCCGCTCGACGGGGTCCACTTCTCCGAGCATTGCCTGCAACTGCTTGATCTGGCGGCGCAGCTCGATCGCCGTCTGGGGGCCCGGCGCCGGCGCCGCTTCGCCCGCCGCGGCGGAGCGCCGCCGGACGGCGTGGTACTCCTGCACGTTGCGGTAGATGTCCTCGACGGTCTCCAGCACCAGGTGCAGCCGTTCGGCGATGTCGAGGCGCTGGAGCACTTCATCGCGGCCGCGCACGGTGAAGTTGGCGAGGGTGGCCACCAGGTCCGCGAACCGGCCGGGGTTGCCCACGTTCATGCGCAGCACCGCCGGCACCTCCTTGGGCAGGCGCTCCGCTTCGTCGGAAAGGGCTTCGAGGCTGGTCAGCACCCGCGCGATGAGCTCTTCCGCCACCGCCGGGTCCGCCGGCACTTCCTCCACTTCCTCGAGATGGGCGGTGAAGTACCCGTCGACCCGGTCCACCGCGGTGATGCGCACGCGCCGCAGGCCGTGCAGCGTGGCCTGCACCACGCCGCCCGGGATGTTCAGCCGGTCGGACAGCTCGGCCAGCACGCCGATCTTCACCAGCGCGTCCGGGTCCATCGGCTCCGACGGATCGCCCGGGTCCACCACCGTCACGACGCGCAGGGCGTCCTCCGGATAGGCGGCCAGCAGCTCCAGCGTCGGCGCCATGCCCAGGTGGATGGACAGAGCGCCGGCCGGGAACACCAGCGTGCTGCGAAGGGGCACCACCGGCAGATTGTCCGGCACGGATCCGTTCGGCTCGGTCATGGCTGGATCAGGGGGTTGTCCGCGCGTCCGCCGGACGGCGGGGGCGGGGGTGGGTGTGGAGGGCCCGGAACCGCACGGAGCCTCATGCGTCGATGCGGCGGGCGCCCCGCGAGGCGCCCAGCCGGCGGTCCAGCAGCCGGAAAAAGCGGGCGATTCGCCGCGCGTTCACCCCGTAATCTCCCCGCCCTTCGCGCAACGCCGACAGGGCGTCCACACGCGTCTGGGCGTCCTCGTCCAGTATGATCCGGATGGTGAAGCCGCTGGCGAGCCTGCGGATCGCGCCCCGCGCTTCCGCGCGCATGAACCCTTCCTCGTCGTCCTCCTCCAGCAGGGTCCACCGCCGGAAATCATCCGTGACGATGCGGCGAGCCGCCTGCCACACCTCATCGAACGGGATGGCGTAGGTGCGGCCGCGCAGCCGCGCGTCTTCCGCGTCCGCCGTCGTGAAGGCGACGTTCCGCGTCAGACCGAACAGGATGCGGCGCGATAGCTTCATCCGCCGCCGAGCGAGAATACAAGGTGCACGGTCGCAGCCACGTCGATGGCGCCGGGCTCCACCGCAGTGGGCGGGGCGCTGGCTTCAAGAGCCATCGCGCGAGCCGCCATCCGCAGGGGGCTCGGTGGACCCTCCGTGGAGGCTGACAGCACCGGACCCAGCGTCTCGCCCAGCGCCCGTGCGATGGCTTCCGCTTCGGCATGCGCCTGCGAAACCGCCTGGCGGAGCGCATCGATACGCGCGCTCTCGGGATCCGCCAGCTCGAACCAGATGCCGCTCACCCGGTTGGCGCCGGCGCCCACCGCCGCGTCCACGATGGCGCCCGCGCGGTCCACCTGGTCGAGCGTGACCTGGACCTGGTTCTGCGCGCGGTAACCGATGATCTGGGGCTCGGACCGCTCGCCTGGCTTGGGTTGCGCGTACTGGGGCTGAAGGCTGAGCCGCTGCGTGTGGATGCGGTCCTTGGGCACGCCCGCGTTACCCAGTGCGTCGAGGAGCTGGTGCATGGTGCGCGCATTCGCCTGCGAGGCCTCCACCGCGGTCTTCCCGGTGGTTTCCGCCGCAAACGCAAGCACCACGCGGTCCGGCGCCCGTTCCACGTGGCCGGTGGCGTTCACCGTGACGGTGCGCGGCGTGCCGGCGGCTTCCTGCGCGGCAAGGGGTGCGGCGATCAGCATCGCCGCCACGACGAGTCGCTTCATCTCTGGTCTCCCGGGGGGAAGCGCCTGTTGCAGATGACTCCGTCAAGATAGACGGATGCCCGCAACGGCGCGAGGCGGATGCCCGACGGTGACGGTTGCGTGCCGGGCGTCCCGCATGCCTTTTCATACCGCGAGCGTGTCCGCATCGAGAACGGAGGCGATCCTGTGAAGGTGATCATACCGCTGGCGGGGAAGGGCACCCGGCTCAGGCCGCACACGTACGTGACGCCGAAGCCGTTGTTGAAGGTGGCCGGGAAACCGGTCATGAGCTACATCCTGGACGACCTCCAGGCGTTGGGCGTGGACGAGATCATCTTCATCACCGGCTACCTGAAGGAGGTCATCGAAGCCTACATCCGGGCGGAATACCCCGGCTTTCGGGCCCGCTTCGTGGAGCAGAGAGTCCAGGACGGCACGGCGGGTGCCGTGAACCTGGCCCGGCCGTTCGTGGACGAGGAGGTCATGATCATCTTCGTCGACACGATCTTCGATGCGGACCTGTCCCTGGCGAACCGCATGACGGACGTGGACGGCATCCTGTGGGCGAAGTACGTGGAGGACTACCAGCGTTTCGGCGTCATCGTGAACGACGATGAAGGGTTCATGCGGCAGATCATCGAGAAGCCGAAGGAGCCGGTGTCCAAGCTGGCCAACATCGGGTTGTACTACATCCGGGACTGGCAGCTGCTGTTCGAGGGCATTGAGGAGGTCGTGGGGAAGGCCCCGGGGCCGGGCGGCGAATACTTCCTGACGGACGCGTACCAGTACATGATCGACCACGGGGCGCGCCTGAAGACGGTCGAAGTGGCCGGATGGTACGATTGCGGCAAGCCGGAGACGCTGCTTGAGACGAACCGCCATCTGCTGGAGACGGGGCGCGGCGTGCGTCCCGCCGCCCCCGCGGGCGTCACCCTCCACGATCCTGTGCGCGTCGCGCCGGACGTGCGCCTCGAGAACTGTCAGATCGGTCCCAACGTGACGCTGGGTCCGGGCACGGTGGTGCGGGGATCGACTCTCCGTGACACCATCGTGGGAGCGCACACCGAGATCGACGGCAGCAGCCTGCACGACGCCCTCATCGGCGACCATGTCCGCATCCGTGGCGTGCAAGGCAGCGCCAGCCTGGTGGACCATTCGGAGGTGCAGGGGGAGTAGCGTCATCGGCGCCGACCGCGGCCGGCGCCGACCATCACGCGGCCGTGGACGCCAGGCCGGCCACCGACAGCAGGATCAGCAGGGCCCGTTCGATGCCTTCGGGGCCCTGTTCGTTCGTGTACCATTCGTCGGTGGTGTGCATGCTGCCGGCCCGGCCGCCGGCGCCCACGCACAGGGCCGGGATCCCCAGCGACATGGGGACGTTGGCGTCGGTGGATGACGCCGTATGCTCCGGGCTCGCACCCACCGCCCGCGTGGCGGCGATGGCCGCCTGCACCAGCGTGTCGTCTCCGGCCTCTCCCGCCGGCCGCTGGCCGATGGACCGCACGTCCAGGTTCAGGCCCGCCGTCCCCTGCCGGCGGCGGCGCGCCGCCGCACTCACCGCTTTGTGCAACGTTTCCTGGACACGCCGGTCCAACCGCGCCAGCGCCTGTTCCGATTCGCTTCGCATGTCCAGCTCGAGCCACGCCGACTGCGGGATCGCGTTCACGCTGGTGCCACCCCCGATGCGCGTCACGGACAGCACCGTTCGCGGCGAACGGCGCAGACGCAGGCGCACGAGCTCCGCGACCGCGTTTCCTACCGCGTGAACCGGGTTCGCGATGCCCCAGTCGGACCAGGAGTGGCCCCCTTCTCCACTCACGTCGACGTGATACCGCCGCGATCCCACGCCGCGGTCGATGATCCGGTCCAGGCCGGCCCCGTCCACGGCCAGGAACGCCGCCGCCCGCCGCCACCCGCCATCCGGCCGGAACAGATGCTTGACGCCCCTCAGATCTCCGACGCCTTCCTCTCCCACGCTGGCCACCAGGACGATGGGCCGGTGCGTGCGGAGGGAGGTTGCGGTGAGGGCGCGGGCGATGGCGAGGAGGGCGGCAAGGCCGCGGACGTTGTCGGAGATGCCCGGCGCGCACAAGCGCTCGCCGTCCCGGCGCAGGGTCACATCCGTGTGCTCGTCGAAGACGGTGTCCAGATGCGCGGCCACCAGGACGGGCGCCGCGTCAGGCGCCGCGTGCGGCAGCGTACCCAGCACGTTCCCCACTTCGTCGCGGTGGACGTCGCTCAGACCCATCTCCCGGAACCGATCCAGAACGAAGTCGCCCCGCGCGGCCTCGCCGAACGGCGGCGCCGGGATCTCGACCAACACCTTCATCTGTCGCAGGGTGTCGGCATCCGTCTCGCGGATTACGCGGCGGGCCGACTGGACACTGGCGGCCCCGATCAACTCATCGACGCTCGGCACGGCGTTCCTCGCTGACCCGGTGATGTGAGACCGCCGGGCGGCGGGAACCGCCCGGCGGCGAACAATGGCCCGGCTCAGTCGTGCTGGCCACCGGTTGTGTCGCCCGGTGGCTGTTTTTCGTTGTCACGGCGCCTGGTTTCCGTCCGCCGCTCCTCCAACAGCCGGTCGTATTCCGCCCGCTGGTCGGATGTCAGGACGGAGCGGATGCCGGCCCTGGTGGAATCCACGATCGCCTTCCAGTGGGGGCCTGCGCTGTCCCAGAAGGCCGTAACCTGATTGCGGCGGACGTCCAGGACCGAGTCGATGCGCGTACGCTGCTGTTTCGAGAGGTCCAGCTGCTCGAAGACATAGTGGTGCGTGCGAGGCTGCCGGTCGCGCTGTTCCGCGCGGTCGTGAGATCGGGCGCTGCGACCGCTCATGGCGCGATCGATGGCCGCGCCACTCAGGGCGCCCACGACGAAAACGGTAGCCAGCACGACCGCGCCCGTGAGCCTGGTTCGCCGCGGGCCGGCCGCCTGGTCGTTCATCGCTGGTTTCCTTCCATGGCGATCAGGAGATCCCCTGTCGTGGGGCCCCGGTCGTTCGTGATCCATTCGGCGACGGGGACGGGGATGTCCAGCGCCTCCGTCACGCCGCCGGCCTGCGCGGCCACGGCCGTGGTACGCTCCTGCGTGATGATGACCGCGGCAGCAAGCACCGCCAGAACCGCCGCAATGCGTAGGACTGGGCGGGCCCACAATGCCATCAGACCCAGCGGGCTGACCATAGCCGCACGGCGCACGAGCTCCGGGCTGGCCGCCGCCAGGATGGATTGGACCCGGGCCTCCCAGCGGTTCGCCGCAAGACCCAGCAACGACAGGTCCATTCGATCAGGCTCCATTGGTGTCCTCCGTCCGGAAGCCGCCGGCCTCTCCCGACCGCACGGCTTTCCGCGCGTAAAACAGGTGCGCTCTCACCGTACCTTCCGGCAAGCCCAGGCGCTCGGCAATCTCCCTGTGCTTCCAGCCTTCCAGATCGTGCAGCAACAACACTTCGCGCTGCACGTCGGACAGGTCGTCGAGCGCGTCCAGCAACCGGGCGCGCAGCTCTGCGCGCTCCACATCGTGTTCCGGGTCCGCGCGACCCTGGACCGACACCGCGTCCAGCGGTGCCGCGTCCCGGACCGACAGGTACCGGCGCACACTGTGCGCGCGGTTCCTCACGATCCGTAGGAACCATGCCGCGAACCGGTCGGGCTGACGGCACTCCTCGATATGCTCGAGGGCCGTCACGAATGCGTCCTGGCACACGTCCTCGGCATCCGCCGGTTCATGCACCACACCCAGGGCCACCGCGTACGCCGGCCGCAGATATCTCCGCACAAGACCCTCGAACGCGACCGCATCCCCGCCGCGTGCCCGCTCCACCAGAACGGCGTCCGATTCCGACATGGTCCTCAACATGCTAGACGTGCACCGATTGCGAAACGTTGAGGTGAAGGCGCTGCTGCCGCCGTTATCGGAACGGGTCCCCGCTCCTGTGTTCCGATGCCGCCTGCTGTGCCGGTGTGATCAAAACGTTACATTTTGTTGACAGTGCGTTGAAATGGCCGTCCTACGTTCGCGGCACGGGCCGTGCCACATCCGGTGCACGGCGCCGGCCTCCTGCGAAAGCGAGCGCGACGAATGGTTTCGAACGCATCCGGCACCGCACAGGTTCTGGTCGTCGAAGACGAGCGAGACATTGCAGCGCTGGTCGCCTACCATTTGACCCGGGAAGGCTACGGTGTCCGCACCGCGGCCACCGGCTCGGATGCGCTGGAAGCGGTGGCGGCGCAAAGGCCCGACCTCGTGGTGCTCGATCTGATGCTGCCGGAGTGGTCCGGCTACGACATCCTGAAGGAGATGCGTCGTCGGCCGGAGCTGGCGGACGTGCCCGTGGTGGTCCTGACGGCGCGGCGTGAGGAAGCGGACCGGATCAAGGGGCTGGAGCTGGGTGCGGACGACTACGTGACCAAGCCGTTCAGTCCCCAGGAGCTGGTGCTGCGGATCGGTGCGGTGCTGCGGCGGGTCCAGGCACCGCCGGTGGCCGGGTCGGGCCGTGTGTTGCGCGGGGGTCCGGTGGTGGTGGATCTGTCCGCGATGCAGGTGAGCGCGAACGGGGGGGCGGTGGACCTGACGCCTACGGAGTTCCGGCTGCTGGTCGCGCTGCTGGAGCGGCGCGGCCGCGTGCAGAGCCGGAAGCAGCTGTTGCAGGCGGCGTGGGACATCCGCGTGGACATCGAGACACGCACGGTGGACATGCACGTCCAGCGGCTGCGGACCAAGCTGGGGGAAGCCGGGTCGTATATCGAAACCGTGCGCGGCTTCGGGTACCGTTTCCGGGGGGAAGGTGAACGGTGAGGTTTCCCCGCGTCCGTTTGACCGTAGTCCTTCCGGCGGTGGTGGCGGTGTTGACGGCCGCGGGATTCATTGCCGCGGCGTTCTCGGTGCTCCCCGAAAGCGGGGCTCCGGAATACGCCGACCGGCTTCATCGGTCTCTTCTGGTCTGGGGCGTTCTCACGGCCGGCGTCACCTGGCTGGTGGCTTGGATTCTGGCCGGCGTACTGACCGAGCCGCTGGAGCGGTTGCGGCACAGGGCGCTGCACCCGGACGAGCCGAGCCCACCGGGTCCGCCGGGCTCCCCGTTTGCCGAAGTGCACGGCACCCTCTGGGCCGTGGACCAGCTGCGCAAGGACTATCGGGATCGGCTGACGACGGCCGCGAGGGAGCGCCAGGAGCTGGAAACCCTGGTCGACGCGGTTTCGGAAGGGATCCTGCACGTGGCGCCGGACAGCCGGCTGGTGCGGGCGAACCCGGCGGCCACGGAGATGCTGGGTCTGCCTCGCGTGGCGGCCGGCCAGCCGCTGGGCACGGTGATCCGGAACGCGGCGTTGCGCCAGGCCCTGACGCAGGCCATGGCCGAGCGCCGGCTGGAGCCGCGCGAGCTGGCCCTGGACGAGCGGCGCCTGCTGGTCACGGCGGATCCGCTGACGACGGGCGGCGTGGCCGTCACGTTGACGGACCTGACGGACCTGCGTCGCCTGGAAGAGGTCCGGCGGGACTTCGTCGCCAATGCGAGCCACGAGCTGAAAACCCCGCTCACGTCGATCCGCGGCTACGCGGAGACGCTGTTGCACGGCGATCTGCCGCCGGCGGACGCCCGCGAGTTCCTGGGCATCGTCTCACGCAACGCGGAACGGCTCCAGCACATCGTGGACGACCTGCTGGACCTGTCTCGCCTCGAGTCGGGCCGGTGGCAGCCGGAAATCCAGGCTACGGATGTCGGGGAGATCGCGCGACACGCCTGGGAGGGCCATTTCTCCGCCAGCGCGGCCGAGCGGCACATCGCGTTCTCCGTCGAAGGCGCGGGGCCCCTGGCCAACGCGGATCCCTACGCGTTGGAGCAGGTGTTTGGCAACCTGTTCAGCAACGCGCTCCGGCACACGGACGACGGCGGCCACATCACCGTGCGCATCGACCGCAGAGACCGTATGGCCGGGGCAGCGTTTCGCCGCCGGCGCCACGGTGGGGACGGGGCCGGGGGTCCGTGGGCGCTCGTCGAGGTGGAAGACGACGGCACGGGGATTCCCCAGGATGCCCTGTCGCGCATCTTCGAGCGCTTCTATCGTGTCGACCCTGCCCGGTCCCGGGCCGAGGGCGGCACCGGCCTGGGCCTGTCCATCGTGAAGCATCTGGTGGAGAGCATGGGCGGGACCGTGTGGGCCGAGAGCGTGTTGGGGCGGGGCACCACCATCGGCTTCGTGCTGCCCATCGGATCGGACTCCGTGGACGCTCCTCCGGACCGTCAGGCCCGGCAGGACGCGGCGGATACCGTGGTGCGGTGAGGATCGGACGAAAGAGGGCTCTACAAATGCTCAGGCACGTGGCGCCGATGCTGGTGCTGGCGTTGTGGGCGGGCCGTGTCGCCGCTCAATCGGCAGAAGTGAGCACGAAGTGGATCGGGGGCGTACAGGTCCAATACAACACGACCGACGTGGCGGGCCAGCCGGGCGCGCAGTTCGAGCTCCGACGGGCGCGCATCGGCGTGGAGCTGGGCGCGCAGGACTGGATCACGGGCAAGCTGGACGCGGACATCGCGGCGGGCTCCGTCGTCCTCAAGGATGTGTGGGTGAACCTGGGTATGGCGCCTGCGCTCCAGCTGCGGGTGGGGCGCTTCAAGCGGCCGTTCAGCGCCATCGCCCTCACAGGCTACTCGCAGCTGGTCATGATCGAGCGAGGCGTGCGCATCCGCGGCCTGCCCGGCGATGCGGTAGGGGAAGAGTACGACCTGCTCAACGGGAGCGGCTACCTGGGGTGGGACGTGGGCGCCGCGGTGCACGGCAGCGTGGGAAGAACCGTGCGCTATTCCGTCGGATTGTTCAACGGCGGCGACGCTTCGAAGGGGCCCGGCGCGGCCGCGGCCCGGCTGACGTGGGTGCCGCTGGCCGGCCGGCCGCTCCGCCTGTCGGCCGCCGCCAGCCGCCAGCATGTGCCGGGCGCCGGCGGCACGGCCTGGGAGGCGGACCTGGAATGGGGCGCGTTCCGGCGGCCGGGCTTGCGGTTGGTGAGTGAGATCATGGCCGGCGACAACCTGGCCTCGCCGGCTGAGGGGAAAGGCATGCGGGGTGCACAGGTGCAGGCTGCCTGGTACGCGCCGGCGCGACGGTCCCGCGTGCAGGGCCTGGAGTTGGCGGGCCGGGTCAGCTTCGGGGACCCTGACACCGATGTGCACGGCGACGACGGTTGGCTGCTGACGCCCGGCTTCGCCGTGTATTTCTTCGAACGGGACCGGATGCAGGTGAACTGGGACGTGTACGTGCCGAGCGCTTCCGCGTCCGGCCGGCGTAGTGCGTTGATCGTGCAGCTGCAGCTGGTTCATTGAAGGGATGACATGACGGAGGCGATTCTCAGGCCGCCGGGCGAGGCGGCGCTGGAAACACGCGGTCTCACGGTCCTGTACGACGGCAAGCCGGCGGTCCGCGACATATCCATCACGATCCCGCGCAATCGCGTGGTCGCCTTCATCGGCCCGTCCGGCTGCGGCAAGAGCACCCTGCTCCGCTGCTTCAACCGGATGAACGACCTCGTTCCATCGGCCAGGGTGGAGGGGCAGGTCCTGTATCACGGGACGGACCTGTACGGTCCGGATGTGGACCCGGTGGACGTACGCCGGCGCATCGGCATGGTGTTCCAGAAACCGAACCCGTTCCCCAGGTCCATCTACGACAACGTGGCGTTCGGCCCTCGCATCAACGGGTACGACGGCACCCTGGACGACCTGGTGCACCAATCCCTGGAACGGGCGGCGTTGTGGGATGAGGTCAAGGACCGGCTGAAGGAGAGCGCGTTGTCGCTGTCCGGCGGCCAGCAACAACGGTTGTGCGTGGCGCGGGCCCTGGCGGTGGAGCCGGAGATCATCCTGATGGATGAGCCGACCTCGGCGTTGGACCCCATCGCCACGCAGCACATCGAGGAGCTGATCTTCGATCTGAAGCAGGAGTACAGCGTGGTGATCGTGACGCATAACATGCAGCAGGCGGCACGGATCTCGGACTATACGGCGTTCCTCTACGTGGGTGAGCTCGTGGAGTACGGCAGCACGGACAAGCTGTTCACAAATCCGGTCGAGGAGCGGACGGAAGCGTACATCACGGGGAGGTTCGGATGACCGAAAGCCATCGTCATTTCCAGGACGAGCTGGACGAGCTCAAGGGGCGGCTCGTGCACATGGCCGGGCTCGCCGAGGAACGGGTGGCGAAGGCGGTCGGCTCGCTGTTGAACCGTGACACGGCCACGGCGCACGAGGTCGTGGAGCGCGACTCGGACATCGACGCCCTGGAGATGGAGATCGACGAACGAGCCCTCCAGCTGCTGGCTCGCCAGCAGCCCATGGCGCGTGATCTGCGCTTCATCGCCATGGCCATGAAGATCGGCAACGATCTGGAGCGCGTCGGCGACCACGCCGTGAACATCGCCGAGAACGTCCACTTCATCGTCGAGCAGCCGGCCTTCCCGCCGCTGCCGGAGATCGAGGAGATGGTACGTCTGGCCAGCAAGATGCTGAACGATGCGCTGGATTCTTTTGTGGGCGCGGATCCCGGGCTGGCCCGGGACGTGCTCGGCCGGGATGACCGCGTCGACGAGCTGCACGAGAACGTGTTCCGCATCCTGCTCACCTACATGATGGACGATCCACGGCGCATCAATCCCGCTCTGGACATGCTGCTCATCTCGCGCAACCTGGAGCGTATCGCGGACCTGGCCACGAACATCGCCGAGGATGTCGTGTTCATGGTCGAAGGGCGCACAATCAAGCACCACGCCGAAACCCGCCGGACCACGCATCTGGGCCAGGACGCGGCGGCCACGGAGGATGACGCCGGCTGAGCCGTTTGTCGCGTCTTCAAGCCAAGGAATGCGCCTCTGCCGCTTGACATGCGGCAGAGGCGCATGGCATCCTCCCCCATTCAGGAGCATCCCACCCGCGACACGGAGGCGACGGATGCACCGACGGAAGGATGCCCGTTGAGCGCCGACGTGCATGGCCGGCCCGGGCCGCGTGGCGAGGGTCCGGCGCCGAAGCCGGAGCCGGGTGTCATCGATGAGGTGGAGCTTCTCGAAGAGCTGCTGGCGCAGGTCGTCGAGGAAACCCAGCCACAACCAGCGTCCTCGCACGGGGATCTCCGGGGCCGGGGCGCCATCGTGACGGGCGCATCGACGGGCATCGGCCGAGCCATCGCTCTCGAGCTGGCGCGCCACGGCGCCAACATCGCGTTCAACTACCTGGACACCGCGGAGCAGGAGGACCAGGCGCTCCAAACGGCCCAGGAACTGCGCCAGATGGAAGTCAAGGTGTACCATCGGCCCGGCGACGTGCGCGATCGCGATGATTGCGAGCAGTTCGTCGTGGAGGCCCTCCAGGCCATCGGCAGGCTGCACATCCTGGTCAACAACGCCGGCATCGGCCGGGACGGCGCTCTCTGGCGCCTGTCGGATTCCGACTGGCACGACGTCCTGGACACGAACCTCACCGGCGCGTACAACATGACGCGCGCCTTCGCACCCGTGCTGCGCCGGCAACAGGACGGCAAGATCGTCAACATCAGCTCCATCCACGGATTGCAGGCCGAATTCGGGTTGTCCAACTACTCGGCGTCGAAGGCGGGCCTGATCGGCCTCACCCGGGCGACCGCGGTGGAGCTGGGTCCATCGAACATCAACGTCAACGCCGTCGCTCCCGGCTACATCCGCACGACGCAGCTGACGGCGGGCGTGTCGGCGGAGATCCTGGACCGGGCGCGGGAGAAATCGGTGCTGGGCCGGCTGGGCGACCCGCAGGACGTTGCCCACGTGGTGGTGTTTCTGTGCTCGGAGCACGCGCGCCACATCACGGGGGTGGTTGTGCCGGTGGACGGGGGGCATCTGCTTTAGGAACGCGGGTGGGGTGAGGAGGGTACGGCGAGGGGCGTACGGCGAGGAGGGTGATACGAGGTTGGTGAAGCGAAGGCTGTTGTTGGTGGGGGCGATTCTGGCCCTCGCCTGCGCGGGACATCATGCGCCGCCGACGGCGGCGGACCCGAAACCGCCACCGCCGGACCTGACCGGGGTGAAGATCATGCTGCTGCCGGCGCAGGTACGCGGCGCGAAGCTGCCCGGGTTGGACGCGGAGTTGGCGTACTGGCTCCAGCAGCGGGCACCGCGGACGCAGTGGGTGTTGCGGCCGGCGATGGAGCATGTGCTGAAGAGTACGCCGGAGTGGTCGATCAACCTGGATGCGCTGGCGGTGGGGCAGTTCGCGTACATGGAGGTGGAGCGGATCGGGGAGCCGCTGTTCACCGATCTGCGGCGGTTGAGCGCCATGCTGGACGCCCGGTTCGCGCTGGTGCCGGTGGGAGCGGCGTGGGTGGCGGGAGCGCCGGGCGCAGAAAAGGGGAAGAAGGTGGACGGGCAGGGGCACGTGGAGATCGCCGCGGCGATCATCGACACGTTCGACGGGTCCGTCCTGTGGTACGGAGTGGTTGCGGGAGATGCGAGCGCTACGCTGGACCGGGCGGCGGTGGCCACCGCCGCGCAGGCTCTCGCCCGGGCGCTGGTGCCTTGATGGGGAATAGATACGGAAGAAAGATAGCTTGATGCGAAGGGGTATCGCGGGCTTGTTGGCGTTGGCCGTGCTGTTTGCCGGCTGCCAGGAAGTGAAGGACGTCGCCAACAAGCTGAGGGGAACGCCGCCGGCAATGCCGGACAGCGCGACGGTGGCCGGCTATTACCGGGAACACCGCAACATCATCGACGTGGCCATTGATGGCAACGTCGTCGATCTGCGCGTTCAGCAGCCCGTGCGGCAACTGCTGCGCGGCGGGGCCTTGTGGGCGCGCGTCGGTCCGTACGTGTACCTGCTGTCTCCTGCCACGGAGACGCTGTTCCAGGAACAGCCGGGTGTGGCGGCGGTGCGGGTGACGACGGTCCTGCCGGACGGCAAGCAGGTGGCCTGGGCGCAGCTGAAACGGGACACGCTGTCGGAATTCGGGTGGAAGAAGGCCATCAATCTCCTCGCCCGAGCCCTGCGTCCCGGTGAGACCCAGCCCCGGGACCTGGAGGAGCTCCGGATCTGGGGCGAGCAGCAGACGGAACACTGGTACAATCCAGCGTACACGCGCCAGCGCTGATGCAGGCGTGGGTCCGGGGCCCGGCGGGCCGGCGTTCACGTCCGGCTCCGCCCGGCGCCGGTGGCGAAGATCTGCCTCCACGCTTATCCTTACGCCGCGCAACATCCCTGTGCTGATCCCCGAGCCAGAACATGCCGAAATTCACCGGAACGGATTACTACGACGTCGACTCCCTGCTCTCCGAAGAGGAGCGCATGATCCGGGACACGGTCCGGGAGTGGGTCGATGAGAAGCTCCTGCCAATCATCGAGGACGCGTACATCGGGCGACGGTTCCCGAAGGAGCTGATCCCGGAGATGGCGGAGCTGGGCTTCCTGGGCGCCAACCTGCCGGAGGAGTACGGCTGCGCCGGCCTGAACAACGTGGCGTACGGGCTGATCATGCAGGAGCTGGAGCGAGGCGACTCGGGCATCCGCTCCTTCGCGTCGGTGCAGGGCGCCCTGGTGATGTACCCGATCTACGCGTTCGGCAGCGAAGAGCAGCGAAAGCAGTGGCTGCCGAAGCTGGCCTCCGGGGAGCTTATCGGCTGTTTCGGCCTGACGGAGCCGGATTTCGGCTCCAATCCCGGCGGCATGCGCACCATGGCCCGCAAGGATGGCGATGGCTGGGTGCTGAACGGCTCGAAGATGTGGATCACCAACGGGTCCATGGCCGATGTGGCCATCATCTGGGCCAAGACGGGCGACTACGAGGACTCCAAGTCGGTGCGCGGCTTCATCGTGCCGACGGATACCGACGGCTTCGAGGCGCGGGACCAGAAGGGCAAGCTGTCGCTGCTGGCGTCGGACACCAGCGAGCTGTCGCTCCAGGACGTGCGGGTCGGGCCCGAAGCGCTGTTGCCGGAGTCCGGCGGGCTCCGGAGCCCCCTCAGCTGTCTGACGCAGGCACGCTACGGCATCGCCTGGGGCGCCGTCGGTGCCGCCATGGGCTGCTTCGACGAGGCACGCTCCTACGCGGCCGAGCGCATCCAGTTCCACGGCAAGCCCATCGCCGCCACCCAGATCCAGCAGACCCGGCTGGCGGACATGCTCACCTCCATCACGCAGGCCCAGCTGCTGGTGCTCCAGCTCGGCCGCTTGAAGGATCGTGGGACCATGCGGCCGCAGCAGGTCTCGCTGGCCAAGCGCGCCAACGTCAGCATGGCGGCCGACATCGCGCGAGAGGCCCGGCGCCTGCTGGGCGCCAACGGCATCCTGGTCGAATACTCGGCCATGCGGCACATGGCGAACCTCGAGTCCGTCTACACGTACGAGGGCACCCACGACGTCCACGGCCTCATCATCGGACAGGACATCACCGGCCTCGACGCGTTCTGAACCGCGCGAGCCGCTTCACGCGCGCCGGCGCCCGGTTCGCGCCGCGCTCCCGTCGCACGACCCCGGTGCGGAATACGCCGGCCTCCGCACCATGGCCTTGCACGGGCCGCTGGATTATTTTTGGACCACCCCGAAGTTCTCTCCCCGGGCCGTCTCCCCTGGTTTCCAGTTTGAAGGAGATGCCCTGTGCGATCATCGTGGCCCATTCTCATCCTGTTCCTCGCCGCCGGGTGTGGAACGTCCGACCGTGATCCGGCCTCCGTCGCCACCCGGTACATGACGGGCATCGTCGCGGGGAATGCGGACGTTGCGTACGCATTCCTGTCGACGCCGGACCGGAACAGCGTGGACAACGCCCGCTTCGAAGAAGTGGCGTTCGACAGCGATATCGGACTGGACCGCCTGGCCACCACCGTGGACTCGGCTCGTGTCCTGGTGAAGGGTGGGGACAGCGCCGTCGTGCGTGTGTTCACCACCGGGCCGGATGTGGAAGCGGTGCGACGCGGCGCTGCATCGGCGACGAACCCACCCCGGAAGGTGTTCGTGGACACAGTGCGACTGGTCCAGGAGCCGGAAGAACGGCACTGGTACTCGGCGCCCCTGGCGCTGGTGCGCCAACCGGGGGTCTGGCGGGTCTGGCTGGGCCTGCAGCGGCGGGAGCGTATCGAGCGGCTGGCGGCGCCGCTTCGGATCGCGCGTGAAGAGACGCCCATCACGGACCTGGCCAGCTACGCCCACGCCTATCTGGCCATCGCCGAGAAGTCGCCTGCGCTGGCGCAGCCGGCGGACCTGGATCGGGCTCGCGGTGCGCTGCGCGCGGCCGCCGTGGCGGATTCGCTGCACTTCCGGCTGCGGGTGGACGACAGTGCGCCGGGTGCCCGCTATCTGGTGGGCATTGTGGAGAACCCCACGCGTACGCGTGTGGGCATCCTGCACGTAGTCCTCACCGACGTCACCGGCGCACGGGAACAGATCGAGATCTGGGGCGTGGCGGCCGCCGGGTCCACGAAAGTCGCCCAACCCACCCGCCTCCGGGCCGGGCCGCTGGAAATCGCCGTCAGCACGTTGGACGTCATGGGCGGATAGCCTCCGGCGCACGGGCACCGAGCAGCGCGGCCGCCGCCCGGCCGGCGGCCCGCCGGCGTTCATTTCACGGCGCCGGCCGTCAATCCCTGCACGATCCGCCGCTGGAACGCGAACACGATGGCCGCAACGGGCGCGGTTGCCACCACCGCGGCGGCCAGGATCTCGCCCCACGGCACCTGGTACTGTCCACGGAACAGCGCGATAGCCACGGGAACCGTCTGGCGGTTCGGCCCCACGGTGAACGACAGGGCGAAGAGGAACTCGTTCCAGCAGTAGAGGAACGTCAGGATCGCCGTCGTGGCCAGGCCGGGCAACGCGAGGGGCAACACGATGTCGCGCAGCGTGCGCAGCCGGCCGGCGCCGTCCATGCGCGCGGCCTCTTCGAGCTCCACCGGCAGCTGGCGGAAGTAGCCGACCATGAGCCAGACGGCGAGGGGCATGGCGAAGGTCATATAGGGGAGCACCAGGCCCGGGTAGGTGTTGATGAGACCCAGGGCCCGCAGCAACAAATAGAGCGGCGACACGATGGAGATCTGCGGGAACATGGCGATGGCCAGGATGAACGCCAGCAGGAACGCCTTGCCCCGGAAGTGGAGGCGCGCGAGGGCATAGGCGGCCAGCGCGCCGAGGGTGACGCACAGCGCCGTCGTGGCGCCCGCCACGACCAGCGAGTTGCGGATGGGGATCCAGAAGTCCCGCTGTCGAAACAGCGCAATGTAATGGTCCATCGACAGGGCCGAGGGGACCAGGTTCGGCGCCTGGAACAGGCGTGCCTCGGGCCGCAACGACGAGACCACCACCCAGTAGAACGGGAAGCCCAACGCCACCACCAGCAGGACGACGACGGCGACGGCGAGCGCGCCCGGTGCTCTCCGGCGGGCCGCCGCGAGAATCCCGCCGGGCGCCGGAGCGCGGGTCGTATGCCGTGCGCTTTCGGTAGCGCGAGGGGACGTCAAGGGGCTTCTCCCGTCAGCCCGCGCCCGAGCGCGCGGATGTAGAGCAGCGCCAGCAGGAACGTCACCAGGAAGACGATGACGGACAGCGCAGAGCCGAAGCCGAAGCGCAGGTCCTGTAGCAGGGCGTTGAATGCGTAAAGGGAGATGGGCTCGGTGGCCGTGCCCGGGCCGCCGTTGGTGAGCACGTAGACCAGGTCGAAGACGCGGAAGGCATCCAGCGTCCGGAAGATGAGCGCCACGACCAGCGCCGGACGCAGGAGCGGCAGCGTGATGTCCCGGAACTGGCGCCACGGACCCGCACCGTCCAGCCGCGCCGCTTCGTAGAGGCGCCCGTCGATGTTCTGGAGCCCGGCCAGCAGCAGGAGCGCCACGAAGGGCGTCGTCTTCCAGACGTCGGCCAGGATGACGGGCACCCAGGCCGCGATGCGGTGCGCGAACCACACCAGCGGCTGATGCAGCACGCCCACGTCCATCAAGACTGCGTTGGCCACTCCCGCCCGGCTCTCGAACATGAACCGCCAGACCAGGGCCGCCACGACGGTGGGGATCGCCCATGGCAACAGCACGATGGTGCGCACCGCACCGCGCCCGCGGAACGCACGGTTGAGCCCCAGCGCGAGGACCAGGCCCAGCCCCATTTCCAGCGCCACGCTCGCAACGGTGAAGAACGCCGTGTGGCCCAACGCCCCCCAGAAGCGGGGATCGCGGACGGCCTCTCCATAGTTGGCCAGGCCCACGAAAGGATGCCCGCGCCACGGCATGCGCAGATCATGCAGGTGCAGCGATTCCCAGACCGTGTAGGCCAGCGGAAAGATGGCGATGAGCAGGATGACGGCGAGGGCGGGAGTCACGAAAGCCCAGGCGGTTCTGGCTTCCCGGGCCGCCATCGGGCGGTCAGCCATGCGAGCCTCCGGGCGCCCCGCTGGAGGCGGCCGTGCCCGCGTCGCCTTCCTCCGGCGGTGCCAACCCTACACGTTTCAGCAGCGCCCGCATCTGCCGCGCCGCAGACCGTAGCGCGGCCGCCGGCTGTGCCTGTCCGGTGAGGGCGCGGTGCAGCCAGATCTGCAGGATCTGCGACAATTCCGTGTAGACCGGGGTCACGGGCCGCGGCACCGCGCCCTCGATGATGCGGCGGATGTCGGCGGGCGGCGCCGGCAGCGCGGCGGCAAGAGCCGGGTCGTCGTACAGGGCGGGACGTGCCGGGAACTCGCCCACCGCCCGGGCACGCTCGAGCATCTGCGCCGGGCGGGTCAAATACTCGATGACGGCGTAGGCCTCCGCCGGGTGCGCGCTGCGGGCGTTGATGGCCAGCTGCGAGCCGCCCAGGGCCGCCGTCGGCGAACCGCCGGCCGCTCCCGGCATGGGCGCCACCGCGAACCGCCCAGCCACCGCCGACTTCTCGCTGTCCTCCATCAGCGGATACGCATACGGCCAGTTGCGCATGAGCACCGCCTGGCCGTTCTGGAACGCGAAACGCGTCTGCTCTTCCTGCCAGGTCAGGACGGACTCCGGCACGAAATGCGGCGTCTCCAGCGCACGCCGCATGTAGCGGAGCGCCTCCACGCCGGCGTGCGAGTCCACGGTGACGTGGCCGCTGTCGTCCATGATCCGGCCACCGAAGGCACCCAGTTGCTCCAGGAACACCGTCACCAGGCCCTCGTACCGGGCGCCCTGCCACACGAACCCGTAGGGGATGCCGGCGCGCTCCGCCGCGGCGGGCGCCACCCGAGCCAGGGCCTCCAGCGTCGGCGGAGGCTCCTTCAGCAGGTCCGTTCGCCAGTACAGCATGCCCACGTCCACGAACCAGGGCAGCGCGTACAACCGGCCTCGCCACGTATTGGCCCGGATCGTCGCGGGGAAGAAGGAGTCCACAGGCGGTCGGAACCGGTCCAGCGGGAGGATCCAGCCCGCGCCAGCGAACTCCGCCGTCCAGATGACGTCCAGTTGGAGAATGTCCGGGCGCTTCGTGTGCGCGTTCAGCCATTGCACGTAGAGCTGATGCCGCTGGTCCGCCGCGTCCGGCGTCTCCAGGATCTCGACGGTGATCCCCGGATGGGCCTTCGCAAAGCGCGCGAGCTGGCCGCGCAGCACGCGCGCCTCCGCGCCCACCGCGCTGCCGGACAACGTGATCACCGTGCCGGACCGGGCCGGGCGCGCACAGCTGCCCACGGTGAGGACGGCCAACACGAGCAGAAAAGCGGGGAGCGGCCAGGTGCGAGGCATGGAGGGAAACGTGGCTGCGCGCCGGGGGCCGTGCAAGGACGGGCGATCTGTCCGGGCGCCGTTTGGCACCGAAACCGAGTGCGCATTCGCGGTCGAGTGTGAACCCGAAAAGTGGGTGCGGGGGAGAGTGCCTCGCCGTTGACACACGGCCGCGATCCCGGTTAGCTTACGCGTCTAAATACGACCCCGCGGGGCGGTCGAATTCCTGGCCGGAACCGTGGGGGAAGCTGTCTAAGGCGCCCATAGCTCAACTGGATAGAGCGTCGGACTACGGATCCGAAGGTTGGGGGTTCGACTCCTCCTGGGCGCATGGATGTGGAATGGCGGGCCGGCCGTCTTGCCAGGCGTACGGCCCGCGGCTGTTTGACAGATCGGGAAGCGAGCGTGGACCGCGGCCGCTCATGCGGCGGTCGAGGAAAGTCCGAGCTCCACAGGGCAGGGTGCCGGGTAACGCCCGGGCGCGGCAACGCGACGGAAAGTGCCACAGAGAACAGACCGCCGATGGCCCATGCGGCCGGCGCGAGCCGGCGATGCGGGGCACAGGCAAGGGTGAAACGGTGGTGTAAGAGACCACCGCGCGGCCTGGCAACAGGCGCGGCACGGTAAACCCCACCCGGAGCAAGGCCAAGCAGGGGCGAGGCGCGGCCCGCGCCGCCGCGAAAGCGAGAGTCCCGGGTAGGCTGCTGGAGGCGGCGGGCGACCGTCGTCCCAGAGAAATGGTCCGCCGGCGCGCGCGAGCGCGACGAACAGAACTCGGCTTACATCGCTTCCCGACTGCGTGCGTCAACGCCCCGGCCCGTGCGCCGGTGGCTCGACGTGCGCGTAATGCGCCCGTAGCTCAGCTGGATAGAGCGCTGCCCTCCGGAGGCAGAGGCCACAGGTTCGAATCCTGTCGGGCGCATTTCTGCATTTCCGTAAGTTCGTTACGTGGCCAGGCGATTCCGGCCGCTGTTCTTGGCTCTGTAGAGGGCCTGGTCCGCCGCTTCCAGCACCTCGTGGACATCGGTGCGCCCCTCCCGCTCGGCGGCGCC
>CAZUFP010000037.1:0-1269 GCA_964619835.1 uncultured Gemmatimonadaceae bacterium | reverse complement strand
TGGCCCCAGCGGTCGTTGAACGCCTTGAAATGGTCCACGTCCACCATGGCCACGGTGTAGCGTCCACGCAGGCCGGTTATGGCTTCATTGAGGGCGCGGCGGGAGGCCAGTCCGGTCAATCCGTCCCGGTACGCCAGCGCGTAGGCATCCTCGACCGTCGATACGACGAGGATCAGCTGACCGCCGGCGAGGAAGAGGTCGGCGGCCGCTGCGTCGTTCATGGCGATGCCCACGGCTCCGGCGACGATGGCCCAGAAGAACGCGCGTCGTACCGGCTGCGGTTGGAGGACGTACGCGATTCCCGCGATGATGGCGGCGGCGCTGGCGGCCAGCAGCGCCGGCGACACGGGCACGAGGGTCGGCGAGGCCGTGGCCAGGACGGTGGCGGGTCCTTCGGGCCAGAACAGGAGCACGGCGGCGCCCACCGCCACCTGGAGAAGCAGGATGGCGGCGGCGATGCGAGCGGGCACCGCCAGAAGGCCCCGCTCCGGCAGCGTAGCCAGGAACGCGAAGTCCAGCGGCATCAGGATGGCGATGGCGGCGATGAGCGGGGGCGTGTAGGGTCCGGCCCAGGTCATGGCGGCGTGCGTTCCCACCACGATGAGCAGGCCGAGCAGAATGCGGCTCCGCCGGAACCGGAGCGCCAGCGCCAGGCCGATGGCCAGCGTGCCGGTGGCGAAGACATTCATGTACGGCTGAACGGTCGTTCGCAGTGAGGTCAGGGCTAGAGCAGCCGCAGCCCCGAGAATGAGGCCGTCCGGGAACATGGCGCGAAGGAACGCGCGAAAGACCGCTCGGCGCATACGTCTGCCGGTGTTCGAGAACGTGGCTTGCGGGCGCCGGGCACGACGCCGGAGAGAAGAGTGACAGAAGATTGGCCGAAAGGCCGGCGGCTGGCAAGACGGTCGCCGGCCCGCCTTCTGTGGTCAGTCGCCGGCCGGGTGGGCCGCCCCTGCGGTCAGCGGCCGACCAGCATGACGAGCGCGAGCACCAACCCCACGGCGCCGCTGAACAGGCCGAGCCCGAACATGGTGCGGCCCATCTGGCGCTGTTTCGGCGCTTCCGAGACGATCAACAGTGCGAATCCGGCGATCAGCAAAACGACGGTTGCCCACTCCATGGCGTCCTCCGCCGAAGGGAGTCATGTTTTCCTCAGGACCCACGGATGATGTGTAGCAGGACGCGAGCCCCCGGGCCAGTGCGGGAGAGGACGACATGACCGAGAACATCCTTGTCACCGGAGCGACCGGGAAGGTCGGAAGCGCTCTC
>CAZUFP010000036.1:0-47954 GCA_964619835.1 uncultured Gemmatimonadaceae bacterium | reverse complement strand
CGGTCGTGGATGCCAGCTCGGACAACGCGTTCGACCCGCTGCCCGACCAGACGGTGGCCGTCACCACCACGGACAACGACGCGCCCGGCTTCACGGTGACCGGCGGACCGCTGACGGTGAGCGAAGCCGGCACGACGGGGACGTTCACGGTGGTCCTCACGACGCAGCCGCTCACGAACGTGGTGTTCAGCGTGGCGAGCAGCGATGTGGGCGAAGCGACGGCCGCCCCGGCAACGTTGACGTTCACCAACACCAACTGGAACACGCCGCAGACGGTCACGGTCACGGGCGTGGATGACGGGCTGGTGGACGGGAGCCAGGCGAGCACGACGACGGTGTCGGTCGTGGATGCCAGCTCGGACAACGCGTTCGACCCGCTGCCCGACCAGACGGTGGCCGTCACCACCACGGACAACGACGCGCCCGGCTTCACGGTGACCGGCGGACCGCTGACGGTGAGCGAAGCCGGCACGACGGGGACGTTCACGGTGGTCCTCACGACGCAGCCGCTCACGAACGTGGTGTTCAGCGTGGCGAGCAGCGATGTGGGTGAGGCCACGGTGGCCCCGGCGACGCTGACCTTCACCAACGCCAACTGGAACACGCCGCAGACCGTGACCGTCACGGGCGTGGACGACGCGCTCGTGGACGGGAGCCAGCCGAGCACGATGACGGTTTCGGTCGTGGATGCCAGCTCGGACAACGCGTTCGACGCGCTGCCCGACCAGACGGTGGCCGTCACCACGACGGACAACGAAACGGCGGGCTTCACCGTCACGGGTGGACCGCTGGCGGTGAGCGAGGCCGGCACGACGGGCACGTTCACGGTGGTCCTCACGGCGCAGCCGCTCACGAACGTGGTGTTCAGCGTGGCGAGCAGCGATGTGGGTGAGGCCACGGTGGCCCCGGCGACGCTGACCTTCACCAACGCCAACTGGAACACGCCGCAGACGGTGACGGTCACGGGCGTGGATGACGCGGCGGTGGACGGGAGCCAGCCGAGCACGGTGACGGTTTCGGTCGTGGATGCCAGCTCGGACAACGCGTTCGACCCACTGCCCAACCAGACCGTGGCCGTGACGACGACGGACAACGACGCGGCGGGCTTCACCGTCACGGGTGGTCCGCTGACGGTGAGCGAAGCCGGAACGACAGGGACATTCACGGTCGTCCTCGCGGCGCAGCCGCTCACGAACGTGGTGTTCAGCGTGGCGAGCAGCGACGTGGGTGAGGCCACGGCCGCCCCGGCGACGCTGACCTTCACCAACGCGAACTGGAACACGCCGCAAACCGTGACCGTGACGGGCGTGGACGATGCCCTCATTGATGGGAGCCAGCCGAGCACGGTGACGGTGTCGGTCGTCGATGCCAGCTCGGACAACGCGTTCGACGCGCTGGCGGATCGGACGGTGGCCGTCACCACGACGGACAACGACGTGGCGGGCTTCACCGTCACCGGTGGTCCGTTGACGGTGAGCGAGACGGGCACGACGGGGACGTTCACGGTGGTGCTGACGTCGCAACCTGCAACGAACGTGGTGTTCAGCGTGGCGAGCAGCGACGTGGGTGAAGCCGCGGTGGCGCCCGGGACGCTGACGTTCACCAACGCCAACTGGAACACACCGCAGACGGTGACGGTGACGGGCGTGGACGACGCGCTCATTGACGGCAGCCAGCCGAGCACGGTGACGGTGTCGGTCGTCGACGCCAGCTCGGACAACGCCTTCGATCCGCTGGCGGACCAGACGGTGGCCGTCACCACGACGGACAACGACGTGGCGGGCTTCACCGTCACGGGCGGATCACTGACGGTGAGCGAGGCCGGGACGACCGGAACGTTCACGGTCGTGCTCACGGCGCAGCCCGTCGCGAACGTGGTGTTCAGCGTGGCGAGCAGCGATGTGGGTGAGGCGACCGTCGCCCCGGCGACGCTGACCTTCACCAACGCCAACTGGAACACGCCGCAGACGGTGACGGTGACGGGCGTGGACGACGCGCTCGTGGACGGGAACCAGGGCAGCACGACGACGGTGTCGGTCGTGGATGCCAGCTCGGACGACGCGTTCGACCCGCTGGCCGACCAGACGGTAGCCGTCACCACGACGGATAACGACGCCGCCGGGTTCACGGTCACGCAGAGTAGTGGCTCGACGCAGGTGAGCGAATCCGGAACGACGGACTCGTTCACGGTGGTGCTCACGGCGCAGCCGGCGACGGATGTCGTGCTGACGGTCGCCAGCGGCGATGTGGGTGAAGCCACGGCGGCTCCGGCGGCGTTGACGTTCACCAACGCCAACTGGAACGTGGCGCAGACGGTGACGGTCACCGGCGTGGACGACAACGTCGACGATGGGAACCAGGTGACGCCGATCATGGTGTCGGTGGATGACGCCAATTCCGACAACACGTACGATCCGGTGCCGGATCAGACCGTGAACGTCACGACGGTCGACGACGATGCGGCGGGCTTCACGCTCACCGATCTGGGAGCGCTGAGCGTCACGGAAGCGGGAAGCACGTACCGGTTCACCGTCGCGCTGACGTCGCAGCCGATCACGAACGTGGTCCTCGATGTCTCGAGTGGGGACCTGACCGAAGCGACCGTCGCCCCCGCGACACTGACCTTCACGAACGCCAACTGGAACACGCCGCAGACCGTTACCGTGACAGGCGTGAATGATGCGCTCGTGGACGGGAACCAGCAGACTACGATCACGGTGTCGGTGGACGACGCCAATTCCGACGACGCGTTCGATCCGTTGGCGAACCAGACGCGCAGCGTGACGACGACGGACGACGACGTGGCCGGCTACACGGTCACGGGCGGTCCGCTGACGGTGAGCGAGACGGGCACGACCGGGACGTTCACGGTGGTGCTGTCGGCGCAGCCGCTCACGAACGTGGTGTTCAGCGTGGCGAGCAGCGACGTGGGTGAAGCCACGGCCGCGCCGGCGACGCTGACGTTCACGAACGCCAACTGGGACGTGCCGCAGACGGTCACGGTCACGGGCGTGAATGATGCACTGGTGGATGGCAGCCAGGCGAGCACGGTGACGGTATCGGTCATCGACGCCAGCTCGGACAACGCGTTCGACCCACTGCCGAACCAGACGGTGGCCGTGACGACGACGGACGACGACGTGGCGGGCTTCACCGTGACCGGCGGTCCGTTGACGGTGGACGAATCGGGCACGACGGGTACGTTCACGGTGGTGTTGGCGGCACAGCCGCTCACGGACGTGGTGTTCACGGTGGCGAGCAGCGATGTGGGTGAGGCCACGGCCGCCCCTGCGACGCTGACGTTCACCAACGCGAACTGGAACGTGGCACAAACGGTTACGGTGACGGGCGTGGACGACGCGATCATTGATGGAGACCAGGTCAGTACGATCACCGTGGCGGTGAACGATGCCGCTTCGAACGACGCCTTCGACCCGCTCGCCGATCAGACGGTGAGCGTGACGACGACGGACAACGACGCACCCGCACCGCCGCTGGTGCGGGCCGGTTTCTCTGGTGAAGATCGCCCCGCAATCTCCCGGGTTGCCGATCGTGGACGGCGCTGATGCCCGAGAAAGGCCCGGAAGGCCGGGACGACCAGAAGGAGCACGCGCCACCCGAGTCCCCGATGGTGCTCATGGACTCGGACTGGGGTCGCGAGTGGACGGGCGTTTCAGGCTGGATTCGCCAGCACCCGATTCTGTTCATGCTCGTCCTGCTGCCGCTGCTGGCCGCAGGCTGGTGGGCCTACCGGACCTACCGCCATAACACGCTTCCCCCCCTCCCCCAGGAGATCGGTCCGGTAGAAGACACCGCCCAGGCGTTCGGGGATTCGGACAGCGCGGAGCCCAGGACGGCGATCCGTGCGCTGTCCGATTCGGTGGTCTCCGGCCCTGCAGGTTCCTCCACGGTGCTCACCGCACGGGTCATCGGCGCGGCAGGCAGACCGGCGGAGGGTCGGCTGGTGCGGTTCCGCATCGCGGAAGGCTCGGGCACCCTGGGCCGGGATACGGTGCGGACCGACGCGGAAGGGCTGGCCCGGGCACCTTTCATCCTGCCGTCGCGGCCGGGGCAGGCACGGGTCGTGGCCGAGCTGGTCGGCTCCCTGCTCCCCGGCGCGCGCTTCTCCATCACTGCGTTGGCCGGGACTCCACGCCAGGCCGCCATCGTCGACGGCAATCGCCAGGCCGGTCCTCCCGGCAGCCTTCTGCCCCAACGCCTCCGGGTGCGCGTCACGGATGCAGCCCGGTCGCCCGTCCCCGACGTGGAGGTACGTTTCCACGTGGTCGGCGGGGCCGGCATGGTCGCGCCGGACGTTGTCCGGACGGACTCCGAGGGCTACGCATCGACGCTGTGGCGGCTGGGCGATGAGCCGGGAGAGCAGCACGTGGCCGCCCTGGTGCCGGACATCGGCGACGTGCTTCTGACGTTCGACGCGACGGCGCGGGCCGCGGCCGAGCCCGCCCGGGAACCGGCCACGTCCCAACCGGTCACGGTCATCGCCCGGCCCTTCGCCGTGGGCGGCAACTTCGTGTGCACCCTGGCGGGCGGGCCCGTGGCGTGCCGGGGCGGGAACGACCGCGGACAGCGTCTGTTGGGATCGTCGGCGCAGTTCCTGGCGGTGGTGGCGGGAGTATCCCATGCCTGCGCGCTCACGCGCACCGGCGAGGCGTTCTGCTGGGGCGCCAACGAGAGCGGCCAGCTGGGCGATGGGTCGCGCACCGACCGGGCCCGGCCCGTGCCCGTCGACACCGACGCACGATTCAGCACCCTCGCCGCCGGTGTGGCTCACACCTGCGGCCTGGATGCCGCCGGCCGTGCCCTGTGCTGGGGCGGGGACAGCGGCGCCGACGAACCGACCCAGAACGACCGGCTCACGCCCCGCCCCGTGCCCGGTGACCGCCCCTTCGTTCAGCTCGTGGCCGGTTGGAACCACACGTGCGCGCTGACGGCGGGTGGCAGAGCATATTGCTGGGGCAGCAACGACCGCGGGCAGCTCGGCGACGGGACGCGTACCGACCGCGTGGTGCCCTCCGAAGTCCCCGGCACGTTCGAGTCCCTGACGGCGGGGAACGCCCACACCTGCGGGATTCGCGAGGGCGCGGTCTTCTGTTGGGGGGACAACCGATCGGGTCAACTGGGCGACGGGTCGACGCAGAGCCACTCGGAACCCGTCCGGGTCGAAGGCCTCCCGGCGCCCGCAACCCGACTCGCCGCGGGTGCCGTCAACACCTGCGCGCTCCTGGCCGACGGCAGGGCCTACTGCTGGGGCCAGAACGTCCACGGGGAGCTCGGTGACCGGACCCGGGAGAACCACTCCACGCCCGTGCCCGTGGCGGGCGGCCTGACCTTCCGATCGATCTACGCCGGCGGCGCGCTCACCTGCGGCTTCACGGATGACGGAGCGCAGTACTGCTGGGGGTTGAACCAGAGCGGGCAACTGGGCGACGGGACGCGCGAAAGCCGTTCGGTGCCGACCCGCGTGGGTGGCTGAAATCCGGCAGCCACACCCGGCGAGCTACGACATCGACGCCGGCACCGTCATCCGGTACTTCTTCACCCGGGTTGCGGGCCGCCGCCCGCTACGTGACACTCCGCGTATCCCATGATGGCACGGCCGGTGATCCGCACGATGCGGTCGGATCGCACGGTGTCCGACGATCCGCGGCCCTTCAGGGCGAAGTAGCCGAAGATCGCGCCGCCGTCGTTCTCCACCTGCACATCGCCGGGCAGTCGGATCTCCACGTAGCCCATGAGCGCCCGCGCGTCGATCTCCGTGACACCCGGCTCGAAGGCCGCCTGCGTGAGGTCCAGCTCGACGTAGCCAAGCCGCGCCCGGAGCTGTAGCCGGCGAGGCACCGTGCCCGTCAACTTCTGCTCCTGCCCCGAGAAGAGCGCCCGGACCCGCACGGGCTGCTGCAACGGCGATGGCGGAGCCTGCCCCGGGTCCAGGGCATTGCCCGCCCCGCTGGCCGGCACGGGGAGATCGCCGATCAACGATTGCAGCTCGGCCAGCGTCGTGGCACGGTAGACGCGATCCAGCAGCGTCTCCAACTGCTCCTCCGACAGCTGGTCGCTGGCGAAGCTGCGCGTCAGAACATCCACCGCGCGGTCGCGTGCTTCGGGGGGCACCGGGGCGCCCGCCGGGCCGGATCGATCGCTGGCATCCGTCATGAAGATTCCCTGAAAACGGGGAAGGCTACGGTACCTGCGGCCGAAAGGCGCGTCAAGCGCGAGGGGCAGGTTCCGGGGGGCACCCGGCTTCGCGGAGCATGGCCGGTTTCTGGGCCTCTCTGGCCTCGGGGGTCTGTCCGGCTTCGGGGAGGCGGATCTGGCTTCGGCGTGCGTCAACATCCCCGGAGAACTACCACGGAGGGCTCGGATACCCGCCAGCGTCCAGCCCGACCGATCAACCGCTCCCACCCGGCGCCACCAGTTCGAAGCGCGCCTGGTATTCTTGCGCATCCCGCGAGTTGGGCCCCACGGAGACCGTGAACCAGCCCGGCTCGGCAGCGTATCGCTGCATGTCCACCGAGTACAGCGCCAGGTCGTGGGCGGTCAGCGGGAACGAAACCTCCCGTGCCTCCCCCGGCGCCAGCCGCAGCCTGCGGAAGCCGCGCAGTCGCTCCACCACCGGCGACACGCTGGCCTCCTCGTCGGTCACGTAGAGCTGGACGACGTCGGTGCCCGCACGCCGCCCGATATTCTTCACGGTCACCGAGACATGCACCGTGTCCCCGACGGCCATGCGCGCGCGGTCCACCCGTACGTCTGAGTAGGTGAAGCGGGTGTAGCCCAGGCCGTAGCCGAAGGGATAGAGCGGCGAGTTGGCCACGTCGAGGTACCTGGAGGTATAGCGGTCGCCGGCCACGGGCGGGCGCCCGGTGTTGCGGTGGGCGTAGAAGATGGGAATCTGGCCGACGTCGCGCGGGAAGCTGATGGGCAGGCGTCCGCCCGGCTCCGCATCGCCGAACAGCACGTCGGCGATGGCGCTGCCCGCCTCCGTGCCGGGGAACCACGCTTCCAGCAGGGCCGGCGCGTGTTCCGAGAGCCACGGAATGGTCAGCGGGCGTCCGCTCATGAGCACGATGACCGTCGGCGTGCCCGTGGCGACCACCGCCTTCACCAGCGCCAGCTGCGCGCCCGGCAGGTCCAGCCGGGACCGGCTGCCGCCCTCGCCGCTCATGCTCGCCGCCTCGCCCACGACGACGACGGCCGCGTCCGATTGCCTCGCCAGCGCTGCGGCATGCGCGATGCCCGACGTGCCCGCAGCACCGGGTCCGATCTGCGCGCCGGGCGTGCTGGCGCCGGACGTACTCGAAGCGTCGTCCGTGCCCGCGGCGCCCGCCGGCGACAGCTGGCCGATATCCGTGCCGCGCGCGTAGAGCACCCGCACGCCCGGACCCAACCGTGCGCGAATCCCCGCCAGCACGGTGCGCGTGTCGGCAGGCCGGCCCACGGCGTGCACCGGGCCCAGGGGGTTGGCGCTGTCGTCCGCCAGGGGCCCCAGCACGGCGATGGTCTTCAGGTGCGGGGACAGCGGCAGCACGCCGTGGTTCTCCAGCAGCACGAACGACTCGGCGGCGGCACGCCGGGCCAGCGCACGCTGCGAAGGCGAGAGCGTCACGGCCTTCGCGCGCGCCGGGTCGTCGTAGCGGAAGGGGTCGTCGAATACGCCCAGCCGGAACTTGAGGCGCAACACGCGCCGGACCGCCGAGTCCACCGTGGCCTCGCTCACCCGCCCGCTGCGCACCAGGTCCGGCAGCCGGCCAGCGTAGGTCAGGCTGTGCAGGTCCACGTCCACGCCGGCGCGCATGGCCAGCGCAACGGCGTCGGCGTCGGTGGCGGCGATGCGGTGGTTCTCCAGCTCCGGTACCGCGTCGTAGTCGGACACGACGACGCCCTGGAAGCCCCATTCGTCGCGCAGGATGCCCTTCAGCAGCCACTCGTTCGCCGTGGACGGCACGCCGTCCAGCGCCGTGAACGCCGCCATGACCGTCGCCACGCCGGCGTTCACCGCGGCGTGGAAGGTCGGCAGGTAGACGCTGCGAAGTCGCCGGTCCGACAGGTCCACGGAGTTGTAGTCGCGCCCGCCCTGCACGGCGCCGTAGCCCGCGAAGTGCTTGGCCGTCGCCGCCATGGTGGTGGGCGAGGCCAGGTCGGCGCCGGTGACGTCGCCCTGGTAGCCGCGCACCTGCGCCCGGGCCAGCGCCGCGCCCAGGTACGGGTCCTCCCCGGGCCCCTCCACCACCCGGCCCCAGCGCGGGTCCCGGCCGATGTCCAGCATGGGCGCGAAGGTCCAGTCGACGCCCGCCGCCGTGGCTTCGGCCGCCGACGCGCTGTCCACCGACGTCACCAGCGCCGTGTCCCACGTGGCTGCCATGGCCAGCGGCACGGGGTAGACCGTGCGGAAGCCGTGGATCACGTCGCCCATGAACAGCAGCGGGATCTTCAGCCGGGACTGCAAGGCCACCTGCTGAAGATGGCGCGTGACCGCCAGCACGTCCTGGCCCGGCAGCACGCCGTTGGTGCCGCCCAACCGGCCCGCGCGGATGAGGTCCTCCAGGTCGGGCCGCCCGCCGGTAATGGCGAGCTGCCCCGCTTTCTCTTCCAGTGTCATGAGGGCGAGAACCGAATCGACGCGCTGTTCGAGGCGCGCCGCCGCGGCCGGGGACATGGGCGCCGGCACCCGGGTCGCCGGCCCCGCACCCGGTGTCACGCACGAAGCCAGGGCCACCACGAGCGCTGACAGGGCCAACGCACGCGGGAGCACGGGGCCCGCAGCCGGCAAAGTCCCCGTCCGCATTCTCGTTCTCCGCATGTCACCCGCCGCTTCGTCCTTCAGGACCCGCTCCCCTCCAACAGATCGAACCGCGCGCTCTTCACGTCCACGGAACTGGACCCCACGAACACGGTGAACCAGCCCGGCTCGTAGATCCAGCGGTTGGCGAGGCCCCAGAACGCCAGGTCGTCGACGGTGATGGGGAAGCTCACAGTCTTCGTCTGGCCCGGATCCAGCTGGACGCGCTGGAAGCCGCGCAGCTCCTTCACCGGCGGCGTGACACTGCGCACCTCATCGTGCAGGTAGAGCTGTACGACCTCCGTGCCCGCGCGCTTGCCGGTGTTCGTCACGTCCACGGACACGGTTAGCGTGTCGCCCGGCCGCATGGTGGCGGACGACAATCGCGGCGCGCCGACCTCGAACGTGGTGTAGCTCAGGCCGTAGCCGAACGGGTAGAGCGGCGTCCACGGCAGGTGCAGATACTTGGACGTGTAGTGGTCGTTCGGGTTCGGCGGCCGGCCGGTGTTCTTGTGGTCGTAATAGATGGGGATCTGGCCCACGGCCCGTGGCACGGTCACCGGCAGCTTGCCGCTGGGGTTGGCGTCGCCGAACACAACGTCGGCCACGGCCGGGCCCATCTGCACGCCCAGGAACCAGGCCTCCAGGATCGCGGGAGCATGCTCCGCCAACCACGGCGTAGCCAGCGGGCGGCCGTTCATGAGCACGACGACCACCGGTTTGCCCGTCGCGATGATCTGCTTCGCCAGCGCCAGTTGCACGCCCGGCAGGTCGATGTCCGCGCGGCTGGCCGCCTCGCCGCTCATGTCCTGGGTCTCGCCGACGACCAGCACGACGGCGTCCGCCTGGCGCACCGCCTTCATGGCCGCCGGGAAGCCCGTCGTGTCCGTGCCGCCCAGCACCGGCGTCACGCCTTTCGCGTAGATCACCTTCGTACCGGGCGACACCGCCTGCCTGATGCCTTCCAGGATGGTGACCGCATCCTTCGCCTCGCCGGCGCCGTGCCAGGGTCCGAGACAAGAGAGAGAGTCGTCCGCCAGCGACCCGATGACCGCGATGGTGCCCAGGTCCTTCCGCAGCGGCAGGACGCTGTCGTTCTTGAGCAGCACCATGGACTCGCGGGCTTCCTCGCGCGCGGCCTGGAGATCCGCCGGCGTCAGCGTGCGTGCCTTTTCCCGCGCCGCGTCGCTGTAGCGGTACGGGTCCTGGAACAGGCCCAGGTCCCACTTGGCCCTCAGCACCCGCTTCACCGCCCGGTCCACGTCACGCACGGGCAGCAGGCCGCTGTCCACGGCCGCCGGCAGGTCCTTCAGGTAGATGCCGCTCACCATGTCGATGTCCACGCCGGCCTTCAGCCCCAGGATGCCCGCCTGCTCCGGCGTGCCCGCCACGCCATGGCGCTGCAGCTCCATGATGCCCGTGTAGTCGCTCACGACGAGGCCGTGGAAGCCCCAGTCGTGACGCAGCACGCCGTTGATGAGAGGCCCGTTCGCGTGCATGGGCACGCCAGCGACCTCGTCGAACCCCGCCATCACGGAGCCGACGCCCTCCATCACCGCGGCATGGAACGGCGGCAGGTAGATGGCGTGAAGGGTGCGGTTCGAGACCTCCGCGGTGTTGTAGTCCCGGCCCCCCTCGGCGGCGCCGTACGCGGCGAAATGCTTGGCCGTGGCCATGAGCGTGTTGTTCGCCGCCAGGTCATCCCCCTGGAAGCCACGCACCTTCGCCGCCGCCATCATGGAGCCCAGGTACGGGTCTTCGCCCGATCCCTCCACGATGCGACCCCAGCGCGGGTCCCGCGCGATGTCCACCATGGGCGCGAAGGTCCACGTGACACCCCACGCCGACGCCTCCGTGGCCGCGATGCGCGCCGAGCGCTCCACCGTGGCCGGGTCCCAGCTGCTGGCTTCCGCCAGCGGCACCGGGAAGATCGTGCGGAAGCCGTGGATCACGTCGTAGCCGAACAGGAGCGGGACGTGCAGCCGCGACTCCCCGGCGGCCTGCTGCAGCCGCCGCGTGTAGGCGGCGCCGTACACGCCCAGGAACGACCCGGCGTGCCCCGCCCGCACATCCGCTTCACCACCCTTGCTCACGACAGGGCCCGTGTCGCCCCACTGGCCCGGCGGCTGGTTCAGCTGGCCCAGCTTCTCCTCCAGCGTCATCTGCGACAGCAGCGAATCGATGAACGCCTCGCGCCGGGCCGTGTCCTGCGCCGGGCCCTGGCTGGCCGCCGGCCCGAGCATGGCCGCGATCCGCTCCGCGGCCGCCACGCCCCGGGCCGCGGCGGAATCGCGCGCGGCCGGCGCGGCCTCCGTGACCCTGGCTCCGGCCGAGGACGCCCCGCGCGGAGCCGGCGTCGCCGCGCCGGTCGTCGTGGCGGTCGAGCAGCCGGCGACCACGACGAGGCCCAGCGCGGCCACCGAGCACAACGCCGGCGCGCGCCAACGGCCGCGGCCTCGGCCACGCCGCGTGGCCGGCACCACACCCCGCTCCACCGCCTCACGCGTCAGTTGCATTTCCCCTCCAGCCAGCCGCCCTGGAAGCCGGCACGGCACAGGCCGCGCACGATGTATGGGTTGTCCCTCATCAGCTTCCAGATGAGGCCGCTCTGGTAGTTCTCGATCATGGTCACGATGGGCCCCTGGTCGATGCCCAGGTAATCGGTGTCAAACCAGCCGGTGCCCGGCACGATCGTCCCCGACCGCACCGGCGCGGAGGCGTCGGTCAGGGTCGGGTTGAACGCATCCAGGAAGCCATACTGCCCGAACAGCTTGTCCCCGTAGCGCTGCTCCATCGCCTCCAGGGCCGGCAGGACCACCTCCGGGGCGAACGCGATGGAGCCGCCGGCCGCCGTGGGCGCCAGCGTCCCGTCATCACGGACGGCTGTCGCCGCCGCGCCCCGGGCCCAGTAGCCGCGGAACGTGCGCGTGACGCCCCCGATTACCTGCTGGAAGTCGCCCGGCCCATCACAGGCGGTGAGCCCCCAGAAATTGGCGCCGTAGCCGAGCCAGCCCCCGGGGTTCTGTTCCGCGTAGGACCTCTGGGCCAGCGTGGCGCGGCGGGAGTTCTCGAAGTAGTCGATGCCCCTGCCGCGCATGTACGCGTCCTGAATGCCCCGGAAGTCCACCCACACGTGGGAGAACTGGTAGCCGAACAACGGCGCGAAGTTGACATAGGTTTGGCCCTGGAAGCCGGCCCAGTCGTACGTGCTGGTGAAGGCGCTCCAGGCCGCGGCGTCGACGGGGTGGGTGGGCGAGCCGAGGGCGAGGATGTAAAGGATCATCGCCTCGTTGTAGCCCGTGTAGTCGGCGTTCAGGAAGCCGGTGTAGCTGCCGCCCGCGGGTTTCCAGCCCATGGCGATGAGAGGCGGGCGGGGTTGCATCCAGTCCCACTGGACGCGGCGATACAGGGAATCGGCCAGGGCCCGGATCTGGGTCTCCGTGGAGTCCGTCCCGTCGAAGTACTGCTGCGCCGCCAGGTCGCCCGCCATGAGCAGCGCCGTGTCGATGGACGAGAGCTCCACGTCCTGGTAGCGCTCGCCCGTCTGCATGTCCAGGAAGTGGTAGAAGAAGCCTTTGTAGCCCGCGGTGCCCGTGGGGTCGGGGCCCTGCGGCGCGGTCCAGAAGAAGCGCAGCGTCGTGAGGGTGCGCGCCGCCGCGTCGGCACGGCTCACGTAGCCACGCTCCACGCCCACGGGATAGGCGGTGAGCGCGAAACCCACCGCCGCGATGCTGGAGAACGACGGCGTCGGCCAGCGGTCCGGCGTCAGCCCGTTCTCGGCGTTCGTCGTCTCCCAGAAATAGTTGAAGGTCCGGTGTTCCAGGATGTCCAGGAACGAGTCCTGGGCCGGAGGCGGCGACGTGGCTGCCGTGCTCTCCGGCGAGCCGCCGCACGCCGAGAGCAGCACCGGCAACACGAGCGCGGCCAGCCGGACGGCCCAGGCCGCCCGACGGCCGCGCTCATGTCCCGACGCCGGCGTTGCGCCACTCACCTCTCTACCCCGCCAGCGTTGGGCCCCATGTCAGGACCCGTAGCCCGGGTTCTGTGTCAGCCCCGCCAGCTGCACCTCCGCCGACGGAATGGGATAGATGGTGTCCTGGGCCGCCCACGTCTTGCCGTCCGCCGTCATGACGGCCTGACCCCGGCCCTGCCGGTTGATATCGAACCAGCGGTGCTGCTCCATGGCCAGCTCGTGCCGCCGCTCGTGCCAGATGGCGGTCAGCAGGTCCTGTCCCGTCGCCGTCACGTCCGGCAGCAGGGTCATGGCCGGTACCTGGATGGACAGGGTCTGCATCGTGACGGAACCGTCCGCAGCCTGCATGACCCGCGTGACACCCAGCGTCACGTTGTTGCCCGGCGTCCTCGTGTCCACCTGCGTGAAGTAGTCCTGCAAGGTGGTCACCGCCGTGCCGTCCACGGTGTTGATCACGTCCATCGTGTCCACCTGCACGGGCGGCGTGTTGTTGCTGTTGAACTCCGTCACCATGCCGCGCAGCCCGGCCGCATACGCCTGCGTCGACGGGTTCACGTACCGCACGAACACCCGGCTGCCGTTGGCCGGCAGGCCCACCTCGGCGGCTACCGAGTCGGACAGCGCCTCCGCCGAGATGCCCAGCGTCACCGTCCGGCCGCCGCGGGCCCGCTCCCGCACCATGTTGAGGTACGTCCGCGCCGTGGCCTCATCGCCCGTGCGGTACGCCGCCTCCGCCGCGAAGAGCAGCACGTCGGCGTACCGGATGATGCGGATGTCCACGCCCGAGTTGTCCGAGCCCAGCCCGGCGTTGATGGGCGGTGTGAACGCCTTCTTGTTGTACCGGTTGTTCAGCATGCTCGGGTTCAGGTAGACGATCTGCTGGCTGCCGTCCGGCAGCAGCTCCCAGGGATAGAGGATCGTCGCCTCGAGCCGCGGGTCGCCCGGCTCGAAGGACGCTTCCAGGTTCGGCGACGGGTCGTTGAAGCCCCAACCGATGTTGGGCGTCCCGCGCACGCCCTGGACCTGGGCATACTGGCTGGCCCCGCCGCCCTGCGGCAGCGCCACGTTGCCCACCTCGAAGACGGACTCCGACGAGTTCTCGGCCGCCTGCGTGAACAGTGTGTTGTAGTCGGGATACAGGCCGTACTGACCCGAGTTGATCACCGCTTCGGCGTTGGTCAACGCCTCCTGGTACTTGCCCTCGTACAGATCGACCTTGGCCAGCAGCGCCTGGGCCGCACCCTTCGTGGCGCGTCCCATGTCGGCCGCCGCGTACTGCGACTTCAGCGGCAGCACGGCGATGGCATCCGTCAGGTCCTTCTCGATCTGCGCGTACACGTCCTGGGCGCTGGCCCGGGGCTGCTTGAACTCGCTCGGCAGCAGCGGCGCCGTCACCAGCGGCACGCCGCCGAACGCGCGCACCAGGAAGAAGTAGTAATACGCCCGCAGGAACTTGTTCTCCCCGATCAGGCGAGCCTTGAGGCTGGCGTCCATGTTCGCGCCGGGGATCCCCTGGATCGCCACGTTCGCGCGATAGATGCCCCGGTAGTAGCCTTGCCAGGTGTTGTCGAACGCCAGGTTGCCGGGATCGAAGTTGAGGTTGTCCAGATCGGCCAGGAAGCTGGCATCGCCCGGCGTGCTGCCCTTCGTGGCGTCGTCGGAAACGATGTCCGTCATGCCGAGCCAGGAGAAGACATGCACCTCCCAGTCGCGCAGCATGCTGTAGGTGGCGTTCGTCGCCTGAATGGCCTGGTCCGCGGTCTGGAAGAAATTGGCCGTCGTGAGCTCGCCCTGGGGCTGCGTGGTCAGGAAGTCCTTGCAGCCCGCCACGCCCAGCACGACCAGGAAGGTGAGCCCGACGCGCGTCATCCGCTTCGCGGATCGATGTAAGATCGTCATGGTATCATTCACCTCTTCGAGTTCAGAACGTCACGTTCAGGCCGACCGTCACCGTACGCGCCGTGGGGTACGCCCCCAGGTCGATGCCGTTGGCGATCACATTTGAGCTCGTGATCAACGGCGAGTAGCCGCTGTACCCCGTCGACAGGAACAGATTTTGGCTGGCCACATAAAGGCGCGCCGTCTGCACCCCCATGTGGCTCGTCAGACTCTGGGGCAGGCGGTAGCCCAACTGCGCCGACTGCAGCATGAGGAACGCGCCGTTCTCGATGAACCGGCTCGAAGCCCGGTAGTTGGGCCCGGCGTTGGTCACGCGCGGCTCCGTGCTGCTGTGCTGGGACGGCGTCCAGGCGTTCAGGAAGCTCGTCTCGAAGTTGTCCACGCCGAAGCGAACGGCCTTCTTCCCGTTGTAGATCTTGTTGCCGGACTGCCCGGAGAAGTTGGCCGACAGGTCGAACGCCTTCCACGTGGCGCCGACGTTGAACCCGTAGATCAGGGTGGGGATGGGCGAGCCGAGGAACGTCTTGTCCGCATCCGTGATCACGCCGTCGCCGTTGATGTCGGCGAACTTGAGGTCGCCCGGCTGCTCTCCGGCGATGATGGGCGTGTTCGCGAGCTGCGCCGAGTCCTGGATCACGCCGATCACCTTGTAACCCCAGAACTCGCCGATGGGATGCCCCGGCACCGTGCGTGTCGTGAAGGACACTTCGTTGCCCAGACCACCCGACAGGATCTGCTCCTGCCCCTGGCCCAGCGCCTTCACCTTGTTGTTCACCGTCGAGGCGTTCGCGCCGATCTGGAGCTTCACGTTGCCGACTTCCTGCGTCCAGTTGAGCGACGCCTCGAGCCCGGTGTTCGCCACCTTGGCGGCGTTGACCGTGGGGTTCGAGTTGGCGCCGACGTACAACGGGATCGGCACCTGCACCAGGATCCCGTCCGTGAGACGGTCGTAGTAGTCCACGGTGGCCTCGATCCGGCCCTGGAGGAACGCCATGTCCAGGCCGACGTCCGTCTGCGTGGTGCGCTCCCACTTCACGTCCGGGTTCGCCAGGTCAACGGGCGCCGCGCCGTACTGCAACGCCTGCGGCTCACCGAACACGGCGTTCAGGTTGCCCGCGATGGTAGCCACGCTCGGGTACTCGCCGATCTTGTCGTTCCCCGTCTGGCCCCAGCTGGCGCGCAGCTTGAACGCGGAGATGGACTTCAGGTTCTGGAAGAACGGCTCCTGCGCCAGGTCCCAGCCCACGGCCAGCGAGGGGAAGTAGCCGTACCGGTTGTTGGCGCCGAACCGGGACGACCCGTCGACGCGCAGCGAGCCGGTGAACATGTACTTGTCGTGGTACGTGTAGTTGGCGCGGAACAGGTAGGACAGCATCTTCCAGTTGTACGCCACCTCCGAGTTGGTCTGGCCCGTCGCGGCGCCGGCGTTCAGGTACCACAGGTTCTTCGCGGTGCCCACGACGTCCGTGCGGCCCCCACCCAGCAGGTCGTTGTAGAATGACTGCGCCGTGATGCCGCCCAGCAGCTTCAGGTGGTTCCGCTGCGTGGTGTAGTTGTAGGTCAGCGTGTTCTCCCACAGCCACGAGTGCGTGTTGCCCATCTGCACGTTGATCGTGGACGTCTGGTTCTGCTGCGTCGGCGACACCGTGTAGACAGGCACGAAATTGCGGAAGTCGGACCGCTGATAGTCCAGCCCGAAGTTGGAGCGGAAGTCGAAGTTGTTCAGGAACGTGGCGTCGGTGAAGACGTTGCCCACCAGGCGGGTCGTCGTGCGGGCGTTGTCCGTGTAGTGGATCGCCGCCACCGGATTGCCCGCCGATGACCGGATGTTCGCGTCGGCGAACCCGCCCGTGCTGTCGTACACGGACACCGTCGGGTCCGCGTGGTACAGCATGCTCACCACGTTCGGCGGATCGTGACTCTGTGTGTTGGAAAACGCGATGTTGTGGCCCAGCTCGATATGGGGCGACAGCTGGTAGTCGTTGTTGAGACGCAGCGTGGTACGCCCGTACGAGGAGCGCGGGATCACCCCCGCCTGGTTCTCGAAGTTGCCGCTGAAGTAGTAGGTGACCTTGTCGCTCCCGCCCGACGCCGTCAGCTCGTAGTTCTGGATGGGCGCCGACTGGAAGACCGCGTCCTGCCAGTTGGTCCCGGCACCCACGCTGCTCGGATTGGCGAAATAGGCGGGCACGCCCGTGTTCGCCGCCAACTCGTTCGCCAGCTTGGCATACTCCTGCGCGTTGGCCAGGGAGATTGGATGCAGCACCTTCTGGGTGCCCACGTACGCCCGGGCCGACCACTGCGTGGTCTTGCTCGGCGAGCCCCGCTTGGTCGTGATGATGATGACGCCGTTCGCGCCCCGGGACCCGTAGATCGCCGTCGCCGACGCGTCCTTCAGCACCTCCACCGACTGCACGTCCGCCGGGTTCAGGTAGCTGATGTCGTCCACCATCATCCCGTCCACCACGTACAGCGGCGACGCGTTGTTCAGGGTACCGGTGCCGCGGATGCGGATGATCGCCTGTGAGCCCGGCGCACCGGACGACGGCGTCACCTGCACACCCGCCACCTTGCCCTGGAGCGTCTGCGCCACCGACGGGGTCGGCGTCTGCTGCAGCTCGTTGCCCTGCACCGTCGACACCGCGCCCGTCACGTCACGCCTGCGCTGCGTGCCGTACCCGACGACGACGATCTGCTGCAACGCCAGCACCTGCTGCGGCATTGTCACGTCCACCACCGAACGACCACCGATGGGTACCTCCTGCCGCCGGTAGCCGATGAAGGTGAACACCAGGGTGTCCTGCGGCGACGGCGCCGTGATCTGGTACGCGCCATCGCCCGCCGTCAGCGTGCCGATGGACGTCCCCTTCACCGTCACCTGGGCACCCGCCAGCGGCTTGCCCGTGTCTCCCGCCTTCACCGTCCCGGTGACCTGCTGCTGCGCCGCCAACGGAGTCGTCAGAATGAAAAACGCTCCACCCAGGACCAGAAACCCTCCCAGTCCGCGGTGGAGCATCGTGTGCGGCCCTTGCCGGCCGGTCGACCCGTTCCGTGCGAGGGCGGGGGCCGACGTCGATGCATGTCTCATGTCTGCCTGCATTGATCGGGGTGAGCAACACGCGACCGCCCTGCGGTGTGGTCGCGTTCGGGTTGCGTTCGGCGGGGCACTGCAGTGGCCTTCTGGGGGAGCAGGCTGCACCGGGGGTGACAGCCCGTGACGGCGCCCGTCGTCGGGTGCCGCCTGCGCACCCAGCCGTCGAACATTGTTGAATCGTTGCACGCAAAGTCGGTGCCGGGCGCACCATGTCTCCACGCCGCGTCCGACTATGTTCGACGATGCCGCGAGGCCGGGGATTTCCGGGGGAGCATGAAGCGTGGAACGTGGCCCGCGTCACGTTTCACGTTCCACGCTTCACGTTTCACGTTTCACGTTTCACGCTTCACGCTTCACTCCATCCAGCGCCCGGGCGTGCAGGCCAGACCGGGCATGCAACCCCGCCCGACTATCCGCCCGTCCCCACCCGGTAGCGCGCGATGACGGGGTAGTGGTCGCTGGTGGAGGGGCCGTAGTTGGCGATGTAGTGATCGGCGCGGAACACCTCCGCCGAGCCCTGGACGTAGTCGGCGAAGGCTTCGTTGGTGTCCAGCTGGTGGTCGATCACGTCGGAGTAGGAGACCGTGGACGCGTCGCCCGCCGCGGACAGTGCGGCGGTGGGGAAGTCGTAGTGCGCGGTGTCGGCCGTGAAGTACCGGTAGGGCGACGGCTGGCCGGCGGTAATGGAGGTGTCGACGTCGTCGTTGAAGTCACCGATCACGAGCACCTTCTGCGTGGGCCAGTGGGCGTCCATGTAGGCCTTGAGGGCGGCGGCGGCCTGGTCGCGGCGGTCCCGGCTGGTGGCGTCGCTGCCCGCCTTGGCGTGCAGCACCACGACGATGAGGGGCTCCGACGCGCCATCGATGGTCACGCCCAGGTAGAACGCCACGGGTGGCCGGCCGGCAAAGGCGTAGTTCTGATCCGTCAGGATGACGCGCGCGCTGTCGAGGGACACCTCGTCGGTGCGATAGACCAGCGCCACCTTCTGCTCGGTGTTGCCGAAGTCGCTGTAGTAGGCCGGCCCGTCCTTGACGAACGGGTCGTTTGCCAGCATGCCGGCGTAGCCCGGCAGCCCGGCCACGAGGCGGGCGAAGGCGTTCGCGCTGACCACCTCCTCCAGTCCCCAGACGTCCAGGCTGGCGCCGGCCATGACGGCCCGGACATGGTCCAGCTGGAGCGTGTCGTCCGTCGGACCGTGGGACGGGTCGCCGAACCACTCGACGTTCCAGTTGCCCACGTCCAGCGTGGCCGGCGTCCCCTGCGCCGGGATGGAGTCCGGCGCCGGCGGCGACGCGTGGGAGGTGGGGGAGGTCGCGCACGCGAATACCGCGGCGGCGACCAGGAGGGCCAGGAGGCGTGCGGACTTCCGCTGAAGGATGCGGGCGGGACGAAGGCGAATCATTGATGCGTGGCCGGTTGTCGGACGTGAGCCTGCCGCCCATGAGCGGCATCGAATCCAACCGAGAATCCAACCGAGTGCCCGGCACGTCAAGGAGCCGGGGCCGCCATCCCGTCATTCCGCCAGCGGTGAAGAACCGGCAGCGGGCAGGCCCGCTACCTCCGGACCCGCCCACCGGCTATAATGGCCCCGCCATGCTCCAGTACATCCTCTTCGGTGGCGGCTACGCCTTCGCGGCCGGGATCCAGCCGGGTCCTCTCCAGGCTTTCCTGCTCTCCCGCACGCTGGCCACGGGCTGGAAGCGGACGCTCCCGGCGTGCCTGTCTCCGCTCCTGAGCGATGGACCCATCGCCCTCGTCGTGTTGCTGGTGGTGGGGCAGCTCTCGCCGCGCGCGCAACAGGGCCTCCGCATCGCCGGCGGGATCCTGCTCCTCTACTTCGCGTGGTCCGCGCTTCGCCAGACGCGCCAGGGCGCCTCACAGGAACCGTCCGGATCGGCGCCGCGCACGCTCTTCCAGGCCGTCCTGGTCAATCTGCTGAACCCCAACGCCTACCTGGGGTGGGCGTTCATCCTCGGTCCGGCGCTGCTCACCGCCTGGCGCCAGCAGCCGGCCCACGCCGTAGCCCTGCTGGTGACGTTCTACGGCGTCCTCGTCACCACGACGGGCGCGTTCATCGTCCTCGCCGGCACCGCGCGGTTCCTGGGCCCTCGCGGACAGCGGGCGCTGCTGGCCGTGTCGGCCGCCGTGCTCGCGGGTCTGGGCGCGTACCTGCTCATCACCGGAGTCGCACACTTCCGGTAGCGTGGTGCCGGCCCCCGGCAGCCGACCGATCCGGGTTGTTCGGCACGCCCCGACCAGGAAAGTTCGGCGAGCCTTCGTTCGTTACGGCTCTACGGGCCCGAGGCCGGGAGGGTTCCCGGCCCTGCCGCGCCGTCCGCCGGAGGGGCATCCCCGGAAAGCGTCACGACGCGATACAGGTGGTCGGCGAGCCGGTCCACCAGAGGGGCCAGGATCTCGGCGGCTTCCGGGTCCACGTGCCCGTAGGCGCGCAACGCCGAGGGCCGGGCGTCCAGGACGGTGGACCACCAGCTGGAGGACCAGGCGGCCAGCTCCCGGCGCGCATCGCCGTTGCGCACGCCCACGCGGAAACCCAGGCGGTCCGCCGCGTCCTCGGCGTCGCGAAGCAACTCGTCCAGGGCCCGGCGCAGCGCGGCCCGGTCCCGCTCACCGATCGCGGCGAGACCCGGCGCGTCCAGCCGGTCCCGCGTCTCCCGGATCAGCCGGTCGAAGAGGACGGCCAGATGCCGCTGCTGGGCATCGGTGAGCCGGATCCCTTCATTCTCCGGCGGACGGCTCATCGGCTCCGGCGGCTTTGCCCCTGTCTCCAGCCCCGGCAGGACGGTACAGGATCACGTGCGCGCGCTCCAGGGTGATCAGGCCCCCGCCGATGAGCCGGTCCAGCTCCGGCAGGATCTCCTCGATCTTCTCCTCCGTTTCGACGACTTCCAGGACGATGGGCAGGTCCAGCGACAGCCGAAGGATCTTGTCCGTGTGAACCTTCGCCGTCGCGCCGAAGCCGGCGATGCCGCGCAGCACGGTCGCTCCGGCAAAGCCCCGCTCCCGCAGCAGGTTCAGCAGCGCCTGGTACAACGGCTTGCCGGCGTGGGCGCCTTCGAGCGCACGGTCGTTCTCCCCCATGAAGATGCGCATGAGCGTGCGCTCACCTTCGAACCGATGCGACATGGTCAACCTCTCGCTTGCAGGACGTAGCTCGCGGCCGTGAGTCCGACGGCGACGGCCACGAGCCCCAGGAACAGGCTGCCGAGGGCGTACGCCCCGGCACGCAGCCATTCACGATCCTCCAACAACGCGACGGTTTCGTAGCTGAAAGTGCTGAACGTCGTGAAAGCGCCGAGCATGCCGATGATGACAAGCGCCCGCACCTCTGCCGTCAGACGCACGGCCTCCAGGTACCGGAGCGCGAACCCGATCAACAGGGCCCCCAGTACGTTGACCACGAACGTGCCCCACGGAAAGCCGAAACCCGCACGCGCCTGCACCCAGCCGCCCAGCCCGTAGCGGGCCACGGCGCCCACCGCACCGCCCAGCGCGATATACAACAGAATCATCCCCGCCTCCACAAAAAAAGCCCCCGACCGGCCGGAGCCGGAAGGAGGAGTCATCAGCGGCCGGTGGCCGCGTTCAGGCGAACTCCTTCGCCTTCGATTGCTGCCCGAAAGATAGAACGAGCCTCCCGGGCCGACAACCGGTTTGCGCAAAGGCCGTTCCCGTTGCACCGTCGTCGGGCGACGATGCGTGGCCGACTACTCCCCTCGAAAGGAAGGCACGATGTCCGAACAGCTCATCCGGGGCCACGACCGATTCCGCAGGTCCGTCTTCCCCGACATGGCCGGGCAATTCCAGCGGCTGGTGTCGGAAGGCCAGCGGCCGCACACGTTGTTCATCGGCTGTTCGGACTCCCGGGTGGTCCCGTCGCTCCTCACGGACGCGGGTCCCGGCGAGCTGTTCGTGGTGCGGAACGTCGGGGCGCTGGTGCCGCCGTACGAGCTGGACCAGGCGCATCACGGCGTGTCCAGTGCCATCGAGTTCGCGGTCCTGATCCTGGGCGTCCAGGACATCGTTGTATGTGGCCACTCCCACTGCGGTGCCATCCGGGCGCTGTACGAGCCGCCCGCCGGCGCGCCGCACGTGCAGCGTTGGGTGCGGTTGGCCGAAGAAGCGAAGGTGGAGGGGCCCGTGGACGAGGCGCTGCTGCGACGAACCGAGCGGCGCAGCATCGTCGTGCAGCTCAAGCACCTGATGGAATTTCCGTTCGTCCGGGAGGCCGTAGATGGCGGCCGCCTGGCGCTCCACGGCTGGCACTACATCGTGGAGGAGGGCGCCCTGGACATCCTGGACGTGGAGAGAGCCCGCTTCGTGCGCCACGCCGGAGCCTGACGGCGGCATCTTCCGAGGAAGGTACGCAGACTCTGAGCGCCGGCATGCGGCGCGCCCCGCCGGACGACCCGGCGTAGCTCCGCGCTACTCGGCCTGCAGCGCCGCCCTCGGGTCCGAACGCGCCGCCCGCACCGCCGGCGCGGCGCAGGCCACCGTGGCCACCGCCAGCACCAGTGCCGTCACCGCCGCAAACGTCAGCGGGTCCACGGCGCCGACGCCGAAGAGGAATCCCCGCAGCAGCCGCGTCACGGCCACCGCCCCCGCCAGCCCCAGCACGCCACCGAGCCCGACGACGCGCAGCCCCTGGACCAGCACCAGGCGGCCCACGCGTGCCGCATCGGCGCCCAGGGCCATCCGCACGCCCAACTCGTGGCGCCGCCGCGAGACGTGGTAGGCCAGCACCGCGAACAGGCCCACGGCGGCCAGCAGCAAGGGCAGAAGTGCCAGCAAGGTCAGGGAGAAGGTCACCACCTTCCTCTGGGCCATGGACTCGGACACGAGGTCATCCATGGTGGCGACGCGCGACACCGGCACCTGGGCGTCCGCCTTGCGGACGGCATCCCGCAGGGCGCCCGCCAGGGACGTGGGCGCCATCCCGGTCCGGAGCGCGATGCGCATGACGGCCCGCGGCCTTTTGGCATACGCTACGTACAGGGCCGCCTCCGGCGCCTCCGCCAAACGGCTCAGGCGAACGTCCCCCACCACACCCACCACCCAAAAGGGCCGGGGCGTCGGCACCAACTGCAGCTCCACCACCTTCCCCAGCGGATCCTCGCCCGGGAACATGCGCCGCGCCGCCGTCTCGCTTAGAACGACCACGTCGGGACCGTCCCCCTGGTCCTGGTCGTCGATGCCGCGCCCCGCCAGCAGCGGGATCCCCAGCGTCTCGAAGACGCCCGGCAAGACGGACCGCAGGAAGATCCGTTGCGGCTCGGCCGCGCCGGCCGCGTTGGCGCGGTACGTATTGCCCTGGTCGGCGATGGGCAGGTGGCTGGTGAGCGCGGCCGACTCCACGCCCGGCAGGGCGCGCAGGTCCCGCAACAGGCCGGCGTAGAAGCGGTTCCGGGACGCCCCGTCCGGGTAACGCGCCTGGGGGACCTGCACCTCCGCGGTCAACAGCCCGTTCGCCACGAAGCCGGGGTCCAGCGCCTGCAGGTTCGCCAGGCTGCGCACCAGCAGCCCCGACGCCGCCAGCAGGATCACCGACACGGCCACCTGCGCCACGACCAGGCCGCTGCGGAACCTGCTGCCGCCGTCGCCCGCCCGGGGCGTGGCGGACCGCAGGTCGTCGGCCAGGGACGCGCCGGTGCCGCGCAGTGCCGGATAGAGCCCGGCCAGCAGGCCGGCGAAGAGGGACACGCCCGCGGCGGCGAGCAGGGTGGACCCGGACAGGCCCGGGGCCATCGGGCCCAGCCGCTGCATATCCAGGTACCTCAGGATGACGGCCTGGAACCACAGGGCCAGCACGGTCCCCAGCAGACCGGCCAGCAGGGCCTGGCCCAGGCTCTCCGCCAGCAGCTGGCGGACCAGGCGGCCACGGGGCGCGCCCAGCGCGCTGCGAACCGAGAGCTCGGCCCGCCGGGCCGGCGCCCGGGCCAGCAGCATGGCCGCCCCGTTGCCGCACGCGATGAGGAGCACGAGGGCCACAGCGCCCGTGAGAATCCACAGGCGCGAGCGGTAGTCCGCCGTCAGCACCTGGCGCAGGCCCGTGAGGCGCAGGCCCTTGTTCCGGTTGGTCCGGGGATACTCCGCCTGCAGGCGCGCCGAGATGACGTCCACTCCCGCCTGAGCCTGGCCCGGGCTGACGCCGGACCGGAGCCGGCCCACCAGGTACCAGTTGTACATGTCCCGGGACGACGCCGCGAACCGGTCCGGACGCATGGGCAGCCAGACATCGGCCCGGGTCATGAAGAAGAAGTCCGCGGGCAGGATGCCCACGATGGTGTGCGGCGCCCCGTCCAGCACCAGCGTGCCGCCGGCGACACGGGGATCCCCGCCGAACCGGCGCTTCCAGAACCTGTCACTCAGGAGCACGACGTTTTCGGCGCCCGCCAGGCCGTCCGCCGGCTGGAACGCCCTGCCCAGCGCCGGACGGACGCGCAGCGCGGCCAGCAGATTCGGTGACGCCGCACCCGCCGACACGACTTCCGGCCCTTCATCGCCCGTCACCGTCATCTGCATGGAGTACGGCAGCACGGCCGCCAGCTCATCGAACGACGCCGACCCGTCCCGGTAGTCGTAGTAGTCCGCACCGGCCACCCACGGGTTCAACTGGCCCTGGAACGTCGCCCGGCCCACCACCAACCGGTTCGCATCGGGATACGGCAACGGACGCAGATAGACGGCGTGCAGCACGCCGAACATGGCGACGCTCGCCGCGATGCCCACCGCCAGAGTCACCACCGTCACCAGGGAGAACCAGGGAGCCTTGCGGAGCGCGCGCAGGCCGAACCGGACGTCCTCGAGCAGGGGCTGGAACATGGATGGACCGGAAGGTTGCGGCCTGGACATGGGGCCTCGCGCCGTTGGGGCTCGGATTGAAGGCGGCGCGGCGGTCGCCGCGCCGCGGCCATCAGCGTCCGACTGTCACGTTAGATCAGCGGCGTTCGTTGTTGGTTGCATGGCCTGGCCCGCCCGGGGACTACGCCGTCTCCAGCCCCGCGATGTCCAGCTTCTTCATCTTGAGCATTGCCTCCGTCACACGCCGCACCCGCTCGGGGTCGGCGTCGCTCATGAGCCGGCCGAGCGCCGTGGGCACGATCTGCCAGCAGACGCCCCAGCGGTCCCGCACCCAGCCGCACTGCTCGATGGTCCCGCCCTCCGCCAGCGCGTCCCACAGGCGGTCGACCTCGGCCTGGTCCTCGCAGTTGACGAAGAACGAGATGGCGTGGTTGAACGGGTCCAGAGGCCCGGCGCTGATGGCCATGAACGGCTGCCCGGCCAGGGTGAACCGGACCATCTGCACGGATCCCTCCGGGCCGCCGGGTGAGTCCGCCTTCAGCGGCGACGCGGAGTCCACCCGCGAGTCGGGGAACAACGACACGTAGAAATTCGCCGCTTCCAACGCTTCCTTCTCGAACCAGAGGTGCGGGACGATCTTGCCGCCTCCGTTCGTGGTGACGCTCGCAGCCATGCTTCAATCTCCTCTGTGATTGTTGTTGCGGTTCCGGCCGCATGCCGCGGCCCGCGCCAGCAGCAGCGTGCGCTCCCGCGCGTTCTCCGTGAGGGACGCCGCGCGCTCGAACTCCGCCCGGGCCTCGTCCAGGCGGTCCAGCTTGAACAGGAGATCGCCGCGCACGCTGGGCAGCAGGTGATACGTGCGGAGCGCCGGCTCGTGGGCGAGGGCGTCCACCAGGGCCAGGCCATCCGCCGGTCCAAACGCCATGGCCACCGCCACGGCCCGGTTCAGCTCCACCACCGGGAACGGGTTGACCCGGGCCAGGGCATCATACAACGCGACGATGCGCGGCCAGTCCGTGTCGTCGGCCGTGCCCGCCCGGGCGTGGCACGCGGCGATGGCGGCCTGCAATGCGTACGGCCCCGGCGCGCCGCCCAGGCGCTGCGCCCGTTCCAGCGCCGCCAGGCCCCGCCGGATCAACAGACGGTCCCAGCGTCCGCGGTCCTGGTCCAGCAGCAGGATGGGCTCCCCCGCCGCGTCGACCCGCGCGTGCAGCCGCGACGCCTGGATCTCCATGAGCGCGACGAGGCCGTGGACTTCCGGCTCCCCGGGGGCCAGCGCCGCCAGGATCCGACCGAGCCGCAACGCTTCGTCGCACAGCGCCGGGCGCAGCCAGTCGTCGCCCGCCGTCGCCGTATAGCCCTCGTTGAAGATCAGGTACACGACGGCCAGCACCGACCCCAGCCGCTCGTCCAGCGCGCTGCCGCGCGGCACGTCGAACGGCACCTGCGCCTCCCGCAGCGCGCGCTTCGCCCGCACGATCCGCTGCGCCACCGTGGCCGTGGACACCAGGAAGGCACGGGCGATCTCTTCGGTCGTCAGGCCGCCCAGCAGACGCAGCGTGAGCGCCAGCCGCCCCTCGGCCGGCAGGACGGGATGGCAACACGTGAAGATCAGCCGCAGCACATCGTCGCCCACCGGGTCATCGATGGCGTCGTCCAGCTCCGACAATGCGTCCTCCCGATGCGCCTGCCGCGATCGGGCCAGCGCGGCATGCTTGTCCTCCAGCCGCCGCCCGCGGCGCAGGTGGTCGATGGCCCGGTACTTCGCCGCCTGCATCAGCCACGCCCCGGGATTGTCCGGCACGCCGGCCTCCGGCCAGCGCTCCAGCGCCGCCACGAAGGCGTCCTGCGCCAGGTCCTCCGCCACGCCCACGTCGCCCACCATGCGGGCGAGGCGGCCGATGATCTTCGCCGACTCGATCCGCCAGACGGCGTCGATGGTGCGTCGGACCCGGGCGTCGTCGGCCATGCGACGTCACCCTCCTTCGTTTGCGGCCGTGCCGTTGCCAGCATTGACAGCGTCGGTTCGTGCCCGGGGGCGGTAACTGAGGATCACACACCCCGACTCCAGGGTGCGGGCTTCCAACAGGTCCATCGCCAAAGGCACGGACCTCGGCTTGAACATCGGCGTGCCGGCGCCGAGAACCACCGGGACGACGCCGAGCCGCACTTCGTCCACCAGGCTGCGGTCCAGCAGCATCGAACACAGCTGCGCGCTTCCGAACACCAGCATGTCCTGTCCGGGCAAACGCTTCAGCCGCCGGACCTCAGCCTCCGCGTCGTCCTTCACCAGACGCGTATTGCGCCACGTGACGTCACTCAGCGTCCGCGAGAATACCACCTTGGACACACTGTTCATGAAATCCGCGACCGGGCCCTCGGCCGTGTTCCAGTACGCCGCCATGCCCTCGTACGTTACACGACCGAACAGAAGCGTGTCCGCCGAAGCTGCCTGATCGAGGGAGAGCCGATCGAACTCCTCCCCCAACACACGTTTATGCCAGTCCAGCGCCCACTTGCGCGAACCTTCGAAATAGCCGTCGAGCGTCACCAGGTTCCACACGATGAGACGTCGTGCCGTTTCCGGTCCCCCACCCGTCGTCGTCACGAACCCGCCTGCTGGTTCGCGATCCGTCCCCGCAGCCGCTCCTCCGCAGCCCGCAGCTCGCCCGTCGGATCGCCGGGCGCGAAGTCCTCCGTCTCGAAGACCTGGCGCACCTCGATCTCACCTTCGGAGAACGGCGCACGCTTCGCCCACGCCACCGCATCGGCCAACGAGTCCGCACGGATCATCCAGAAGCCGGCGATCAGCTCCTTCGATTCCGCGAACGGCCCATCCATCACCGTCGGCTTCCCGTTCGGAAACCGCACGCGGGCACCCCTGGAGCTGGGCTGCAGGCCCTCACCCGCCAGCATCACGCCCGCGTCCACCAGCGCTTCGTTGTATTTCCCCATCTCCGCGATCAACTCCGCCGACGGCAGCTCGCCGGCTTCCGCCGCCGGGCTGGACTTGACCAGCATCATGAAACGCATCGGTCCCCTCCTCGCTGAATATCCATTGAAAACCTGCGTGTCCGTTGGCACCCGTAAGGCCCGTGAGGCCAGACCATCAGGCCGGACCATCACGCCTGCGACGGCAGTCCGAGCTCCCGGAACCGACCCACCGCCTCGCCTTCCCCGAGGTCCGCCAGGTCCACGAGCTGCCGCACCTCGATCTCCGCCGTGCCGCCGGGACCGCCGGGGTTCGGGAAGCGGCGCACCCACTCCTCTGCCTCCTCCCGGGACCGCACCTGGATCGTCGTGTAGCCGGCCACCAGCTCCTTGGATTCCGCGAACGGGCCGTCGATCACCGCCCGCCGGTCGCCCTCGTAGCGCACCCGCCAGGCCCTGGACGTGGGATGCAGGCCTGACGCGTCCAGCAGCACGCCGGCCTTGGCCAGCTCCTCGTGGTACGCCGCCATCTCGGCGATCATGGACTCCTCGGGCATCACGCCCGCTTCGCTTGCCTCGCTGGCTTTCACCAGGATCATGAACCGCATGACGCAACCTCCTTGGCATCGGGGGAACCCGCGGCAGGGATCGCAGTCGGCCGCCGCGCCGGCGTTTTCAGGGGAGCGCCCGCGGCGTCGAGTCCGTGTCCACTTTCAACTATACGTCGAACGACCCTTCAGGAAATCGACACGACCGGTGATGCGGCACTTCGGGGACGAGGCCGGCCTTCGACAGACGCAGGGGATCGGCGCCCCGGGAAAGGAAGCCGCGAGCCGCTGGACGGCGAGCCAGGGCGTGGGTGCCGCCCCGGCGTGGTCTCCCAGCACGGTTCGCAACGCGCGGCTCAGCTCGGCCCGGCCGAACGGCTTCGCCAGGGCGGACCAAGGGCCGTCCGTGGTCGGGGACCGTTCGAGGCCTTCCGCAGAGCCGGAGATGAGGATGACCGGGAGCCGGGGGAATGCACCGCAGTCGCCCGGAAAACGCGATGCCGTCCAGCGCGCGGCCTTCGCCTCAGTCCGCCGCCGCGCTCGCCCGCTGAACGTCCCGCGCCACCTGGCGCCGCACCACGGCGTACGACGCCAGCACCATCCCGGCGGCCAGCACCTGCGCGCTCAACGTCTCCACCGTGGGGAACACCGCGAACCACAGCTGCGCCCAACCCGGGATCATGCCCGCGAGCCAGGGGATGGTCGTCGTGGGCAGCCAGTGCGCCAGCTGCATCTCCTGCGCCTGCTCCCCCACCATCACCAGCAACACGATGCCCAGCAGGAAGCCGGTCAGTACCAGCATCTTCCGGTACGGCAGGCGCCGATGAGCCGCGAACGTGAGCGCGGCGACCATCGCCGTGAGCACGGACCCCACCAGCACACCGTGAAGCACCGGGCCCTCCCCCAGCCGCAACCGGTAGTTCTGAAGGAACAGCACGACCTCGAAACCTTCCCGGTAGAACGACGTGAAGCCCAGCAGCGCCAACCCGAACAGCACCCGGGGCCGCGACGCACCGACACCCTCGGCACCCTTCAGAAGCTCCTTCTTCCGCCGCGTGTGCACCGAGATCCAACCCGTCCAGTAGATGCGATGGAAGAACCAGTTCATCACCAGCAACAGCACCACGATCGCCAGCAGGCCCGTGAACGCCTGCACCTGCAACGCCGGCAGGCTCTCCGTCAGGTTGTCGATGATCCCCACCGCCACCTTCCACGTCACCAGCGACGCCACGATGCCCACCAACACACCCGCCACTACCGGCCGCCGGTACGTGCGCGCATCCCCCACCATCGTCGCCGTGATGGCCGCCAGCACCAGGATCGCTTCCAACCCTTCCCGGAACACCAGCACTCCGATGTCCAGCACCGCCGACCCGGAACGCGCCGCCAGCGGATCCGGGTTGCCGCCCGCCCTCACCGCCTGCCAGGCCATGACGAGGCCTACGGCCACGGCGGCCAGCGTCAGCAGGACCCTCGGTATCGCGGCATTCGGCGCCGGCTTGTCGATGACGGGATTGCGCTGCATGCCTACTTGCTGTTGAGACTCATTCTCAATCCAGCCGCACGTTACGCGCTCCCGGTAGTCGTGTCAAGCCAGGGGCCTGGACACCCGCGGAGTGCCGTCGCCTTGCCGGCCTGCGACCGGAGCCGTCAGGGCCCGGGCGTCTGGCAGGGCCGGTGGGTGGGACGAACGGAGAGGAGGAAGTGGAGGTCGACGTCGTTGGCGACCTTGACGACGCCGGCGACGGATGCGGGCGTAACGCCGTAGTCGCGCTGGCCGATGCGGAGCGTGCCGCTGAGCATCAGTCGTCCATCCCGGCCGTGCTGCACGGTGACGGGTACGGTCACCCGGCGGGTCACGCCGTGGAGTCGGAGGGTCCCCTGGACGGTGAGCCGGTCGTGTTCGGAGGCCGCCTCTGCCTGGAGGTCCAGGACGACGTCGGGGAAGCGGGCGGCATCGAGGTGTTCGGCGTCCAGCATGGTGCGTTGGATCTTGCGGCGTTCGCCGGCGCCGGGTCCATGGCCGAGTCCGGCGAGGGTGCGTGCGGAGTCGGAGTCGATGACGAGGGAGTCGGTCCGGACGACGAGTGAGGCGTGTGCGCCGGCGGGGATCGGGTCGGCCAGGCAGAGATCGGCGTGCCAGGCGGTGGGGACGATGGCGTGATCGTGACCGAGGAAGGAGAGCAGTCCGGTCCTGTGCGTGACGACGTAGAGTCTGGACGCTTCGTGGTCGGCGACGTAGGCGTGCAGGGGAGCTACGGGGACCTGCAGGCCTCCCGGGGCTGCGACGAGCGCACCGATTGTGAGGATCCAGGGTGACATCCAGCGTTTCCCGGTCGAGTCGCTCTCCTTGTTTGCAAGTCCGGGTCCAGGGCATCGGCGGCCCTCACCGGCATCCTGATCGACTGGCCGCCGGCACTCCTGCCGGCGCCCGGCCATCCCCGGAGCGTGCCGGCGTTTCCTGCGCGGTTCTCCGTGACCGTCGGGCCGTCTCACGTGCCGCGATGGCGGCAGCCACCCGGTCCGCGTCGCGGCCCACGCCGTGGATCATGGCGGAAGACAGCGCATGCAGGAAATGCAGCCCCACGAAGTAGAGGCCGGGCTCCGCATCCACCACGCCGCTCCGCTGCATGGGGTCGTCCCCGTCCATGACCGGCAGCTCGATCCAGTCGAAGCCGGGGTGGAACCCCGTGCACCACACGACGTTGGCCACGTCGAGCACGCGTCCGTCGTCCAGCACCGGCTGGCCGGCCCGCACCCCCGCGGTGCGCGGGACGCGTTCGACGCCGAGTCGTGCCAGATCCCGGTTCCGCACCCGGATGAGCGGCCCGCCGATGTGAATCACCTTCCGACGCACCTTCCGGCCGATGGGGGTGCCCACCGTCAGCACGCGGTGGAACAGCAGCTTCAGCACGATGGGGACTGCAAAGGGCCCGATGGGGCCGTCGACGCGGAACGGCAGCTGGCCGGTGTCGCGCCCGGACAGCCAGATCCGATGGGTCCGTCCGAGCTCCATGGCGATCTCCGAGCCCGAGTTGCCGGCGCCCACGATGAGCACCGGGCCGTCCCGCAGTTGTCCCGGGTTGCGGTAGTCGAACGAGTGGATCTGCACGATGGACGGGTCCAGCTCCCGGCCGAACGCCGGGACGCGCGGCTCCTGGTAGTTGGCCATGGCGACCACGACGCTGTCCGCTTCGAACCGGCCCTCGCCGGCTTCCACCAGGAACCGCCCGTCCTGTCGCGTCAGGCGGGTGACGCGCGTGCCAGTCCGCACGGGCAGATCGAAACGCGCTGCGTAGGCTTCCAGGTAGTCGGCCATCGCGTCCTTGGTGGGGAAGGACCAGCGCGGCGCCGGGAACGGCATGCCGTCCAGGCCGCTGAAGTCGGCGGGCGTGAACAGGCGCAGGGAGTCCCACCGCTCACGCCACACATCGCCCACCCGCCGACGTCCCTCGAGGATGACGAAATCCACGCCCCGCCGGGCGAGATGGTAGCCGACGGACAGGCCGGCCTGGCCGCCACCCACCACGATCGTCTGGAAGTGCTCCGCGTTCCGCACGCCGTTCGACATGGAACCTCCTATCCCGGGTTTCCTGGCTTCCACGATAGTGAGGGCGGCGCATCGGGCGCTTCGGGCAAATCAACCAATTTCGAGACGGATGGGGGATGGGCAATTCTATGCAGACGGCCGGAACGACCGGCCGGGGAGCCCCGGGCGGCTATCGCAGCAGATCGTGTTCGTACGCGTACGCCGTGGCGGCGGATCGTGAGGTCAGGCCCAGCTTGCCGAAGATGTTGGCGACGTGCCGCGCGACGGTCTTCTCGCTGATGGTCAGGGCTTCCGCGATGGCCCGATTGGTCCGGCCCGTGGCCACGAGCGCCAGCACTTCCCGTTCGCGCGGCGTGAGTCCGTGCCGATCGCTCCCGGCGCGCCGGGTCAGCGCATTCAGGCGCGTCAGGTCCGGCGCGGCACCCAATCGCTCGAACACCGCCCGCGCCGCCTCCATCTCCATGGCGGCGCCATCCTCATCGCCCAGGGCATGGCAGGCGACGCCCAGCAGCACCCGGACGCGGGCCGCGTCGTACGGCGCATCCAGGGCCGTCCATTCCTGCCATGCCCGCCGCAGGTGCGGCAGCGCAGCCGACGCACGGCCCGCCGACAGCTCGATGGCGCCCCGGGCCTGGGCCACCATGGTGCCCACGACGCCCGCGGCACACGACCCGGAGACCCGCGACAGCTCCTCGCACGCCTGCCGCGCTTCGTCCAGCTTGCCCACCTCCAGCAGGATCTCGATGGCGGCGGGAAGCAGGCGCGTGCGGCGCAGCGGATGGACGGTTTCGGCGAGCGCCCGGCGCACGGCCGCGACGGCCGCGTCGTCGTCGCCCTGGGCCAGGCGCAGCAGGGCGAGCCCGGGCTGCGGCTCGTATCCGGCACGGCTCGCCTCGCGGTAGGTGTCTTCGGCGCTGGCAAACTCGCCTCGCAAGCGGTGCATCTCGGCCTGAAGGTAGTGGGCGAAGCCCGTGGCGTTCGGCTCGGAGCCCAGAGCGAAGCGCTCCTCGGCCCGGCGCGCCTCGTCCATGGCGTCCGACCAGGCGCCGCGCAGCCGGAAGATCTCCGCTCGGTAGACTCTGCATTCACCCGTGTAGGCCACCATGTCGGGCTGACCTTCACACCAGCGCGTGAGGGCCGCCGTCCATTCGTGGACGCGCCCGAGCGCCCAGACCTCCCGGCAGGCGCTGATCACGCTGCAGTAGATGAGGCCCGTCATGGGCGGCGACAGCTCGTCGGCCGTCACGGCGACCATGGCCTCGTCCAGGAGCGACAGGCCCTCCGACACCCGTCCCAGGTGGAGCAGGGCGCGGCCGTGCACGTGCAGGGCCAGGGCCACGAGCTCGGAATCGCCGAACCGTTGCCCCACGGCCGCCGCTTCCGCCGCCAGCGCGCAGGCGGCGTCGGCATCCCCCGCCATCATCCGCTGGCGAGCGGCCGGCACCAGCAGGAGCCCACGCTCCGCGCAATCCAGCTGCGCCTGCTCCAGCACGCGCCCCGCCCGGCCGAACCAGCCCGTCGCCTGCGCGGTCTCCCCCCGGCCGTCCAGGTGCAGGCCCAGCCAGAACGCGCAACGCGCGGCCATGCGCGTGTCGCCGGCGTCCAGGTATCCCTGGTGCGCCTGCTGGAGCGAGCGCATGAACTCCTCTTCACGGCCCGTCAGATACGCTGCGATCGCCAGGCGGCCCAGGTCGGCGGGACTCGCCGCGTCGCCGTCGCGAGCGGCACGGAAGGCGTCGACCGCCGCCTGCCAAGCCCGGCGCTCGAAGGCCTCGCGTGCTCCTTCCAGATCCATGTGGGTTGGTTCCACGGCTGCCGGGAAATGGGGAACGGGGACCTCCTACGATGCACGGCCCCGACCGGCGCGAAAAGGTCGCTGGTCCGACTGGCTGTCGCTCCGGCGGCGCAGGGGTGCGCCCGATGAGCCATGCAACGTCAGGGGGAACGCGGCTCCGCGCCCCCCTCGTTCGCGTCAGTCCGCCGCCGTGCGCGGCCCCGCCGCCGACTCCCCCAGGTGCGCCTCGACCCGTTGGGTCGGCAGCCGCAGGCCGGTGGCCATCCACATGACCAGCGCCGAGAACACGGCGAGCACGGCGATGGCCGAGCCGAAGTCGAACAGGCCGAGATTGCCCGCGTGCTGGGCGGGGTTCGGGTAGGACCCGAGCCAGCTGACGATGGCGAGGCCGCCCAGCCATACCAGCACCCAGGCTCCGGAGCGGAACTCCAGGGGCGGCGTGTCCTCGCCGTAGCGCCATTCGTGGAACGCCAGCGCCAGGTAACCGATGAGCACGGCCACGAACAACTTCCAATCGGTGTCCCAGCCGGACCAGTAGACGATGAGGTTGGACGACAGGAAGGCGAGGTACGCGACGACATGGGCCAACGGCAGGTGGAACGGCCGTTCCTGCCGTGGCATCTGCCGGCGCAGCGCGACGAGCGCCAGCGGCCCGGACCCGAAAGACAGCACCGTCGCCGACGTGACGAAGCCCACCAGCTTCTGCCAGCCGGGGAACGGCAGGAAGAAGACCAGCCCCGCCAGAAACGTGACGATGACGCTGATCCACGGCACACCGCGGCGGCTGACCCTGGCGAGCATGCGCGGAGCGTTGCCGTTCCGGCCCATGGCGTAGGAGATGCGCGCCGTGACGGTGGTGTAGATCAGCCCGGTGTCCGCCGGAGAGATGAAAGCATCGACGTAAAGCAGGATGGCCAGCCACGTGAGCCCCATGACGCTGGCCAGCGCGGCGAGAGGGCCGTAGGCGGCCGCCACGTCGCTCAGCTTGCCGGTGAAGCTTGTGCCGATGTGCGCCCAACCATGACTGAGGGCGCTCGTCGGCAGCGCGCCGATGAAAGCTGCTTGAAGGGCGATGTACAGCACGCCCGTGACCAGCACCGATCCGATGATAGCGATGGGCACGTTGCGCTGCGGGTTGTGGGTCTCGCCCGCCAGCTCCACGCCCTGCCGGAAGCCCAGATACGAAAACACGATCCCGCCGGTGGCGATGGCCGAGAAGACCCCGCTCCAGCCGTACGGCATGAAACCGCTCCGCTGCGTGGCCGCGCTCGCCGCCGCGGACCCGGCGTGCGCCGCGGCCAGCTTTGCCGCGCCCGTACCGCCTGCCGCGACGGGCGCGCCCACGGCCGTCGTGAAATTCGCCCCGTGGAAGACCGTCGCGAAGAACGCCACGATCACCACGGTGATGATGGCCAGCTTCCACCATACCAGCGCGTTGTTGAGCCGCGCGAACCACCGGATGCCCAGCACGTTGATGAGGCTGAACAACGCCAGCAGTCCCGCCGCTACCGCGAAGCCGCCGCCCGTCAGCACCGGCACGCCGCCCTTGAGGTGCTGGAGCCACGGGACGTAGTTCGTCGCGTACTGGAGCGCCGCCTCCACCTCGATGGACGTGGTCGACGCGACGGCCAGCCAGGTGATCCAGCCCATGGTGTAGCTGGCAAATGAGCCGAAGCTGTAATGCGGAAAGCGCACCACCCCGCCCGAGACGGGGAACGTGGTGCCCAGCTCGGCGTAGCACAGCGCGATCAGAATGATCATCACCCCGCCGATGGCCCACGCGATCACCGATGCCGGCCCCGCGATCTGGCCCGCGGCCAGCGCGCCGAAGAGCCAGCCCGAGCCGATGATGGAGCCCACGGCCGAGAACAGCAGGCCAATGATGCCGATGTCGCGCCGGAGCCTGGTGTCGTCGGCGGCCTTGCGGTAAACGGTGTCGCTCATGGGTGCCACCGGCTGTCGGCGGACGCCCAAACGCGGACCTCCCTGCTGCCCGGGGTGTGCATCGTTCCTCCTCGCGACGTGCGAATGACCATGACTTCGGGGAGCGGCCACTCGCCCTCAAGCAAGAACGGCACCAGGGGGGCCGGAATTGAGGGCGCCCCCGCTCATCCAGGCGATGGCAGGGGCGCGTCTTCCGGCATCATCCGACCCGCGGTTGTGGGGACGGGAACCCTGTCGCTTCCCCCGTTTCACCGACAACGCTCATCGCCCGGGCGCATTGACGGCTCCGGAGACTTCGCTTACCGTCTTCCCTGCTGGTCCGCTCCGGCGGACGAGCCGAACGATTGGAGACACGGAACCATGCATTCGTTGAACGGCATCCCGGGCTTTCGAGATCCGCACGTCCTGCGCGCAGCGCAGGGCGAGCTCCGGCACGGGTGCGGCATACATGGGGAGGGCGGCGCGTAGCCCTCCGATCCGGTCCAGTCGTCAGACCGGCGCCCCGCCCGTGCAGAGTCACGGGCGGGGCGTTCTGCATCCGGCAGCCCCGCCGGCATCTCATCACGGCGGGGGGGGGCCAGGTGCCCCGCCGGACAGGAACGGAGGCAGGAAATGAACGGGAACGGACAGGTAGGCATGGAATCGCTGAAAGAGCTGCGTCGCCGTTCAGGCGCGGGCGTGCTGGCGTGCCGGCGCGCTCTGGAGGCCTCGGCCGGCGACCTGGAGGCGGCCGTGCAGCTCCTCGCCCGGCGAGCCCGCGAGGAATCGGCCCGGCGCGCGGCCCGGTGGACGGGCGAAGGTTACGTGGCCAGCTACGTCCACCACACCGGCCGGCTCGCCGCCATGGTGGAGGTGGGCTGCGAGACGGACTTCGTGGCCCGGACGGAAGAGTTTCGCGCATTTGCGCGCCAGCTGGCCGAGCAGGTGGCCGCGACGCCGTCCGAGTGGACCGCGGGCGCATCGTCCGACTCGGCGGCGGCCGGATTGCTGGCGCAGCCGTGGATCCGTGATCCCGGCGTAACCGTCGGCCAGCGGGTCCAGGAGGCTGCCTCGAAGTTCGGCGAAGCCATCAAGGTGCGCCGCTTCGCGCGTCTGGACCTGTCGGAGGGGTAATCGGCCGGACGGGCGCGGTGAATGATGGCCAGGACAAATCGCTGGCAAGTCAAACGCTGCGGCCGTCAGCCGGGCGGCGCCCACCTCGCGGAGCTGGGCGTCTGCCCGGCGGCCTGCGCCTCAGTGGCCGATCCAGTACGTCGCCTTCAACAGGAACACATTCGTCGGCCGAGTGCGGAAGATGGCCCGGGCATCCCGGTCGAACTGGAAGTCGCCGAAGGCGGCCCGGGTGTAGCGCTGCTGCTGCCATACCAGGTAGATGGTCGAGCCGGGGCGGTACTCCCAGCGCAGCACAGCGTTGCCGCGCAGGCTCCGGATGTTGAAGTCCGGGTTCGGGATCTGGAACGACGGGCTGGAGCCGACGCCGTCAGGGTCCACCGTGTACCTGCGGGTCGCGGCGTCGTACGTGATGGTGCCGCGGTCCCGGCCGTAGACGGCAAAGTCGTACGTGCCCACCCGGGCAAACTCCTTGAACGTGTCGAAGGCGCCTGACGCGACGAACGGCTGAACATAGGCCTGGAGGCTGAGCTCGGGCGTGAACGTCCACTCGACGCGGGTGTCCACGGACAGCGTCGTCTGCCGCAGATTGGCGAACAGATAGCGTGCGCCATACGTGGCCGTGGCGTTCGGGTCCAGCACGGCGCCCAGGTACTGGCCGGTACTGTGGTCCACGCTGAGGGACGGCCCCAGGGTGACATGCACGTTGCTGGCCGGGCGCGCGTCGAACGACAGGTCGATGCTCCGGGACTCCGCGCCCGACGCGTCGTGTTCGTAGGACCCGTTCAGACTCACCACGACCGGCCAGCGAGAATCGGTGTCCACACCGGCGTTCAAGTCCCAGGCCGCCGGCCTGCGGGCGAGGGGCCCGCCGCGCAGCAGCCGGTCGTCGTACGCGGCGAAGTTGCGCCCCATCCCGGCGTTTGCGCTCCACAGATTGTTGAACGTGACGTTCGCGGAGGCCGCCAGGCCCTGGTAGATGGAGTTGCCGCCGAAGTTCCAGGCGCTGTTGGCGTAGGCAAAGAAATTGTAGCTCCGCAAGTGCGCGCCCGCCTGGTAGTTCTGGTACCCGATCAAGGATGAAATCGCGCGATAGTCGCCGCGCCCCACGAAGCCGAGGTCGTTCAACTCGAAGCCGGGGCTCATCTCCTTGTACGCGACAGAGCCGAAGACATCCCCCGACTTCTGGATGGCGACTTCGCCCTCGTAACCGGCGAGGGACGTCCGCGTCGAGTCGAACGCCAGGTAGCTCGCGTCAGGCCGCTGGAAATAATGCGTGCTGTTGCGCTGCGTCAGGGCGATGGCGTGCCGGCTGCCGGCGACACGGCTCCCGGCGAGGAACCCGCTCAGGATCCACCTCCGCCGGTCCATGCCGTGCTCGAAGTCCACGCCGCCGAGCGTCGCGTTGTCGTGCAGCCGGGGCACGAAGACGCTGTCGGACATGCTGCGCACCGTGGACGTGAGCATGGCGCCCACGAACGACGCGCCCTGGCGGAAGTCGTGCTTGAGGCGGCCTACGAAGTAGTTGGTGAGGGGCTCGACGGGCGACAGGCGATCCGTGCCACTCGTCGTGAAGACCTGCGCGTTCTCCTTCGTCGTGACGGCGTCCAGCACGCCGACGGACCACGGACCCGTCTTGCCCGTGACCTTGGCGGCGCCGGCGATTGTCGTCTGGTCGGGGACATCGGCGAAGCGGACATCGCTGCCGTTGGGGCCCAGTTGCGGCGGCCGGCCGATGCGTCGCGAATAGAAGAAATACTGGCTGCCGTAGTCGTTCTGGCGGCGCACCTGGCCGAACTGGAAGATGCCGGAGCCTTCCAGGAAGAACGGGCGCTTTTCAGGGAAGAAGGTCTCGTACGCGGACAGGTTCACCACCGCCGGGTCCACCTCGACCTGGCCGAAGTCCGGGTTGACCGTTCCCGTGAACGTGAGGCCCCCGGGCAAGCCCGTCCGGATGTCCGCGCCCACGGACGGCTTCGTGTCGGTGGCATGGTAGAACGGATCGGCGCGGTCTCCAGGCGCCCGCGTCATCTTGGTGCTGGCGTAGGGGACCACTTCGAGACGCCGCGGCTGCGGCACGTTCACCAGGCCCACCAGGTCGCCGAACGCGGACACGAACCCGGGCGTCTGCGGCGTCCATGGCGACCACGTGTCCCGCTCATTGTATCGCGCGATATCACGCATGACCTGGATGCCCCACACCCGGCTCGAGTCCGCCGGCTGTGACCCGAACCGGAGCTGCGACAGCGGGATGCGGTACTCCGCCACCCACCCCAGCGAATCCACCCGCGTGCCCACCTGCCACACCGCGTCCCAGTTCACATCCTCGCTGCCGTCGTTGTATGTGTAGACGTCCTTCTCCACGCCCCGCGGGTTCACGGAGAAACGGAACGCCGTCCGCCGATCGTGATACGAGTCGATGATGACGTGCACCCAGTCCGAGTAGATCCCGGTGGCATCGCGGCGGGCCAGCTGTGCCGCGATGGAGTCAGGGTGCGGGTCGTACATGCGGACGCCCACGTACAGCGCATTGTTGTCGTACAGCACCCGAACCGTCGTGGAATCGGGCGCCGGCGCACCCGGGTCCGGGTAGCTCTCGGTGAACGAGCCCGCCACGGGCGCCCGGGCCCACGCCGGCTCGTTCAAACGCCCGTCGATGGTGATGAGGCCCGCGCGGCGAACGGCGTGCATCACGCGCACGGCCGCATCGTCCCGGACGCGGGCCGTGCCGCCGCTGTGGGCCGCCTGGGCCCGGAGAACGGCCGGCGCGCTCAGCGCGAGGGCGGCCAGGAAAACGGATGCCGAGGTCAACTTTCGAAAGGTCGTCATGCCTACTAAGACGGGCTCCGGCGCGATAGAGTTGCAGGGCCGCCGCCTCACAGGGTCGTGCAAGGGTCGGCCGCGCCCCCGGGGGGCGGGCGAACGCATCAGTGGAAGGCGATGGCCAGGCCCAGGGTCCACTCGGGGTTCACGTTCCAGTGGCCGGGCCAGACCGCGGGTCCCCGTTCGCGCCGTTCGCGCCGTTCGGCGCTGATGCGCACCCGGTCGGTGAGTGCGAGCTCCAGGCCGACGAAGCGGGTCCGCGCGGCGGCCGCGCGGTGGTAGTCCGGGCTCTCGGGCCAGCTCGTCTCGCCCCAACTGGCCCCGGCGTAGGGCCGGAACGGGCCCACGGGCAGTTGCACGCCGCCGCCCAGCGTGAAGCGAAACACTCGGGTATGGACCGGTTCGCAGCCGTCGCCGCCGACGGGCATCGGTCCGTGGAGCGCGACGTAGACGCAGTGGTCGTACTGCCACGCCGCCATGGTGCGTTCCATTTCGACGAACGCGTATCGCAGGAGGGTGGCCCGGACGCCCAAGGCGGCCGTGGAGTAGCGGCGGCTGTTGTCGGAGGCGCCATCCCGGTATCGGCCGGCGGCGCCGCGCAGTTCCACCTCGAAGGAGCGCCAGGGCGATTGGGCGGCGGTGGGGAGCGGGGCAGCGAGGAAGAACGTCGCCATCACGAGGAGGGAAATCGCTGGGGGGAGTACCGGGCGCATCTCGTCCTCCGGGGCCGGAGGTAGGAACCGTTCCGTTCCTCTCACCGGATGAACGCACCAGGCCGCGCGGCGGTGACAGACGGCCGGCGACGGGGTTGGCACCACACCGGCTCGTTCACGGCCCGGCCGCGTAGTTCCGCTAGACCTGCACCAGCCCCATGGCGGCCGTCCGCCACATGGGAAGCCGGTCTTCGATCTCCAGCCGCCCCACGTATTCGGCGTCCAGCCAGTCGGTCGGCGATTCCAGGCGGCGTCCCCATACCAGGGCTTCCCGCTCCCGCACGAGAGCGTCCGCCACATGCACCGTCGTCACGATGTCGAACTCCGGATGGGCGGCGCCCAGGGGGTCGTGGTGGTATGCCACGCCTTCGACCACCTGCTGCGGCAGCCCCCATAAGGTCAACAGGTGCGCCCCGAGCACCGCGTGGTCCACCGACCACAGATCCCGTTCCGCATGGTACAGGTGCCGGTGCTCGGCACGGGCGAGGATCATCGCGCTCCTCAGGTATTCCGGCTTCCCCACCGCGAGCACGGCCTTGCCCACGTCGTGAAGTACGCCGGCCGTGAACGCCGTGTCCGGATGCACCTTCGCCCCCGCGATGAGTCGCGCCAGCTGCGCCACGGCCAGGGCGTGGTTCTGCTCCTGTTCCAGATGGAAGCCCGGCATGTCCACCGTGTCCTCGACCCCGCGGTAAAGCGACATGGTGAGGGCCAGGCCCTTGATCACGTTGAGCCCCATGTAGACCACGGCCTGTTCCACGTTGGTCGTCTGTTGACCCACGCCGAACAGGGCCGAATTGGCGATCTGCAGCACTTTCGCACACACGCCGGCATCCCGCTTCACGATGTCGGCGACGCGGTGCATGTTCACGTCCTCGCGGTTGGCACACGCCGCCAGCTCGGTGTAGATGCGCGGAACGCTGGGCAGCGACTGCATGCCGGTGACGATGGAGCGGAGCCCTTCGTTGGCGAAAGAGTCCTGCAACGCCAACGAACGCAACAGGATGCGCTCCAATACGGCCCACTCCACGGGCTTCGGCAGAAACTGATGAGTGACGTTTGCGGCCTTGAGGGCGGCGTCCCGACCGGACGGATCGGACATGATGAGCCGGACGACCTCCGGGTGCCGGGACCGCACGCGCGCCAGGAGATCGGCTCCGTCCATGCCGGGCATGGACGCGTCCGTGACGACGGCGTCCACCGGCTGCGTGTCCATGAGATGAAGGGCCTGTGCACCCCCGCCCACGAACTCCATGTCCCACTCGTGGCGATACCGCCGCAATGCCTGGCGAAGATCGTCAAGCGTGCGGGCATCCGGGTCCACGAAGACAATGCGTTTGATTGAACCCATGCAACCACTCATCAGCGCGGCCCGCGGGCTGAGGCCGGTGCAGTCGTTTGCCGATGCAGGGCATCGGCAGTCTTCCACAGTTTCGACGGGCAGGTCCACCCTCTTGAATCCCGCGATTCGGCCGCTGGACCGCTCCGGCCGGGGCCGACTCGGTGACCGGCGCCTGGCTTCGACCGTCTGTCAATTGGAAACGAAGCTCACCCGGACCGGAGAGTGGATGATGCGCAAGCGAATAAGTGGTGGTGCGATGATCCTGGGGCTTTTGGTGGCGACGGGGGCATCGGCGCAGGGTCAGCAGCAGGCCCAGCAGCAGGCCCAGCAGCAAGCGCAGCAACAGGCCCAGCAGCAGGCCCGGCAACAGGCCCAGCAGCAGGCCCAGCAACAGACCGCGCAGCAGGCCCGGATGCAGGCGAGGATGCAGGCCATGATGCAGCGGATGGAGCAGATCCAGTCCCGCATCCGCAACTTCGATGGCGCGCTGGGGCAGCAGCTCCAGCAGGCGCGGACGCAGCAGCAGGTGCGCGACCGCCAGCACACGCAGCAGCGTGCGACGGTTCAGGACCCGGTACAGCTGCAGCAGATGGACCAGACGCGTGCCCAGCAGCGGCAGCGTGAGGAAGTCCAGATTCGCCAGCACCAGCGCCTGGGCGAGATGTCGCAGTCCCTGGCGGAGGTGGCGGAGCACGCGCGCCAGAACATGGCACGCATCCGGACGATGGCCGGAGAACCTGGCGCCAATGACCGGGGGCTCCAGCGGGAGATGGAGCGGCTGGAAGCGAACTGGGGCGAGGTTGCGGACCAGCTCGACTCTGCGCTGCAATCCATGGAACGGATCCGCAACCGTCTGGGCGAGGGCTGAACGCCATGAAGGTCGCACTCGGACTCGCCATCCTGGTGGCGACGCAGCTCGCGCCGGCAGCTGCGCAGAGCCTGAGCTACACAGGCTCCGTCCAGTACTCGACCGGCCGATACATCTTCACGGAGCCGACGCAGACGTGGAGCTTCCAGAACGGGTTCACGCTGGCGTTCGGCGGGCTGCGGCTGAGTGCGACCATCCCGGCCATTGTCCAGAACAGCGGCGCCGTCACCATGGTGGGAGGCACCTATCTCCCGACCGGTGGTGAGGGGAACGGCGCGGTGAACACCCGGCAACCGGGACAGAGAGTGCCGATGACCCCGGGCGGGCCCCGGCACTCTCTGCTCCCCGGACCGGATCTCTACGCCACGCAGGTCGTGGGCGATTCGGTCGTCGAAGAGCCCGGGTCCTACACCCTGTACGCGGGCGACCCTCTGCTCTCCGGCGCGCTACAGCTGTTCCGGGGCCGGGCCCTCATCCGGTCCCTGGAGCTCAACGTGAGCGCGAAAGCGCCATTGAACGACGTGACGTCCGGCGTCGGCACCGGACGCTGGGACATCGGGGCGGGCGGGACGATCGTGACCGGCGTCGGACGTCTGCTTGCCATCGTGGATGTTTCATACTGGCGGTACGGCGACCTGGCCGAGCTCGAGCTCAGGGACGGTGTCAGCTGGGGGGCCAGCCTGGGGCTGCCGGTGAGCCGCTCCGTGTCCCTGACGGCCATGGCCATCGGCTCCAACCGCATCATCCAGACGGCTGAACCCGCCCGTGCCGTTTCCATGGGCGTTCTCTACCGGCTGTCGCCGCGTTCCTCGCTCTTCATGTCCGCGGGGAGGGGCCTGTCCGAAACCTCTCCCGACATGACCCTGTCGTTCGGTTGGTGGCAGAGCCTGAAGCGGTAGCTGCGCGTGCGCGCCCCGCATGACCGCGCCATCCCCGGAAGAGGCGACCGGCGGCGGTTGGCAGGGCTGATTCAGGGTTCGCGGCGTTGTCTTGCGCCGCGGCCACCGGCCGCCAGCTTCCGGAGTTGAAGGAATCAGTGGCCGGAGCACCCCCCGTCCGTGCAACCGTCGTCGCCGCCGCCACCACAGCCACCACCACCCCCACAACCACCGACACCGCCATCATGGCTTCCGGTGCATTCCTCGGAGCCGGGATCCAGGAAATTCTCTCCCGGCCCACCATCCAGCACATCCGGCCCCTCGCCCCCGAAGAGGAAATCGTCGCCGATCCCTCCCCACAGGCTGTCACGCCCGGGACCGCCGTGAAGCGCATCCTCACCGCGCTCCCCGTACACTCGATCGGCGCCCGGCCCCGCGTAAACGGAATCGTCCCCGCCTCCGGCCCACACCACGTCGGAAGCCTGGAGGCTGCAGATGACGTCGTCGCCGCCGAGACCGATAATGGAGTCGGGTGCGCTGGAGCCCACGATGACGTCGTCCCTCTCGGTTCCCGTGATGATGAATCGCGCGTGGCCCTCTCCACCACCGCAGGAGCAGCCGTCCTCCTCGGCGGAGCCGGACGGGGACGAGGACATCATGTGGCCGTCATCTCCCTCATGGTCCCGTTCCACGATGCTCGCCCCTTCGGGGAGCAGGGCGGGATCCATCCCCACCCAGATCGTGGCCTGGAGCCCGTGGCAGCTGGGCACGGCCCCCGCGGGGATCTCGCTGAAGGAGGCGGCCGGCACACGCACGGCGTCCTCCCCGTCCATCCCCGCCGCGACGACGGTGAAGTCATCGCCGCAGCCGGCCGAGACCAATGCCACGACTGCCGTCGTGAACAACATCCTCGATCCCGCCATAACGCCTCCTGTCCTGGTCGGCGGGCGGACCGCGGCCACGGATCCTACAGGATGCCGTATGCCTCGCAGACCGCCGTCTCACCGATCCGGTCGATGACGTAGATCCAGAAGTCGTGCTCGTAGAGGATGACCGCCCGGGCGTCATCGGCCCGCGTGGCAAAGGCGTTCAGGTTGTTCAAGCCCACCGCGTCCGTCCCTCCGAACACCAGGTCCACAATGGTGCCCTTGACCTGGATGGGGTTGCCATCGTCGTCCCATGTACCGGCCACGATGCAGCCGGGGAACACCTGGCTCCGCGTGTAGGAGAAGGAGCGGAAGTTGAGGTACTTCTCCCCCGGGAACCCGTGGACGCCGTCCCCCGTGATGACCTCGAGGCCGCCGGGTTGTACGGCGTCCGGGAAGCCCAGGATCCGGTTGTTGTAGACGACCAGGTCCTCGCTCAGGACACTGAACTTGTCCGCCGCTCCGGCCAGCGTGCTGGCAGCGTGGTGCCGGAAGTCGTACCAGGCGCCGGGGCCCGGAATGACGTAGTCGCCGAACTGGCCGCGGGTCAGCAGCTCCCGGTGGATCACCAGGTTCTCGGCGGGCGCGTCGATCGGTACGCCATCCGGCGACCAGCGGCCGGCATGGTCCAGTGTGATCGACGCCGCAGCAGCGAGCTTCCCGTCCACCTCCGAGTACGCCCGGTCCACGGTCCGTTGAGGAGCACGGCCGATGTTCAACCGCCCGAACGGCACCTCCTCCGCGAAGTCGCCATACGTCAGGATCAGATCGCCGAATTCGTTCAGCTCGCCGTAAGGATCACACGGCGCAAGGGCGACCTCCTCCGAATCGTCGCCGTCCGGCGCTCTCGCGGCCACGGTCGCGGCGGACGCCATGTAGTCTCCGAAGAGGGGGACCAGCCAGACGTCGCGGCCGTTCACCGGATTCACGGTCTGCTCGACCTGGACGGCGACCTCGGTCGCCAGGTCGGGAATCGGCACGTACGACACCGGCTGCACGCACAGCACCGCCTCGCCTTCCACCTCGAACGACCTCAACAACGGCAGCCCGTCCGCGTCCCGAAGCAGGAAGACGAGATCGGCGTACAGGTCACCTTTCCGGCTGTCGCCGCCGGGGCTGCCACCTCCACCGCCACCACCGCCACCACCCCCGCCACCCCCGCCACCCCCATTCCCTCCCCTCGCCGACAGCGCGAAATCCGGCGGGGCAGGTCCGGCGGCATCCTGGCAGGCGACAGCCAGGGCGACGAATCCGGCAATGGCGATGTGCAACGGCATTCGGACTTTCATCGTGCCCCCTTTCGGGATTCCGACCGCATCCGGCGGGCGAGCATGGATCGAGCGGGTCGCACTGGAGCCGCGGGCGTGTGGTTGCGGACCGGGGTTCCCGCCGGAGGATCTGCGGCTCGCGACCGCACGGCCAATGTTGCGCCGGAGCCGGACGTTGATTGAGGGGAGGTATGGTGCAGTCGTGTAGGGAATCCTTGTGCACCCTACCGGGGCCGCTGCGTGCGCCGGCGCTTCAACCGGCCGGACTTCGCCGTCAAACGCGCTGGAAGACCCTTGATTCCAGTCGATGCCGTGCACTATCAATAGGATGGCATTGTAGCCTCGTGTCACCCCGCTCCTCCGCACTGACCCCGGACGGTTCCCCATGAGCGGACGGGTAGACCGTGGGAGTAGTGCCCCCCTCGAACCACTGACGGAGCTTCTCCTGGAAGCTCTCGGCGAGGGCGTGTACGGGGTCGATGGGACCGGGCGCATCACCTTCCTCAATCCAGCCGCCCGGCAGCTGCTCGGCTGTTCCTCCGAGGTATTCATTGGCCGTCACCAGCGGGAGTTGATCCGCATCCGCCGTGCGGACGGCACGCCGCATCCCATCGGCGGCTGTGCCGTGTGCGAGATGCTGGGCGATGGCCGGAAGCGGCACGTCACGGGGGAGTTCTTTCAACGTCGCGACGGCACGACGTTTCCCGTCGAGTACGTGGCCACGCCAGTTCTGGCCGATGGTGCGGTGGTGGGCGGGGTGGTGGCGTTCCGCGACATCACGGAGCGCGTCCTGGCGCAGGAAGCGTTGACTCGCGCCCATGAGCGGCTGCAGGCGCTCCTCGAGAACCTCCCCGATTCGATGTGGATGAAGGACGCCGAGCTCCGGTTCGTCGCCGTCAACGAGGCCATGGTGTGGGGGTCGGGCCACTCCCGTGAGGAGTTCCTCGGCCGGACGGCGCAGGATGTGTTGCCGCCGGACGTGGCGAACCGCTACGAGAGCGCGGACCGACTCGTGCTGGAACAGCACGAGACCGTCACCGTGGAGGAGCTGTTGCCGTGGGGCGACCCCAGCGGCGAGGCGGTGCGGTGGATCGAAACGGTCAAACGGCCGCTGCCGAGAGTGAACGGGCGGCCCACGGGCCTGGTGGGCATCGCGCGGGACGTCACCGAGCGCAAGCGTCGCGAGGAAGCGGAGCGGTTCCTGTCCGAAGCGGGCCGGGTCATCATCGCGTCCCTGGCCTGGACCGAGACCCTGGAGGCCGTGTCGACACTGGTCGTGCCCGCCATGGCCGACTGGTGCGTGATCTCGGGGCTGGCCGACAACGGCCGCGTGGAACACGCAGTGGTCAGGGCTTCGGAACCGGCCGTCGAGGCGCACCTGCAGACACTGGCCAGCGCGCTCCCCGATCACTGGGGCCCGCAGAACGAACTGTTGGGCCGGGCGTTGTCGAGCGGCCGGGGTGAGATCTTCGCCGACCTGAAGCCTCGGGAAACCGAGCGCCTGGTTGGGGGCCGGGAGGGCCTGGAGGCGATCGGGCCGCGTCCCCCGCAATCCGCGCTGGTCATCCCGCTCGTTGCGCGGAAGCGTGCCCGGGGCCTGCTCGTGCTTGCGCGCGGCCCGGGTCGGCCGCGCTTCGATGCGGCGGACCTCGCCCTCATCCAACAGGTCGGGCAACGGGCGGCGCTGGCCATCGAGCATGCACGTCAGTACCGGGCCGCCAACGACGCGGTGCTGGCCCGCGACGAGGTGCTCCGCATCGTGGCCCACGACCTCCGATCCCTGGTGGCAACCGCCGGCCTGTCGGCCCGGTCCCTCAAGGAGGGGGCGGCCACGGAGCGCCAGGAACAGGCCGCCGGACGGATCCTCGGGGCCATGGAGCGGATGGACCGGCTGATCCAGGACATCCTGGATGTGAGCAAAGTGGAAGCCGGGCGCCTCCCTCTGGACCCCCGCGATGCCGATGCCGGAGCGTTGATCGACGAAGCCATCGATGCCGCGCAGGCCCTGGCCCAGGACCGCCAGATCGGGTTGGTGCTGCACACGCCGGCCGAGCTGCCCCGGCTCCGGGTCGATCGCCTGCGCACCCTTCAGGTATTCGCCAACCTCCTCGGCAACGCTATCGCGTACACCGCTCCGGGCGGGCGAGTCAGCGTGAGCGCCCAGCCGCTCGGCGCCGAGCTCATGGTCTGCGTGCAGGACACCGGTCCGGGCATCTCCGAAGAGGACCTGCCGCACGTTTTCGACCGGTTCTGGCGCTCCAGGAAGGCTTCGGGGGGCGGCATCGGCCTCGGCCTCTCGATTGCACGCGGCATCGTCACTGCGCACGGTGGCAGGATCTGGGCGGGCAGCGGGCCGGGACGGGGCAGCCGCTTCTGTTTCACCCTTCCCATCGCCGAAGTGACGACCGTCCCGGCCCCGACACCCTGCGCACCGTGCTCAGGCGGCGAAGCCGTGGCGGCTCTCGCCCCCCGCCCCGTCCAGGTGCTCGTGGTGGACGACCACGACGCCATCCGCCGGGGCGTCCGGGTCCTGCTGGAAGCAGCGCCCAACGTCCGTGTCGTGGGTGAAGCAGGGAGGGGCGACGAGGCGGTCCATGCCGCGCTGCGGCTGAAGCCGGACGTCGTCGTCCTCGACCTGTCCCTGCCCGGCCTGGACGGGTACGAGGCCATGCG
>CAZUFP010000035.1:0-48399 GCA_964619835.1 uncultured Gemmatimonadaceae bacterium | reverse complement strand
TGCTCCACGACGTCCCATGGAATGGCGACGGCGACTTCTCCTGGGACCGGTTCGACGAGACCTACACCGCGGAGCTCGCCAACGACCTGGGCAACCTGGCGAACCGCAGCCTGTCCATGATCGAGCGCTACCGCGGCGGCGTGGTGCCCACCGGCGCGCGCACCGCCCTGGACCAGCGCGTCACGGATACGCTCGTCCGCTACCGCGCCGCCATGGACGCCAGCCTTCTCAACCAGGGCATCGCCGCCACCCGTGAGCTCACCGCCGCGGCCAACGGCTTCATCGAGGAACGCGCCCCCTGGAAGCAGGCAAAAGACCCGGACCAGGCCGCCGAGTTGGACGCCACGCTCGCCTCCCTCGCCCGGGCCCTCGCCGCCCTCGCGACCCTGCTCGATCCCTTCCTGCCCGGCCGCATGAACGGCCTGGCCGAGCGGCTCGCGCTGGACAGCGTGCCCATGCTGGACGACGTGGCCACGCTCGACCTGGCAGGCCACGCGGTGCGGCGGGGCGACGTGCTCTTCCCGCGCCCGGACCGGTGACAAAGGTACAGGGTTCGAACAAAAAGTTTCGCGGGCAATCGCCGCACCGGCGCAGCGGCCAGACGTAAGTCGTTTCTGAGCAATGGCTTGGCTATTCGAAAGGCCGGATGGGAACGACCTTTGCCCCGTGTGACGCGGGAGACTCCCGCGCGATGGGGCGGGCGGGGCGGCGCGGTTCTCTTGACGGCGCGCTCGATTGGCCACTATCCTAGCGGCATTCCGCAGGCTGTAACCGATCGCGCTGTGGCAGGAAACGGGGTCGTCGCTCCGGCAATCTGACCGGGTTCATTTCTCCGACGACGGTGATCCGATGGACCGAAAGCACTGGACACTCATGATCGTGCCGGAAGACGGCACCGGAGTGAGGCAGGTGCATCTGTCTTCGGCGAAGTTGCGTCTGTGGGTCGGCGGCGGCCTGGCCACGTTCTTGGTGCTGCTGGTGTTGGGGGTGGGCTTCTTCATCCTGGAGAGCCAGCGGCTGGACGCGGACCGGCTCGCGCGGGCCAACTCGTTGCTGCAGGACGAGGTAGCGAGCATGCGAGGCCGCATGGGCGACCTGACAACGAGGCTGGACCGGCTCTCGCAGAAGGACGAGGAGTACCGGCTGCTGGCCGGCCTGTCGGGCTGGGATGAAGACATCCGCCAGGCGGGCATCGGCGGCCCGGGTACGGAGACGGTGCAATCGACGGCGTTGTGGCGGGTGGATGAAGCGTTGGGCGCGGTCGCGTTCGAGACGAACGAGGATCTGAACGCGCTGTTGCGGCGGGCGCAGGCGCTGGAGACGAGCTGGGACGAGGCGACGGCGGCGTTGGAGAAGCAGAACAAGCGGTGGGCGGCGACGCCGTCCATCATGCCGGTCGTCCACGGCTACATTTCGAGTCCGTTCAGCAACGCCCGCTACCATCCCATCCTGCACATCACCCGGCCACACAAGGGCATCGACATCGTAGCGCCTCGGGGCACGCCGGTGTTCGCGGCGGCGGACGGCCGGGTCACGTTCGTGGGCCAGAACGGCGACTTCGGCTACATGGTGGAGGTCGACCACGGCTACGGCATGCGGACGCGCTACGCGCACATCTCGAAGAACATCCCCGTGAAGCGGGGCGACCGGGTGAAGCGTGGCCAGAAGGTGGCGGAAGTGGGCATGAGCGGTCTGGTCACCAACCCGAGCCTGCACTACGAGGTCCTGGTCAACGGCCGGGCCCGCGATCCCAAGGATTTCATTCTGGGTGACGTCCTGCCATTCTAGGTGGATGACGAGCCCCGGAACGCAACGAGAGAGCGCCGTCAACGGCGCTCTTTTTATTGGACCCTGCTGATGGCAACCGTGCCATCGCTCCTTGCATCGGGCCTGGCAGCCTGGCTGGTGGCGGCTCAGGTGGCCGGCGGTCCGTTCGGTCCGTTGGAGCGGATCGAAACGGACGGCGGTCCCACCGTGGTGGTGCGGCGCGGCGTGGCTCTCCCCCTGGCCGCGGTCCGCCTGTCGATTCCGGTGGATGACGGGGACGTGCCGGGTGCCACGCGGGTGCTGGTGGAACTGGGCCGCGAGGCCATGAGGGACGGCGCGGCGCCGTTCGGCGGGCACGTGAGCGCCCAGCGCCTGCCGGGGTTCGCTGTGTTCACCGTCGTAGGCCCGGCTCGCAGCTTCGACGCCATGGTCGCGCTGCTGCGCCGGGCGGTGAGCGAGCCGAGCTTCGATGCGGACGCGCTGGCTCGTGCCCGGAGGGAAGCAGCGCACGAAGTCGGGTCGATGCTGGAGCGGCCGGAGTCGCGCACCCGCGCGCTGCTGCGGCAGCGCATCTTCCTCGATTCGGCGGGCATCGAGCCCGGGATCCCGGCCGTCGATTCCCTCACGCCGGACCGTCTGCGCCACGTCTGGAGCGCGCAGTTCAGGCCGGAGCGCATGCGGGCCGTCATCGTGGGCGACCTGCCGACGCCGGTGATTCGCGCGGCGTTCTCCCACTGGCGGCATCGGTTCGTGACGGGCTCCTCCGGGCCCGGCATCGGGGTCGGGCCGAGACCGGAGCCGCAGGTGCTGTTCCCCTGGGCCGGTATCGGGTATCGTGTAGCGCCCAGCGCCGCCGCCGCCGTGGCCACGGAGCTGATCCGGCGGCGGGCCGCCGCCACGCTGCGCGGCGGCGCGGCGGAGATCTGGTGGCAGCACGGCACCGGAGGGCTGGTCGTGGTGGGCTCCCTGGCCGAGTCCGCGGCCCCGAACGACACGGCGCACGCGGGCACACGGCTCCAGGCCGATCTCCAGCAGGTCGTGGCCGCCACGCTGGCGGGTGCCACACCCGCCGCCGTGACCGATGCGGCGCGCACCGTCCGGGTCGAGTTCCTGCTTGCGGGGCGCACCGCGGCCGGGGCCGCCGAGGTCATCGGCCGCTTCCTCGATGCCTCCGGCCAGGACGAAGCCGCCCGGGAGCTCGTCGCACGGCTGAGCGGCGTGAACCCGGATGACGTGACCACGCTGCTCCGCGGCCTCATCGCCCAGAACCCCGTGCGCGTGGAGGTCGGACCGTGAATGCGGCCGGGCGGCGAGCTCTTGCGGCGGGGTGGGCCCTCGCGCTCCCGGGCCTCGCCGCACTTCCCGCACACGGCCAGGTTCTGCCGCGCCTCGCAGCGACCCCGGAGCCCGACGCGGGCATGGTCGCCGTCGCGATCCGGGTCGCGGGCGGCAGCGCCGACGACCCGGCGGCCCAAAGCGGGCGCACCCAGCTGGCCGCCCTGGCGGCCCTCGCGGCCGTCCAACCCGCTCTCGACAGCCTGGGCGCGCGGGCGGAGGCCGAATGCGGGCGCACCTCCGCCGGCTTCCTCCTGCTGGCTCCGCCGGACACATGGGAGAACGCAGCGCGGCGATTCGCCGCCGCCGTCTTCGCCGCCGCCCCGGGCCACGACGCCATCGCCCGGGCCCGGCGCCAGCTGGCTCGCGCCACCCGGCTGGAGAACGGCAACCCTACCTGGCAGGTGCGCCTGGTGACCCGGCAGGCCCTGTACGGCGTGGACGACCCGTGGACGCGGCCGCGCTGCGGCGTGCCGGAAACCATCGAGCAGATCCCCGATAGCGTCATCACGGCTCGCGCCCACGCGGCGTTCCGGCCCGAGCGTGCCGTGGCCGCCGTGAACGGCCCCATCGACGTCCAGGAGGCCGAACAGGTGTTCGCGGAATGGTTCAGCCACTCCCGAGCCCCCACGCCGGTCCGGCCGCGAACGCCGGGCGACAGCACGCGGGTCGCGGAACGGAACACGATCACGGTCTGGCTGGGCCTCGCCTTTCCCGTGGAAGGCGCCGCGGATCCCGAAGCCCTGCGCATGCTGACGTTCCTGCTGCAGGACGCCACCCGGCCCGGTCCCGACCGGCCCGGATTGCTGGGCTCATCCGTCGAGATCGAGAACCACGGCGGCCAGGTCGTTCTCTTCGTCTACCTCGTCACGGAGCCGGACGCCGCACATACGTGGCTGCGGCAGGTGCCCGAGCTGGTGCGGAGTTATGCCGGCACGATACTGCCGGAGAACACGTTCCGGCAGCATGTACGCCGGTTCCGCGGCATCCGCCTGCGACAGCTGGCGACACCGGACGCCCGGGCGCGCCGCAACGCGGACGCATTGTTCTTCGACACGCCTCTCACCCGCCCTGACCGGGTCATCGACACCCTCACTCCGGAGCGACTCCGGCAGGCCGCCCGGGCGTTGGGCCCCCCGGCCGCCGGCGTCGTCGGACCCGCACCCTTGGTCAATGGCTTCCGGGTTGATATTGTGCGCCCGGGCCGGTAATTTTCCCAAGCTTCGACGCAACCCCTTCCGGAGAAACCTTGATGAGACGCACGGTACTGCTTCTCGCGGTAACGTCCGCCGCACTACTCGCCGGGTGCGGCGGACAGGTCGATGTGAAGGCGCAGCTCGAGAACAACGACCAGGTCACTCCCATCAAAGACCTGGAGGTCTGGCTGCTGCCCTACGATCGGGACGTGATCTTCGACTCGTTGTCCAAGGCGTATCCCGAGCCGGAGCCCACGTACCCGGATTCGGTAACGGCGCTCCAGGACTCCGTGATCGCGGCCCAGCGCCGTTGGCAGGAAGCGCAGGCCCAGTGGAACACCATCCGTGACAGCCTGCTCGCCATCACGGACAAGATGAAGGGCCTGAGCCGGGCTTCAGGCGAGTACGTCGCCCTGTTCCGGGACTTCAACAACCTGGACCCGCAGGAGAAACAGCTCCGCAGCCGCAGCGACGACCTGTTCAAAGCATTCACCGGTCTCCAGACACGGTTCTCTGACGAGTCGCAGGAGATCACGGCGCAGCGGCAGAGCTGGTCGGACGATGCGTTTGCGAGCGTGGACTCCATCATCTCCGCCCGCATCGACCAGATCGGTCGCGAGCCGGTCGCGGACACCACGGATGCCAACGGGCTCGCGGATTTCAAGACGAAGTCGGGGAAGTGGTGGGTATACGCCCGCTACGAGTTGCCGTTCTCGGAGCTGTACTGGAACGTGCCGGTCGAGGTGAAGCACGGGACCCCCGTGCAACTGATCCTGAACCGCGAAGACGCCAAGAACCGGCAGAAGTATTGACGGTCGGCGGGCTCGCGGCCCGTCTGAGAGACCGACATGGTTGACACCGAACAGGCGGCGCTGACGCTAGACATTGATGGCGACGGCGTCGCCTGGCTCGTTTTCGACAGGCCGAACAGCAAGGTCAACCTGCTGACGGCGGCCCTCATGACCCGCCTCGACGCGCTGCTCGGCGAGATCGAGGCGGCCGTCGCCGACCACCGCGTCCGGGCCGTCATCCTCCGCAGCGGCAAGGACGGCACGTTCTTCGCCGGCGCCGACGTCGACGAGATCGCGGGCATCACGGATCCCGTGGAAGCCACCGCGAAATCCCGCGAGGGCCAACGCATCTTCCGGCGCCTGGAAGGGCTCAGTGTGCCCACGCTGGCCGCCATCGACGGCACCTGCGTGGGCGGCGGCACGGAGATGGCCCTGGCGTGCGATGGCCGCCTGGCCAGCGACCACTCCTCCACCCGGATCGGCCTGCCGGAGGTACGCCTGGGCATCATTCCGGGTTTCGGCGGCACCGTGCGGCTCCCGCGCGTGATCGGCCTGATGGCCGCGTCGGATCTCATCCTCACGGGCCGGACCGTGGACGCGCGCAAGGCACGGCGCCTGGGGCTGGTCCACGAGAGCGTGCCACCTTCGATGCTGTACGAGCGTGCGCGGGCGTTGGCGCTGGAATGGGCCGGGACCGGCGTCCCCAGGGCGCGCCACGCCGGAGTGCTGGCGAAGCTCGCGGAGGGCACAGGTGCCGGCCGGCGCCTCGTGTTGTGGCAGGCCCGGCGACAGACGCTGAAGCAGACGCAGGGAAACTACCCGGCCCCGTTGGTGGCCATCCGCGTGATGCGCCGGACGGCGGCCCTGCCGCTGGATCGGGCGCTGGACGTGGAGGCCCAGGCCGTGGGCGAGCTCATCGCATCGCCCATCTCCAAGAACCTGATCCACGTCTTCCACCTCATGGAAGGCGCGAAGAAGACCGGGCCGGACGCCGCGCCCGTGGACGTTGAGCGCGTCGCGGTGCTGGGCGCCGGGACCATGGGCGGCGGCATCGCGCAGCTCATGGCGTACAACGACCTGGGCGTGCGCCTGAAGGACATCCGTGCCGAAGCGCTCTCGGACGGCCTGCGGCACGCGCGAGGCCTGTTCGACAAGGCCGTGGAACGCCGCCGCATGCGGCGCCGCGAAGCGGACCGCAAGATGGACCTCATCGGCCCGACCCTCGACTACTCCGGCTTCGGCAACGTCGAGCTCGTCATCGAAGCGGTGGTGGAGCGGATGGACGTGAAGAAGGCCGTGCTCCGGGAAACGGAGGAAAAGCTGGACGAGACCGCGGTGCTCGCGTCCAACACGTCCGCCCTGTCCATCACCGAGATGCAGTCCGCCCTGGCCCGGCCGGACCGGTTCTGCGGCATGCACTTCTTCAATCCGGTCCACCGCATGCCCCTCATCGAGGTGATCCGCGGCGAGAACAGCTCCGACGAAGCGGTGGCCACGGTGCTGGCGGTCTCCCGCCGGCTCGGCAAGACGCCGGTGCTGGTCCGGGATGGGCCCGGTTTCCTTGTGAACCGCATCCTCGGCCCCTACCTGAACGAAGCGGGGTGGCTGCTGGCCGACGGCGTCGCCATCGAGACGATCGACGCCGCCCTGACCGGATTCGGCATGCCCATGGGGCCGCTCCGGCTGCTGGACGAGGTTGGCCTGGACGTGGCGGGGCACGTGGCGGACATCCTCCAGGACGCTTTCGGCGAGCGCATGAAGCAGTCCCCGCCCCTGGCGGCCATCGCCGGAACGGGCCGGCTCGGCAAGAAGGGCGGCCTGGGGTTCTACCGCTACGAGGGCGGCAAGGAGAAGGAACCGGACGAGGAGATCTACCCGGCCCTGGGCGGCGCCGTGCCCGCGGAGCGCAGCGAGATGCCGCCCGAGCGGATCACGGACCGCTGCGTGCTCATCATGGCGAACGAAGCGGCCCGCCTGCTGGACGACGGCATCGCCGCATCGCCCGGCGACGTCGACCTCGCCATGATCACGGGCACCGGCTTCCCGCCCTTCCGGGGCGGCCTGCTCCGCTACGCCGACGCCGCCGGGGTCGCCACGGTGCTCGCCCGGCTGGTGGAGTTCCGGAACCAGCTCGGGCCACGCTTCGAGCCGGCGCCCAGGATCGTGCGCTACGCCGAAGAAGGACGTGGATTCTACGGCTGACCCCTCGGTCCGCATCCACTACCGCCGGCTGCCCGACCGGCTGGACGTCTTCACCCAGCGCCTGGTCCACCGCGCGCCCGACGTCGTGGTGACACTGCTGGAAGACACCCCCATGGCCCGGCCACTCCGGGTCGGCGGCCACACCGTCCTGGATGACGGCGCCCCCGTCGTCTGGTTCACCTTCCCCGGGGCCTGGCACGACGTCGGCCGCTTCCACACCCGCGACGGCCGCTTCACCGGCTGTTACGCCAACATCCTCACCCCGGTCCGGTTCCTGGGCCCCGACGAATGGGAGACCACGGACCTTTTCCTGGACGTGTTCGTGGACCCCCGGGGCAACGTCTTCCTGCTGGACCAGGACGAGATGGAAGCCGGCGAGCGCGCCGGCGCCATCGACCCGCCCCTTGCCGCGTCCGCACGCCGGGAAGCCGAACGCCTCATCCGCCTCGCCCGCACCGGCCACTGGCCGCCTCCCGTGGTCGACAGGTGGACCCTCGAACGCGCCCGCACGTCGGTCGCGCCACCCACCCGCCCACGCGCCCGCTGAGCCAACGCCCGACCGTACCGCCCACTCGCATGAAGGACGTGAAGGTGGGGTCGCACGGCGAGACACCCCAAGGGGACGAGTGGCCCCGCCAGGCCCCACAACCCGACCTTCGCACACCCGCGTGACCCGCCGTCCCTCTGGGTGCCCTTCGCGCGATCACACAACGGCCCGGAGCCGGACGAACCGGCCCCGGGCCGCACCACAACGTAGCCTTCGCCCGGTCAGTTGGTGTTACCGGATGCGTTGCTGGCGTATGTGTTCGTGCCGTTGGTGATGAAGCTACCGTTCAGGTCGACTTCGATCCCGTAGTTGGCGCTGTCATGGATGTAGCTGTGGTTGACGGTGACGGAGCCGTCGTAGTCCACGTGGACGTTCGACCAGCCGCCGGCGCCGCCGTATCCCACCTCGGTGTAGTCCAGCACGTTGCGGACATTCGTGGTGCCGAACTCCAGAGCCTCGAAGTACCCGGCCGTCGGCTGCTCGCCCAGGAACCGGATGGTGTCCGCCGCAGTGCCCACGGCGTAGAGGGAGCCGCCGTTCGTCACCACCAGCCGTACGTCCTGCGCGAACAGGAACGTGGCGCCCGGCTGCACGGTGATGTCGGCCTGGAGGGACGGGTCGGTCCCATCGAAATAGAACGGGGCGTCCGTCTTCGGCCACGTCTGCGCCGTGGTGACGGAGCCGCCGCGCACGGTGATGTAGTCCGTGCCGTTGGCGCCGGCGTAGGTGGAGCCATCGTCCAGCTGGCCCATCACGGCCGTCGGGATCGACAACGGCATGGCGACGTTCGACGCGAAGCTGTTCTCGGCGAACCCGGCCAGGGTCCCGTTCAGCTCGACGAAGAGGCCGTCGGTGCCGCTGTCCCGGATCAGGCTATGCGTCACCGTCACGCTGCCGCTGTACTTCACGTACACGTTCGACCAGCCGTTGGCGCCGCCGTTCGCCACCTCGGCGTACGTCAGCTCGTTGGCCACCTTGTTGTTGGCGAACTCGATGCCTTCCCAGTGGCCGGTCACGTCCTGGTCGCCCACGAAGCGGATCGTGTCCGTCGCCGTGCCCACCGCGGACAGGGAGCCGTCCGCCGTGACGATGAGACGCACGTCCTGCGCGAACTCGAACGCCGCGCCCGCCTGCACCGTGATGGCGCCTTCCACGCTGGCATCGGCGCCGAAATGGAACGGCTGGTCCGTCTTCGGCCACGTGGCGGCCGTGGTGACCGCGCCTCCGAACACGTCGATACGGTCGGCGCCCGACCCGTAGTCCGACGCGTCATCCAGCTGGCCCATCACGGACGTGGGAATATCCAGCGACGCCGTGGCGTTGTCATGGAACGCGTTGGCGGCGAAGCCGGCCAGCGAGGCGTTGTTCTCCACGAACACGCCATACGACGCCGAGCCGCGCAGCTCACTGTGGCTGATCTTCACGAACGCCCCGCTCTGCACGTAGACGTCGGCCCACGTGTTGGCGCCGCCGTTCGCCACTTCGGCGTACGTCAGCTCGTTGGCCGTGCTGTTCGTGTTGAACTCGATGCCTTCCCAGTAGCCTGCCTGGTCCTGTTCACCCACGAACCGGATCGTGTCCGTCGCCGTGCCTACCGCCGACAGGGAGCCGCCGTTCATCACGATGACGCGCGTGCCGGCGTCGAAGTGGAGCTGTGCGCCGGCCGCGACGGCCACCGCGTTCTCCAGGGAAGCGTCCGCCGTGAAGAGGTACGGGACCTCCGTCGCCGGCCACTGCGACGCCTGGGAGAGCGTGCCGCCCCGCACCTCGATACGGTCCGTGGCGCCGCCGTACGTGCTCCCGCCGTCCAGGCTGCCGACGGCCGCCACCGGCACGGACACCGAGGCTTCCGTGTTGGCGCTGAACGCGTTGGCCGCGAAGCCGGCGATGGACGCGCCGCTCTCCGCGAACAGGCCGTTCGTCTGGCTGTTACGCAGCGAGCTGTGGCTGATCTTCACCGAACCGGTGCTCTGCACGTACACGTCGGCCCACGAGTTCGCGCCGGCGTCCGAGACCACCACGAAGGTCAGCTCGTTGCTCCCGTTGCTGGTCCCGAACTCGATGCCCTCCCACCAGCCGGCCTGGCTCTGACTGCCCACGAACCGGATGGAGTCCGCCTCCGTGCCCACCGCCACGAGTGCGCCCCCGCTGCCGACCGTCAGACGCGTGCCCTGCTCGAACCGCAGCGTCACACCCGCCGCAATGGTCAGCGTCGCGTTCACCATCACGTCGCCCACCACGTCGTACGGCCGGCCCAGATCCGCCAGTACCGTGTCGTGGGCGATCGTGCCGGAAAGCTGCGTGTCGTAGGACGCCGTGATCGTCGCCACGTCCGAGGAGGAGCTGTTGCCGTCCGAAACCTCGACCGTCGCCGCGTACGTGCCCGGAACGTCGGCCACGAAGCTGGCGCTCGACGACGTCGCGTTCGCCACGGTCGCGCCGCTGGAGTCCGGCCGGGTGGTCAGGCTCCAGGAATACGTGAGAACATCGCCTTCGGCATCGCGCGAGCCCGAGGCGTCCAGTTGGACCGTTGCTCCGACAGATACGTCCTGGTCCGCACCCGCGCTTGCCACGGGCGCCGTGTTGTTTTCACCGACCGCGGACGTGACCTGGTCACATGCTGCAGCGGTGGCCACCAGAGTGAGTAGCGGAAGCCATCGTTTCCAGCGAATCACTAGCCTTGCTCCTGTCAAAATGGATAGGACAAAAGACCGCGAAGGATACTGGCCTGTCATCAGTGCTGCAAGTCACACCTGCGCAACGATTTATGACATCCATGGAAGGAATCGGTACCGCTGCGCCGTGGGGTTGCAGCGAAGGACTGGAGGCCGCACGCCGGGCGTTCGCGGCACCTTCCGTGAGGCGGGGTGTAGCGGGTGAAACCCGGCTGCGTCCCCGTATTATCGGCAGGCAGCCGCGAAGCCTTTAACAGTGACGGATTGTGATGATGGAGCCTTCGAGCCGCGCCCGGGCGGTCCGGCGTGGAGCCGGCCTGGCGCTGGCCGCCATTTTCCTGGTGGGGCTACCCGCCGCGGCCGGAGCACAGCAGGCCGCGGCCCGAGCGCAGCAGGACTCGCTGATCGAGCGTGCGCTGCGCAGCCGGGCGCGCGGGTCCGACTCGGCCCGGGTGACGGTCTACGAGGTCGCGGACTTCGAGTGCCCGTACTGTGCCGAGTTCACGCGGACGGTGGAGCCGAAGCTGGACTCGGCCTATGTGAAGACGGGGAAGGTGAAGTGGGTGTTCGTGAACCTGCCGCTGCACACGCATCGGCTGGGCTGGGCGGCGGCGGAAGCGGCGATGTGCGCGGGTGGAGTAGCGGACAAGTTCTGGCCGATGCACGACCTGCTGTACGCGAACCAGACGGTGTGGGCCGCGCAGGATGACCCGACGCCGCAGTTCGAGACGTACGCGAAGGAGGCGGGCGTGCCGCTGGGTCCGTTCCGTGACTGCGTGCTGCGGGACCGAGTGGCGACGTTGCTGTTGCAGGACGTGACGTCGGTGGTGAGCGCCCAGATCACGGGCACGCCCACGTTCATCGTGATCAAGGGCGAGGACGTGGTGAAGCGGCTGGTGGGCGTGCGGCCCTTCAGCGAATGGCGCGAGGTGCTGGACGAAGCGCTGAAGTGAGCGGGCCGTTGGCGGGCGTTGGCGGGCGGGCCGCCTACTCGTCTTCCGCGCGGTAGGCGGCCACCAGGCGCCGGTAGTCCACGTAGATCTCGCCGGTGACATCCGGATCTTCCCTCAAGGCATCGATCAATCGCTCGTGGCGGTCCAGCAGCTCTGCCGGCAGCTGGACCGACACCTCGTGGAACGCGCCGCGGTCGGCGAAGACGAGCCGGACGGGCACTCTGTCGTTCATCGCTTCGGTCTCCGGGATCAGCGGTCGCCCGGCCGGCCGCGCAGCATGCGCAGCTCGCCGAGCGAGAGCAGGAAGATGAGTGTGGCCAGGATGGCGGACGTCACGCAGTACGGGCACCACGCGTGGATGACCCAGGCTTCGAGAGCCGTGAGATACGCGGAGAACAGGAACGCGACGGTGCCGAGCCCGATGAGCGACCGGGACACCCACGCGGCCCGTGCGGCGCGCGGCGTCGTGCCGAGCCAGGCCACCACGAGGAGGGCGAAGTAGCCGACGGCGCCCACGAGCGCCACGGGGACGCCGGCGATGCTGGAGAAGCGCGAGCTCTGCACCCGCTCGCAGCCTCCGCCCGTGGTGCACGCCACGAGGGGCGTGAGCCCCAGGGCGTGCAGCGTCAGGTAGAACGAGATGAACAACCCGACCAGCGCCAGGACCGCGATGGCCATACGCAGCGGGACGGGCGGAGCGGCGCCGCCGCCGGAGGTCGACATGCTCAGTGCGTGGACTGGCTCGGCAGGTCCGCCTCGATCATCGCCTCGAGCGACGCGGCAGTCATGGGGCCGCTCCACCGGCGATTGTTGACGATCACCGTGGGCGTCGAATCGATGCCGAGCTGCTCCGCCAGCCTGCGGTTGGCCGTGACGACGTCCGCGTACTTGTCGCTCTTCAGGCAACTGCTGAACGTGCCCTTGTCCAGCCCGAGCGTGCCCGCCATGTCCTCGAAATCGCTCACGGGCGACTGCGGCCGCTCGGCCCAGTTGGGCGCGCTGTGGAACAGGGCGTCCGAGTACGCCCAGAACTTGCCCTGATCACCCGCGCAGCGCGCCGCCCGCGCCGCCAGGAAAGAGTGGGCGTGGATCTCCACCAGCGGGAAGTCGTAGAAGATGAACTGCACCTTGCCGGTGCCCAGGAACTTCTTCTTGATGTCGGGCATGATCTGCATGTCAAACTGCCTGCACGCGGGGCAGCTGTAGTCGGCGAACTCCACCACCTTCACGGGGGCATCGTCCGGGCCGTCCTTGACCGCCGTGGCCATCTCGTAGAGCTGGCGCGGGTTGTCCAACCCGCTCAGCTTGATGGGTTTCGTCGCAGCGCTGCCTCCACCCTTCAGGGAGTAGATGATGGAAGCGACGCCGGCGACCGCCACGATCGCCAGCAGAATGTAGAACAGCCGCGTGCCTCCACTGGAGGACGTGGATTTCTTCGCCAACTCTGTACCCTCCTCAAGGCGCGCACACGCCCCGGCCCCGCGGGCTCATGAGCCCGTTCCGGTTTGCCGTTTTGAACGATTTGGCGGATGCGCTGGGTTCCGAAACAGTAAAAGATGTCCGAGGCGCCTTTCGGCGGCAACCCTGCCGCCTTCGCCTCAGCCGTCCGATCCGTCGGCGGACCCGAGCAGCGAGGCCAGCGTCCGCTCGACGTCGGCGAAGTCGGGCAGCACGGCGTCCGCGCCGGCGGCCTCCAGCTCTTCCACGGTGTGGCGGCCCGTCGCCACGGCCACCGCCCGCGCCCCCACCGGCCGGGCGCACTGGACGTCGCGCGGCGTGTCGCCCACCACGACGATGTCCTCGCCGTGGAACGTGATCCCGAGCTGGTCCCGCGCCCGGTCCACGGCCACCGGCCCGAGACGGTCGCGCTCCTCGTCGTCGGAGCCGAACGCGCCCACGGCGAACCGGCCGTCCAGGCCGCAGGACGCCAGCTTCAGGCGCGCCCCTTCCTCGATGTTGCCCGTCAGCAGGCCCAGCACCACGGCGTCCTCTCGCCGCGCCAGCTCGTCCAGGAGTGCGACGACGCCGGGCATCACGCGCGTCCGGTGGTTCGCCTGCGCCAGCTCGGCGGCCAGCTCCCGGAGGTACACCGACCAGAGGGCGCCGAAGCGGCCATCGATGGCCGAGTCGTCGAGGCCCGCGGCCCGCAGCAGCGCCCGCGCGATCTCGCGGTCGGTGCGGCCGTGGAAGTCGTAGCCCGTGATGGGTCCCGCCGTTCCGTAGACATCGAGCAGCGCCCGGTGGAACGCCCGGCTCGCGGCACCATCCGTGCTGAGAAGTGTGCCGTCGATGTCGAACAGGATCAGTTTCTTCATGCCCCGTGTATCATCCGCTGCAATGAATGCGTTGAAATGGTCGTTCTTCGTTCTCGTGGTGCTGGCGCTGACCGGCCTCGGCTGGGCCGAGTCGCTGCCCCAGGCCACGGGACTGCGGGATGCGCAGCCGGACACCACCGCCGTCATGCGCGAGCGCATCCGGCAGGCACAGGCGGACGGGAAAACGTACCACATCCACCGCGTGCCGGTCCCGCTGTCCCGGATCTCGCCCCATCTGCGCCGCGCCGTCATCGTGGCGGAGGACGCCCGCTTCTACCGCCACCACGGCATCGACTGGCAGGCGCTGGGCACGGAACTGCACTACGGCCAGGACAGCTTCCGCCTGACCAGCGCCCGCGACCGCGACGCGGCGCTCCACGCCTTCGAATACTACCTGGCGCACCGCGACGAGGTCCGCGGCCGCAGCACCATCACGCAGCAGCTGGCCAAGAACCTGTACTTCGGCACGAATCGGTCCCTGCTGCGCAAGCTCAAGGAATTCATCGTCACGCGGCGTCTCGAGCACAACCTGACGAAGAACCGCATCCTCGAGCTGTACCTGAACGACGTCGAGTGGGGCCCCGGCATCTTCGGCGCCGAAGCCGCCGCGCGGGCCTACTTCGGCAAATCGGCGGCCGACCTCACCATGGAGGAGGCCGCCGCCCTCGCCGCCACCCTGCCCCACCCGCTGACGTCCAACCCCGGCCTGCACCCGCGCCGCCTGGCCTGGCGCGAAGCCATGATCCTCCACTGGATGCGGCCCGACACCTCTTCGGGCGACAGCCTGTGGGCGGATACCGCGCTGCTGGAGAAGCTGGCCGGCGACACCACCCGGCTCGACACCATCCGGCTCGACACCATCCCGCCACCGGCTGCCCGCATGGCCCTGGACACGCTGATGCCCGACAGCCTGCCCCTGCCGCGGGACACCACGCCCATCGGATGACGGCGGGCGCGGCCCTGGAGTCAGGCCCGCTGCCCCGGCGTCAATCGCCGCCGCCCACGGCCCGCTCGATGGCCCGCTCCAGCACGTAGGTGGCCACCGCACTCAGCGCCAGCAATCCTCCGGCGCCCACACCCTCCTCCGACTCCGCCGTGGTCAGCGCGAACGTGATGTCGCCGTCGAACGGCGTACCGGAGGGCGTGATCCGCCGGGCCAGCGCGGCGCCGGCCGCCCGGGCGAGGCCATGAAGCTCCGGCCGCGTGAGCGGCGCGTCCGTGGCCACCACCGCCAGCGTCGTGTTCGTGCCGGGTGAGGGCTCCTGCGGCGGCCGGCCGAAGGAAGCGGGCCCGGCGCCGGTGCGCAGCAGCGCGGCCGCGTCGACGAAGCCACCGTCCGGCCGCCGGGCCCCGGCAATGATGCGGCCGGCCTCGTCCCGGACGTCTCCCAGGGCGTTCACCACCGCCAGCGCGCCCACCGTCACGCCCCCGGCGCTCATCGACCACGTGCCCACGCCGCCGGGCATGGCCGCCTGCGGTCCGGTGATCTTGCCGACGGTCGCCCCCGTGCCGGCGCCCACGGCGCCTTCGGCCACGTCCGTGCCGGCCGCCTCGCAGGCCGCCCGCCCCATGGCCGCGTCGGGCCAGCGGTCGGACCGCCCGACGCCCAGGTCGAAGATCACCGCCGTCGGCACGATGGGCACCCGCGTCACGCCCACGTCGAAGCCCTCGCCGCGGTCGCGCAGCCACGCCATCACGCCATCGGCCGCACCCAGGCCGTACGCCGAGCCGCCCGTCAGCAGCAACGCGTTCGCGCGCGGGACCAGGTGCACCATCGACAGCGTGTCCAGCTCCCGCGTGCCCGTGCCAAGGCCCCGGATATCGCTGGCGCCACGGAACGGGCCCAGCAGCACGGTGCACCCGGTGCGCGCCTCCGCATCCTGCGCGTGGCCGACCCGGATGCCGGGGACATCGGTGATGACCGGCATATCAGCGGCTCCCGGCCCTGTACGCGTCCACCGCCTCCCGGAACGCCCGCAGCAGCCGGATGCTCGGATCGGTGTCCGGGGCATCGCCGGCGTGCCGCTCCGGGTGCCACTGGACCGCCACCAGCCAGCCGCGCTCCGGCGACTCCACCGCCTCCACCAGGCCGTCCACCGTGGCCGTGGCCACCAGACCCCGGCCCACGTCACGCACGGCCTGGTGGTGGAACGAATTGACCCGCAGCGGGCCCGCGCCCAGCACCCCCGCCAGCTTCGAGCCCTCCGCCACCACCACCTCGTGCTGCGTCCGGTCCCAGCCCACCGACTGGCGGTGCTCCACGTTCCCGGGACGCTGCGTGTCCAGGTCCTGGTACAGCGTGCCGCCGAAGTAGACGTTCACCACCTGGCAACCGCGGCAGATGCCCAGGACGGGCAGGTCCCGGGCGAGGGCCTCGTCCAGCGCGGCGACCTCCATGGCGTCCCGCTCCGGGCTCACCTCGTCCAGACCGGGCAGCGGCGCTTCGCCCCAGCGCGCCGGGTCCATGTCCCCGCCACCCGACAGCACCAGCCCGTCGCAGTCCGCGATGATCGACGCGATGGATTCCACGGAATGGGCCGGCGTCACCAGCACCGGCGCCAGGCCGACCCGCTCCAGGGACTGGAGGTAGGTGTCCCAGAGCACGACCTGGTGGCGGCTTCCGCCGTCCCGCTCGACCAGCCCCGTGGTCAGCGCCACCTTCGGACGCATGGCTACTGACCCGCGGCCAGCGGAACGCGCGTCGGCTGGTTGCCCGTAGCCAGGTCCATGAGGATGCGGCCGACCTCGTCATTGTCATGGATGCCCGCGAACCGCTGCGCGCCCGGACCCGCCGCGAACAGGGGAACCATCTCCTCCGAGTGGCCCGTCGTGGTGTAGTGCGCACCGAACGCGCCGTTGTCATCCTCGTGCAACGCCAACCCACCCGTCTCGTGGTCCGCCAGCACGACGATCAGCGTGCCCGGATGCGACGCCTGGTAGCGGCGCGCCTCCCGGATCGCTCCGTCGAAGTCCAGGACCTCCGCCACCACCGCCTCCAGCGGCGCGTTGTCGTGGCCCCGGAAATCGATCTGAGATCCCTCCACCATGGCGAAGAAGCCGTCCGGGTCATGGTCCAGCACCGCCAGTGCCTTGCCCGTCATGTCGGCCAGCGTGATGGACCGCTCCGGAGCCGCCGGCAGATCCTTCGGCGCCAGCAGAGCCAGCAGCATCTTCACCGTGTCGGCATCCAGCGCCAGGAAATCCGACGGATCCTTCACCACCGTGTAAAGCTTCCCCAGCGTCGGCAGCAGGTCCCGCGAGTCCTTCGTCGCCGTGCCATCGAAATACGCCGACCCGCCCCCCACCATCACCGTCACGCCCGCACCCGCCATCTGCCGCGCAATCTCGTCATACTTCTGCCGGCTCGACACGTGCGCTGCAAACGCCGCCGGCGTCGCATGGTTGATACGCACCGTCGCCACCAGACCCGTCGCCTTGCCCTGGTCCCGCGCCATCTCCAGCACCGTCTCCATCGGCGTCGTGTCCCCACTCACCCCGATGGCTCCGTTGTACGTCCGCAAACCCGCCGAGTACGCCGTCGCCCCCGCCGCGCTGTCCGTCACCCGGGAGCTCGCACTCTGCGTGTCCACCAGCCCCATCACCGGAAAATCCGCCACCGCCAGGTCCTTCCGCGCCAGCCGGGCCGCCGACCAGTACGCCACACCCGTCCCATCCCCGATCATCAGGATCACCGACTTCGGCCGCGCCGACGACGCCGTCCCCGGTCCGCTGCCCGGCGCCGCAGCGCACGCCGTCACCAACACCAACGCCAGTATCGATGCCTTTGCGTTCATCGTTCTCCCGGGTCCTCTTGAATGATGAATTCCCCGCTCCCCCCTCACGCGTCCAACGCCGCACGGATCTGCGACACCGTCGGCGCTCCGTCCGCCCGGCACGCCGCCCCCTTCGCCTCGCCGACCGCACCCGTCACGTCTCGCCCATCCACCAGCACGGTCGGCGAGCCATACACGCGCAAGCGCTCCGGCGTGTCCGCCGACTCCCGGTCCCATTCTACCCACTCCGGCGCGCGTCCCGAAGCCTCGAGCGCAGCGTGCAGGTTGCGCCTTGCCTGTTCCGCGTGGGTGCACCCGCGGAAGACGACGAGCTCGACCATCCTGACCGGCCGGTCAGTCAACGGGCAGCGAGGACAGGACCGATGGGACCAGCGACGGGTCCAGGTTGCCGCCCGACAGGACGGCCGCCGTACGGGCCGCCTGGCCGGACCAGGCGCCGGCGAGGAGGGCGGCGACGGTGGCGGCGCCGGAGAATTCGACCACCAGGTGGCTGCGCGCGAACAGCAGCGCGGTGGCCTCGCGGATAGCGGTGTCGGACACGGTGACGACGTCGTCGACGAGCTCGTTCACGTGGTGGAAGGTGAGGTCGCCGGGGCGAGTGGGCTTGAGTCCGTCGGCGATGGTGTCGACGCCGTCGAGGGTGACGGGCTGGCCGGCATCGAGGGAGGCGCGCATGGCGGCGGCGCCTTCAGGCTCGACGCCGATGACGCGGCAGGCCGGCCTGGTGCGTTTGACCCAGGCGGCGATGCCGCTGATGAGGCCGCCACCACCGATGGGCACGAGGACGGTGTCGACGGCGGGCCAGTCTTCGAGGATCTCGAGGCCCGCGGTGCCCTGGCCGGCGATGATGTCCGGGTGATCGAAGGGCGGGATGATGGTGAGGCCGCGCTCATCGGCGATGGCTTTTGCGCGCCGGCCGCGTTCGATGGAGGTGGTGCCTTCGAAGACGACCTCGGCGCCGAGCCGCCGGCAGCCCTGGACCTTCACGTCGGGCGCGTCGGTGGGCATGACGACGACGGTGGGTACGGAGAAGGCGCGGCCGGCGTAGGCGGTGGCCTGCCCGTGGTTGCCCGACGAGTAGGTGATGATGCCGGCGTTGCGCTGCTCCTCGCTCAGGCGAGCCACCATGTTGTAGGCGCCGCGCTGCTTGAAGGCGCCCATGTGCTGGAGGTTCTCGCACTTGAGGCGCACCTCGCCGCCGACGCGCTCGGACAGCCACTCGGCGGGGAGGAGCGGGGTGCGCACGGCCACGCCGCGGATGGTGCGGGCGGCCTCGGCAACGGCTTCCGCGGGGACGAGGGCGATGGTCGCCTCGCTCATTCGTCTACCTCCTCGGCGTCGGCGGTGGCGGGTTCGTCTTCGGGCTCTTCCAGCGCGTCGTCCGGCTCGTCATCCGACTCCAGGTCGGTCGGTCCGGCAGTCAGGCCGTCCTCGGGCCCTTCCGCGAGCGGCTCGCCGCCGGCTTCTTCCAGCTCGTCCTCGTCCTTCTCGCTGATGAGGCGGGCGACGTCCACGACCTGGTCGCCGTCGTCGAGGGCGACGATGCGCACGCCCTGGGTGTTGCGGCCGATGACCCGGATCTCGTCCACCGGTTGGCGGTTCACCACGCCATTGCGGGTGATGACCATGAGCTCGTCGTCGGGCTGGACGCCCTTGATGGCGATGACGCGTCCGGTGGCGGGGGTGGTCTTGATATTGATGACGCCCTTGCCGCCGCGGGCCTGGAGCCGGTAGTCGTCGATGCGGCTGCGCTTGCCGCGTCCGTTCTCGGTGATGACCAGGAGGGTGCCGGACCCGTTGGTGCCCTTGCGGGCGACGACCATGCCGACGACGTAGTCGTCCGCGGCGCCGAGGCGGATGCCGCGCACGCCGGTGGTGGCCCGGCCCATCTCGCGCACGTCCGACTCGTGGAACCGGATGGCCATGCCCTCGTGGGTGGCCAGCAGGATCTGGTCGTCGCCCTCGGTGATGAGCACGTCGATGAGCTCGTCGTCCTCGCCGATGTTGATGGCGTTGACGCCGGTGACGCGGATGAAGCCGTACTGGCTGAGGGCGGTCTTCTTCACGGTGCCCTTGCGGGTGGCGAAGACCAGCGAGCGGTCATCGGTGAACTCGCGCACCGGCACCACGGCGGCGACCTGCTCGCTTGGGTCCAGGGCCAGCAGGTTGATCATGGGCCGGCCTCGGGCGTTGCGTCCGGCCTGCGGGATCTGGTGCACCTTGAGCCAGTAGCAGTGGCCCCGGCGGGTGAACACCATGAGGTAGTCATGGGTGTTGGCCAGGAACAGGTGCTCGACCCAGTCGCCGTCCCTGGTGAGCATGCCCTGGAGCCCGCGGCCGCCGCGCCGCTGCGTGCGGTAGGTGTCCAGCGGCAGGCGCTTGACGTAGCCTTCGTGGGAGATGGTCACGACCATGCGCTCGTCGGGGATCAGGTCCTCGAGAGACAGGTCGCTGGTCTCGCCCACGATCTTCGTGCGCCGCTCGTCGCCGAACTTGTCGGCCAGTGCGCGCAGCTCATCCTTGATGATGTTGAAACGGCGTTCCCGGTTGCCCAGGATGTCGCGCAGGTCCTCGATGTTGGCGCGAACCTCCGTCAGCTCGTTCTCCAGCTTCTCGATCTCGAGGCCGGTGAGCCGGGCCAGCCGCATGTCCAGGATGGCCTTGGCCTGGCGCTCCGAAAGCTCGAAGGTCTCCTGTAGCCGGGTGCTGGCGGTATCGGTGTCGGGCGAGGACTTGATGAGATCCACGACCTCGTCGATGTTGTCGACGGCGACCTTCAGGCCCTCCAGGATGTGCTCCCGGTCGAGGGCGTGGGCCAGGTCGTACTCCGAGCGCTTCACCACCACCTCATGGCGGTGGTCGACGAAGTGCTGCAGGATCTCCCGCAGGTTCATGACCTTCGGCTGGCCATCGACCAGCGCCAGCAGGATGGCGCCGAAAGTGGACTGCATCTGCGTGTGCTTGTAGAGCTGGTTCAGCACGATGTTCGGGATGGCGTCCCGCTTCAGCTCGATGACGACGCGCATGCCGTCCCGGTCCGACTCGTCCCGAAGATCCCGGATCTCCGTCACCCTCTTCTCGCGCACCAGCCCGGCGATCTGCTCGATCATGCGTGACTTGTTCACCATGAACGGGATCTCGCGCACGATGATGCGCGCGTCGCCGTCGTCGTCCATCTCGATCTCGGCGTCCGCCCGCATCACCAGCCGGCCGCGGCCCGTCTCGTACGCCTCCCGGATGGCGTCCCGGCCGTGCAGGTAGGCGCCCGTCGGGAAGTCGGGCCCCTGGATGTGCTGCATCAGGTCCACGACGGCCGCGTCCGGGTTGTCGATCAGGTGGATGGCCGCGCTCACCACTTCCCGCAGGTTGTGGGGCGGGATGTTGGTGGCCATGCCCACGGCGATGCCCGCCGCGCCGTTCACCAGCAGGTTCGGCAGCCGGGCCGGCAGGACCGTCGGCTCCTCCAGCCGGTCGTCGAAGTTGGGCGTGAAGCGGACCGTTTCCTTGTCGATGTCCTCCAGCATCTCGCCGGCGATGTGGGCGAGGCGGGTCTCCGTGTACCGGTAGGCCGCCGCGCTGTCACCGTCGATGCTGCCGAAGTTGCCCTGGCCGTCCACCAGCGGGTAGCGCAGGGAGAAGTCCTGGACCATGCGCACCAGGGCGTCGTACACCGCCATGTCCCCGTGGGGGTGGTACTTGCCCAGCACGTCACCGACGACGGTGGCGGACTTCTTGTACGGCCGGCCCGGCCCCAGGCCCAGCCCGCTCATGGCGTAGAGGATGCGCCGGTGCACCGGCTTGAGCCCATCGCGCACGTCGGGCAGCGCCCGCTGCACGATCACGCTCATGGAATAGTCCAGGAAGGACTCCCGCATCTCGTCTTCAATGAGGCGCGCGAGTACCTTTTCGTGCTGCTCGGGTGTCTCCATCAGCGTCCCGTTTATTGGTGGTTGGGGCTGTCGGATACCATCGCCTATAACCTGATTATTTTAGCGGGATTTGCCGCGAATTTCCAGCCGGCGCGGGGGGGTGCGGCGGCGGGCTCTTTTCGGGCTCGGGTAGGGGCGCGGGCACGGGCAGGGGTCACGCGTGGGGGCACGGGCAGGGGTCGGGGGAACCGGCCGGGCTCGGGCCCGCACCGGCACCCGCACCCGGACGGGGGGCTTGCGGGCGTGGCCCCGTGCCGCCGTCCCCGGCGGGGGGCCGGGGCGGCGGAGGGGTTTCGTGGGTGGCGACTAGGGCTTCACGTACGCGGGCGGCCAGGCCCGGGAAAGGTCCATGTAGCGCTTCGCCAGCTCGAGTTGCCGGGAGGTGATGGGGATGTCCCGGCCCTTGATGAAGACGTGTTCCACGTTGGTGAGCACGTCGAAGGGGTCGCCGTCCCAGACGACGACGTCGGCGTCCTTGCCCACGTCGAGGCTGCCGTAGTGGTCGTCGATGCCCCAGAGCTTCGCCGGTGCCAGGGTGACGGCGCGGAGGGCGGCGTCGAAGGGCATGCCGTTGGCGACGGCGTTGCCGGCTTCCTGCTTGAGGTTGCGGGCGTTGTGGGCGGTGAAGCTGGCGAAGATGACGTTGACGCCCGCGCGGCTCATGCGGCCGGCGTTCTGGAGGGTGGCGGCGAGGTCGGCGAACTCGGGGACGTCGGTCATGGGGTTGATGATCACGGGCACGCCGGCCCTGGCGATGTCGCCGGCCACGGTCCAGCCTTCCGCGGCGCCGAGGAGGATCAGCTTGAAGTCGTACTTCCTGCTGAGCCGGATGGCGGTGAGGATATCGCTGGCGCGATCGGCCTCGATGGCCAGGGGCATCTTGCCCTGGACGACGGGCACGAGGGCCTGGAGGTCGAGGCGGCTGACGGAGTAGTCGCGCCGCTGGTTGCGCTGGTACGCCGTGGTGTTGGCGGCGTAGTCGCGGGCGTCTTCCAGGATCTCGCGCAGGCGCAGGGACGCGGCGCCGCGGGCGCCGCCGGCGCGTGCCGAGCCGCCCTCGCCCAGCACGGCGAACATGGCGACGGGGTCCTTCTCCACCATGTCCATGGCGGAGCCGGGGGCCAGGTCGATGAGCAGGCCCTGGCCGGCGATGATGGAGCCGGCGGCCGACGGTGCAACGACAGCGCGGGTGATGCCCTCGATGCGCGTCACGGGGATGATCGTGGAGCGCGGGTTGAGCCCGTCCACCGGATCGAACGCCGCGGTGATGCGGTCGTCCGAGGTGCGCATGTCGTTGGTGTTGGGGTAGGCCCCGATCTCCACCAGCCCGATCTGGGTGTTGGAGTCCAGCAGCCCGGGCGTGACCACCTTGCCGGAGCCGTCGATGACGCGTGCGCCCTGGGGCACCTGCACATCGGCGCCGACGGCTGCGATCCTGCCGTCGCGGATGAGCACGCTGCCGCGCTCGATCATGGGCCCGGACACAGGATAGACGCGGGCGTTGGTGATGACGACGGTCTGTGCGGGCGCCTGCGCCGGGAAGACGGCCAGCGCGGCGGCGAACGCTGCGGCGGCGAGGGTGCGGACGAGCGGGCGCACGGTGGAGCCCGTCGTCGTGCCGGCCGCGGCCGTGGCGGTCCTGAGGCTCGCGGCGCTCATGGCTGCCTCCCTTCGTTCTGGCTCGGCTCATTGCCCACGAGGAAGTCGCTCACGGGCTGGCGGCTGGGGTCGTCGCGGTCATAGACCAGGGCGCCGTCGATGAAGACCTTCTCCGCGTGGCTGTAGACGCTGAACGGGTCGCCGGTCCACAGCACGACGTCGCCCATCTTGCCCCGCTCCAGCGAGCCGGTCCTGTCGGCGATGCCGAGGGCGCCGGCCGGGTTGATGGTCGCCCACTGGATGGCGTCCTCGTAGGGGACGTCGATGCCGATGCGGCGGCCCGCGGCGATGGCCTTGCCCACCTCCTGGTTCAGCCGCTGGATGCCGTTGGGGTCATCCGAGTGGATGATGGCGCACGCGCCGGCGGCGTTGACCAGCGCCATGTTCTGCTGGGTGCCGTCGTACGCCTCCTGTTTGAAGCCCCACCAGTCGGCCCACATGTTGGCGCACACGCCCGCCTGCTTGAGCAGGTCGGGGATCTTATACGCCTCCACGGCGTGCTCGAACGTGGCGATGTGGAAGTGGAACTCGCGGGCGACGGCCATGGCCTCGGCCATGTCGTCGGCGCGGTAGCAGTGCCAGTGGACGATCAGGTCGCCGCTCAGCGCTCCGGCCAGCGTCTCCAGCTTGAGGTTGCGCATGGGCCGTTTCGCGGGATCGGCGCCGCTCTCCTGCCAGCGCTCCATGCGGTCGCGGTAGTCCTGGGCCTGGATGAACGCCTCGCGGTAGCCCGCGATGTTGCCCATGCGGGTGGACGGGCCGCGGTTCTGGTATACGCGCTTGGGGTTCTCGCCGCAGGCCATCTTGAGGCCGTACGGCGCGCCGGGGAACTTCATGTCCTGCACGGTGCGGGCGGGCACGTTCTTGACCACGACGGTGCGTCCGCCGAACAGGTTGGCGGAGCCGGGCAGGAGCTGGATCGTTGTGACGCCGCCGGCGAGGGCCAGGGCGAACTGGGGGTCCTGGGGCCAGACGGAGTGCTCGGCCCAGACCTCGGCGGTGTTCGGGTTGGTGGCCTCATTGCCGTCGGAGAGGGCGTTGCCGCCCGGGGCGGCGTACACGCCCAGGTGCGAGTGGTCGTCGATGAGGCCGGGCGTGACCCACTTGCCGGTCCCATCGATGACCACGGCGTCGGCCGGCGCGTTGATGTCGCGGCCCACGGCGGCGATCCTGCCGTCCTGGATGAGCACCGATCCGCCCTCGATCCGGGGCCCGGCGGCCGTGAGGACCGTGGCGTTGCGGATGAGCGTGGTGCGGGACGGAAGCGGGTGGTACGTCGACTCGTAGACGGCGTTCGGATTCTCGGGCGTCGCGGAACGCGCCTGCGGCGTCGCCGGCGCGGGCTGCTGGGCGCTGGCGCAGCCGGCGGCGAACAGGGCCGCGAACGCCCACCAGCGGGAAGGTCCGTTCATCAGGATGCACCTCCGATCGGGGGTGACGTGCGAAGAAGGCACGGAACGAGAAGGTGGGGAAAGGTAGAAGGACGTTCCGCCGGTGGCAAAGCGGGCGTCAGAACCGCCGCAGGAGCCCCAGATCCAGGCCGATGCGGTGCGGAACGCCTTCGTAGGTGGTGTACGTGCTGCCGGCGCTGAAGCCCATGTGCGGCCACGGGTAGGTCTGGAACCTGGCGGCGACGGTCCGCGTGGTTCGGAGGTCGAAGGTGCCGCCCCCCAGCACCACCACCTCCCGGCCCGTGCCGGCGGTCAGTTCCACGAGATCGTCGGGCTCACGCAGGTACCGGCGGACGCGCCCGACCAGGGAGAGCGCCCACGGCTCGCCAGCGGATCCGGGCACGCCGTTGCCGGTGGCCTGGAGGTACCAGGCGCCCACGTAGCGGGCCAGGGACAGGCCCAGCACGTTCACGTTGTCCGCGGCGAACGCCATGTGGCGGTAGGCGACGGACGCCTCCCAGCCGGAGAAGCCCTGGAAGAGCTCCGCCGCCAGGTCGGCCCGCGGGATGACCAGGGCGCCGGGGGCCACCTGCACCCGCAGGCTGCCGTAGCTGCCGGGCCACAGGTCCAGGTAGCCATCCGTCCGGAGGGCGGCATCCCACCGGCCGAACCTTCGGTGGTCCGACGTTTCCAGGACCAGCGCGCCCCGGTCGAACCTGCGTTGCGCGGTGGCGGCGAGGCGCCACCAGCTGGTCCAGATGGGATTGCTGCTGGCGAAGTGCTCGGCGCCGACGCTGAGGCCGATCCGCAACGGCGGAGCCGCCTGGCCCGCCGCGCCTGCCGGCACCACGGCATGGACGGCGAGAGACAGCGCGGCCGCGGCGAGCGCGGCGCGTAGCGCGGAAGGCGTGGGGCCGTGCCTCGTCATCGGGTGTCCTCCGTGCCGAATCCGATCCGTTCCATCGTCCCCCAGACGGCCGTCTTCCGGAACGCGGTGAGCGTCCCCTTCACGCGCCACCAGGTGGAAAGCTGCCGGTAGCCGAAATTCTCCAGGACGGCCACGAGGAAGAGGCGCAGCAGGTCGGACGTGCGATGGTAGCGCCGGAAGCTGAGCTCCTCCATGGCCACGGCGGCGACGGACAGGACCATGCCGAGGAAGAAGGCCACCAGGAGGAAGGCAACGATGAACAGCCACGAGACCGTGCCCAACGCCACCGTCACGGCGAAGGAGACGTACCCGCCCAGCTCGATGAGCGGCCCGCACATTTCCAGGAAGAAGAAATACGGGAACGCGAACATGCCGATGCGTCCGTAGCGCGGATTGAGCAGCATGCGGCGGTGGCGCGTCAGGGCCTGGATCAGGCCGCGCTGCCAACGGTCGCGCTGGCGGCCGAGGGACCGCAGCCGTTCCGGCGCCTCCGTCCAGGCGACGGGGTCGGGCACGAACGCGACGCGGTACCGCTCCCCCTTCTCCCGGGCCCGCCGGTGCAGCCGCACCACCAGCTCCATGTCCTCGCCCACCGTCCCGGTCCAGTAGCCGCCCGCCTCCACCACGGTGGCACGCCGGAACAGGCCGAACGCGCCCGAGATGATGAGCATGGAGTCCAGCGCCTCCCAACCCATGCGGCCCCCGAGAAAGGCGCGCAGGTACTCCAGCACCTGCACCCGGGCGGCGTGGTTGCGCGGCAGGCGCACATCCCGGACGACGCCCCGCTCCACGCGCGAGCCGTTCACGACGCGGATGATGCCGCCGGCGGCGATGGTGCTGGCATCCTCCAGGAACGGCCGGACGACGCGCATCAGCGCCTGGCGCTCCAGCACGCCGTCGGCGTCGATGGCGCAGAAGAACGGCGTGCGGCAGAAATTGATGCCGGCGTTCATCGCGTCGGCCTTGCGGCCGTTCTCCTTGTCGATGACCCACAGAGCGGGCTCCTGCCGGCTGCGGAAGACGCCCCGCACCGCCTCGGTGGGCAGGTCGGCCGTGGGCACGCGCAACGCCGGCACCAGGTCGAACGCTTCCGTCAGGCGATCCAGCGTCCGGTCGGTCGACCCGTCGTTGACCACCAGGATCTCGTATTCGGGATACTCGAGCAGGAGCAGGGAGCGGACGGCCTCCACGCAGATGGCTTCCTCGTTGTACGCCGGAGCGATGACCGTGATGGGCGGCGCCCCCGCGGAGCGGATCAGCTCCCCCACGTCGACGCTGTCGAGGCGGCGGGCATAGCGGCGGAGCGCGCCGAACGCCACCAGGCTCATGGCCAGGTACACCCCGTTCAGCAGGATGAAATACACGAGTACCACGTCGTTGAACGCGTGCAGCGTCTCGACCGCGGCGCCCATCATACGGCCGCGCCCTCCAGCGCTTCCCGGGCCACAGCGGCCCGGGGGTGCAGCGAGTCGGCCGTCGCCCGGAGCACGGACGCGGCCCCCACGGCCAGGATCGCCCGCGCGGCGTGCATGGCCACCCAGATGGACGGGTCGTCCAGGGCAAGCTGGAGAAGCCCCACGTCGTGGCGATCGCCCAGGCGGCCCAGGGCCGTAGCCGCCGTGGCGCGCACGGCCATGGCCGGATGATCGATCAGCCGCCGGACGGACGGCAGGTGCTCCGCCGTCCCGACGTGCGCCAGCAGCCGGAGCGTCGCCGCCAGCAGGTCCACGTCGGAGGCCGTGGCCAGCACGGCCGCGCCCACGTCCGCCGCCGGCAGATGGTTCAGGCGCCGCAGCGCGTCCGCCGCAATGGTCCGAACCCGCGCCGGCCGTTCATCGTCCGCCAGAGCCGCCACCACGCCGGGCGCGACGGGCGCTCCCATGTCCGCCAGCATGGAGGCGAGAAAGGCGGTGTCCCAGTTGTGGAAACGATCCATGTGCGCCAGCACCGGCGGCGCATGTTCCGGGTGAGCCTGCGAGCAGAGGGCGCGCGCCGCCACCATGGCGACCAGTGGCGACGGGTCGTCCAGCGCGGCGAGGAGGGTGCCCGCGTACCGCTCCGGTGCCAGCAGCCCCAGCGTCTGCACCGCGCGGGCCCGCCGCTCGGCATCCCGGCGGCCGTGGATCTGCCGGGCAACCAGGTCCAGGTACGGCTCCGCCAGCCGGCTCAGCGTCTGCCGCTCATCGCCCCGCACGCGCCGGGCGAACCGCACCAGGTAGCCGACGAAGTAGAGCCGTTCCTTCGGGCCGACCAGGCCGTACACCTGCCCGGGCGGCGCGCCGCCCGTCAGCGCATCCAGCACGGGCCCCTGCCACGCCGCCTCGAGCCGCGCCCAGCGGCGGGAACGGCGCACGTTCCGGAACCGGAGCACCAGCGTCAGCAGCGCGAACAGGAACGTGAGGCCCAGGAGCAGGAGACACGCGGCGATGATCGCGATCAGGACACGCTCGTGGACCGGGACGGCGAGCCAGCGGGCGAGGGGGCCGGACATCACCGGGCGCGCAGGATGGCCTCGAGCCGGGACAGAAGCGAGGCGGGGTCGAAGGGTTTCGGCAGGACCCCGAGCGCCCCGAGGGAGACGAGGGATTCCACGTCTTCCTTCGCGGTCCGGGCCGTCAGGAAGACCACCGGCAGGCCTGCGGTCTGCGGTCCCGCCCGCAGCGCTCTGAGCACCTCCGGCCCATCCATGCCGTCCATGAAGGCGTCCAGCACCACCACGTCGGGCGACCGGGCGCGGGCCATTTCCAGCCCCTGCGGGCCATCGCCGGCGAGAAGCACCTCGTTCCGTCCGCCGGCGGAGAGCGCGAGGCGGCCCACGAGGCGGATCTCGGGATCGTCATCCACCAGCAGAATCCTCACGCGTCCTCCACGAGGCGGCGCACCCGGGCCAGCAGCTCGACGGGCGAGAAGGGTTTGAGCACGTAGTCGTCCGCCCCCAGCTCGAACGCCCGCACGATGTCGCGTTCGGAGCCCATGGACGTGAGCATCAGGACGGGCACGCCCGCGAACGACGGAGTGGCCCGGAGGCGCTGCAGCACGTGGAACCCGTCCAGCCCGGGCATCTTGACGTCCAGGATGGCGACGGAGGGCCGAAGTCCGGCGGCGGCCTCCACCAGGTTGGCGCCGTCTTCGAACACGACGACGCGGAACCCTTCCCGTTCCAGCCGGTGCCGGAGCAGCGACACCACCAGCGGGTCATCTTCCGCAACGACCACGGTGGGCGCAGGCTCGGCCACCTCGGCATCCTCGCCGTTGACCCGGCCGGGCCCCTCCCGCCGGGCGAGGTGCAGCAGCCGTCCCAGCTCCTCGAGGGTTCCGTCCAGGTCCCGGTCCGGGTTCGCCCCGGCCACGCCTGCCGAGAAGGTCACACTGAACTGCGCGCCGCCCGGCGCCTGCATAGGGGTCGCGGCGACGGCGGCCACGGCGCGTTCCACCGCCTTCGTCGCCACCGGGAGGGTCATCCCGGGCAGAAGGGCGAGGAACTCGGCGCCGCCCCAGCGGCCCACCAGGTCGTCCGTGCCCAGCGCGCCGTCCACCAGGTCCGCCGCTCGCGCCAGCGCCGTCTCCGCTGCGCCCGCGCCGAATCGTTCCACCGTGTCCAGGAAGCCATCGAGGCCGAGCAGCGCGACGGACAGCGGCCGCCGCTCCTCCCGGCAGCGGTCCAGGATCTCCACGAAGACGTCGCGGAGCCCGGACCGGTTCAGCCGGTCTGTCAAAGGATCGCGCCCGGGCAGGGGCAGGTCCGTCGTCACGCTCTCCAGCTTGGCCGCCGCGGCCGCGCGCAGCACGTCCGGTTGGACGGGCTTCTCGATGAACGTGTCCGCCCCCAGGGCGAAGCACTCCGCCTTGGGGCCCGGGCCGATCTTGCCGGACAGCACGATGACCGGCACCGTCGCGGTGTCCGGCCGGTCCCGAAGCTGGACCAGGAAGCTGCGCCCGTCGCCGTCCGGCAGCACCAGGTCCAGGACGACGAGCGCCACCCGATACTCGTCCAGTGCCCGCTCGGCCTCGGCCAGGGTGTGGGCGACCACCACGCCGCGCCCCGCACCGTCCAGCGTGGCCTCGACCAGCAGGGCGCTGGTCGGCTCGTCTTCCACCACCAGGATCCTGGACGCCGAGTCTGTGCCGTCGGCCGCCACGGCCCGCAGCACGCTCAGCAGAACATCGGTCACGTGGAGCAGATCCGGGTCGCCCGCGTCTTCCACGGCCGCCGCCGCTTCGCTGATCTCAGGAAAGCCGTAGGTGCCGCCCGACCCCCGCAGCCGGTGCGCCATGCGCCGCAACGACGCCTTCGCCTCCGGCTCCTCGTCCACCATGTCGCGTGCCAGGGCCAGCGCCGCGATCCGCGCCGGCAATGCCATCCGATACTGGTTCTGCAGCTCGTCCATGCGATTCACGCCACCGCGCAAAAGTCCCGCATCTCCGCCCATCCACGCCGGCGCAGGTCCGCCCGGATCTCCTCCCGCGCCCCGTTCTGGCCCACCGCCGCCACGGCCAGCGACGCCCGGAACCGGTCCACGTCGTCGGGAGCGATGACCGGAGCGCCGTGGATCTCCTGGCCGATCTTGCGCGGGTCCAGGTCCACGAACGCGCTCACCGCCACGCCCTGGCGCTGGAGCTCCCGGGCGAACTCCTTGCCCAACGGCCCCGCGCCCCACACCACGGCGCCGCGCCGGGACAGCAGCAGCGTGCGCGACAGGAAATGGACCTTGACGCGCCGGAACGCGTCGGGCGAGTAGCGGTCGTCGCGGCGGGACAGGCGTCCGGGGCTCTCCCGCCACCGGAGCAGCACCTCCGGCACCTTCGCCAGGGGGTGTCCGGCGGCCCACAGGCGCAGCACCAGGTCATAGTCTTCCGGCCAGCCCATGTCCCGGTACCCACCGACGGCCAGCAGCACGTGGCGCCGGACCATGAGAGTGGGGTGCGGCATCGGGCACTCCACGAAGATGTCCCGTGCGATGTCGTCCGGCTCCACGAGGCCGTTCAGCCACGCTTCGTAGCGCCGCGCGCCGTCCTGGACCGATTCGGGCGGGAAGTACTCCACCAGGCTGCCGCACGCGGCCAGGCGCGGCCGCTCATCCAGCAGAGACACCTGCTTCCGGAAACGGTCGAGGTCCGCGACGTCGTCCGCGTCCATGCGCGCCACGTACTCGCCCCGCGCGCCCGCCAGGCCGGCGGACAGCGCGGCCACCAGGCCCCGGCCGTGGCTCTGGACCACGCGCACCCGGCCGTCGTCCTGCGCCCAGCGGTACAGCTGCGCGAACGTGTCGTCCGTGGAGCCGTCGTCCACGGCCACCACCTCGAAGTCCTCGAAGCTCTGCGAACGGAGAGAGTCGATGGCCGCGCCGATGTGCTCTCCGGCATCGCGGCACGGCATCAGGACGGTGACCTTCGGCGGGCTGCCGCTCAGCGGATCTCCTCCGGCTCCATGATCGGCGCGGGTGCGCCCGGCGCGTTCCGTACCGGAATGTGGGGTGCCCGCACGCGCATGTACATGGGGCGGCGAACGATCAGTCGGGCAATAGTGAAAGCCGGCAGTCGCCGGCGTCCACGAGGTCCACGGACACTCGCCGGCTCATCAGTCCTCGCTCCGGAATGAACCGGCCCGTCCGGCGGTCCCGGTCCCGCACGCCCACGGCGTGGGCCATGGCGGCATAGTCCTGCCAGTGGACGCTTTGGACACGAACGTCCCCGACGCCCCCGGCTCGACTCCTGATGTGCTCGGCGACCACGTCCGCTCTCCGGTTGGCGAGGGCGGTGTTGAGGCTGTCGGAGGCGAGGGAATCGGCGAAGAGAGAGGAGCTGGCGAAGCCCCGCACCTCCAGCAGGACCGCCGCCTCTCCCGTCGCGCAGGTCTTCAGGCCCTGGACGAGGGAATCGAGGAACTGGACCGCCGCTTCCGTGGGCCGGAGCCCCGTGAGGCACGGGTCGTTCCGCCGCATGGTGCATTCTGCCGCTTCCTCGCCGAAGGGGATGCTGAAGGACAGGGCGGCCCGGGACGGCTGCGTGAAGAGCACCGTGTAGCGGGGGGCTTCCGGCGGCGCGGGCGGCTCCGGAGAAGTGCCCCGGGCAATGACGACGAAAGCGAGGCTGATGCTCATCGTGGTGACGAACGAGAACACCAGCAGCTTGTAATACTCCTTCGCCTCGCCGGATCGCACGTAGGCAAGGAAGCTCGGAAGGCGTTCCAGGGCTTCCTTCAGGGCCGCAATGAGGAAGGTGATGGACAGCAGGCCCACCGCCCACGGTCGGGTGGCCCCGCTCAGGCTGATGACCTGGCCGACATCGCGGCCGAAGGAGACCGCGAAGGCGATAGTGCTCAGCAGCAGCGCGCCGGCGAACAGGGTGCGCCAAGTATGCTTCCGCTCACGGAACCACGTCAGGAATCCCTCGCTGGGCACGGTGCCTCCTTCGGGTGAGAGACGTCGATGCGGCGGCCGGCCGGGGGAGCTACCGGTCGTTCAGCCCCTTTCCGTCGAGGATCCGTTCCACGTTCTTCTCGACCCGCGAGGTCCGGGTGGCGGATCGCTTCGGCGTGGAAAAATGGACGATGTAGGCCCTCTGCCGTCCCGGCGTCAGCGCCTCGAACGCCGCCCTCAAGGCGGGCATCTCGTCCAACTTCTCCTGGAACTCCTCGGGGATCGGGAATTCCGAAGTCTTCTTCAGCTTCACCTTCAGGCCGGCCTTCTCCACTTCGATGGCTTCCTGGATGTAGGCCTTCACGACGGGCTCCAGCTCGGCGATCTCGCGAGCGCCGGTGAACCGGATCTGGCGACCCGCCTGCGTCTTCCCGGGCGTGGACAGAATGCCATCGGCGTCCTTCAACAGGGCGCCCTTGAAGAACATCAGCGCGCAGTATTCCTTGAAGCCCTGGATGATGACGACGTTGCCGGTGCCATGGGTGTAGCAGGGCAGACGCCACTTCAGCGCTTCGGTCAGCCCGCAGTCGAGGGCGATCCGCCGGAGCTGCCTGAACTCTTCCTGCCAGTGCCCGGCACGGTCCAGGAACGCATCGACGTCGGGGTTTCTCTCGCTCATTGACGCACACTCCGCGACAGGACCCTCACCCGCCACACCTCCAGGTCGTCCGCCCAGACGCCCACCACGGTTCGATCCCCGATCTGGAGCCGGGGATCCCAGTACGGGTACCCCCACGCGTTGAGGATCACGACGGCCATCGCCGCGACGTAGCCGAGCGGCCGGAGCACGCGCCCTCCAGGCAGAGTATTTGAGAACGACGGCGGGTGAGGCCAGGGATCCGCCTCCGCCATTGTACGTCCGATGGGCGTGCGGGGCGAATGGTGCGGTTGCACAGCCGCTTCGCGGCCCGGAGGAGGACGCCCGTCACGCCCCGGGGCGCCGCATCAGCGTCGACCCCGATGATCACTGTGCGCCCAGCCCATCGATGACGTCGCTCTCCAGGATCGGGCTCGCGTGGCCCTCCGCCGCCACCCGGATCATGGCCCGGCCGACGCGCACGCTGGTGGTAACCTGGCGGGGGAAGAGGCGCCTGAGCAGCGGGAACAACGGCCCGGCGACGCGGTAGAGCGCGGCATAGAGGCGGGTGCGGGAGCGGACCCCCCTCAGGGGCTGGATGAAGCCCGGCCGGAACATGTACGCCCCACGGAACGGCATGGCCCGCAGCGCGTTCTCCGTGCGGCCCTTCACTCTTGCCCACATGGCCCGGCCCGACTCCGTGCTGTCCGTCCCCAGGCCGGACACGTAGCAGAACACCATGTCGGGGTTCCGGTCCAGCAGTGCGCGGGCGGCCGCCAGCGTCAGGTCGTGGGTCAGGCGCGTGTACTCCGCCTCCTTCATCCCGGCGGCCGAGACACCCAGACAGAAGAAGCAGGCGTCGAGGCCGGACAGGCGCGCGCCCAGGGCGCTGTAGTCGAAGAAGTCGTCGTGCAGGACCTCCGTCAGCTTCCGGTGCGTGACGCCGCAGGAGCGGCGGCCCACCACCAGCACCGACGCGACGCGCGGGTCGTCCAGGCACTCCAGCAGCACGCCCGACCCCACCATGCCCGTGGCCCCGAACAGCACGACGTTCATCATGATGGAATCCTCCCGGGGGCTGGTCCTCCGTGCGCCGACCCCGGATTTCGCCGGATCGCGGAGAAGGCCGCATCGATCACTCGAACGAATTCCGCTCCCGCTCCCCTCGACCGTTCGAGAATCGGGGGCCGCTTCAGGCTGCGCCGGTCAGGCCACCCGTAGCGCTCATGAGAGGTCGCGCGCCGATCGTCCGCGCGGTCGATCAGTAGATCCCCGGAATCAAGCGGTAGCGGACGCGGTCGGCGTATTCCCGGTACCCCGGCAGCTCCTCCTGCAGCGTGCGGTCTTCGAGGGAAGTCCTCGCCACGGCGATGACGACGGCCGCCGTCGCCGGAATCAGGGTCCACACCGAGTCCAATGCCAGCACCATGGCGAACGGGGCCAGAACGCTTCCCGAGTAGCCCGGATGCCGGACAATCCTGTACGGGCCGGTGTCGCACACCACATGGCCACGCTCCGATTGGATGCGCACCACGGCCGAGAAGAAGCGGTTCTCCAGGAACGCCCACCCTGCAAACGAGTAGCCTGCCGCAGCCAACACCAATCCGAGGATGTTGAGCCAGCTCGGGAAGTGCGGCGACCACCCGAAGCGGTGATCCAGCCCGGCCACGACGAACAGGGGCAAGCCCAGGCTCAACGCCATCAGCGGGGCAAGGAGTCTATCCCAGGACTTGATGCCCGGAGCCCTGGAGAGTTGCGCCCGTTCCGCCATCATTCCCGGATGCCGTCGCTCAGCCCAGAGTCGCCAGCCGATTCCTGAAGAGACGAAGAGGAGAGAGTAGGCCCACGCCTGCCACCAGCCCCAGTCATACCCACACAGCAAGAGCACGCAAGCATGGAGAACGTAGAAGCCGGTCAAGCTCGCCCAGTGCGCCAAAGACGACGACGACCTCTTCATCGGGCCCCCTCGTGTCGCGTATCCTTCACACCGATGCAAGTTTAGCGAACCTGCACCCGAGTGGCCCCGCTACGCAACGGCATTGATCCGGTTGCCCCAAGCTGCCTGCCCGTGCCAATGCCGGGCGACGTTTCCAGGCTGGCGAACCCTGCACGCCGATACTTCCAGGGAGGGCAGGATCTCAGCCCGCCGGTTTCCTTCCCAGCTCCCGCCGGCTGACGGCCGGGTTCTCCGGAGGGAGCGAAGCGAACGCAGGCGGCAGGCGTTTGTTATCAGATCGTGGTCCGGACCAGAGGATCACCCGTGCTTCAAGAACTCCTCAGGTTCCACGCCGATGTCCCTGAAGATCTGGCGGAGCAATGATGGTTGTGAGGTCCCCGTTGCCAAACCTATTCAAACCCCAGGTCACGAAGCGCCTTGGGAATGGGCGCCAGGGAAGCCCGGCACGTAGCCCCCGAAGAGTCCCGTGTCCGAATCCCGCTCGACGACCGCATTGCTGTTGTCGGTTTCAAAAACAAGGATTGACGCGAAAGCGGCTTTGAAACGTTGAAAACGGATGGGATCAGCTTTCTCCAACAGCGACAAGGCGCCCGCCACCTTTGAAAACTGCTCCTCAACATCGGCGCCGTCTGGTGCTGAGAGGTACACTGCCATGCCTTGAATAATGCGCGTGTCTGACACCGATCGGGCCGCGGCAAGAGCCAAGGCGTTGATCTTTTCGAAGATCAGAGTTCGAATCGACACTTAGCCTTTTCTAAGCAATCGCGTCTAACGTTTCCAGGCTGGCGACCTCCCGAGCCGCAGGCGAGGGAGGTTCTCCGGAGTGAGCGAAGCGAACGCAGGCGCCAGCCGATTGTTATCGGCCGTGCGGGCCTGGGGTAGCTCCCGCACCCCTCGGCCGGGTGTCAGGAAGGCGTTTGGATTTCGACCAGCGACTCCCCGCCTTCGAGCGCTTCCAGGGCATCGGCCAGGGTCGACGACAGAATCGTCTTGAGGTGTTGGTTGGTTGTGTTGCCTGCGGTGATCCAGATGACCTTCGGCGGAGGACCGAGCCGATTGACCAGTTCAACAAAATCTCGGTCCTTGGTCATCACGGCATCCGCCCGTTCCCGAGCTGCCATGAAGATTCCCGGGTCTTCACTTCTGACCATGTCGAGGTCTCGGACGGCGACGGCGTCGAGACCGTACTCGGCCTTGAGCCAGCCGCACAAGGCAGGTGGGAGCTGGGCATCCAGCCAGAGCTTCACGCGGCCAGAATCGGATGGTCAAGGCGCCGGCTCGCGAAGCGCAACGCGGCCTCGACGTCTGCCACCTCGAGGTCAGGCAGTTCTTCCACCACCTGTTCGGCGGTGAGCCCGGACGCCAACAAGTCCAGAACATCCACCACTCGAATTCGCATGCCGCGAATGCAAGGCCGCCCACCACATTGTTTGGGGTTCACCGTGATACGCTCGAAGATCTCCGTCATGACTCCCTCACCGTTCGCGCGATCTCTGCAAAAATAACCCCGTGCCCGGCTTTTCGCCTCTCTCTTCTAGCCAATCACGCTTGGAGCATGGCCGATAACGTTTCCAGGCTGGCGAACCTTCTGCCATTATAGCACCCGATCCGCGATTATCACGATGTTTGTGTTCAACGCTTGCCGATTATCTGGTAGAGCCTGTAATCATAGACGACGTACGAGCCTTTCCGCAACGAACGCCCTGTCCCTTCAACCCACTTCGCCCCCTTCACCCCCGCCGCAACCACGCCCCCGTCCAGCTCCCCTCGATCTCCGCGATGTCCGCCGGCCTGCCCGCCCCCACCACCTCGCCGCCCCCCGGCCCGGCCTCCGGGCCCAGGTCGATGACCCAGTCGGCGGCGCGGATGAGCTCGAGGTTGTGCTCGATGACCAGCACGGTGTGGCCGGCGTCCACGAGCTTCTGGAGCACGTCCAGCAGCTTGCGCACTTCCGGGCCGGACAGGCCCGTGGTGGGCTCGTCCAGGATGTAGAGGCGGCGGCCCCTCTTCCGCCCTGCGCCCGCCAGCTCGCGGGCGATCTTCAGGCGCTGGGCCTCGCCGCCCGACAACGTGGGCGCGGCCTGGCCGAGGCGCAGGTAGCCGAGGCCGACCTGCTGGAGGTGCCAGAGGGTCTGGCCCAGGCGGTCCTCGCGGATGAAGAACTTGATGGCCTCGTCCACGGTCATGTCGAGGACGTCGCGGATGTTCTTACCTTTGTAGCGGACGTCCAGAACCTCTTTGCGGTAGCGTGCGCCGCCGCACACGTCGCAGGGCACGAAGACGTCGGCCATGAACACCATCTCCACCTGCACCATGCCGTCGCCCTTGCAGGTCTCGCAGCGGCCGCCCTTCACGTTGAAGGAGAAGTGGCCGGGCTTGTAGCCGCGCTCCTTCGCCAGGGGCTGCTGGGCGAACAGGTCACGGATGTAGTGGAACGCCTTGATGTACGTCACGGGGTTGGAGCGCGGGGTGCGGCCGATGGGCGACTGGTCCACCAGCGCCACGGCGTCCAGCTGGCCGGCGCCCTCCAGCCGCTCCACCCGTCCCACCGCCTCGCCCAGGTACTGCTTCGCGCTGGTCTCGCCCGACAGCTCGCGCTCCAGGGCGCGGTACAGGACGTCGTGCACGAGGGTGCTCTTGCCGCTGCCACTGACGCCGGTGACCACGGTGAGGGTGTGGAGCGGGATGGACACGTCGATGCCGGCGAGGTTGTGGAGGCGGGCGCCCTCGAGGCGCAGCCGCGCCCGGTCGACGGGCCGGCGGCGGGAGCGTGGCGCAGCGCCGTCGTCGCCGCCGATGTAGTGGCCGGTGGCGGTGTCGGCGGTGCGCAGCTCGTCGTAGCTGCCTTCGAAGACGACGGTGCCGCCCTTCTCGCCGCTGGCGGGCCCCAGCTCCACGACGTGGTCGGCGGCGGAGATGACGGCCGGGTCGTGCTCCACGACGAGGACGGAGTTGCCGGCGTCGCGGAGGCGCTTGAGGAGGTGGATCAGCCGGTCGTTGTCGCGGGGGTGCAGGCCGATGGTGGGCTCGTCCAGCACGTAGAGCGTGTCCACGAGGCTGGAGCCCAGGGAGTTGGCCAGGGCGATACGCTGCGCCTCGCCGCCGGACAGCGAGCGCGTCAGCCGGTCCAGCGTCAGGTAGCCCAGGCCCACCTCGTCCAGGAACTCCAGGCGGGCGGCCAGCTCCCGCAGGATAGGCGCGGCGATGTCCCGCTCCTGGCTCGACAGCGCCGCCTCGCCGGCCTCCCCGGCCTCGCCGGCGTCGCCGCGGTCACCGCCGTCCGCGTCGTCGCCGCGGACCCGCGCGATCCAAGCCCGGGCGTCGGTGATGGTGCGCGCCGTGACCTGGCCGATGTGCTCGCCCGCGACGTGCACCTGGAGCGCCTCGGGGCGGAGGCGGGCGCCGCCGCACGACGGACACGTCTTCGCCAGCTGGTACCGGCGCAGGAACACGCGGATGTACTGCTTATAGCGCTTCTTCTCCTTGGAGCGGAGGAACGGGAACACGCCCTGGAACCGGCTGCGCGCGCCCCGCGCCCGGGACCCGCGCAGCACCGCCTTGCGGAAGCGCTCCGGCAGGTCCTTCCACGGCACGGTCGTGGACACGCCCGCCTCCCGCGCGTACTCCAGCAGCCGTTGCCGCTGCCGTTTGTAGCGCGGCATCTCCCACGGCTCCACCGCCCCGTCCTTCAGCGACCGGTCCGGGTTGGGCACGATGAGCGACTCATCGTACTCCAGCACCGCGCCGAAGCCCGTACACTCCGGGCAGGACCCGTACGGGTTGTTGAACGAGAACAAGCGCGGGCTGGGATCGGCGAACTTGACGTCCGGGTGGTCGGGGCAGCGGAAGCGTTCCGTGAACAGCATCCGACCGTCGTCGCGTTCCCCTGCGCTCTCTGCGCCTCTGCGTGATGCTTCCCCCGCGCTCTCTGTTGGTCCCCCGCCTTCTCCGCGTCCGCGTGATGCTTCCCCCGCGCTCTCTGTTGGTCCCCCGCCTTCTCCGCGTCCGCGTGATGCTTCCCCCGCGCCCTCCGGGAGGATCACGGCGGCCTCTCCCTCCCCCTCTGCGAACGCCGTGGCCAGCGAATCGGCCAGGCGCTCCGCGATGTCGGGGCCGACGACGAGGCGGTCCACGACCACCAGCAGCTCGGGGGTGGCGGCCAGATCGTGGCCCAGCGTCTCCGGATCGGCGGCCTCCCCATCCAGGTCCAGCGTTTCGCCGTTGACCAGTACGCGCACGAAGCCCAGGGCGCGCAGGTTCTCGATGACGGTGGCGTGCTTGGCCCGGGCGCTCAGGGGCATGGGGAAGGTGACCATGAAGCGGGCGCCGTCGGGCAGGGCGAGGACCGCGTCGGTGGCGGACTGGACGGTGTCGGGCTGGACGTGGCGGCCGCATTGGGGGCAGTGGGTGCGGCCGGCGCGGGCGAACAGGAGGCGCAAGTAGTCGTGGACCTCGGTGGCCGTGCCCACGGTGGAGCGGCTGGACTTGGTGGGGTTCTTCTGCTCGATGGCCACGGCGGGGCTGATACCATCGATGAAGTCCACCGCCGGCTTCTCCATCCGCTCCAGGAACTGCTTGGCGTAGGTGGACAGCGACTCGACGTAGCGGCGCTGGCCCTCGGCGTAGACGGTGTCGAACGCCAGCGACGACTTGCCGGAGCCGCTGGGGCCCGTCACCACGACGAAGGCACGACGCGGCAGCTCCAGGTCGATGCCCTTCAGGTTGTGCTGCCGGGCGTTGCGGATGAGGATGCGGTCCTTCACGTCGTCTTCGTCGTCGGGGTCGTGTTCGCCGTCGGAGCTGTTTTCGTCTTCGTTTCCGGTCCGGGGGCGTCGCGCGGGGCGCGGGCGCCGTTCGGGGCACGGGGCGCGTTCCGTGTACCCGGCACCGGGCGCGCCGGTTGCGTGGTGGGCATTGTAAGGGGCGGCGGGGGCGGGGCGCTACGCGGGGTGACGGGGGCGGCGGGCGGTGGCCGGAGCGCGTGGCGGGCGCGTACCTTGCGGCCGGGTGAGCCTGACTCGCACCGAACGCTCCCGATCCACGACGACGACATGGACGACACTCAACGCGCCGATGACGCAGCCGCGCCGGCGCCGTTCCGGGCGCCTTGGTGGCTCCGGTCGCCGCACGCGCAGACGGTGGGCGGCAAGGTGATCCGGCCGCGGGTGGCGGTGGCGCTGCGGCGGGAGCGCATCGACACACCGGACGGCGACTTCCTGGACCTGGACTTCACCGCGGACGTGCGGACGGACGCGGACCGGCCGCTGGTCGTCGTGCTGCACGGGCTGGAAGGCTCCGCCCGGCGGCGCTACATGCTGCTCACGTACCGGTGGCTGCTGGAACGCGGGATGGACGCGGTGGGTCTCAATTTCCGAGGCTGCAGCGGCGAGCCGAACCGCGCGGTGCGGTTCTACCATTCGGGCGAGACGGACGACCTGCGGCACGTGCTGGCCGTATTTCGGCGGCGCTGGCCCGGGCGGCGGCTGGGCGCGGTGGGCTACTCGCTGGGCGGGAACGTGCTGCTGAAGTTCCTGGCGGAGGAGGGCGGCGCCGCGCCGGTGCGGGCGGCGGTGGCGGTGTCCGCGCCGTTCGACCTGGCGGAGGGTGCCCGGGCCATCCAGCGCGGCCCCATGGGCCGCATCTACACCGCCTACTTCCTGCGCGGGCTGCGGCGGAAGGTCCGGGCGAAGTCGTCGTTGCTGGCGGGCGTCATCGACGTGGAGGCGGCGCTGCGGGCCCGGACGCTCTGGGCGTTCGACGACGCGGCCACCGCGCCCATCGCGGGCTTCGCCAACGCGCTGGACTACTACCGGCGCTGCAGCTCCGGGCCGCGGCTGCCGGAGATCCGCACGCCCACGCTCCTGCTCCAGGCCCGCGACGACCCGTTCCAACCGGAGGCGGTGCTCCCCGAATCGGCGGCGCGCGACAACCCGGCCCTCACCGTGGGCTTCACGCGCAGAGGCGGCCACGTGGGCTTCGTCGCCGGGACGCCGTGGTCGCCGCAATTCTGGGTGGAAGAGGAGATCGCCCGGTATCTGGGCCGGGAGCTGAACGGCGGCGAACGCTAGACGGCTTCGCCGCCGCCGCTGATCACGCCGCCCGGATCACGCCGACGGCTGGCGCCGGCGGGACAGGGTCACCGCCACCGCCTCCCCGCCGCTGCCCTTGGCATCGTACATGGCCCGGTCCGCCAGCTCGACGAGGTGGCCGGGCGTGGCCACGCCGGCCCCGTACACCGCGATGCCCGCGCTGAACGTCAACGGGCGGCCCCCGCCGGCCCGCATCAGCCGCTCGCGCACCCGCTGAAGGAAGATGTGCACGTCCTGCGGGCTCTGGGTTTGCAGGATGCACAGGAACTCATCGCCCGACAGGCGCGCCGACAGCTCGGCCTCCCGGGTCTCCGCGAGCAGCGCCTCGCCCAGCGCCTGGAGCGCACGGTCCCCGGCCACGTGGCCGCCCTCGTCGTTGATGGCCTTGAGGTCGTCCAGATCCAGGTACGCCACGGCCAGCGCGTGCCCGCGCTTGGCGGCCGCGAACTGCTTGTCGAGGAAGAACTGGCCCTGGCGCCGGTTCGGCAGGCCCGTCAGCGGGTCGGTGTAGGCCAGCCACTCCGCCTTCGCCCGCTCCCGGTGGAGCAGCTCCGACACCCAGCCGATGCCCAGCCCCACGCCGATGAACACGGTCAGCACGTAAGCGATCAGGCCCCAGTTGTCCACGGACTCGTGGAACAGCACCAGCAAGGCCTGGCCCAGGGAAATCACCGCCATGCCGGCCGCCATGGCCACCGCCACGCCCCGCCAGCCGCGGTAGTACGCCAGCAGGAAAGCCGGCACCAGCGCGAGCAGCCACACGAGCAACTCGCAGTTGCTGGTGGCGGGCAGCAGGTAAACGGCCAGGACCGGCACTCCCAGCGTCGCCACCGAAATGACGAGGGCACGCGTAGGCACCGGCGCCCACTGGATCTGATAATCCGTGCTCATTGCATTCGTCATGCTGAGATCCCGCGAATCGGCGGGGCCCCCCTCCCCGCGCCCCCCTTCGTGGCAACGCCCGTACCTCCGGGCGACGGCAATACCTATAATGTTTTATATCAAATACTTACGGTCATTGTCACACCGTATCCGGCACCGCGAGGGTGCGTAATGATTTCCCACATCGAACCTTGTTTCGCGCATGAGGCGGCCCGTTGACCGCCGCGGCGAACGCCGTTAGCTTCGCCGCATCATGGAACGGATCACACGGCTGCACTGGCACCACGCTCATCATCCCGGCCCGGACGGGCTGCGGGGTGGGCGCGCGCGTATGCCATAGCGCAGGCGAAGCGTCCGGAAGCCACCGCGGCTCGTCCCGAAGGGGACGGGCCGCGGTTTTTTTGTGTGACGGAACGGGGAACGGTGGTGCGATGATACGGCTGGCCATACCGAACAAGGGTCGTCTGGCGGAAGGCGCGCGGGAGCTGCTGGAGCGTGCAGGCCTGGAGCTGGAGTCGCGGGGTGAGCGGGCGCTGCAGGCGGCGCTGGGCACGGATTTTCTCGCGCTGTTCGTTCGGGCGCGGGACATCCCGGAGTTCGTGGCGGACGGGGCGGCGGACCTGGGCATCACGGGCCGCGACCTGGTGCACGAGTCGGGGCGTCCGGTGGAGACGCTGCTGGACCTGGGGTTCGGGCGCTGTCGTCTGGTGCTGGCGGCCCGCGACGATGCGGGCGTGGCGTCGGTGTCGGACCTGCCGGACGGCGTTCGGGTGGCGACGTCGTTCCCGGGCGCCACGGAGCGGTACTTCCGGGAGCAGGGCCGGCGGATCGAGTTGGTGCCGGTGTCGGGCGCGGCGGAGATCGCGCCGCACCTGGGTGTGGCGGACGTGATCGTGGACCTTGTGAGCACGGGGTCCACACTGAAGGTCAACGGGCTGCGGGAGGTGGGCACGCTGCTGGAATCGACGGCGCTGCTCATCGCGCGGGAGGGTCTGTCCACGGGCCCGGCGGAGCGGCAGGTGCGGGAGCTGAAGGCCGCGCTGGAGTCGGTGCTGCGGGCCCGGGACAAGCGCTACCTCATGGCCAACGTGCCGCGCTCGCAGCTGGACCGGGTGAAGCAGGTGCTGCCCGGGATCTCGGGCCCGACCATCGTGGACGTGCTGGACTCGGGCGCGTGGGTTGCGGCCCACGCCGTCGTAGACGCCCGGGACGTGTACCGCGTCATCGCGGAGCTGAAGGAGCTGGGCGCCGAAGGGTTGCTGGTCACCAAGATCGAGAGGCTGATGCCATGATGGCGCTGCGCACAACCATCGGGGCGCTGGGCGCCGGGGACCTGGAGCGGCTGCTGGCGCGGGGCCGCAGCGCGGACCCGGAGGTGGCCCGTTCGGTGGCCGGGACCCTCGCGGACGTGCGGGCCCGGGGCGACGACGCGCTGCGGGACGCCGTCCGTCGCTTCGACGGCGTGGAACGGCCCGTCCTGGAGGTGCCCGCCGCCGAGCTGCGGGCGGCCGTGGACGGGCTGGAGCCGGCGTTCCGGGCGGCGCTGGAGACGGCAGCCGCCGCCATCGCCGCGTTCCACAAAGCCCAGCTCCCGGTGCCGCTGGAGGTGCAGGCCGGCCCGGGGCTCCGCCTGGGCCACCGGCCGGACCCGCTCCGCCGCGTGGGCGTGTACGCGCCGGGCGGGCGCGCGTCGTACCCCTCCAGCGTGCTCATGGGCGTGGTGCCGGCGCGGGTGGCGGGAGTGGACGAGGTGGTGGTGTGCTCGCCGCCGGGCAAGGACGGGCTGCCGGCGCCCGGCGTGCTGGCGGCAGCGGCCATCGCCGGCGCGGACCGGGTGTTCGCGGTGGGCGGCGCGGCGGCCATCGCCGGGCTGGCATACGGCACGGCCACGCTGCCGGCGGTGGACCGGGTGGTGGGGCCGGGCAACGCCTACGTGACGGAGGCGAAGCGGCAGCTCACGGGCGTGGTGGGCATCGACTCGCCCGCCGGCCCGTCGGAGCTGCTGGTCATCGCGGACGACGGCGCCGCACCCGAGCGCATCGCGCGGGAGCTGCTGGCGCAGGCGGAGCACGACCCGGACGCCGCCGTGGTCCTGGTGGCCACGGACGCGGGCGTAGCCGCCGCCGCGGAGCGGGCGCTGGAGCGCCTGGTGCCCGACTCGCCCCGGCGCGACATCGTGCGCGCGGCCCTGGCCGCGTCGGGAGCGGTGCTGACCGGATCGCTGGAAGAGGCGTTGTCGTTCGCGGAACGCTACGCGCCGGAGCACCTGCTGCTGCTGGTGCACCAGCCGCAGGACGCGCTTGCCCGGGTCCGCTGCGCCGGAACGGTGTTCCTGGGCGACGGCGCGTCCGTCGCGTTCGGCGACTACACCACCGGCGCCAACCACGTGCTGCCCACCGCGGGGCACGCCCGGGCTTACTCGGGCCTGTCCGTGGACGACTTCTTCCGCTGGACGACCTGGCAGGAGATCGGGCCGGACGCCGCGGCGCGCCTGGCGGACGCCACCGCCACGCTGGCGGAGGGGGAGGGCCTGCCGGGCCACGCCGCGGCGGCGCGGGGCGCGGCGGGGCGCGAGGCCCCCCGCACGGCGGCTTCATCCGCGCCTCCTCAGGCCCGGCCGGGCATCCGGTCGCTGGTGCTCTACGACCCGCGGCGCGGCTCGGTGCCGGTGGACGTGAGCGACAACACGAACCTGTTCGGGGCGGCGCCGTCGGCGGTGGCGGCGCTGACGGGCTCGCCGGCGGCGCTGGTGAGCCGCTACCCGAGCCCTTACGCGGACCGGCTGAAGCGCGCGGCGGCGGACCGGTTCGGTGTGGCACCGGAGAACATCACCACCGGCTGCGGCTCCGACGACGTCATCGACTCCGCCGTGCGCGCCTTCTGCACGCCCGGCACGGTGCTGGCCTACCAGGCGCCCACGTTCCCCATGGCGGCGCTGTTCGCCGGCATGAACGACGCCCGGGCGGTGGGCGTGGCGCCGGGTCCGGACTTCGGCCTGGACGCCGACGCTCTGCTGGCGGCGGACGCCCGCGTCCTCTACGTGTGCCGGCCCAACAACCCGAGCGGCAACCTGTTCGACGCGTCGGCGGTGCGCCGTCTCATGGCCGAAGCTCCCGGCCTGCTGCTTCTGGACGAGGCGTACGCGGAGTTCGCCGGCGAGTCCATGATCGGCGAGGCGGTGGCGTCCCGCGGCACGGTGGTGCTGCGCACGCTCTCCAAGGCCTACGGCCTGGCGGGCCTGCGTGTCGGCCTGGCGGTGGGCCCGGCGCCGGTCATCGCGGAGATCGAGAAGTCGCGCGGGCCGTTCAAGATCGGAGCGCTAGCGGAGGAGGCCGCCGTCGCCGCCCTGGCCCGGGACGCCGACTGGGTGGCCGAAACCGTGGAGCGGACGGGACGCCAGCGGGACCGGCTCGCCGGGCGCATCGAGGAGCTGGGGCTCCGGGTCTGGCCCAGCCGCACGAACTTCCTGCTGGTGGGCCTGGGCGAGCGCCGCGCCGACGATGTGGCGGCCGGCCTGCGGGCGCGCGGGCTGGGCGTACGCGCTTTCCCCGGCCTGCCCCTGGCGGGCGACGCCATCCGCGTGACGGTGGGCCCAGACGACGCCATGGACGCCCTCGTCCGGGCGCTCAAGGAGACCCTCGCATGAGGATCGCCGTCTTCGACTACGGCGTCGGCAACCTGCACTCCCTCACCCACGCGCTGCGGGCCGGAGCGGAGGTGGTGATCACGCCCGACCCGGACGTGGTGCTGCGCGCGGATGCCCTGGTGCTGCCGGGCGTGGGGGCGTTCGGCGCCGCCGCCGAGCGCCTGGCGCCGGCCGCCCCGGCGCTGCGCGCGGCGGTGGACGACGGGTTCCCGTGCCTGGGCATCTGCCTCGGCATGCAGCTGCTGCTGGACACCAGCGAGGAAGGGCCCGGACAGGGCCTGGGCGTGGTGCCGGGCCGGGTGCTGCGGCTGCACGCCCGCCGGGTGCCGCACATGGGCTGGAACCGCGTCGACCCGGTACCGGACGCGCCGGACCCGCTCATCGGCGCCGGGCTCGAGGCGTACTTCGCCAACAGCTACATCGCCGAGCCGGACGACCCTGCCGTTGTCGTCGCCACGACGGAGCACGACGGCATCCGCTTCCCCGCCGCGGTGCGCCGCCGCCGCGTCTGGGGCGTCCAGTTCCACCCGGAGAAGAGCGGGCCGGCGGGCCTGTCGCTCCTCGCCACCTTCATGGCGGAGGTGGCCCGGTGATCGTGTACCCCGCGGTCGACCTCCGGGACGGGCAGGCAGTGCAGCTTGTAGGCGGCCGCACCGACGCCGAGCGGGTGCGGCTGCCGGACCCGGACGCGGTGGCCGCCGGCTGGGTGCAGGCGGGATTCCGCGCCCTCCACGTGGTGGACCTGGACGCAGCCATGGGCCAGGGCCACAACCGGGCGGCGGTCGCCGCCATCATCCGGCAGGCGGGCGTGCCGGTTCAGGTGGGAGGCGGGGTGCGGGACCGGGCGGCGGCGGAGGAGCTGCTGGCGCTGGGCGCCGAACGCGTGGTGGTGGGCACGCGCGCCGTGGAGGACCCGGACTGGCTGGCCGCCACGGCAGCGGCGCTGCCGGACCGGCTGGTGGTGGCGCTGGACAGCCGAGCCGGCCGGGTCGTCACCCGGGGCTGGACCCGGGAGACGGACCGGCGGACGGAAGAGCTGCTGGCCGCGCTGGACGGCCTGCGGCTGGCCGGCGTGCTGGTCACCGACGTGAGCCGCGAAGGCCGCATGCAGGGCGCCGACGTCGCCGCCTTCGCGGCGCTGGGAGGGCCCGGCCGGCGGGTCATCGCGTCGGGCGGCATCACCCGGATGGACGATCTGCGCGCCCTCTCCGCCGCCGGCATGGCCGGCGCCGTGCTGGGGATGGCGCTCTACACCGGCGTGCTGGACGCCGCGGCCGTCGTCGCGGCGCTGGACACGTTGTGAGGAGGAGCGGGAGCTCATGAGCAGGATCCGACGACAGACCGGCGAGACCGAGGTGGACGTGCGCCTCGAGCCGGGCGGCGGCCGGGCGGGCGTGGACGTGCCGGACCGGTTCCTCCGCCACATGCTGGAGACCCTCGCCCGGTACTCGGGCCTGGACCTGGACGTGTCGGCACGGGGCGATCTGCGCCACCACCTGGTGGAGGACGTGGCCATCGCGCTGGGCCTGGCCCTGCGGGACGCGAGGCCGGAGCGCTGCGCCCGCTACGGAGAGTCCACCGTGCCCATGGACGACGCCCTGGTGCAGGCCGTGGTGGACGTCGGCAGCCGGCCCTACTACGCCGGCCGGCTGCCTTCGAGCCTCTACGAGCATTTCCTGCGCTCCTTCGCCGACAACGCGGGCATCACGCTGCACGTGCGCGTGATCCGCGGCCGTGACCGCCACCACGTCGTGGAGGCAGCGGTGAAGGCCCTGGGGCTGGCACTGCGGCAGGCGCTGGCTCCGGGCGATGTCGTGTTCAGCACCAAAGGTGCGGTGCACATCCAGCGAGGAGACGACTGATGCTGCGCAAGCGCGTCATCGTGTGCCTGGACGTGCGCGACGGGCGGGTGGTCAAGGGCGTCCGGTTCCGGGCGTTGCGGGACATGGGCGATCCGGCGGAGCTGGCCCGGCGCTACCAGGACGAGGGCGCCGACGAGGTCGTGTTCCTGGACATCTCGGCCTCGGTGGAGGGACGCCGTACCTTGCTGGACGCGGTCCGGCGAACGGCCGAGGGGCTGTTCGTGCCCCTCACCGTCGGCGGCGGCGTCGGCTCGGTGGAGGACGTGGACCGGGCGCTGCGGGCGGGCGCCGACAAGGTGGGCGTGAACACCGCGGCGGTGGCCCGGCCGGATCTGATCCCGGAGGCCGCCGCCCGGTTCGGCAGCCAGTGCGTGGTGATGAGCATCGACGCGGCGCGCGAGGCGCCGGACGACCGGTCGGAGGGCTGGAAACCGGTCCCTTCGGGCTACCGGGTCTACACCCACGGCGGCCGGCGGCCCACGGACCTGGACGCCCTGGAGTGGGCCGAGCGCTGCGCCGGGCTGGGCGCCGGCGAGATCCTGCTCACAAGCATCGACCGCGACGGCGGCCGCAACGGGTACGACCTGGAGCTGACGGGCCGCGTCGCGGCCGCGGTCCCCGTGCCGGTCATCGCCAGCGGCGGCGCGGGCCGGGCCGGGCACATGGCGGAGGCCCTGGCCGCCGGCGCCGACGCCGCCCTGGCCGCCGGCATCTTCCACGACGGCACGGCCCGCATCGCCGACGTCAAGCGGGCACTGGCGCGGGCGGGCCTGCCGGTCCGCGGCGTGGGCCCGGGCAGCGGCGGGCCGGAGGCGGACATCGACCCGCGACGCCACGACAACGAGGAGATCGCATGAAGACCGAGGAGCGGCGGGAGCTGCTGGACTTCGCCGTGCGCGTGGCCGAGTACGCCGGCCGGGCCACGCTGGCCCACTTCCACACGACGCTGGACGTGGAGCGCAAGGACGACGGCACGCCCGTCACCGTGGCGGACCGCGAGGCGGAGCGGCGCGTGCGCGAGGCCATCGCGGCGCGCTTCCCCGCCGACGCCATCGTGGGCGAGGAGTTCGGCGAGGGGGCCGGCGGCGGTCAGGGATCCGGCAGCGGTCAGGCGTCCGGCGGCGGGGCGGCAGGCGGCGAGGCGGCGGGCGGCGGCGGACCGGCGGCCGGGCGTCGCTGGATCGTGGACCCCATCGACGGGACCAAGTCGTTCATCCACGGCGTGCCGCTCTACGGGGTGCTGCTGGCGCTGGAGGAGGAGGGGGAGCCGGTGGTGGGCGTGCTCCACTTCCCGGCGCTGGGCGAGGTGGTGGCGGCGGCGGTGGGGGCGGGCTGTTGGTGGAACGGCCGGCGGGTGCGGGTCTCCGGCGTGGACCGGTTGGACCGGGCGCTTGTGCTGGCCACGGGCGACACGCCGCCGGGCACGGAGGCACGCGTCGCGGCGTGGCGCCGGCTGGAAACGGCCGCGGGCGTGGCGCGGACCTG
>CAZUFP010000034.1:5950-52101 GCA_964619835.1 uncultured Gemmatimonadaceae bacterium | reverse complement strand
GCTCCCGCCCCATCATGGTGATCTCGGCGGTGTCGATGCCGTAGGGGCAGAACACGGAGCAGCGCCGGCACTCCGTGCACTGGTAGAAGTAGTAGAACCACTCCTTGATGACGTCCTCGGTGAGCTCCCGTCCGCCGGCCAGCGAGCCGAAGATCTTGCCCATGGCCGTGAAGTCCTTGCGGTAGATGGAGCGCAGCAGCTCCGCGCGCAGGACGGGCATGTTCTTGGGGTCGCCGCTGCCGATGAAGAAGTGGCACTTGTCGGCGCAGGCTCCGCAGCGCACGCAGGTGTCCATGAACAGCTTGAAGCTGCGGTACTTCTTCAGGCGCTCGGCCATGCCCTCCAGGACGATGCGCTGCCAGTCGTGGGGCAGCTTCCAGTCCACGTCGGTGACCGACCACTCCCGGGGGAACGGCAGGTCCAGGACCTTCAGGTTCTTTGCCTTGCCCGGGTAGATGAACGTGCCCTGGCGGAAGTCCACCGGCGTGTCCATCCACGGCGTCTTCGGCGGCTGCCAGTCGACACCCAGCAGCTCGTCCTGTTCGTAGTACTCGGGCTCATCCCAGCGTGGCATGGTCTATTCTTCCTTCTCAACCGGGATCCCCGCTGCGATCATCTTGTCCCGGAGCTCGTCCTCGTACTCTTCGTAGGTGTGCACGTGGACGGGGTAGTCCCAGGGGTTGACGTGGCGGATCGCACGGTTCGTGTTCGCGAGGTTGCGGGTCGGGCTCAGGAACACGCCGCCCGCGTGGACCAGCTTGCTGAACGGGAAGTACATCAGCAGCACGGACACCAGGAACAGGTGGCCGAAGAACAGGGGGCTGATGCCGTCGGGCACCACCGGCGCGAAGTGCGCCAGCCCGATGGCCAGCTCCTTGACGCTGCGGACGTCCGTCCGGGCCAGGTGCCTCATCCAGAACCCGGTGAGTCCGATGCCCAGGAGCAGGAACAGCGGGAAATAATCGCTGGCGAGCGAGATGTAGTGGACCAGCGGGTTTGCCAGCCTGCGATAGAGCAGGTAGGCGAGGGCCGCCAGGAAGAGCACCGTGGTGACGTAGAAGACGGGCAGGCCCACCTGCAGGAACCCGTCCACGTTCTGCACGAACGTCACGAAGGCCGGCACCGGCTGGGTGAACAGGCGCAGGTGCCGCACCAGGATGATCAACATGGACCAGTGGAAGGCCAGCGCGGCGAACCACAACGTCAGCGACGTGCCGTAGACCAGCCGCCCGTTGCTCATCTGCGTCCGGGTGTTACGCAGCAGCGAGCGGAAGAACAGGACTTCCAGGGCCATGCGTCCCGCAACGCCCAGCGTGCTGTGGGGGTTGTCCAGCCGGTTGCGGCGGATCCACGGCAGCGACTTCTGCTGGCCGGCCGTCGTCGGGATGCGGAAAGGCACGGGAACGCCTGCCCAGGCCAGCACCCGGGCGATCATGCCGAGGACGAAGACGGCCACGGCGAGGTACGGAATGCCGACGCCGACCACCCAGGGCGACGCCGTGCCACCCAGCAGGGCCATCAGGAAGAGGCCCACGACTACGCCAAGCGGAAGAAGTACCTTCATCAGTGACTCCGTCTTCATGCTCTCGCGCCCCCGAGGGCACCTCAGTCGATCTCGATCCGGCTGCCCGGATCGCCGTTGCGCCTGTTCAGCTGTCCCACGATCCACGAGACCTTGCGCTGCATCTCGCCGATCCGTACGCGTGCGAGCTGTTCCCGGCATTCGACGAAGACGTCGAAGGCGACGAGGGCGAGGCGGTCGATCTGCTCCTCGAACCCGTCCAGCTCGAGCGCCAGCGTCCTGCGCCGGTCCTCGCCCAGCTCGGCCCGCACCGCGCCCTTGAGGCGCAGCACGAACCCGACGGCCGTGGAGGCCGGAAATTGCTGTACGGCCCGCACCTTGAGCATGTCCTCCAGCGGCTGGCGGACCGCGGCCTCGTCGGCGCCGTCCAGCAGGGCATCGAAGAGGGCGCGCGTGCCCTCGCGTACCGTGTGGCCGACGGGGTTCGCGAAGCGGTCCTTCTGCCGCTTGAAGAACGCACCGCCGTCCGCCGGGTACGCGGCGAGCACCTCGTCGGACCACCGCCCGACGATGGCATCCCTTCGGTCCTGCAGGACTGCCTGGAGGCTCATCGCTCCACTCCCTCCCTGTGCTCACGCACGGACATGCTCCCGCCGGCCCGAAGGCCGACGCCTCCACCCCGGCCGCGCATGGCCCGGCCCGCCGCTGGGGCCGGCCACACGCGGCATACCATCAAACGCAGCCGGTAGGCTTCGGCAGCCCCGCCACCTTGCAGGCTCCCTTGGCCGGCCCGCTCGGGAACAGATCGTAGACCTCCTTCAGCTTGAAACCGGTCTCCTTGCAGAGCTTCCGGATCATCGGCGCCATGTTGTACTGGAGGTAGTAGTCCCGCAGGTACTTCACGAGCTTCCAGTGATTGTCGGTCAGGTCATCAACGCCTTCCGTCTTGGCCAGGTCGACGGCCACGGCCTCGTCCCAAAGGCTCGGATCCTGGATGAACCCGTCCTCGTCGATCTCGAGCATCTTGCCGCCGAATTCCTTCGTCTCCATCGGATTCCTCCGTTTCTGGACTTTCCGGGCTGATCACGTACAGCCGTTCCCGGGGGCCCGGCTGCGCCCTATACGAACTCGATATCCACCCGTGGAGAGTGGACGAGGGTCCCGTGGATCACGCACTTCTCCGCGATCCTGCGCACGACGACGAGCTCGGCCGCCGGCACGTCCCGGGGCAGCTCCACGTCCGCGACGATCGCGGCGACCCGCTTCGGATCCTCCGCCAGCTCCAGCGTGAGGGACACGGCGACGTCGCCGTCCGTGTGCCCGTGCCGATCGCAGTAGCGCTGGACCATCATCGCGACACACGCACCGAGGGAGCCGGCCAGCAGCTCGGACGGCGAAGGGCCGCGATCGTGCCCCCCGTCCGCTTCTGACATGTCGGTCCGCACCGAGTGCCCTCGCACCCGGACATCGAACTCAAGGCCGGACTCACGCGTGATCGAGATCAGATCCATGCTCCCCCTCTCCTTTCGCCCGACGCCGCGTCAGCGGGCTACGTCGCCCGTGGCCGCGCCGTGCAGCTTCACTTCCACCTTCTCCTCGAGGTTGGCGTAGAACTCACGCAGCAACGCCACCACCTCGGGCTTGCTGAACTCCTTCGGCACCGCCTTCCCCTCCGACAGCATCTTGCGCAGCATGGTGCCGGACAGAAGCAGGCGTGCACCGGACACGTAGTTGCCCGCCTCGTCGAGGACGGCCTTCTCCTCGTGCGGGCAGGTCTTCATGGACGCCATCTCGCCGCATTTGTAGCAGTAGAACGTCCAGTCCATCTTGAGGGCCTGCGTCCTCAGAGCGCCCGCGGGGATCTCGTCGAAGATCTTGTGGGCGTCGAACGGCCCGTAGTAATCGCCCACGCCGGCGTGGTCGCGGCCCACGATGAGGTGTGAGCAGCCGTAGTTCTGGCGGAACAGGGCGTGAAGCAGGGCTTCCCGCGGACCCGCGTAACGCATGTCCAGCGGGTAGCCGCCCTGCACGACGCGCTCGGGCCGGAAGTAGTTCTGGACCAGGGCGTCGATGCACTTGACGCGCGTGTCGGCGGGGATGTCGCCGGGCTTGAGCGCGCCCAGCAGCTGGTGGATGTAGACGCCGTCCGTGACCTCGATGGCCACCTTGGCCAGGTAGGCGTGGGAGTTGTGCATGGGGTTGCGCAGCTGCAGCGCCGCCACCGTGTTCCAGCCCCGCTGCTCGAACAGCTCGCGTGCTTCCGCCGGCCGCTGGTAGATCCCGGCGAACTCCGTCGGGAACACGCCCTCGCTGAGCACCCGGATGGGCCCGCCCAGGTTCACCGCGCGCTGCGCCATCACCTTGGCCACGCCAGGGTGCTCGGCGTCCGTGGTGCGGAAGACTTCCTGGCACTCCAGGGCCTTGTCGATGGTGTACTTCTCACGGACCGTCATGATGGCCATGACGGTGCCCGTGTCCTCGTCCACCAGCGCCACTTCCTCGCCGTCGCGGATCGCGTCGGCGTCTTCCTTCGTCGCCGACAGCGTCACCGGGATGGGCCAGAAGGTGCCGTCGCTCATCTGCATGTCCACGACGGAGCCCTTCCAGTCGTCATGCCCCATGAAGCCGTCCAGCGGCGTGAACCCGCCGATGCCCATCATGATGGCGTCGCCGGTCTCCCGGGACGTGATGGGAATCTGCCGGAGCGTCGCCGCCTTCTTCTGTGCTTCCGCGAGCTCTTTCCCCTCCAGCAGCAGAGGCTTGAGCTTGCCTTCCTTTCCGTGCGGGCTGACTAGCTGAGACATGTCCGTTCCCTTTTCGCGTGAGGTGTCGTGCGTCCCGTGTCGCTCATGCGCCGGACGCCGCCAGGCGGCCGTTGCGCGTCCGGCCGGTGCGTTCGGCATAGACCAGCGCCACCGTCCGGTAGAGGACGTGGGCGAACTTCGAATACGGCAGATAGACCAGCAGGCCGAAGACGAGCACCAGGTGGATGAAGTACAGGGTGTACGCCGTGGCCTCGAATCCGGCGCCCACCTCCGGCTGCGCGGCGAAGCGCAGGATCTCGATCACCAGGCCCGTCACACCGATGGCCAGCAGCAGCCATGCGAAGGTCCAGTCGAAGGCGGTGCTCGTCTCCGTGGAGGCGTCGGCCTGGGAGCGGTCCCAGATGGCCTTGGCGGAGCCCACGATGAGCAGCAGCGCGCCTGCGTTGGCCACGAACTTCATGGGGTGCGTCAGATTGAAGGGGTACATCGACGCGATCCCCAGCATGGGGTTCACGTACAGGTCGATGACCGCCCAGACCGTGGTGATGAACAAAGCCAGGAAGCCGTAGAAGGCCAGCAGGTGCGTCCAACGCCTGGATCTCCGTGTCTCGCACTCCCCGAACCGATCGTGGGCGAAGACCGACCCCAGCGTGCGCAGGATGCTGGACATCATGCCGACGGCTGGCGTTGTCAGGCCCGACGCCGCGTCGGCCTCCTTCATCGCCCCCCAGAAGCGGACGACCCCTACGATGCCCCCCAGCAGGGCCAGGCCCACGAACAGCGAGAAGAAGCTGATGAGCAGCCAGTGGGGGAAGAACTCGGCGTAGAATCCGTCCGCGGGGCCCACTCCGAGGGCCGCGCCCAGCGGATCCCGCACCAGCAGCGCCGCCGCCAGCAGGATGGCGGGCAGGAGGAACATGAGCGGCATCGTGCCCAGGTTGTTCACCCAGGACGCGAACCGTCGAGGCACCGCGTAGTGCTGAACGGCCTGGCGTCGCACCGCGGCAAGCACGTCTCCCGGACGGGCCTGGCGCGGACAGCGCTTGGAGCAGTCGTTGCACTGGTGGCAGAGCCAGATGTCGGGGTCGGCCATGAGCCGGTCCTTGAGACCCCACTGGGCCCAGTGCATCTCCTTGCGCGGAAACGGCGCGTGGTCGGTGGACAGCCCGCACGCCACCGAGCACGTGGCGCACTGGAAACACTTCTTCAGGTCCTCGCCGCCGTCCGCGATGACGGCGTCGATGAAGGCCCGGTCGGGCTGCAGAAGCTGGGTTTCAGGCATCCTCGCCTCGCTCCCCCGGAAGTCCGGGACGACCTCCTCTAGAATCCCTTGAACGGGTTCAGCCCGATCTCATCGATCTTGGCCGCGAACTCGTTGATGATCTCCGGCAACCGCTCGAACTCGTTGATGGACAGCTGCTCGAGACGGACCCGCTCCTCCTCCAGGGCCAGCTGCTTCAGCTTCTCCTGGATGTTGTGGCTGCGCGTCTGCATGAGCTCGCTGCCGCGGATGAAGTGGCACTGGTAGTCATCGCCCGACTTGCAGCCCACCAGCAGCACGCCGTCAAAGCCGCGGGCCAGCGCGTCGGCCACCCAGACCACGTTCACGGAGCCCAGGCAGCGCACCGGGATGAACCGGATGTTCGCCGAGTGCTGGATCCGTTTCAGGCCGGCCGTGTCCAGGGCCGGGTACGCGTCGTTCTCACACAGCAGGCCCAACAGGCGCGGCTTCTCTTCGAACTCGTCGGGGATGTTCACCGCCTTGATCATCGAGGAGATGATCTCCACCGAGTAATCCTTGAAGGAGATGATCCGCTCCGGGCACGCGCCCATGCAGATGCCGCAACGGCGGCAGCGCGTAAGGTTGGGCTGCGGCGTGCCTTTCACATCCTCGTTCAACGTGCCGAACGGGCACTCCTCCGTGCAGCGCTTGCACTGGGTGCAGCGCTGGAGGAAGAACGAAGGAAACGACATGTCGTTCCAGCGCGGGTGCACGGTCTGGCCCTTGGCGGCCAGCTCCACCGTCTGGATGGCCTTGAGCGCCGCCCCCGATCCATCCTCCCGCGCCATCTGGGCGTCGTTGGGCGCACGCACGCAGCCGGCGGGGTAGATGCCGGTGCGCCGGCTCTCATACGGGAAGCAGATGAAGTGCGAGTCCGGGAAGTCGTACTTCAGCATCGGAAGGTCGGGTCCCTGCCGGTATTCCAGATTCAGGATTCCGGCGCCTTCCAGGTCCTGCAGCTCCTCCACGGTCTTCTTCGCTCCCTCGAGCTGCGCACCGGCCTCGCCCTTGGCCACGATGGCCTTGGCGTCCGCATAGCGCCGGATCGCCTCGCCGTCCGCGGCCCGCGGCACCATGCCGGTGGCCAGCACCACCAGGTCCGCCTCCACCGCGATGGCGTCGCCCAGCAGTGAGTGCTCCGCCTGCACCACCAGGCGGCCGTTGGACGTGTCCACGCCGGTGACATCCGCCTTGGTGAAGAAGACGGAGCCGTCTTCCTGGGCCCGGCGGTAGAGGTCCTCGTACTGGCCCGGCGTGCGGATGTCCTTGTACAGGACGTACGCTTCCACGTCGGGGTCCAGCTCCCGGGCCACCAGCACCTGCTTCATGCTCACCCGGCAGCACACGGCGGAGCAGTACGGCAGGTGGTCCTTGTCGCGGGACCCGGCGCACTGGATGAACGCGATGCGCTTCGGCGGCTGGCCGTCACTGGGCCGGCGGATCTGGCCGGCGGCGATCATCTCCTCCATCTGGACGTTCGTGATGACGTCCGGGGAGCTGCCGTAGCCCAGGTGAGAAAGGCGGTTCGCGTCGTACGGCTTCCAGCCCGTGGCCTGGACGATGGCGCCCACGCGCATGGTGCTGCCCGTGCCGTTCCTCAGCGAGACGTCGAACTGGCCCGGCTGGCCGGTGATCTTCTCGATGGTGGTGGAGGTGTGGACCGCGATGCGGTCGTGCGCCTGCACCTGTGCGATGCGCTCTTCGATGTCGGAGGGCACCGGCTCGCCGTAGGGGGCCTTGTGGGGGATCTGGCGGGCGAACTTGCCCATCCAGCCGCCCAGGTGGTCCTCCTTCTCCACGAGCACGACATCGTGGCCGGCGCGGGCCGCGTCCAGGGCGGCGCTCATGCCCGCCACGCCGCCGCCCACGACGAGGATCGTCTTGTCGATCTCCTCGTCGATGGGCTCGGGCAGCTCGGCCTTCCCGGCCCGCACGATGCCCATGCGGAGGTAGTCCTCCGCGAGCATCTGGGTGTCCTCGTCGTTGGGCGCGTGGCTCCACACCACGTGCTCACGCAGGTTCACCCGCTCGGTCTGGACGCCCTCGAAGGTGAAGACGTCCTCCATGACGCGGGGCGAGCACGCAGCGACGACCAGGCTGTTGACGCCGTCCTGGATGTCCTGGCGGATCACCTCCCGCCCGGCTTCGCCGCACAGGCACTCGTGGTCCTTGCACAGCGCGACGCCCATCTCGCCCGTGGCGAGCTCACTGAGCGCGCCCACATCCAGGGAATTGCCGATGTCGCATCCCCGGCAGATGTATACCGCAGCTTTCTTATCCAAAGCGTCACTCCACGCAGAATTGCAGGGCCTTGGCGGCGGCGCTGGTCGCGTCGCGCACGCATGCTGCCACGTCCACGGGCCGCTTGGCGCAGCCGGCGGCCAGCATGGCAGACTGATCCTCGACGGTCAGGAAGCCGTAGTCGTCGGTTCCGGGACCGTGCTCCAACTCCGTGGCGCCGATGCCATTCGGGATCATGCCGGTGGCCAGGACCACGAGGTCGACCTTCTGCCTGACCCGCTCACCGTTGAGCGTGTCCTCCGCCTCCACCTCCACCACGCCGCCTTCCTCGGTGATCTTCGCCACCTTGCCCTTGATCAGGCTCAGCTTGTCATCCTCCTGCGAAGCGGCGTAGAAGTCTTCCTGTCGCCCCGGCGCGCGGATGTCGATGTAGAACACGTAGATCTGCGCGTCCGGGTACTGCGCGCGTACGTAGCGCGCCTCCTTCAGCGACGCCATGCAGCAGACCCCCGAGCACTGCTTGAAGTAGTTCTCGTCCCGGGAGCCCGCGCACTGGACGAACGCGATGGAGCGGATCTCCGCGCCATCGGAGGGACGCTGGATGCGCCCGCCCGTCGGGCCGTTCGGCGCCGCCAGCCGCTCCATCATCACGTTTGTGATCACGTTGCTGTACGTGCCGAAGCCCAGACCCTCGAACCGGGTCGCGTCCGGCGGCGTCCAGCCGGTGGCCCAGATCACCGCCTGGACGTCCAGCTCCAGCGTCTCGGGCTGCATGGCCAGGTCGATGGCGCCATACGGACAGGCCGGGACGCACTTGGCGCATTTCTCGCCCGGGCAGACGTCGCCGTCGATGACGAAGCGGAACGGGTAGGCCCCTTCGAACGGCAGGTAGACCGCCCGCGTCTTGCCCATACCCAGGTTGAACCCGTCCGAGCGGTCCACCGGGCAGGCATCCACGCAGGCACCGCACGCCGTGCATTTCTCGTTGATGAAGCGCGGGTTGCGCCGGATCGTTGCCGTGTAATGCCCCGGCTCCCCGGCGATCTTCACCACCTCCGACTGCGTGAGGCAGCGGATGTTCGGGCTCCTGCGGATCGTGCGCAGATTGATCTCGAGACCGCACGCCGGTGGGCACAGCTTCGGGAAATATTCGTACAGGCTCGCGACGCGCCCGCCCAGGAACGGCTCCTTCTCCACGATCACTACCTGGGCGCCCGCCTCCGAGGACTCGATCGCCGCGGTGATCCCGCTGATGCCGCCACCGATGACGAGGACCGTGCCCCGCCGTCCGTTTTCGCTCATCGCACTCCCCCCGTAGCCGCCGTCCGCTTGCGGTTCTGGAGCGTTCGCTTTTCCAGGCTCTCTCGCGCCGCTTCCGCGGCGTCCGGCCGGACCTTCATGGTGTTCTCGCCGAACAGACTGAAGCGCAGCCACAGGAAGCCGAAGCGCAGGAGCGCTTCGTCGCTGTAGCGCATCTCCTCGACGAGGTCCTCATCCACGTCGAACTTCTCCAGCAGCGTCGTGTTGAACACGAACCGGCGGAACCGGTCCAGGTCGTAACACGCCGCGTAGAACATCTCCATCTTCTCGGGGGAGAGGGTGCCGCCGTTCTCGAAGAACTCATGCAGGGCCAGCTCCTTGAACGCCTCGCCCCACACGTCGTACTCCTCCACCCCCTGGTCCGCGAGCCAGTCGCGGACGGTCCACTGCCGGGCCTGGTCACAGCCCAGGCAGCCGTCTTCCTTCATGAGGAAGTAGAACCGTTCCCCCCGCCAACCGTCCGGCGTGTCCTTCTGCGCCGCCATGCCCAGCGGGTACATCCGGCAGGGCCACGGACGGTCGTGGTAGATGCCGCACCCGGCTTCCGTGACGAACGGGCAGTTCCTGGACTCGTCGTCGCCCATGCGCAGGACCACGACGGGGGTCCGCATGTCTTTCTGGATGGGCAGCAGCGTGTGCTTCTCGAGGAACTCCGTCGAGCCCATGCCCAGGTTCTTCCTCATGCGAAGCACATCGTAGGGCGAGAGGAAGATGTTGACGTCGCTGCAACAGTGGTTGAAGCAGGCCACGCCGGGGTGACACGCGAACTGGAACCGGTCGTCCGGCCCGAGCCGGTCATGGTCGGCGAGGATCTTCTCCTCCAACTGCTTGCGCGCCTCCTCCTGCGTGGCGGCGGTCGCTTGACTGCTCATTCGGCGTCTCCCTTCCCCTCGTCCATGATCATCTCCCGCGTGGCCGCGTCGGACCACACCGGAATCATCAGGGACGAGCCATTCGTCGGGTTGATGGCGAAGCGGTACGAAGCCCGCTGCTGGAACTGGTCCCACATCCACTCCCAACCGTTCTTGTAGTAGGAGCACTCGTCGTTGAAGCAGACGAAGAAGAACTCCTCCTCCCAGCTCGCGCCGTCCGGTACGCGCCACTTCTTCATGGGCTCGCCACAGTGACGGCAGTTCCAGTGCGTGTTCTGCATCCGCGGCCTCGATTCGTGATCGCCAGTGCATCTTTGCCGCGGGGTGGACCGTGTGGCCTCCCCCGCCACCCCACTCTCCCTGCAAGCCGTGGAGGGCCGCCGCGCCGCGCTGGCACGGCGGCCCTGGCACGGGTCAGACCATCGCCATCTCCGGCGCCGGCGACTCCAGCGTGATGTACTTCACCGGGCGCTTGATCATCTCCCACTCGCCCGTCGCCTGGTTGTACTTGCAGTTGCAGAACGCCAGCCAGTTCTCGTTGTCCAGGCTGGGCTTGTCTGCGCGGAAGTAGTAGCCGGGCCAGCGCGTCTCCTCCCGGAACAGGATGGAGCGGACGTGGGCCTCGGCCTGGTACATGCGGTGCACCGCCTCCCACGAGCGCATGAGCTCGTGGAGGTTGGAGGCCGCCAGCACCTCGGCGTCTTCCTTCAGGTAATCCAGCAGCTCCTGGCCCTTCTCGAGGAGCTTGTCGTTGGTCTTGAACTGGGCCGATACGCCACCGGCGTACTCGTCCATGATCTTCTGCAGCCGATACATGAACTGCTGGGGCCGCATGTAGTTCGGGTTGACCTCGGGATCCGTCGTGGCACCCTTGAACTGCTCGAAGATGTCCAACGGCTTCAGGACCTTGTCCTTCAGCGCCGCGACCTGCGCCTCATCCACGTTCGGCGCCGCGTTGTGATCCAGCACGAAGTCGATCGCCGCCTTGCCGGCGATGCGGCCTTCCGTGAACGAGCCGGACGAGAACTTGTGGCTGGAGGCACCCGACGCGTCGCCGGCCGCGAACAGGCCCGGCACCGTCGTCATGTTGGCGTAGCCCCAGAAGTACTCGTCCTTCGTCTCGGCCGTCTGCAGGTCCTCGGGACCGGACACCCAGGCACCGGACGCGCCCGAGTGCGAACCGATGAAGTACGGATCGCAGGCCATGATCTCCGACGGCTTCTTCTCGGGCTCGGTGTTCGTCGCGGCCCACAGAATCGCCTGGGAGATGGTCATGTCCAGGAAGTCTTCCCACGCCTCGGACTCCAGCTCCTTCAGCTTCCGCTGGGCCGACTTCTCGTCGGGGGACTCCTCGGCGATCTTCTTGATGGCGTCGGCCGTCTGCATGTAGATGGGGCTCTTGCCGTCCATCACATCCAGCATCATCAGCCAGTTGCGGATGTTGGCCGGGCGCGGCTTCACCTTGCCGTAAGGCTCCCACTTGTCCAGTTCGGCCGCGTTGTCCTGCATGTAGTTGCCGCCGTACGCGTTCGTCGCGATGGACTTGAACAGCAGGAACCACGCGCCCACCGGGCCATACGCGTCCTTGAAGCGCACCGGAATGAAGCGCACTTCCTGGCACGTCATCTCGGCTCCGCCGTAGATGGTGAAGAAGGCGCTGGCGCCGGAGTTGAAGGGCGGGTACCACGAGCGGCCGAAGCCCTCACCCGTGGAGCGCGGCTTGAACACGTGCACCGCACCACCCATGGCCGCCATGACGGCCTTCGCCTTGAACACGTATACCTTGTTCTCGCGGACGCTGAAGCCCACCGCGCCCACGCACCGGTCCCCATCCATCAGCGGGTGGGTGATGAATACGCGCTCGAAGTACTCACCGCCGGCCGCGGCCAGGGCGTTCTTCGCCGCTTCCGCCACGATCACCTTGTAGGACTCGCCGTTGATCATCAGTTGCCAGCGGCCCTCGTGCACGTAGTTGCCTTCCTGGTCCTTCCAGATGGGAAGACCCCACTTCTCGAACAGGTGCACCGTGTTGTCCACGTGGCGCGCGATGCTCGCCACCAGGTCCTCGCGCGTGATCCCCATCAGGTCGTTGCGCACGTAGTCGCAGTAGTCCTTCAGGGTGTTCTTGCCACTGTTGAGGTCCACGTACTGGTTGATGGCCGACAGGCCCATGGCCACCGCACCCGAACGGTCCATCGCTGCCTTGTCCACAACCGTCACCTTCAGGCCGTGCTGCTTGGCCCAGTACGACGCCTCCACGGCCGCCCCGCAGGCGGCCATGCCCCCTCCGCAGATCAGGAGGTCGGTCTCGACCACTACTGTCTCGAAATCCGCCATTGTCTTCTGTCTCCTTGCGCGTCCTCTCGTCGAGGAAGGTTCCGTGTTGAGACCGCTCCCGATCAGAGCGTCGGGACCTTGTCAAACTTCAATGGGCCATGCTCCGTGTTCAGCCCTTCCGGTTCCGACATGAGCGTCGGGCTCTTGATGTCGCTGTCACCCGTGGAGAAGTGGCCGAACGGGTCGGCCTGACCCTCCGCCACGCCACGACGGATGGGGAACTTGAAGCGCTTGGGGCGGATCGACTTGTCGCGGAACTGGATGGTCCACATGATGTCTTCGGAGCTCCGCATTGCCGTCACGCTCGCGCCCATCGGCACGAAGTCGGCATACCCGCGTACCTCGATCGCCTGATTCGGGCAGATCTTCACGCAGTTGTAGCACTCCCAGCACATCTGCGGATCCTGATTGTAGGCCTTCATGGTCTCCTTGTTGAGCACCATGAGGTCGTTCGGACAAATGTACTGGCAGGCGGTCTTGTCGAGCGCCTTGCACCCGTCACACTTGTCCGGGATCACATAGCTCGGCATGCTCTACCTTCCTTTCCGCGCGAGCGTGGCGCGCGTGGGGGTTCCGAAACCGTGAAAAACGTCACACAACCCAGGTAAAAAAAACTACACCGCAATATTTAATCGAGACGATAATCACAGATTGCAGTGTAGGGACCCATCGGCAGGCTTGTCAAGAGGATTCGAGAGAAGCGTCACGAATTGCCGAGAAACCGCGCCCTCTCGCCACTGGACGAAGACCGGAATGGTCAGGCAGCCGTTGATGATCGACGCGCCCGACGCCGCTCAGTCGGCGCTGGTCGCCGCCATGCCGGACGCCACGCCCGGGGTGGATGGCGACGGCGCACAGCAGCCGTTCTTGTCCGGCTCGGCCCTCTTCGGGGCGCGCGCTCCGTTCGCCGCCTTGAGGTGGTAGGCGATCTGGGCGAGGCCCACGGAGATGTGCTCGTTGCGTGCGAGGACGTCCTTGGGCACCAGAAGGCGCGTAGGCGTGAAGTTCCAGATGGTCTTCACGCCGCCGGCCACCACCAGGTCGGCGAGCCCCTGGGCCACCTCGACCGGCGTGGTCAGGATGGCCACATCGATGCCGTTGGCCTCGATGAACGCCTTGAGGTGGTGCACGGACTGGACGGTGTGCCCTCCCACGACGGCTCCAACCTTGGCCCGGTCGCCGTCGAAGGCGCCCACGATCTTCAGTCCGTAGCGGTCAAAGCCCGCGTAGTTCAGGAGGGCGTTGCCCAGGTGGCCGACGCCCACCAGCACGCCCGTGTACGGCCGGTCGAACCCCAGCGCCGTCCGGATGGTCCGGCACACTTCACAGACCTGGTAGCCCACCCGGCTGACGCCGGACAGGCCCACGGCCCCGAAGTCCTTGCGCACCTGGCTCGCGTCGACATCCAACGCCGCGCCCAACTTCGCGCTGGTGATCGTGTCCAACGGCTGCCGCGCGTACAGCTCCGCCAGGTACCGGTAGTACCGGATCAGGCGCTCCAACACCACTCGCCTCAAACGCACGTTGTCCCTCGACATCGAAAAGGTGGACCTCGGGTGAGCCCCCCGCCTTTGGGAAGGGCGGGATTTTGTGAAAAATGGAACAGATCAACGAAACGGTCAAGCTTCTTGCGCGTTCGGGCGGGTGCCGGGCCCGCCGGATGCCGGGCCCGGCCCGCCGGGTCAACGCCGCTCATCGTCCAGCTCGCGCAGCTGGCGCAGGATACCGAGGGCGCTCTCGCCCGTGGCCATGGCCAGGATACGGTCCTGCATGGCCTGGTCGGCGGCGAACTTCTTCTGAAGGCGGGCCTGGTAGGCCTCCTTCAGCACCTGGATGAGCTTGTCGATCTCGTAGGGTTTGGGCAGGTACCCGTAGGCACCCAGTTTGGTGAGCTCGACGGCGCTTTCCAGGGAGCCGTGGCCGGTGAGAATGATGGCTTCCAGGTAGCGGTGCTCCTGCTTGAGCGTGCGCAGGACCTGTCCGCCGTCCATGCCGGGCATCTTCAGGTCGAGGAGGGCCAGGTCGAACTTCTCGTTGCGGGCCAGGTCGATGGCATCGGGCCCGTTGGTGGCGGTGGCCACGTCGAAGCCGCGCTTGGCGAGCCTGCGGGCAATGGCCTCGAGGAAGCGGGTCTCGTCGTCCACGATGAGGAGCTTGATGACGTGTTCCATGCGGATCTCCTGACGAATGGCGTCGGTGGCTCGGCGCTCAGAGAGCGGGAAAGCCCAACCAGAGCCAGTACCCGAGGATGGCCCACAGCCAGAGCACGGCGAAGCTGATGAGCAGGACGAAGAATCCGTGGCGGAAGAAGTCTCCCAGGGTAACCAGCTGTTCACCGGTGCTGGGGTCCTTGGCCATGGCGTAGGCCAGGGCGTTGGACGGGGTTCCGATGATGAGCATGTGCGCGAAGGAGGAGGCGAAGGCGGTGGAAAGCCCGACCATCCAGGGATGGACGCCGGCGACGGTGGCCATGGGCACGGTCACGGGGCCGATGGCCGCGACTGTGGCGCCATCGCTCATGAAGTTCGTCGTCAGGCCGGTGAAGAAGCTGGAGGCGATGGCCAGCCCGTTCCCGGTCTTGAGCACGGGAGGCAGGACACTGACGAAGGTGTCGGCCATGTAGAGGGCGGCGCCGGTGGAGGCGAGGCCGGCCCCGATGGCCGTCGCGCCCGCGTACAGAAAGACCACCTCCCAGTGGATGCTCTGCATGTCCTTCCACGGGAGGATGCGGAAGATGTTGAGGAGGACGATGCCGAGGATCACGGGTCCGCCGAGCCCCAGGGAGCCCGATGCGGTGATCCACAGGACGATGACGAGGACGAGCACGGCCGCCGTGATGATCTCGGGCCGGGTCACGGGTCCGATCTTCTCGGCCGCCGTCCGGATCTCGGCGGCCACGTCGAGGTGTTTCACCTTCGTGCGGCGTTTGACGAACAGCAGGAAGTACAACCCCACGCAGAAGGACAGGACCGGGACCATGGGGAAGCCGTACATCACCCACTGGCCGAAGGTCGGCGCATTGCCGTAGTCGGCGAGGATGCCCACCATGATGGCGTTGCGTCCCCCGGCGGCCGGGGAGCCGGACCCGCCCGAGTTGGCGGCATAGCAGAGGGGCAGCGCGAGCAGCACCATGAGCATGCGGTCGTGCTTGAGCCCTGTGTTCCGCAGCGCGCTGACGTAGACCATGACGAAGAGCGGCATGGTGAACGCCACCATGGCGTGCTCGGACAGGAAGGAGCACGACATGGAGAAGAGCGGCAGGAACACCAGCAGGAAAAGGGTCATGTTGCGGGCCGGGGCGAGGAGCAGCAGGCCGATGCGGCGGTCCAGGCCCGTTCGGGTGACGGCCTTGGAGAGGGCCAGCACGCCGAAGATGAACAGCGGCGCGTCCTTGGCGAAGGCCTGCGCCACGCCGTCGGGTTTGAAGATGCCGAAGAAGTAGAGGGACACGGCGACGAAGAGGGCGGTGACGGCGACGGGCACGGCGCCGGTGGCCCAGAACAGGGCGGACACCACGATGACCCCCAGCATGACCTTGGCGCGTGACGCGGTCTCCCTCACCGACAGGGGCACCTTCCGGTGGCTGCCATCCGGTTCCGCCACCGTGTGGTCCAGCTTGTACTTGGCGCTGTAGTAGGAGGCGATGTCCTGGCCGGGCGCCATGTCGCGGTAGCCGGAGTAGCCCATGATGGGGTCGGGCCGGGCTGTCTGGACCCCGGGCGCGCTCTTGCCCATGCCGATCAATTCCAGCAACCGCGCCGGGGGCGGGGCGAGGACAATGGCCGCGAAGAGGACGGCGCCCAGCAGGACGAACAGAGGCCGGGAGTTGTGGTTGCCCACCAGCCACCGCCAGGGCGACCGCCGGTCCACCGGCTGGTAGGCCATCTCGTGCCGCGCCTTGGCGAAGACCACCTGCTCCTCGGCCTCCCCCAGCACTCCCGCGAGCTCGTCCACGTCGCAGGGCTTTTCGAGATACTTGAACGCCTCGAGGCGGCCGGCGTCCTTGGCCGAGTCCAGGCTGCCGTGGCCGGTGAGCATGATGGCCTGGACGGCGGGGTTGAACGCCCGCATCTCCTTCAGCGTCTGGATCCCGTCCATGCCGGGCATACGCAGGTCCAGCACGGCGATGTTGATGTCGCCGTCCAGCCGGATCCGCTTGACGGCATCTTCCCCGCAGCTCACGTCCACCACGTCGTAGCCCCGGGCCTTGAGCCGGCGGGCCAGGGATGTGCGGAAGCGCTCCTCGTCGTCTACGAGCAGGACCTTTGTCATGGATGACCGGCCTTCGTCGGTTCGGTGCACTCCCCGGCCAGGATCTGGCGGGACAGCTCATCGAACAGGTCCGCGAGGCGTAGAATGCCCACGGTCTCCTGTCCCCGCCGGACCAGCAGGGAAAGCGTCTGATGGGAAAGGAAAGCGGCGACGGCGTCGGACAGCGCGGCATCTTCCTGGATGCCGGCCGCCGACGTGAAGATGTCCCGGACCGCGACGTTCCGGGCCCGTTCGCAGATGTTGACCAGGTCGCCGGTAAACAGGTCCAGCAGCCGCATGGAGCTGTCCCGCATGGCGTCGTCGACGCCCGCACGTTCCAGGATGTTCAGGTTGTTCAACGACTTGCGCTCCGGTACCAGCGCCCGGAGGAAGGCGAAGTAGTGGACCTTGCCCACGATCTCCCCGCGGCGGTTCCGCACCAGCACCGCGCGGTGCGGCTGAACGCCCGGGGGCAGCCGCGCCGTCGACTCCCGCAGCACCTGGAGGGCGTCAACCACCGTGGCGTCCTCATCCACGACCGCATAGGCCGACAACGGCAACGTGATGTCCTTCACCCGCTTGACCATCGCCAGACCCTCCTGTTTCGGGGCGTCTACCCGGCGACCTCCAGAGGCAGCTCCACGGTGAAGACGCTGCCCACGCCCGGGGCACTGTCCACGTAGAAGGCGCCGCCCAGGTTCCGGATGATCGAGTAGCTCACGCTCAACCCCAGGCCCGTGCCCTTGCCCGGGTCCTTCGTGGTGAAGAACGGCAGGAATACCTTCTCCAGCGCTTCCGGCGTCATGCCGCAGCCGGTGTCGCGGATGGACACCGCCGCCACCCGCTCCCTGCGGACGACGCTCACGGTCAACGTGCCGCCGTCCGGCATGGCATCCATGGCGTTCTTCACCAGGTTCACGAAGACCTGCACCAGCTGGTTGCGATCGACGAGGATCGGAGGAACGGCGTCGTCGTAGCGCCGCACGACCTGCACGTTGGAAATGGCCAGCTCGTTGCCCAGCATGACGTCCAGCACGTCATCCAGGATGCCCCGCAGCGGGTGCAGCTCCAGCTTCACGTCCGTCTGGCGTACGAAGGTCAGCAGTTTGCGCGTGATGTCCCGGCACCGGAACACGGCCTCGTGGATGGCGCCCAGATGCTCCGGCACGTCCAGCGGCTCGTCGTCCGCCAGCTCCGGGTCGAGGGCGTCCTGCAGCACCCCGACCTCCTCGGCGATGATGGCCAGGGGGTTGTTGATCTCGTGGGCGATGCCCGCCGCCAGCTCGCCCACCGAGGCGAGCTTCGCCGCGTGCACCAGCTGCCCCGAAAGGTCCGCTTCATGCCGCTCCGCCTCCAGCTGCCGCCCCACCACCTGGCGCGTTCGCACCAGGATCACCCCGCCCATGAGCAGGAACACGGCGACCGTGGCCAGGAACGGGCCATCCCGGAAAAAGGGGGCAGCCGCCGCCGGACCCGCCTCCATCACCACCAGCGCCCACGGCGTATGGCTCAGCCACGCGTACGCGTAGGCCGGCCGGCCGGAGCCGTCGGCCGCCACGAAGCCCCGCTCGGGAACCGTGGGCGGCGTGAACGGCGACGGCTCCAGGACCCGCCCCACCCGCGGCGTGGCCACCTGCAACACGCCCCCCGCGTTCACGATCGCCGCGTGCACCTCGCTCGCCCCTTCCAGGCCCGCCAGGTACTCCGCCAGCCGCTCCGGCGACAACGCCGCCCGCAGAACCACCCCGTCCGCGCCCGCTCCCCGCCGCACCGCAATGGTGAAGTGCGGCATGTCCCGGAACCCGCGGTAGATCTCCGTCAGCACCGAACCGCCCGGCTCCAGCTGGCGGAACCAGTCCTCCTCCCGGTAGCTCACCTGCCCACCGTAGCGCACGGGACCGGCGTAGCTCGCCAGGAAGCCATCCTCCCCCACTACTCCGAGATCCACGAAGGCGTCACTCGTCCGCTGCAGCGCCGACAGAAGGCCCGGCAGCCGCGCCCCCCGCCCCGGCTCCCGGAAATCCGGATTGTCCGCCACGTTGCCCAGGTTCGTCAGACGCTCCCGCAGGAACAGGTCGAACGTGTTCGCCTGGTGTTCCGCCACCACTTCCAGGTGCGCGCGATGGCCCTCACGCACCAGGTGGCGGTACTGCACGTGGAAAAACGCCGCCAGCAGCAGAAGGGGAGCAAAGTAGAGGAGGATCAGACGGCCGAGCGTGGTCCAGAACAGTTCCCGGACCCGGGCGTGACCCCGGGCCTTCGCAGGCTCCGACGCGGTTCCACTCGAGCGGGCAGCCATAAGCTGCTCTCTATGTGTGCCGGCCGGATGGCGACACCGCCCATCGGGCTGGAACCATTGTCACAGAAGGGCATCCGGGCCTGCAGCCCGGGCGCCCTTCGGGGTCAGCGCGATACTGTGAACAATGTAACGAATGACCGAACCCTTGACGAGGGTCACCATTTGACGCAAGCTATTCGTGACAAATGACACGATTCGGCGGCGCCGGTGTCGTGTTGCGGAAGTGGAACGAGCCTCTGTGCGCGAGGAGGGGCAGAGAATGTCCGGCTTGGTGCTTCTGGTTCTCTGTTACGGCCTGCTGGCCGTGTTCCTGGCAGGTTTTCTGGGCAGGAGCGTGAAGATCGCCCGGCTTCCGGTGCACCTTCGCTGGGAGCTGGCGCCCGTGCCGAAGGAGAAGGGGCGGGGGCGGTATGGCGGTTCCTATTTCGAAACATACGAGTGGTGGAAGCAACCCCGGGAGGAGTCGTTGGCGGGGGAGCTCCTCTACATGGGGAAGGAGATTGTGTTCCTGAAGGCGTTGTGGGAGCACAACCGGAAGGTGTGGTGGTTCTCGTTCCCGTTCCATGCGGGGTTGTACCTGCTTGTGGTGGCGACGGGGGTGCTGGTGGCGGGCGGGGTGTTGGCGGTGGGAGGCGTGGCCGGGGCGGCGGGTGCGTTGCTGCATTCGTGGCTGCCGGTGCTGGTGGGCGTGGGGTGCGGACTGGGCGCGCTGGGAGCGTTGGGCCTGTTGGTGAGCCGGCTGGCGCGCTGGGATCTTCGGTCCATGACGAGCGGCGTGGCCTACTTCAACCTGGTGCTTCTGCTGGCGGTGTTCGTGACGGGCGGCCTGGCGGTGCTGACGGTGCCGGATTTCGGTGGCGTGGTGGCGGGGTTCGGGGGGAAGCTGGCGCGGGCCGACGCCTCGGTGGCCCTGCCGGGTCTGCTGGCCGGGCACGTGCTGTTGACGCTGGCGTTCCTGGCGTACCTGCCGTTCAGCCAGATGATGCATTTCGTGGCCAAGTACTTCACGTACCACCAGGTGCGCTGGGATGATGAGCCGTTGGTGGTGGGTTCCCGCCTGGAGCAGGAAGTCCAGGAGCTGCTGAAGCAGCCGGTGACGTGGTCGGCGCCGCACCTGAACGCGGACGGCGTGAAGAACTGGGTAGACGTGGCGACGGAGGAGGTGGAGCGATGACGCGCCGGGTGCGGGTCCACGACATCGGCAAGCGAGGCGACGAGGTGCTGTCGCCGGTGAGCCTGCAGGATCTTCCGCCGCTGCCGCCGCCGTACGACAAGATGGACGAGCAGCCGGTGTGGAAGGAGATCAAGCCGGAGGCCAGGGAGCGGATGGTGTGCAACCTGGACGGCGTCGTCGCGTTGAGCCTGCCCCAGCCGGAGACGGAGGAAGAGAAGCAGGCGTACGTGGACCGGTTCGAGGCAGGCCTGAAGAAGCTGTTCACGCGGGAGAACAACTGGACGTTCCTGCAACCGCTGCTTCTGTCCACGGACTACTGCGTGGCGTGCCAGACGTGCAACGACGCGTGCCCCATCTACACAATGAGCGGCCGGAACGACATCTACCGGCCGACGTACCGGGCGGAGGTGCTGCGTCGCCTGGCGCGCAAGTATGCCCGTCCGGGCGGCAAGCTGCGGGCGAAGGTGACAGGCGAGGACATCGAGCTGAACTGGGCCACGGTGACGCGCCTGTACGAGCTGGCCTACCGCTGCACCATGTGCCGGCGCTGCGCCCAGGCGTGCCCCATCGGCGTGGACAACGGCCTGATCACCCACGAGCTGCGCAAGCTGTTCAGCCAGGAGCTGGGCTGGGCGCCCAAAGAGCTGCATGAGAAGGGCACCATGCTGCAGCTGCAGGTGGGCTCGTCTACGGGCATGAACCCGGTCGTGGTGAAGGACAACGTCGAGTTCATCGATGATGACATGTCGGAGGAGACGGAGCTGGAGGTGCACAGCCCCTTCGACAAGGAAGAGGCGGACCTGCTGCTGATCCACAACGCGGGCGAGATGCTGGCGTGGCCGGAGAACCCGGGGGCGTTCGCCATCGTGCTGAACGCCGCGGGCATCGACTGGACGCTGTCGTCGGACGAGGTGGGCTACGACGGCGTGAACTACGGCCTCTTCTACGACGACTTCCAGCTGGCCCGCATCGCGCTGCGGCACGCGCAGACGGCGAAGAAGTTGAAGGTGAACAAGATCGTCATGGGCGAGTGCGGGCACCAGCACAAGGCGCTCATGACCATCGCCGACCGCGTGCTCACCGGCGATCTGTCGGTGCATCGGGAAAGCTGCATGCCGCTGCTGGAAGAGATCGTGTTCAGCGGGAAGATCGAGTTCGACCCGTCCAAGAACGATTTTCCGGTGACGCTGCACGACCCGTGCAACATCGTGCGCAACCTGGGGATCGTGGAGCCGCAACGGCGCATCCTGCGCTACCTCTGCCCGCAGTTCCGCGAGATGACGCCGCACGGCGTGGACAACTACTGCTGCGGCGGCGGCAGCGGCTTCGCCGTCATGTCGCCCAACAACTTCACCGACTGGCGCGTCAGCGTGGCCGGCCGCATGAAGTTCAAGCAGATCCTGGACGCCTTTGCCGACCAGCCCGGCCCGGAGGTGAAGAAGTACGTGTGCGCCCCGTGCTCCAATTGCAAGGGCCAGATGCGGGACATGCTGGACTACTACGGCGCGCTGGAGAAGAGCGGCATCACATACGGCGGCCTGGTGGAGCTGATCGTGAACGCCATGGTGGACGTGAAGGAACCGTTCATCAAATGGGAGATGCATTGAGGGCGCGGCTTCGCCGCGCAGGACGCGCCGCTCTGCGGCGCTCAGGATGCACCGCCTGGAGGCGGTGCTTGGGACGCGTGCCTTCGGCACGCGAGGACGCGCGGCTGGCGCCGCGCTAGGTGGCGACCGAGAGCGACCCGCGTGAAGCAGGCGGCGCGGCCGCCGGAAACGTGCCGTACGCCGTACGCCCGGCTTGACCGGCCTAGCGACGCGTCCTAGCGAGCGAAGCGAGCATCCTGGCGGCCGAAGGCCGCGTCCTGAGCGAGCCGACAGGCGAGCGTCCTGCGGAGCGTCGCGAAGCGACGCGCAGCACCGGAGGGGATCATGGATTCGCCGGATGGAGTGGATGAGGGGCAGTTCTTCGAGGCGGTGCTCCGCTGTGTGGCCGATGGCGTCTTCACGGTGGACAACAACTGGCGCATCTCCTCGTTCAACCGCGCCGCGGAGCGCATCACGGGCGTCTCGGCGGAACGGGCCATCGGTCGGCGCTGCTCGGAGATCCTGCATTCGGACCTGTGTGAACGGGCGTGTCCCATCCGGGAGAGCCTGGAGACGGGCAACGAGGTCATCGATCGGTCGGCCCGCATCCTGACGCAGCAGGCGCGCTCGATCCCCATCAGCGTCAGCAGCGCGGTGTTGAAGGCGGAGGACGGCACGCTGCTGGGCGCTGTGGAGACCTTCCGTGACCTGTCCACGCTGGAACAGCTGCGCCGGGAGATCAGCAGCCAGTACACGTTCGAGGACATCATCGGCAAGAGCGATGCGTTCAAGAAGATCTTCGCCCTGCTCCCCGACATCGCCGCCAGCGAAAGTACCGTCCTCATCGAAGGGCCCAGCGGATCCGGCAAGGAGCTCCTCGCCCGGGCCATCCACAACCTGAGCCCGCGCAGGAAGCGGCCGTACGTGGTGGTCAACTGCGGCACCCTGCCCGCGAACCTCTTCGAGTCGGAGCTGTTCGGCTACAAGCGCGGCGCCTTCACCGATGCCAAGCGCGACAAGCCGGGCCGCATCACCCTCGCCGAGAGCGGCACCATCTTCTTCGACGAGATCGGCGACCTCCCGCCGGAGACCCAGGTCAAGCTTCTGCGCCTCCTCCAGGAACGCGAGTACCACCCCCTGGGCGGCGTTGAGACACGCCAGGCCAACGTCCGCATCGTCGCCGCCACGAACCGCGACCTGTCCACGCTGGTCAGCCAGGGCCAGTTCCGCGACGACCTCTACTTCCGCCTCGCCGTCGTGCGGCTCTGCATCCCGCCCCTCGCCGAGCGCCGGGAAGACATCCCCTACCTCGTCGCTCACTTCATCGAACGCTTCAACGCCAAGCAGGGCAAGCGCATCCAGGGCATCACGCCCCGGGTCATGGAACTCCTCATGCGCCATGCGATGCCCGGCAACGTGCGCCAGCTCGAGAACATCATCGAGTACGCATTCGTCCTCTGCCACAACGGATTCATCGACGTCCACCACCTCCCGGACGACATCGACCAGCGCACGGCCGGCGACGCCGCCCCCACCGCTCCCCTCCCCCCGCTGGAGAAGAGCGAAGCCGAAGCCATCCGCTCCAGCCTCATCCGCAACCGCGGCCATCAGGTCCGTACCGCGGAAGACCTCCAGATCGGGCGAACCACGCTGTGGCGCAAGATGAAGAAGTACGGTCTGGACGCGTCGGCCTTCCGCCGAGGAACGAACGTTTCAGTTTCGGAACAGTGAAACAAAACGCCGTGCCCACAGTGAAACGAAACGGCGCGAAACGGGCGTAACCGCGGCTGGCCGAAAAACCTGTAAGTCCTTCACACAAAACATTATAGAGGAAACGGTGTCGTTCGTTTCCGGAACGGTCCGGGGCTTGCCCCATGGAACCGTAACCGGGAGGGCCGTGCATGCGAGTCGCAATTCCTCGAATGGGAGAGATGGTCGCCCCGTGCTTTGAGTACTGCTCGATGATGGCGGTGTTCACGATCGCGGGAGACGGTGCTGTGGATCAGGTGGACTTTCCGCTGCGCAGCCGGGATCCGTTCGACCGGGTGCGTCTGTTGAAGGACCGGAAGGTGGACACGGTGATCTGCGGTGGCATGCAGGACATCTACGAGGATCTGGTGCGCGCATCCGGTTTCGAGGTGATCTCCTGGGTTTCGGGGCGTGTGGAGGATCTGCTGGACATGTACCTCCGTGGCCAGTTGGTGCCGGGCACGGAGATCCTGGAGCGCACGCCCGGCGTTCTCGGAACGGACCCGATCATGGAGCATTGAGCGGTGGCCACGCCGAAGAAATACAGCTATCACGTGGAGCAGAGCGCCCTGGAGCTGGCGGAGAAACCGGCCCGGTTTCTGGAGGCGTTCGGGGCGATCCTGGAGCATGGCAACTACGACATCGCGCTGGACACGTATGCGCGCATGAGCGCCAAGTGCGGGCGTTGCGCGGCTGCGTGCCAGCTGTACGAAGTCACGGGCGCGGAAGAGGACATTCCCTGCCATCGCTCCGAGCTGCTGCTCCGTGTCTACCGTCGGTATTTCACCCAGGTGGGCGTGATGAAGGCTCGCCTGTTCGGCGGCTTCACGCTGACGGACGAGTACCTGGATGAGATGGCGGAGGCCTACTACCGGTGCACGGCGTGCCGGCGGTGCAAGGCGACGTGCCCGCTGGGCCTGGACCATGGCCTGGTGACGCACCTGGCGCGCTGGGTGCTGGCGGAAGTGGGGATCGTGCCGCGGGCGCTGGTGGTGTCAGTGCGGGAGCAGCTGGACGGGCAGACGGGGAACACGTCGGGCATCCCGCTACCGGCATTGAAGGACACGGTGGAGTTCCTGGAAGAGGAGCTCCACGACATCTACGACGTGGACATCAAGTACCCCTTCGACGTGGAGAACTCGGAGTACGTGTTCTTCCCGGCGGTGTCGGACTACCTGATGGAGGCCGACACGCTCATGGGGAACGCGGCGGTGATGCACGTCACGGGCGGTTCCTGGACCATCGGCACCGGGAACTACGACGGGATCAACTACGGGCTGTTCTACAGCGACCGCATGCTGGAGCGGATCGCCCGCAACGTGGTGGAGGAAGCCAAGCGGTTGAACGCCCGGAAGATCCTGGTGGGAGAGTGCGGTCACGCGACGCGATCGGCGTGGTTCATCCCCACGTTCTGCGGCCCGGATGCCCCGCAGGTCGTGAACTGCATGGAGTACGCGTACGACATGCTGGCGAAGGGCCGGATCCCGCTGAAGCCGGAGAAGATCCCGGAGCGGGTGACCTACCACGACCCCTGCAACATCGCCCGGGTAGGGCGCATCACGGAACAGCCCCGGGAGATCCTGAAGGCCATCTGCTCGGACTACGTGGAGATGACGCCGAACCGCACGGAGAATTACTGCTGCGGTGGCGGTGGCGGCACGGTGTCCATCGACGAGATCCGGGCGTTCCGCACGAGCCAGTTGGGGAAGCGGAAGGCGGACCAGATCCGTGAAACGGGGGCGCAGCTCGTCGTGTCGCCCTGCGCCAACTGCAAGAAGCAGCTCCGTGAGCTCTGCCAGGACAACGAGCTGGGGGATGTGGAGGTGGTGGGGCTGCACGATCTGCTGCTACGCGTCATCGACTTCGGGAGCTGAACATGGACGTCTGGCTGCATTGGGCACGGGGCCCGCTGTTCTGGACGGCTCTGACCTTCATGGTCCTGGGGCTGGTCCGGCAGGTGGGGTTGACGGTGTGGAGCGCCGTGCGCGCGTATCGGAAGGCGGGGGACCGGAACATCCCGACCCGCCAGGTCTGGAAGGCGACCCTCTCCTGGGTCCTGCCCAGGGGCCGCCTGCGGAACCGCTGGCCGTACAGCCTGACGACGGTGGTGATGCACGCGGGCGTGATCCTGGTGCCGCTCTTCCTGGCGGGTCACATCGCCTTGTGGAACGCCGCCCTGGGCCTGTCCTGGCCGGCCCTGCCCAACGCGGTGTCGACGGGGCTCACCCTGGCCGTGCTGGCGGGTGTGCTGGCCGTCGTGGTCCAGCGGGCGGCCTCGCCCATCGCGCGGCCACTCAGCCGGTTCCAGGACTACGCCCTGCCGCTGCTCATCGGGCTGACGTTCGCGTCGGGGTTCGCCGTGATGCACCCGGCGTGGAATCCGGTAGCCTTCGAGCCGATGATGCTCACCCACGTGTTGAGCGCCGACCTGCTGTTCTTCCTGGTGCCTCTGAGCAAGCTGAGTCACCTGATCCTGCTGCCGTTCACCCAGCTCATCTCGGAGCTGGCGTGGCATTTCCCGCCGGACGCCGGCTCCAAAGTGGCCGTCGCCCTGGGTAAGGAGAACGAGCCGGTATGATCGACTCGCCTGCGATCCTGGTCGATACCACGCGCTGCGTCGGATGCGAGGAATGCGTCCTGGCGTGCAAGAAGGAGAACGATCTGGGCCCGGACGAGCTCCGGCCCGGACAGCTCAGCGTGGACAGTCTGTCTTCGACGCGCTTCACGACCGTGCTGCGAGAGCCGGGGAACCATTTCGTGAAGCAACAATGCCGGCACTGCGTGGACCCGGCGTGCGTGAGCGCGTGCCTGGTGGGCGCCATGCAGAAGACGCCCGAAGGCCCGGTGATCTACGATGCCGAGCTGTGCATGGGCTGCCGCTACTGCATGGTGGCGTGCCCGTACGGCATCCCGCGCTACGAGTGGGACGAGGCGGTGCCCAAGGTGCGCAAGTGCTCGCTGTGCTACCCCCGCCTGAAGGAGGGAAAGGAGCCGGCGTGCGTGGAAGCCTGTCCGCAGGACGCCCTCCTGTTCGGCCGGCGCGACGACCTGCTGGACGAGGCGCATCGCCGGCTGGCCGCTCACCCGGACATCTACGTGCCGCACGTCTACGGCGAGAAGGAAGTGGGCGGCACGTCGGTGCTGTACATCTCCGACATGTCCCTCGGCTTCCTGGGCTGGAGCGGCAACCTCGGCGACGGGCCGCTGCCCGCCCTCTCCTGGCAGGCGCTCAAGAAGGTGCCGCCGGTGGTGGTGGGCATGGGCGGTCTCATGAGCGGAATCTACTGGTTGATCCGGCGGCGCATGCAGCTGGCGGCGCGGGCAGCGGACGCCGCGCGGGAAAGTGCGGCGGCCAAGGAAGGGCCGGACTTGGTGGAGATGGCGGCGCCGGGCAAGGCTGCGGAGGGCGCCGGCGCTGCGGCGGGATCCAGGGGAGGCGATGATGCTTGACCGGCGATTGGCGGTATTGAAGACGGTTCTCTGGGGCCTGGTAGGGGTGCTGGCCGCGGTGACGTTCGTGCGGTTCACGCGGGGCCTGGGCGCGGTCACGAACCTTTCGGACGGAACGCCCTGGGGCTTGTGGATCGGCTTCGACGTCATGTCCGGCGTGGCGCTGGCCGCGGGCGGCTTCGTGCTGGCCGCCACCGTGTACATCTTCGGCCTGGAACGCTACCACTCCTTCGCACGCCCGGCGGTGCTGACGGCGTTCCTGGGCTACGCCGCAGTGGCGGTGGGCCTGCTGTACGACCTGGGCCTGCCGTGGAACATCTGGCATCCGCTGGTCCACTGGCAGCACCACTCGGTGCTGTTCGAGGTGGCCATGTGCGTGATGCTGTACCTGACCGTGCTGGGCCTGGAGTTCGCGCCCGCGGTGCTGGAGCACCCGCTGTTCGCGAACCGGTTCTTCCAGATGGTCCACAAGGTGCTGAAGAAGGCGACGATCCCACTGGTCATCACGGGCATCGTGCTTTCCACGCTGCACCAGTCCTCTCTGGGATCCCTGTTCCTGATCGTGCCGTACCGGCTGCACCCGCTCTGGTACTCGCACATCATCTACGTGCTGTTCTTCGTGTCGGCGGTGGCCCTGGGCCTCATGATGGTCGTGACGGAGTCTTTGGTCGCGGCGCACTTCCTGGGTCACAAGGCGCACGTTCGGGAAGTGGGCGGCCTGGGGCTGGCCGCGTCCGTGGTGCTGTGGATCTACCTGGCGCTGCGCCTGGGCGACCTGGCCATCAGGGGCGACCTCGGGCTGGCGCTCAACGGGTCCCGCATGGGCCTGCTCTTCCTGTTCGAGATCGGCGTCAGCGCCGTGCTTCCGGCGACGCTGCTGCTGTTCCGGCGAGTCCGCTCGAGCCTGCGCGGCGTCGGCGTAGCGGCGGCCTTCACCGTCGTGGGCATGGTGCTCTACCGCCTGGACGTCTCCATTTGGGCGTTCGCCCGACCCGAGGGGCACGGCTACTTCCCGAGCTGGGAAGAGATCGCCGTGAGCGTGGGCATCGTCTCGGCGTTCGCGCTCATCTTCATCTTCTTCGTGCAGCACCTGCACGTCTACGACGACGTGGCCGGCCAGCCGGAGCCGCGCCGCCTCAGCTACGGCCCGGCGACCCTGGACCGCCTGATGCCCCGCAGCATCGCCGCGCCCAGCCGCTACACCGCCGCCCTCCTGCTGGGCGCGACCGCGCCGCTGCTGTTCCTGCCCGTGAAGGGCCGCCCCTCGATTCCCGTGCCGGCCGTCGCGGCGAGGACTGTGGCCGGCGTCGTGCGCGATGAAGCCGCCGGGCAGGCCCGGTCGCTCTTCCTGGCCCATGATGCCGGCCCGGCGGACCGGAACGCACGGGAGGCCTCGCTCCTGTTGATCGACGGCAACCGCGACGGCCGGGGCGTGCTGTTCGACCATGACGCGCACGTGGACAGGCTCGGAGGCGACGCGTCCTGCGGCACGTGCCATCACCTGAACATGCCGCTGGAGCGGGCCAGCGCCTGTTCCGAATGCCATCGGGACATGTACGCCAGCACGTCCCTGTTCGACCACGCGTCCCACGTCCGGGCCCTGGGAGGCAACGCGGGCTGCGCCGAGTGCCATGAGCCGGGGGCGGCGGTGAAGACGTACGCCACGGCGACGGCGTGCATGAGCTGCCATCAGGGCCAGCCGGACAGCGCCTTCGTGGGGCGGCCGCACGCCCGCTGGGAGGCCGCCGTGGGCTACATGGACGCCATGCACGGGCTCTGCGTCGGGTGCCACAAGCGCGAGCTGGCGGAGCAGCCGGGCCGGCACCCGGCGGGCCTCGACCAGTGCCGCAACTGCCACGACGCCGATGTGCCGCTTTGGCTCAAGCAGATGGAGCCGGCGCCCTCGGCTCGCGGCACCGCGACGGTGACCGGTGCGGACGCGGTGGCGGCCGCGGGCGAGGGGGGACCATGACCGCTCTCTCGGGCGCCCGCGGGGAGATCCAGGACTGGATCCGGGCGAACCTTTTCGACGCGGTGCCCATGGCCATCAGCGTCATCGACCCGGAGTACCGGATCCTGGCGGCGAACCGCCAGTTCGAGGAATCCTTCGGCGCGTGGCACAACCGCCCGTGCTACGAGGCGTACAAGGACCGGTCGGAGCCGTGCGTGCACTGCGCCGCGTTCGAGACGTTCGCGGACGGCCGTCTGCGCAGCCGGGAAGAGGCCGGGATGCGGCGCAACGGCAAGGAGATGGACTACCTGGTGCACATGGTCCCGCTGGAGCGGGCCGACGGCGAGATCCCGTACGTGATCGAGATGTCCACGGACATCACGGCGGTGAAGCGTCTCGAGCAGGAGAAGCGGGAGGCGGAGCGGTTGGCCGCGGTGGGCGAGACGGTGGCCGGCGTCGCCCACGGCATCAAGAACATCCTCATGGGTCTCGAAGGCGGGATGTATGCCGTGAACACGGGCATCTCGCTGGGGGACGACGACCGCATCGCCCGGGGCTGGACCGCCCTCGAGCAGAACGTGAAGCGGATCTCCGAGTTCATGAAGGAGTTCCTCGACTTCGCCAAGGGCCGTGCCACGGCGGTGGCGCCCGTGGACCCGAACGCGCCCGCCCGGCAGGTGGTGGACCTGTACCGCGACCGCGCGGCCCAGGCAGGGATCCGGCTGGCGACGGACCTGGACCCGGACCTTCGCCCGGCGGCGCTGGACGAGGAAGGCATCCACTCCTGTCTCGCCAACCTGGTGTCGAACGCCATCGACGCGTGTCTGGTGTCCGACAGCAAGCGGCCGTTCATCGTGACCCTGTCCACCCGGGAAGAGAAGGGCACGCTGGTCTACGAAGTGTCGGACAACGGCCAGGGCATGGACTACGAGATCAGCCGGAAGGTGTTCTCCAAGTTCTTCACCACGAAGGGCTCGGACCGTGGCACCGGGCTGGGCCTGCTCACGACGCGCCGCATCGTGCATCAGCATGGCGGCCAGATCTCGTTCACGTCCAAGTCCGGCGAAGGGTCCATGTTCCGCATCGAGCTGCCCCGGGACGCGCTGCCGCGCACGGGGCAAACCGCGGCGTCGGGAGCGGCGAAAGCCGCCGCAGCGCCGGCCGTACCCGGTCGTCCGGAACCCAACGAGTGATCGAAGCGAGGTGACCTCATGGTGCAGGCCCACGAAAAGACCGTGCTGGTCGTGGACGATGAGCCCAACGTCCGTGACTACCTGGCGCAGATCCTCCGGGACGCCGGCTTCCAGGTGCGCACGGCAGCCGATGGAGACGAAGCGCTCGTGATGATCCGGCGCGAGCCGCCGGACTTCATCTCCCTGGACCTCGTGATGCCCCGCAAGAGTGGCCACAAGCTGCTCTACGAGCTGCGCAAGGACCGGACGCTGTCGCAGATCCCGGTCCTGATCGTCACGGCGCACGCCCAGGACGAGCTGGGCCGCGGCGACCTGGCAGACATCGTGGACAACCGCGTCATCTCGGGACCCGGCGTCTACCTGGAGAAGCCGGTGAAGCCGCTGGACTACGTGCGCTGCGTGCAGCGGGCGCTGGGTATTGAAGAAGTGGAGGAGGACGAAGACCGGATCCTCCTGCAGGAGGAGTTGCAGCGGCACCTGCCCCAGGCGGAGCCGCATGCATTGCGTCGGGCCCTGGAGGCCCTCAAACGAAACAGCCCCGGCTGACAGGCCTGGCGGGCCACCCCGGGAACCGGAGAGAACAGAGATGCCTGTGAAGAACGAAGCGGATCCGGGCTCGGCCAAGCGGATCCTCATCGTGGATGACGAGCCGGACGTGGTCAGCTACCTGGAGATGCTGTTCCGGGACAGCGGCTACGAAACGCTCACGGCCTCGGATGGCACCGTGGCCCTGGACATGACCCGGAAGGAGAAGCCGGACCTGGTGACGCTGGACATCTCCATGCCGCGCGCGTCCGGCACCAGGTTCTACAAGGAGATCAAGACCGACCCGGCCCTGGCCACTATCCCGGTGGTGATCGTCACGGCGGTCACGGGATACGGCGGGGACCCGCGCGGTTACGAGAAATTCCTCAATCGCCAGAGCCTGGTCCCCATGCCCGAGGGCTTCTTCCCCAAGCCCATCGACCGGGACGAGTTCCTGGCGGCCGTCAAGAAGCTGCTGTCGTCCTGACGAGGCGGCGAACCCTATCAGGCCCGCCGGCCTCGGGAACGGAGCCGGCGGGCCTCAGCCGTCCGCCGTCAGCTTCACGATGAGGTCGCACAGGGCGCGGATCTTGAACGGCTTCGCGATGAAGTCGGCCGCGCCGCTCTTCATCGTCTCCGTGGCCGTCTCCACCGTGGCGAAGCCCGTGATGATGATGACCTTCGTGGAAGGGGAGTGCTGCTTCACGAAGTCCATGACTTCCAGGCCATCGGGCTTCTGCATCTTCAGATCCGTGACCAGCACATCGAAGCTCTCCTCCATGACGCGGTCCACCGCCTTCTGGCTCTCCGTGTAGGACTCCACGTAGAACCCGAGCTTCTCCAGCGCCGGCTTCAGGCGCTCGCAGACGATGGGCTCGTCGTCGAGAAGCAGCACCTTCTTCCTGTCCTTCATGTCGCTTCCCTGTCCCGCAGCTTCCTGGACCTCCGGGCCGCTTTCTTCGTGACGGCCTCGATGGCGTCCAGAGTGAACGGCTTGTTGACGAACTCGAACACGCCGCTGTACTCGGCCTCGCGCGCCGTCTCCATGGAACCGAAGCCGGTGATGATGATCACCTGGGTCCCGTGGCTCTCGCCACGCACGAACTGGAGCACGTCCAGGCCGTTGGGCCCCTCCATCTTCAGGTCCGTGATCACGACGTCGAACCGCTTGCGAGCGAGCCGGTCGATGGCCTGCTGGCTGTCGGTGAACACCTCGACGGCGTAACCGTTCTTCTCCAGGTGGTCTTTCAGCCGCTCGCCCACCATGGGCTCGTCGTCCAGCACCAGCACATCCGCTGCGCTGCTCATCCGTGCCTCCGTTTCCCGTCCCTCGTGGTCCGGCGCGGTCGCCAACGGCTTCCGGGTCGCGAACCGCTCCACGTAGTCGTCCACGAGCCGGTCGTTTTTGAGGAAGATGTCCAGCTGCCGGGTGAACCCGATGAGCCGGCCCAGGGCCGACAGCCGGTCCAGCATGAGATCCGCCGCGATGCCCTTCAGGCGTCCGATGACCAGGTCGCCGCGGCCTTCGGTGACGAACCCGTGGTCCTCGAGAATCCGCTTCAGCAGCGCCGCCCTCCGGGACCGCCGCGTCAGCTCGGTGACGCCTCCGGCGAAGCGGAAGTAGACGTAGTTGTCCGCGGGCGTGTCGGTGACGTAGGCGTCGACGATGTTGAAATGATATCCGAGGCGCAGGCTCAGGTGCATGTACTGCCGCGACACGATGGCCAGGTTCTGCTCCGGCTGTGTCGCCAGCGTGCCGGTGAGGGGCATGGAGCGCGTGGCGCTGGACATGAAGCCGTCGAGGTCCATCTCCGCTGGCGCGGTCTCCCAGGTATCGCCGGTGGAGAGGGTCTCCAGCAGGGGCAGAAGGGGCCGGCAGGTGATGTCGCGGAGAGAAGCCGCGGGCCGTTCCGGGTCGATGCGGAACCCGCCGCCCAGGTCGACAAGAATCAGGTCCAGCGGGATGGGCAGCTCCAGCCGGCGGACGTACTGGCGATCCCGCGACGGCTTCACCCACCCGATCTCCGTCAGCTCCGCCACCGCCTTCTCGTGGGCGAAGCGGATCACGTCGTGGTACGTTCGACAACGGGCCGCGTCGAACCCGGTGTCCTGCGGATCGCTCAGGGTCAGCGGCGCGATCCGCCGCAACACACGGCGCAGCGTCCGGAAGGCGGGTGCATCCTCGAACGGGTTGCGTTTCAGCAGCTGGTACCGGATCAGCTCCTCGACGCGGCCCTCGTAGACCACGCCTTCCTCCGCGTCGACGGTCACCTCCATGCCGTCCCGCAGCGTGTCCGTGGCGGCTCCGGTCGCCACGAGGGTAGGCACGCGGAACTCGCGGGCCACGGCGGCGAAGTGGCCGGTGGCGCTGCCCACGTCGGTGACCACCGCACTTGCCCGCGCCAGCAGCGCGCCCAACCGGGGCGGCGCCGTGTGTGTCACCAGCACGGCCCCGGCCGGCACCGTATCCGGCGGCGCGTCCAGGCTCTTCACGACGTGGACCTTGCCGCTGCCGATGCCCCGGCATGCCACCTGGCCCCTGTCCCGCATGAGCACCGGGTACCGGGCGACCACGTCCGGCAGATCGCCGTCGGCCTGCGGTGCCGCCACGTCAAGAGGGCGCGCCTGCAGGATGAACAGGCGATCCTCGTCATCCACCGCCCATTCGATGTCCTGGGCGGACTTCATGTAGCGCTCGATCCGGCACGCCGTCTCAGCCAGCTCCGCGACCCGCTCGTCCGCCAGAGCCGGCTCACTCCGCTCCGCGTCCGGCACGGGTTCCCGCACCAGGCCCCGGCCCGGAAGGGTGACGTAACGCCATTCCTTGTCGGCGATACGCTTCGACCGGACCGGGTAGCCCGACTGCCGGGACACCTCCATGCGGTCGACGGCCGCTTCCCCTTCCACCACCGCCTTCCCGAGCCCCCACGCCGCCGACACCAGCTGCACGTTGTCGCCCGTGCGGGGGTCCAGGCTGTACACGACGCCGCTGGCGCGGGCCGGCACCATGGTGAGGCAGCCCACCGCCATGAGCCCGCAGCCCGGCGGCACGCCGTGCCGCTTGTGGTACTCCATGACACCGGGCGAGAACAGGCTCGCCACCACCCGGCGGTACGCGTCGCAGACGTCGTCTGGTTCCACGCCCAGCACGGTCTCGTACTGGCCCGCGAAGCTGATCTCCCCGTCCTCGCCCGTGGCGCTGGACCGCACCGCCAGCAGCGTCGGCCCTTCGGTCTCCAGCAGCCGATCCACCTGGCGTCGAATGGTCCGGGCGAGGGATCGGGGCAGGCGGGCCTGGAGCACGCGCTCCTGCAGCGCGCGGGCTTCCGCGTCGACGCCGGACGCGCCTTCCACGACGTGGAGCCGCAACACTTCGGCGGCATCCCGTGCGCCGATCTCGTCCAGGAACTCCCGGCACGCGCGCGTCGTGACGACGAACCCGGCGGGTATGCGGCAGCCCAACCGGCGGTGCAGCTCGCCCAGGCGGGCCAGTTTCTCCCCCACCACATCGGCGTGCTCGGTGCCCACGTCCTCCAGCATCATGACGTGGGGCGACTCCGGCACCAGGATCCTGCACTCCAGGTCCGCCTCGACCCGGGCATCGAGGCTCGCCACCGTCTCGAACAGGACCGCGTAGCGGTTGCGCGTGATTGTGTTCAGGTTGCCCACCACGTCGTGTACCGACGTCTTCAGCTCCCGTACCAGGTCCGCCAGGTACTTGCTGTCGAAGACGTACTCCCCGCCCAGCATCTCCCCCGCCTCGGCGATGAGCTCCAGCACCCGGTCGTTCTTCTCCACCAGGTCACGGAACGCGCGCAGCTTCTCCCGGAGCTGCTCCACGTTCTCCTCGCCTCCGCGCCTCAACAGCGCATCCATCCAACGGCCCATGATGACGCTCAATGTCCGCCTTTCGAACCGAGTCCGAAAGCGAACCCTGTGGCCAGGCCAACGACGACCGCCACGAGGGCGGCCAGCACGCCGTAGAGCAGGCCGTGCTCCTCGGACAGGGACGCGATGAGCCCCGCGAGCCCCGCCTGCCGCACCTCGACCTCCCCCTCCCCCACGACCACGCCCGCTCCGTCGCGGAACGCGTAGACCAGGACCCGGTACACGCCCGGGGGCGCCTGCGCGGACAGCGCGAAGTCGGTGGTGGCCAGCGCCGTGCCGTCCGCCGCCGGTTGGAGCACGACGCCGCCTTCGGCCTCGTCCCAGAGCCCGTCCCGGCTCTTGAGCCGCACCAACTCGCCGAACAGCGCCTCCGCGCCGGGCCCCGGGCCGGCCCGGGCTTCCAGGGCGCCGTAACCCACCGCCAGGTCCCGGAGGACGGCCGGGGCGGCGAGCGCGTCGAGGGGCGCCGATGTACGCAGCAGGTACACGCCGGGCACCGTGTCGAACGAGACGTCGGCGACGTTCATCCAGATCAATCCGAGCACCTTCCCCTTCTTCTTGAGCTTCAGGGGATGGCCCTCACCGACGCAAACCATGGCCACGCCCGCGTCGCCGGGAACGACCGCGCTGACGTGGACGGCGGCCCCGGAGTAGAACATGCCCGCGGCGACCTCCGCGGGGTCGACGTTGATGCCACCGACGACCTGCTGCGGCGCCGCCTGCGCCGCGGCGAAGGCGACGGCGGCCGCGAGTCCCAGCGGCGTGAGCGCCGTCGTCATCAGTGGCCTCCCGCGTAGCCCAGCAGGAAGGCCGGAGGGGCGAGGAGGCCGTACAGCATCTTCGCCGTCACCACCAGCACGATGATCGCCATCAGGATCTTCAGCTGGTCGGCCTTGAGACGCTTGCTCACCACCGCGCCCAGCTGCGCGCCCACCACGGAGCCCAGCAGCAGGAACAGGGCGAGCACGAAGTCCACCGTGCGGTTCACCGACGCCTGCAGCACGGTGACGTTGATGCACGTGAACAGGATCTGGAACAGGCTCGTGCCCACGACGACGTGCATGGGCATGCGCAACAGGTAGACCATCACCGGCACCATGATGAACCCGCCGCCGACGCCCATGATGGCCGCCAGCACGCCCACCAGGAAGCCGAGGAACAGCGGCATGAGCACGGACAGGCGCACGTTGGAGCGCCGGAAATGGATGCGCCAGGGCAGAGCCTGGACGATGCGGGCGTAGAGCGAAGGGCGCGGTGCCACCTCCGCCGCAACGCGCCCCACCCGCATGCTGCGGACGCTCTCCACGAACATGTAGCTGCCGATGCCGCCGAGCATCACGACGTACGTCACCGTGATGACGAAGTCCGCGTTGCCCAGGGCCCGGAGCAGCCGGATGAGCAGGACGCCCGCCGAACCGCCGGCCACGCCGCCCAGCAACAGCAGGATGCCCATGGGGAAGTCCACGGACCCGGCGCGGGCGTGGGCATACGTGCCTGACGAGGACGCCGCCACGATCTGGTTGGAGTCCGAGGCGGCCGCCACGGTGGGCGGGATGCCGATCATGATCAGGAGCGGCGTCATCAGGAAGCCGCCGCCGACGCCGAAGAGGCCGGACAGGAACCCCACCAGGCCGCCCAGGCCCAGCAGCAGCGGCATGCTCACGGCACTGCCCGCAACGGGAAGATATATGGAAAAATTCATGGTTGGTCGGACTCTTTGAGGCTTGCTCCCGCCACCGGCAGGTAGACGGAGAAGGTCGTGCCCTTTCCCGGCTCACTCTCGACCTGGATCCTGCCCCCGTGCTTCTCGACGATGCTGTGGCTCACCGACAGGCCCAGACCCGTCCCTTCGCCCACACCCTTCGTCGTGAAGAACGGATCGAAGATCTCCTCCAGGTGCTCCGCCGGGATGCCCACGCCCTCGTCCGCCACGTCGATCCGCACGGTGTCGCCCTTCCGGGCCCCCGAGACGCGCATCTCGCCGCCGTCCGGCATGGCCTGGATGGCGTTCAGGAACAGGTTCAGGAACACCTGCTGGAGATCGTGGGGATTGCCCTGGATGGCGGGCAGGTCGGCGGCCAGGCTCGTGCGGCATTCCACCCCGGCCAGCATGGCCTCGTTGGCCACCAGGCGCAGGGCCGAGGCCACGGCGTCGGACACGTCGAACGCCGTGAACGCCGATCGGTCTTTGCGCGTGAAGTCCAGGAGGTTCCGCACCGTCGTGCTGGCCCGCTCCACCTGCGTGTAGGCCTGCTCCAGCATGCGATGCTTCTGCTCGTCGGAGTACGCGTCGAAATCGTCGATCAGGGCCTCCACCGTGAGGCCGATGTTGTTCAGGGGGTTGTTCAGCTCGTGGGCGATGCCGGACGTCAGCGTGCCGACGGCCGCCATCTTCCCCGACTGCACCAGCTGGTCCTGGCGGGAGACGATCTCGCCCAGCATCTGGTTGAAGCCGAGGGCCAGGGACGAGAACTCGTCCCGGTACTTGCGGGCCGGCCGGATGGGCGTGTAGTCGCCCGCGCCGATGCGCGCCACGTACTGCATGAACCGGTTCAACGGGCCCAACGCCGCACGGATGACGAACCCGCCGAACAGCACCATCACCAGCAGCATTAAGCCCAGGAATGAGAGCACGGCGATCCGGGATGCGTGCAGCATCGAGCTCACCGCCAGCCGCTCCCGATCGATCATCGCCCGGGCATCGCTCAGCAGCTGCGCACCCTCCGTCCGCAGCCGAACCTCGATGGCCCGGCGCTGCGCTGCCCCGGTCCCCGCCCCCGCCTCCTCCACCCGCACCAGCTGCTCCAGCAGGGACTCGTACCGCCCCAGGCTGGCGTCCATCTCCGCGTATTTCTCGCGGCCCACCACCGCGCGCATGGGCTCCGCGCTCCGCCGCAGGTGGCTGTGGGCCACCGACGCGGCGGCCATCGCTTCCGGCAGGCCGGTGCCGTACAGGAAGAAATTCTTCTCGTTGCGACGCGCTTCCTCGATCTCCGTGGAGTAGCTGGCGGCATTCTCCAGGAACAGGATCTTCGCGTCGAATGCGGACAGGAACACCACCGCGGTGGCGGTGACGATGGAGAGGAGAACGAACAGAACCACAAACACGACGATGACGCGAGTCCGGATGCTCAACACCGGCCTCTGCATCAAGGCTTGCTGCGCTCCCTGCGCTCCGCCGTCGGCCGACCCCGCTCCGGGCGCCGGCGGCTCGCGCGGCTGGAGGCGGTGGGCTGACATGGTTTCCCTCGTCGGAACCGCACGGAGCCGCGATCCCCTCCGCGCCTCCTCGTGCTTCAACCGGCTGACCTCCCAGCAAGCAGGGTAGGCCGCACGGCACGGGTTGGCAAGGTTGTTGACCGGGGTTTCTATTCAACCCACTGCAAAGCAGATTGGGTTCGGGTCGTGAAAGGTGGAACGGAGAGAAGAAACGGCGGCGCCGCGGCGACGTCGGGATTCACCGGAAGGACGGTACCCATGTCCGTTGTCCTGATATCTCGCGGGACCATGACGGGCGTCGCCCGGTTGGTGGAGCGTCTGAAGAGCCGGACGGGTGTGCGCTGCGTTTCGCGAGAGGATCTGGCGCGCCGGGTGGACCGGCACGGAAAGCTGGCGCGCGACGTGGTGGAGCGGCTGAGCAAGGCGACGCAGGAATACGAAGAGTTCTGCGACCTCCGGCGCGCCTACGTGATCCTGATGCGTGAGGCGCTGCTGGAGTTCGCGGTGCACGACGACCTGGTCTACCACGGCTATTCGGGCCACCTGTTGTTGCCGCCCATCGACCATTTCATCCGGGTGCGCATCACGGCGCCGCTGGAGATGCGGGTGAAGATGACGCGGGAGCGGCGAGGCTGTTCGGCGGAGGAGGCGGGCGAGTTCGTGCGTCAGGATGACGAGGACCGGGTGCGCTGGGCGCGCTTCATGTACGGGCAGGACATCCGCGACCCGCAGCTGTACGACGCGTGCATCAACCTGGGCCGCCTGACGCTGGACACGGCATGCAACCTGATTTCCGAGCTGCTGGAGGATGCGGACTGCCAGCCGACGCCGGCGTCGGCGCGGGCGGTGGACGAGCTGCTGCTGGCGAGTCGTGTGGAGTCGGCACTGGCGGCGGACCCGCGCACGTCGACGGTGGAAGCGAGCGCGAAGGCCGGGGCCGGCCGTGTGGTGCTCACCGGCCCGTACCTGGTGGATGCACAGCTCGATACCGTAGTGGAGATCGCGCGGGGCGTGGCAGGCGTGCGTGAGGTGGAATACGAGTACGGCTACACGCCGTCGTTCGTGGTGTAAGCGGGCGAAGTGTAGCCGGTTGAGCAAGGGAGCCGGGATTCACGGGAGAACGACGATGCAACAGACCACCGACAACGCGGACACGGACGGGGCGCTGGCCGGGCTGCGTTCCCTGATGGCGCGTTCCGTGGAACTGCAGGAGCAGGAAACGCAGATCGAGGAAGACCTGGCGGAGCTGGCGCGCACGCGGACGGAGAGCACGTCGAGCCTGCTGGGCTTCGCGTCCACGACGAACGAGTTCGCGAAGCACCAGACGTCCATGGCGGAGGAGCGGACGGCACTGACGCGGGAGCAGACGCGCCTGTCGACCCGGAGCACGGAGCTGGGCGGCATCCGCACCGACCTGAGCCGGGAGCGGACGGCGATGGCCGGGCAACGCACCGACCTGTCGGTGCACCGGACGAATCTCGCCGGCGACCGCACGACCATGGCGCGGGAGCGCACCGGCCTGTCACGGCGGCGGACGGACCTGGCGCAGGCGCGCACCACGCTGGCCGAAGGCCGCAACCAGTACGCGGAGCGGCGGACCGGCCTGTCCATACTGCGTACCGAGCTGGCTCGGGCCCGGACCTACCTGGCCCTGATCCGGACGGGGCTGGCGTTCCTCGTGCTGGGGGTTTCCCTGTTCCGCTACTTCGGCCTGTCGTGGTGGAGCCTGTTCGACGGGGTACTGGCCCTGGGCAGCGCGGCGGTGATCACGGTGGCGGGACGGGGCTACTTCCGGGCAACGCACCGGATGAAGGCCATCGAAGCGGCGCTGAGTCCCGAGTAGGCGCCGGCGGCCGGGCCGGCGGTCCGCGGGCGGCCACTCCGGTCACCCCCGCATCGCCGGCCGCCGCGCCAGCTCGCCCACACTGGTTCGCACCAGCGCGCCGTCTTCCCAGAGGTCCACGGGAGCCCCGTCCCCCGCCAGACCCGGATGTTCCTCCACCAGGTCCGCCCGGCCCAGTTCCACCAGCGCCCGCACCGCCATGCCGCGCACCTGGGGATCCGGGTGGTCCAGCGCCTGGACGATCGCCGGCAGCACGCCGCCGACCTCGTCCGCAGCCAGGGTGCCCAACCGGCCGATGGCCCAAAGCACGCCGACCCGGAAATGGGCCAGGTCCTCTTCGGCCATCTCGACGAGCAGGTGCAGGACGATGGGGATATAGTCGCCGTAGAGGTCCGGCCGCCGGCGCACGACCTCCGCCATGGCCTCCGGCGCGCGCCAGCAGATGCCGCCGGACTCCTCGCTGATGAGCCAGTACAGGCGGCGCAGATGCTGGCGCACGGCGTCGGGATCGCGTTCCGCGATGCGGGCGCCCGCGAGGCCCGTGGCCTCGATGGCCCGCCAGGCCATCGCCGGGTCCCGGTCGTACGTGAACGGCAGCAGGTCCGCCAGCACGCGCGTCCGGTCCTCCGCCAGACGCACGATTCCCTCGAAGTCACCCGCCGCCAGCAGCGTGCGCAACTGTCGCCTCATGGCCGTCTCCCCTTCCGCCCCTGGACCGGGTTCGGCACCGCAACGCGCGGGTAGGCACCGCACGGGCACGAGCCACGCCACACCGGTAGGATACGAACCGGACGCGGCCGGCGACACCGCGACGGGGCGGTTGCTCCGGTGTGGAGCCGCGACTACGTTGACGCGAAAGGCGCCGGCCGGGGCGTTTGCCCCGGCCCCGCGGCGATGTTGCCAGCGGAGGGATCGTATCATGCCGATCATCACGATATCGCGCGGCTCGGCCAGCGGTGGGTTGCTGCTGGCACAGGGTCTCGCGGATCGGCTCGGCTACGAGCTGGTCAGCCGGGAAGACATCACCCAGGAAGCCAGCAAGTTCGGAGTCTCGGAGGACCGCCTCCAGGAAGCCATCCTCAAGCCCTTCCGGTTCTGGGACCGGCTCAGCCATGAGCGGCGCCAGTACCTGGCCTTCGTGCAGGAAGCGTTGTGCGAGCGCGCCAAAGGCGACCGGCTCATCTACCACGGCAACGCCGGCCACCTGCTGCTGCGGGGCATCTCCCACGTCTTCTGCATCCGCCTCATCGCGCCCCTGGCGTTCCGCATCGACGTCGTCATGGAACGGCGGGGCCTCAGCCGGGAAGACGCCATCCGCTACATCGAGGAGAAGGACCGCCAGCGCCGGGACTGGACCCGGTTCCTCTACGGCGTCGACTGGCTGGATCCCAGCTTCTACGACCTGACCATCAACCTGGAAACGCTGGCGCTGGACAGCGCCGTGGAGATCGCGGCCCTGGCCGCCGAGCGGCCCGAGTTCCAGCCGACGGACGAGAGCCGCAAGGCCATGGCCGACCTGCTCCTCGCCAGCCGCGTGCGCGCCGCCCTCGCCGCCAACCGGAGCACCGCGCCGGCGGCCGTCGAGGTGCGTGCGGACGGCGACGTCGTGTTCCTCAAGGGGCGGATCCGCCCGGCCTCCATGGTGGAGGACATCATCGACGTCACCGCCGCCGTACCGGGGGTGACGCGCGTCGACCGCCGCAACCTGGACGCGCCCGAGTTCACCGTCTGACGCGGAAGGCGGCGCGGCCCACACAACGGTCGTGCACCCGGCCACCATCCCCGGCCGTTTTCACGCCGCCAGCAGCGCCAGGCCGGTGGTGAACAGAATCACGGTCACCAACAGGCTGAACCCGTAAACGACGGAAATCGTCGTCGCCTTGAGGAGCGTCCTGCCCAGCCCCTGGCCGTACACGTGGCGCAGAGCGTCCACGAAATACGCGAACAGGAAGACCACCAGGGCGATGGCGCCCACGAGCACCACGATGTCGGGAGCGAACGTCAGGAGCAGGAGCGCCGCGCCCACGAGGAAACCGAAGGCGTGCATGTGGAAGGCGAAGACGAGATGTCCGGGGTAGTGGACGCCGGTCTTCCGGAACGCCAGTTGGAGGAAAAACGCGAACAGAGGCACCAGAAGGAAGATCGACCACACGAAGCCCCGGAACCAGTGTCGTTTCGTGGTCTCCGGGTTCCGGTCCAGGGCGCGGGCACCGCGCTTGAGCCGGTTCGCGAAACCCCCACCGGGCACGGCCGCGGTCGTGTCGGCCGGCGCCTTCTCCGCGGCGGCGGCGGACCCGGCGGCGCTCGTGTCCACCGCGGCGCTGTCGGCCGGCGGCAGGTTGGCGCCCGGCTGAATCTCGACGTGCGACCCCGTGATGCCGACGACGGCCAGATACAGGACGCTGCCCACGAGGAAAAGGCGGAACGGCGGCACGTGGCGCGCCCGGCGTCCCGTCAGATACTCCGTCGTCAGGAAGCCCGGCCGCAGCAGGAGCTGACGCACGCTGGTGACGAAGCGCGAGTCCCAGTTCAGCACATCGGCGATGAGGTCACCCAGGATGCCGCGCAGCGTGAGGTTGGGGTCGATGTCCGCCTGGCCGCAGAGGGCGCAGTAGGGCCCGGTGAGCATCGCCCCGCAGTTGAGGCAGGCGTGCGGTTCCTCCTTCGCAAACCTCATGGCCCGATCCTGGAAAAGGCCGTGCAATCGAGATGGACTCCGACAGTGTAGCCGTGCGGTGCAGGACGTTTCAATGGCCCACGGTCTGCAGCCCTACCCGCGTGGCGCGGGTGTGCTCGCACGCCCCCCTTTCCCCGCTTCCCCTCCCGGGTCATCATCCGTTCCGGCGCGATGAGCCCGGCGGCGTTCCGACCGCCGACCACGCGCCCGGGGACGCCTGCGCGGGCGTCCGCATGCTGAACAAGGCCTGAAGCCGCCAGGAGCGACGTCGTACATGGCAGACAACGCCGAAGCCGATAATCACGGGGTCCGTCCCCCCGGTGACGTGAACCCACGCCGCGAGCCGGCCCTCGATTTCAGGGACCGGCCGCTGGCCGAGATGAGCCGGGGCGACTACGAGGCCATCGGCTTCATGTCCGGCCTGGAGGTCCATCAACAGCTGCTGACGCGCTCCAAGCTGTTCTGCCGCTGTCCGGCGGGACACCGGGTCACGCGCGTGGACGCGGAGGTGCTCCGCCACATGCGCCCCACGCTGAGCGAGCTGGGCGAGTACGACGGCACGGCGCTCATGGAGTTCAAGACGCGCAAGGAGATCGTCTACCTGCTGGAGCGGGGCACGGTGTGCACGTACGAGATGGACGACACGCCGCCCTTCCACATCGACGACGAGGCGGTGCGCATCGCCATCGAGCTGGCCATGCTCACCAACCTGAACCTGGTCTCCGAGCTCCACGTGATGCGCAAGCAGTACCTGGACGGCTCCATCCCCACCGGCTTCCAGCGGACGGCCATGGTGGGGCTCACCGGCGCCGTGCCGTTCCGCGTTCCCGAGCTGGGCGTGGACCGGGAGCTGCGCATCCGGCAGCTTTCCCTGGAAGAGGACTCCTGCCGGGAAGTGTCGGACGTGGGCCACCGCATCACGTTCCGCACCGACCGGCTGGGCATGCCGCTGACGGAGCTGGTGACGGAGCCCGAGCTGCTCACGCCCCGGGAGCTCCAGGCGGGCGCGCGACTTCTCGCCAGCATCGCCCGGGCAACGGGCAAGGTGCGCCGCGGGGACGGTGCCGCGCGCCAGGACGTGAACGTGTCCGTCGCCGGCGGCCGCCGGGTGGAGATCAAGGGGGTGCACCAGCACCGGGGCCTGCCGCTGCTGGTGCATGTCGAGGGCTTCCGGCAGCTCAACCTGTTGCGGGTGCGCGCCGAGCTGGTGCGCCGGGGCGTCACGCACGACATGCTGCCGGAGCCAGGGCCCGGTGAGGCCTGGCAGGCACCCAACCTGGTCCTGGACGCGGGCACCCTGATGCGGAACGCGGCCTACACGCCGTTGGCCGATGCTCTGGCCCGGGGCGAGGCGGCCTTCGCCGTGCGGCTGCCCGGGTTCGCGGGACTGCTCGACCACCCCACGCAGCCGGGCATCACCTTCGCGCGGGAGCTGGCGGACCGCGTACGCGTCATCGCCTGCCCTGTGCACCACCCGTTCCTCACCCACTCCGGCAAGAACGACCTCGACGCCGGACGCTGGCAGGAGCTGGCCGCCGCACTGCGCGCGGAATCCGAAGACGCCATCGTCCTCGTGTGGGCGCCCCGGCAGGATGCCGCCACGGCCGCCCGGGAGATCCTGATCCGCGCCCGGGAGGCGCTGGACGGGGTGCCGGCGGAGACCCGCCAGGCCTTCCCCGACGGCACGACGGGCTTCGAGCGTGTGTTGCCGGGGCCGGACCGCATGTACCCGGACACGGACACGCCGCCCCTGCCCATCCCTGACAGCACCGTCGCGCAGGTGGAAGCGGGACTGGACGAGACGCCCTGGGCCCGCCAGGACCGCTACGAGGACCTCGGCCTGAGCGCCCGCGCCGCCCACCGCCTGGCCACCGCGCCCTGGGCCGGCCTGTTCGACGAAGTGGCGCCGCAGGGCGGCGACGTGGCCCGGCGCGTCGCCGCGGCGCTCCAGCAACGCCTGCCGTTCCACGCGCGGCGCGGCCGCCTGAACCCGCCGCCCGACGGCACACGCCCCGCGGCACGGGGCGATGCGTACGAACGGCGCCCACTGGACGCCGGGGCGCTTCCCGTCGCCGAACGGCTGGCTCCGCTCGTCCGCGCGCTGGAGCAGGGCGCGCTGCTGCCCGACGCCCTGATCCCGGCCCTGGACGACGTCGTGGAACACCCGGACCGGCCGGTGGACGACACGTTGGCCGCGTACGCGCCCATGGAGGCCGCCGATCCGCGGCTGCTCGCCCGCATCGAAGAAGTCGCGGTCCAGGCGCGCGCGCTGAGCGGCCGATCGCAGGATGTCATGCTGCGCTGGGCCATGGGGCAGGTGATGCGCCCGTTCCGGGGCCGGGTCGACCCGGCCCGGGCTCGACAGTCGTTGACGCGGGCCCTGGAACGCCCGGAAGAGGAGGTGGCATCGTGAGCGGGCAGGCGACGTCGGATCACGGCTACCGCGGCGCGGCCCTGGAGGTCATGCGCCGGTTCGGCATCACGGTCTGGTGCGAGCTCAGCGCCCGCACCACGCGCGGCGATTTCGAAGGCCTGCTGCTGCCCCGTTCCGAGACCAGCGACGACCTGCACCTGGTCCTCAAGCTGGACTCGGGCTACAACGTGGGCATCCGCCACGACACCGTGCTGGAGCTGGAGAAGACCGGCTACCGGGAGGCGCATTACCAGATCCCGGAGAAGGAATTCCCCACCGACCCGAAGCACCCCAACGTCAAGCTGCTGGGCACGGGCGGCACCATCGCGTCACGGCTGGACTACCGCACCGGTGCCGTCATCCCGGCGTTCAGCCCGGGGGAGCTGTACGGGTCCGTGCCGGAGCTGGCGGACATCTGCAACCTGGAGACGGAGAAGCTGTTCGGCGTCTTCTCGGAGAACATGGGCCCGGAGCAGTACCTGATCCTGGCGGAGAAGACGGGGGAGGCCATCCGGGAAGGGTACGACGGCGTCGTCATCGGCCACGGCACCGACACCATGCACCACACCGCGGCCGCCCTCAGCTTCATGGTGCAGAACCCGCCCGTGCCGGTGGTCATGGTGGGCAGCCAGCGCTCCTCCGACCGGCCGTCGTCCGACGCCGCGCAGAACCTGATCAATGCCGCCTGGGCCGCCGGCCACGGACCCATCGCCGAGGTGCTGGTGTGCATGTTCGGACCCACGTCCGACCTCTACAACCTGCTCCACCGCGGCACGCGCGTGCGCAAGATGCACAGCTCCGTGCGCAGCACGTTCCGCACCCTGGGCGACATCCCCATCGCCATGGTCCAGCAGGGGAAGATCACGCCCATCAAGGACGACTTCCGCCCCCGGCGCGCCGACCGCGACGTCACGGTCCAGGCCGCGTTCGACGACCGTGTCACGCTGACCTACTACTACCCGGGCATGCACCCGGACATCATCGACGCCATCGTCGACGCCGGCTACAAGGGCATCGTCATCGCCGGCACGGGCCTGGGCCACGTCAACCGCCTCATCTACCCGGCCCTGGAGCACGCCCGCGACGCCGGCGTCCAGGTCTACATGACGCTCCAGACCCTGTGGGGTTTCGTCCAGATGCACGTCTACGAGACCGGCCGCGAGATCCTGGAGCTGGGGGTCGTGCCCCTGGCCAACATGCTGCCCGAGGTGGCCTACATCAAACTCGGCTGGGCCCTGGGCCTCCACCCCGACGACCCGGAGGCCGTGCGCACCCTCATGACCACGCCCATCGCCGGCGAGATCACCGAGCGGGAGCCCTTCGACGGCTACCTCATCTTCCAGGGTGGCGTGCCGGAAGTGGAGGCGTTCCTGCGGGACGTGTGGCGGTAGGGAGGGCGCAGGGAAACCACCACGCGCGGCGCAGGGAAAGCCATCACGCGGGGCGCAGGGAAAGCCATCACGCGGAGGCGCGGGGAAAGCCATCACGCAGAGGCGCGGGGAAAGCCATCACGCAGAGGCGCAGAGAACGCAGAGGTTGTTTTTTGAACCGGCGGATTCGGGTTGCCGGGATTCCGCTACCCCGCCGCAAACGC
>CAZUFP010000034.1:0-5850 GCA_964619835.1 uncultured Gemmatimonadaceae bacterium | reverse complement strand
TTTTTTGAACCGGCGGATTCGGGTTGCCGGGATTCCGCTACCCCGCCGCAAACGCCGACCCGCCGGATCCAAAACAAATATTCAGTTCTCTGCGTTCTCCGCGCCTCTGCGTGAGACCGGTATTCCCTGCGTGCTCTGCGCCCCCTGCGTGCTCCGCGCCCACTGCGTGCTCCGCGTCTCTGCAGGCTCAGCGCCCTCCGAGTGCTCCGCGTCCCTGCGCCCGCAGCCGCTGGTTCAGCGCGGGCAACGTCTCCTTCACCACCATCTGCCACTCCGCCTGTTGCTCCGCGAGCTGCTGTCGCAGCGCACCGAACGCGGCCACGACCTGTTCCGGCGGCTCGCGGTCCGCGCCCGTCACCACCTCCTCGAGGTTGCCCATGGTGCCTGCGATGCGGGCGGGGCGCAGGCTGCCGAGGTGTTCGGCCAAGGTGTCGAGGGCGGCGAGGGTCTGACGATTCAACCCGCGGCGGTCCACCGTCCGGACCTGGGCCCACAGGCCGTCCACGCTCTTCTGCAAGGCCATGGCGTCCGCCATGGCATGCCAGATGTCCAGGGCCAGGTCCAGCTGGTGCGCGAACACGCTGTCGGGCACGGCCACGCGCGGGTCGGCCTTCACCGTCAGGGGCTGCGTCAGCGTGCGGGCGCCCACGGTCAGGCGAACCGTGAAGGTCCCGGGCCGCACCAGCGGGCCCTGTGGAACGGCGATGGTGCCTTTGCCCGCAATGGCGGAAATGCTGTAGCTGTAGCCGGGCGCCGGCGGCGGTGGGTAGCGCAGGTCCCACACGAAGCGGTTGTGCCCCGCGTGCGTCGTCAGGGGCCGGAACTGCGGCAGCCACCAGTCGGTGAAGTAAGGCGGCGCCGCGGGCGGCACCGCGGTGTCGGTGCTGGCGAAGCTGCGCACCACGTGGCCCTGCCCGTCCACGATGTCCAGTTTCACCGGACCGGCGGGCGACGAGCCCAGCCAGTAGTCGATGATGGCGCCGGCCGGCGGGTTCTCGCCGTGGGGCTCCTCCGGCGGCAGCGGCGTGTCGTTGTTCTCGCTGCGGCGCAAGCGCACCGCGGGCGCCGGGCGGAACAGGTGCGCGCTCTCCTTCACCACGCCGGCGGTGAGCTGCCGCAGCGGCGTCACGTCGTCCAGGATCCAGAACGCGCGGCCGTGGGTGGCGGCGACGAGGTCGCTGCCGTGGACCGCCAGGTCGCGCACGGGCGACACGGGCAGGTTGAGCTGGAGCGGCTGCCAGTGGCCGCCGTCGTCGAACGACACGTACACCCCCAGCTCCGTGCCGGCGTACAGCAGCCCGGGCTTCTCCGGGTCCGCCCGCACGGCCCGCACGAACGCGCCGTACGGGATGCCGTCCACCACCAGGTCCCAGTGCTCGCCGCCGTCGTGTGTTCGGTAGATGTACGGATTGATGTCGTCCAGGCGGTGGCGGTCCACCGCCGCGTAGGCGGTGTTCGCGTCGGCGTACGACGCGTCGATCACGCTGATCTTGCTCCAGGGCTTGAGGTCCTCGGGCGTGACGTTGCGCCAGTGGGCGCCGCCGTCGGTGGTCCGCTGGATGAGGCCGTCGTCGGTGCCGGCCCAGATGACGCCTTCCTTCACGGGGGAGGGCGCGATGGTGTACACGACGGCATGGCCGCGCGGCCCGGCGTTCTCCACCGTGAGCGGCCCCTCATCGGGCGTGCCGGGACGGGCGCCCGTCAGGTCCGGGCTCGCGCTGTCCCAGTGCAGCCCGCCGTCGGTCGTCTTCAGGATGACCTGGGCGCCCAGGTACAGCGTGTTGGGGTCCAGGGGGTCGAACACGATGGGCGATGTCCAGGTGAAGCGGTACGTCCGCTGTGACATGGGCGTGCCGAACGACGCCGTGGGCGCCGGCGAGATGTCCTGCCGCTGGCCGGTGCGCGTGTCGAAGCGGTACACGCCGCCGTACGTGTCGCCGCCGTACACGATGTCCGGGTCCTTCGGGTCCGGCGCGATGTAGCCCGCCTCGCCCGCGCCCACCGGGTGCCAGTCCCGGAACGTGATCAGCCCATAGTCGCTCCGGCTCGCGATGGCCACCGTGCCGGCGTCCTGCTGCGCGCCGTAGATCCAGTACGGGAACCGGTTGTCCGTGACGACGTGGTAGAACTGGGCCGTCGGCTGGTTGTACCAGCTGCTCCACGTCTTCCCGCGGTCCAGGCTCACGTTGGTGCCCTGGTCCGCGCCGGAGACCATGCGCGCGTCGTCCGTCGGGTCGATCCACAGGTAGTGGTAGTCGTCGCCGCCGGGCTCGCCCTTGATGGTGGTGAACGTCCGGCCGCCGTCCTCCGTGCGCACGATGCCACGGTTCGGCAGGTAGACCACGTCCGGGTTGGACGGGTCCACGAACAGGCGGCCAAAGTACCACATGCGCGTGGTGATGCGGCCGTCGTCGCTCATGAAGCGCCAGCTGGCGCCGCCGTCATCCGAGCGGTAGAGGCCGGAGCGGGCCGGCTGGCCGGCCGCCGGATTCGCGCCACCGCCGCCTCCCTGCACCTCGATGAGGGCGTACACGCGGCTCCCGGCCGCGGTCACGCCCACCCGGCCCAGCGGGCTCTCCGGCAGGCCGTGGCCCGTCAACTCCGTCCAGGTCCGGCCCTCGTCCGTGGACCTGTAGATGCCGCTGCCCGGGCCCTCATCGGGCGGGTACTGGCTCCACGGCGGACGCCGGGCGTTCCACAACGTCGCGTACACGACATCGGGGTTCGCCGGGTCCCACGCCAGGTCCACCGCACCGGTGTTCTCATCCTTGTACAGCACCTTCGTCCAGGTCTCGCCGCCGTCCTCGCTCCGGAAAACGCCGCGCTGCACGTTGGGCCCGTACGCGTGGCCCAGCGCCGCCACCAGCACGACGTCCGGGTTGTTCGGGTCCACCAGCACCTTGCCGATCTGGCGCGTGTCCTCCAGCCCCAGGTGCCGCCAGTGTGCGCCGCCATCGTCCGACCGGTACACGCCGTTGCCGTACGTGATGTCCGAGCGCATGTCCGCCTCGCCCGTGCCCACGTAGATCACCGACGGGTCCGAACGGGCGATGGCCAGCGCGCCGACCGATGCATTGGGCGCAGCGTCGAACAACGGCTCCCACGTCACGCCCGCGTTCTCGGTCTTCCACACACCTCCGGCGACGGACCCGAAGTAGAACGTGGCCGGGTCACCGGGGACACCGCTGGCCGCCAGTACCCGGCCGGCCCGGAACGGCCCCACCAGGCGCCATTGCATGGCGGCGTACGCGCTGTCGGGAATGGCCTGGGCCTGGGTGGGCGCGGGCACCGCGAACGCCGCGGCCACACTCGCCACCAGCATGGCTACCAGGGTGACGGGCGCCACGGCCAGGGCCGACGCGACCGTCCACGCGCGTACCCGCACGAAGCACGATGAGGAGAAACGCCACGGCCCGAGGCTGCGTGTATTCATGTCCGGCTCGTCTGGTGTGGGGAATGGCGGCACCTACGCGGCAAATGCTAGGCCGGATGCGGGGGCGCCGCAATGAGGAACGCCGTGAACGCGTTGCCCGGAGCCAACGAGTGCACGCTGATGACGCCTTACCGCCACGTGGGCCGTCCGCAGACGGGCCGCCGATTGGTCACCATTGCGTGACAATTCCCGGCAACCTATAGTCTCCGCAGATTCACCGTGCCCGAATCCCTAGAAATAGAAGCGTCCACGACGCAACCGGCGTACCCCCCAAACGCGGGCCGCCCGGCGGCTTCGCGTTGTGTTGTTGTCCCCAGTCCCCGAGGGAGGACGCATGTTCAAACGTGGCCACTGGCTGTGTGGCGTCGTATTTCTTGCCACACTGCTTCCCACCACGCTCGTCGCGCAGAGTCGGCGCATCACCGGACAGGTGGTGAGATCCGAGTCCAATGAGCCGGTCGCCGACGCTGTTGTCTCTGTCATCGCCTCGTCGGGAGCCACATCGGTTCTCACGGATGACGCCGGGAACTTTTCGGTTTCCGCGCCGAGCGGCGAAGCACGGCTCCGGGTCAGCGCGCTGGGCTACGCGGTCCGCGAGATCACGGTCCCGGCGAGCCAGTCGACCGTGACAATCTCGCTCAAGTTCAGCCCGTTCCACCTGGACGCGCTGGTCGTGACGGGCCAGGCCACGACGGTGCAGCGGCGCACCGCGACGACATCGGTGGACTACGTGTCCGGCGGGGACATCAGCGCCGTGCCGGCGGCGTCCATGGTGGACGCGCTGAACGCCAAGGTCACGGGCGTGAACATCCAGAGCAACTCCGGCGCCCCCGGGGGCGGGATGCAGATGCAGATCCGCGGCAACAACACGCTGCTCGGCGGGTTCAGTCCTCTGTACGTGGTGGATGGGATCATCTACTCGTCGTCGGAGATTGCCGGCGGGCGGGGATATGCGAACTCGGAGGCGTCGCCGTCGACGGAGGCCGACCCGGTCAGCCGGATCGCGGACCTGAACCCCGCGGACATTGAGAGCATCGAGATCCTGAAGGGGGCCGCCGCGTCGTCCATCTACGGCTCCAAGGCGGCGAACGGCGTCGTGGTGATCACCACGAAGCGCGGCAAGGAAGGCGCGGCGGAGTTCAACATCACGCAGCGGATCGGCATGAGCTCGCCGTTGAAGCTGCTGAAAACGCGGCGGTGGACGGAAGCCGACGCCGTGGACGTCTACGGCGCGAGCGCCAGCTCGTTCTTCCAGAACAACGCCAGCCCGTACTACGACCTCTACGGTCTCGTGTACGACCAGCGGAAGCCGTCGTACGAAACGCTGGCGAGCCTCAGCGGCGGCAGCGAGAACACCCGCTACTACGTTTCCGGCGAATGGAACCAGGACCAGGGGATCGAGAGGAACACCGGTGCAGGCGACCGCTCGATCCGCCTCAACATCGACCACGACTTCCGTTCGAACCTCAGCATCCACGTATCGAGCGATTACAACCACTCGGCCACCGACCGGGGCTGGGACAACAACTGCAACAACTTCGGGTGCATGGGCTACGCCATCGCCTATATCCCCAGCTTCTTCAACATCGCGAAGAATTCCAGCGGCATCTTCCCCGAGCCGAGCATTGCCGGCATCCCGTCCAACCCGCTGCAGCTGGCGGCGCTCGGCGTCAACCATTCGGAGACGAACCGGTTCACGGGCGGCGCGCGGCTGAACTGGGATGTGTTCCGCACCGACCATCAGAGCTTCAAGGTGGTGGCGGGCGGAGGCCTCGACACGTTCGACCAGAACGACCAGGTGTGGGCGCCCAACGAGTTGTATTTCGAGCAGGTGGCCTCGCTTCCCGGCGTCGCCGTCCAGACGGACGGACGGAGCTACTTCCAGAACTGGAACCTGAACGGCATCCACAAGCTGCAGGGATCGAGCTGGTCGGCAACCACGTCGTTTGGCCTGCAATACGAGGATCGGCGCCTGCACACCAACCAGATCCTGACCCGCAACCTGTTGCCCGGGCAGCAGAACGTGAACCAGGGCACCAACACCACGCCGACAGAGAACCTGACGCGCGAGCGGACCATCGCCCTGTACGGCCAGGAAGAGGTCGATCTCTTCAACGAGCGCCTGAAGGTGCAGGGCGGCCTTCGGGCCGAGCGCAGCAGCGTAAACGGCAACACCAACAAGTTTTTCGTCTACCCGAAGATCTCGGGTGCGTACCGCTTCCTCGACGTGTTGGGCGAGGGCAACGAGGTGAAGCTGCGGGCGGCATACGGCGAGACCGGCAACCAGCCGCTGTTCGGCCAGAAGTTCACGAACCTGAGCACGCCGCAGCTGGGCGGCCAGCAGGGCGTCACGGTCTCCACGACGTCCGGCTACTCGAACATCCAGCCGGAACGGTTGAAGGAGATCGAGGTCGGCA
>CAZUFP010000033.1:13992-52411 GCA_964619835.1 uncultured Gemmatimonadaceae bacterium | reverse complement strand
AGTTCGTCCTTGTACAGGAGCATGCCCGGGGTTCTGGCCCCGTACACCACGGTGCAGAACCGGTTGGCCGGCCACTCCTTCCTGCCCATGATCCTGGCGAGCACCTTCTCGCCCGGCGACATCCTGCCGGCACAGCAGGAGATGCGGGAGATCCTGCGCGGGTCGCACGGGCTGGCGGCCAACGAGCCGGACGACTTCACGGTGCGCAACCAGAACCAGATCACGGAGGCGGCGTCCGGCACGACGGACGTCATGACCATGCTGCTGGCGGCCATCGCCAGCATCTCGCTCCTGGTGGGCGGCATCGGCATCATGAACATCATGCTGGTCTCGGTGACGGAGCGGACGCGTGAGATCGGCCTGCGCCTGGCCATGGGCGCACGCGGGTCCGACGTGCTGACCCAGTTCCTGGTGGAGAGCGTGGTCATGAGCGTGGTGGGCGGCCTCATGGGCGTGGCCCTGGGCTACGCGGGCAGCGCGGCTCTGGCAAAGATCCTGGGCTGGGCGACGGCCATCTCGCCGCCGACGGTGCTCATCGCCCTGTTCTTCGCGGGTGCCGTGGGCGTGTACTTCGGCTTCTACCCGGCCCGCCGGGCGGCCAGCCTGGACCCCATCGAGGCGCTGCGGTACGAGTAGCGCACGCGCCGGCCGGCGCCGCTGCGGGTGGCGGCGGCGCCGGCGGCGCATACCTTCAAGCCCATGACCCCGGAACCGACCGACCGAGCCCGCGCGACGACCAGCCTGACCCGGTGGGGTCTGCTGGCCACCACCATCGCCCTGGGCATCGCCATGATCGCCGCGTCCTGGGCCAACTACGTCAGCGCCCGGAACGCCCGCGCCACGCTGTTCCGGGGCCAGGCCGACATCCTGGCCAGCGCGCTGCGGCGCACGCTGCGACCGGGCGGCGTCACGGGCGCGGAGCTGGACACCCTTCTCACCGAACAGACGACCGCCGGCCTGCGCTACATCGCTCTCATCGACCGGGACGGCAGCGTGGTGGCCAGCGCCGGCACGCCGGAGCCAGAGCCCATCACTCCGCCCCTGAGCCCGGACCGGGACATGGAGGTGCTGCACGGCCGGGTGCGCGTGATCTTCATGCCGCCCCCGGATCGGCGGCACCCGGACCGCATCCGCCACGGGTTCGTCGTCGAGTTCGAGCCGGTGGCCGCGAAGCAGCTGGTGGTGCGGGCTACGCGTTCCCTGGTCCTGGGCCTCGTCGCCGCCGCCGGCCTGATGCTGGCCGCCCTCGTTTTCTGGCGCATGTCGCGCCGCTATGAAGACGCCGAGCGCAAGCTGGAGGAGCAACGCCGGCTGAGCATCCTGGGCGAGATGTCGGCCGTGCTGGCCCACGAGATCCGCAACCCGCTCGCGTCCCTCAAGGGGCACGCCCAGCTGCTGGCGGAAGGCCTGGACGACGCGTCGCCCGGCCACCGCCGCGCCGACCGCGTGGTGCAGGAAGCGTCGAGGCTGGAGGCCCTGACGACCGACCTGCTGGACTTCGCCCGGAGTGGCCCGCTGGACCTCCAGTCGGTGGACCCGGTGGCCCTGGTGCGTACCTCGGCAGAGGAGATCGGGGCCCCGGCCCTCGTGCTGGACGCCGACGCCGCGCCGGACCGCTGGAACCTGGACCCCCGCCGTTTCCAGCAGGTGCTCACGAACCTGCTCCGCAACGCGGTCCAGGCGACGCCGCCTGAGCGCCCACCGTCGGTGCGGGTGGCTCAGGAAGGGCAGCGCCTGGTCATCGAGGTCCGTGACTTCGGGCAAGGGATCGCGGACGACGACCGCGACCGCATCTTCGACCCGTTCTACACGACGCACACCACCGGCACGGGCCTCGGCCTGCCGGTGGCGCGGCGCATCGTCGAGCTGCACGGCGGCCGCCTGGGCGCGGACAACGCGCCGGACGGCGGCGCCGTCTTCCGCATCGAGATCCCGAACCGGCCCGGCTGATGGCGAGCATCCTGATCGTCGACGACGAGGAAGGCATCCGCGCGTTCATCGCCGACGCGTTGTCCGTCGACGGCCACGAGACCGTGGAAGCGGCGGACGCCATGGAGGCAGTGAAGCAGCTGCACGAGCGGGGATTCGACGTCATGCTGACGGACCTTCGCATGCCGGGCGCGCTGGACGGCATGGACCTGGTGCGGAAGGCGCGGGCCGAGGAGCCGGAGATGGAGGTCATCGTGCTTACGGCGCACGGCTCGGTCGAGAGCGCGGTGGAGGCCATGAAACTGGGCGCCCTCGACTACCTCCAGAAACCGGTGGGCAGCCCCGCCCAGCTGCGCCTGCTGGTGTCCCGCGCCCTGGAACACCGCCGCCTGCTGGCGCTCCAGGACCAGGCGCGCCGTGAGACGGACGCGCTGCCGCCTCTCACCTACGGGGACCCGGCCATGGCGCCCGTGGTGAAGGCGCTGGACAAGGTGGCCCCCACCAACGCCACCGTGCTCCTGCTGGGGGAGAGTGGCACGGGCAAGGAGGTGGCCGCGCGCACCATCCACCGGCGCAGCCGGCGCGCCGACGGGCCCTTCGTCACCGTGAACTGCGCCGCCATCACCGACTCCCTCATGGAGAGCGAGATCTTCGGCCACGAGAAAGGCGCGTTCACCGGCGCCACGTCGTCGCGCCGCGGACGTGTCGAGCTGGCGGACGGCGGCACCCTGTTCCTGGACGAGATCGGCGAGCTGAAGCCCGGCCTCCAGGCCAAACTGCTGCGCGTGATCCAGGAGCAGCGCTTCGAGCGCGTGGGCGGCACGCGCACCATCGAGGTGGACGTCCGCTGGATCGCCGCCACCAACCGTGACATCGACCGCATGGTCCGGGAGGGCGATTTCCGGGAGGACCTCTACCACCGCCTCGCCGTCTTCCCCGTCTGGCTGCCTCCCCTGCGGGAGCGCCGCCAGGACATCCTGCCGCTGACCGAAACGCTGCTGGCCCGCATCAGCGCCGACCTGGGCCGCCCGCCGCTACGCCTGGACGACACGGCCCATCGGCAGATCCTGGATGCGGCGTGGACGGGCAACGTGCGTGAGCTCGCCAACACCCTGGAACGGGCAGCGATCCTCGCCGAGGGCAACACCATCCACGGCTCGGACCTCACCATCTCGACGGCGAGCGGCGGCCTCGGGCACACCGGCCGCGCATTCGCCGACGAGGCGCCCGCGCGCACGACGGACGGACCGGGCCGTGGCCAGTACGCCGGACCCCGGACCATGGCCGACATCGAGAAGGAAGCCATCCAGCGGGCGCTGGACGACGTGGACGGCAACCGCCGGCGGGCGGCGGAACGTCTGGGCATCGGCGAGCGCACTCTGTACGACAAGATCAAGAAGTACGGGCTGGAGTAGCGGCGGCGAAGGGCCCGGCCGGGTGCACGCCGCCGCGACCACGGTCGGCCTCAAACGGACCGGGCGACCTCAGTCGGACTCGTGCCCATGGCGCGCGCGCCGCAGGAATCGTCGCACACGACCCGGCAGCACCAGATCATCCGCGATGGCGGCGATCTCCTCCGCTTCCCGCCATTCCCGCTCCAGCACCGCCAGCTCATCTTCCAACGCGCGCCGCTCCGCCGCTTCCTGCGTGGCCATCTCCAGACCGAGCCGCACCGACGCAGGCATACGGTAGAGGTCGTGGGGCGGCAGCTTCGCCGGTCCAACAAATATGCGCCCCAGAGACGGGCCCAACCGAAGCACACGCGCGAGTGCCGCTTCCGCCGTGCCGGTCTCCTCCACGAAGCGTGTGGCGTCCGCCACGTTCCGGCGGGAAGCGCCTCCGGCGTTGAGCGCGGGGAGGATGCGTGCCGCCGCGCGCACCGCCGCCTCGCCTCGCAGCCGAGCCTCCGGATCGTGCCTCAGGCTACCGGTCCCCGAAGCCCAGCGCATGGCCGTCAAGCGCCAGCCCGTCCGGATGGGACGGTACGGAAACACCAACCTCCAGCCGTCCTCCTCCGGCTCCACATGCACATGCTGCGCATGGCGCCGCTTCAACGCCACACGCGTGCCGTCGTCCAGCTCCACACGCGCGGCATCCCGCCAGACGTTCCGATAGAGGTTGAAAAACTGGAAGCCCGTGTTGATGAGCGGCACGGCCCCACCCACGATCAGCCCGCCCACGGCGCCGCCCACCACCACCGCCCCGCCCGCCACCGCCACCCCGCCCACCACCAGCGCCCTCCGCCGCCGGCGCATCAGCTCGCCGCCGTACCGCCAGGCCGCGTACTCCGGCCGGCTGGGCCGGCCGATGCGCACGATGTCCAACCCTTCCTTCAGGCGGGCCAGCCCGATGTGCTCCGTGCTGTAGCGCGTGGGCGTGTCCCGGTAGAGACGGTTGAGAACTTCCAGTGTCTCCCAGCGTTCCTCCAGTGGCGCCAGGTTCCACTGCCGGCAATGGGGGCAAACGACCCACAGGCGGCCCCGTTCGGGGTCGAAAGCCACACGTCGTCCCACGGGGAACGTTTCCACGACCTCGTTGATGCCGAGGCGACCGTTGCAGAAGATGCAGGTTGAGTACATGAATTGCGTAGCCGGAGTGTGTAGCCCCCTCGAACATAGCGAGAGGCGGTGCTCACGCACACGGGAGCCCCGGAGGCGAAGACATGGAGCAGGCGGACGCGTTCTGGGAGCAGGCGGATGTGGTGGAGCGGTTCGCTGAACGCGACCCCGACCATCGGCTGCGTGCGCTGCTCGAACAGAGCCGTTTCCGGCCGGAACGCGTACTTGACATCGGCTGTGCGGGCGGCCGCAACACGGTGTTCCTGGCCTGGCACATGATCGAGGTGCACGCCATCGACACGTCCCACGCCATGCGGGCAGAAACACGAACGCGTCTCTCCAGATTGCTGGGCGACGAGATCGCGGAAGAACGGGTGCAGAGCGGGGCCATGGACGACCTGTCGCGATTCTCCGACGCGTCGTTCGACCTGGTGCTCTCCCTCGGCGTCCTGCACCAGGCCCGGAGCTGGCCCGAATGGAACCGGGCCGCCGACGAGGCGGCCAGGGTGCTGCGGCCCGGCGGCCTGCTGCTGCTCTCGCAGTTCGGGCCGGGCACGGACCTGACGGGCGAAGGCATGTCTCCCGTGCCGGATGAGCCGCATGTCTACGACGGGTTCCACGGCGGGCGTGGCGTCCTTCTCGACGGCGCCACCATCGACGCCGAGCTGGCGGGCCGGGGTCTGACGCCGGACGAGCCCACCCGGGCCGTCACCGTGGCCATGGACCCGGGCCAGCGCGTGTCCGTCAACGGACTGTACCGCCGCGGCTGAGAGCCGGCGCTCTTTTCACGACGACCCGTGAGCCAACCGGCGCGACGCCTTCCCGGAACCGTCTTCCTGTCGGAGCTCATCGGCACCGCGGTGCTGGTGGGCGTCGGCCTGTCCATCGTGATCCTGGACTTCGGCCAGGGCAGCCCGGTGGTGCACTGGCTGCCCGACCCCGGACTGCGCCGCGCCATCACGGGGTTCCTGTTCGGCTCCACGGGAGCGCTCATCGCCCTGTCATGGGTCGGCAAGGAAAGCGGCGCGCACATCAACCCGGTCGTTTCGCTGGCCTTCTGGCTCATGGGCAAGCAGCGGGGGAGCCACGCGGCCGGCTACGTCGTCGCCCAGCTCATCGGTGCCACGCTGGGCGCGCTGCCGCTGCTCCTCTGGGGCGCCCTCGGCCGAAGCGTCGCGTTCGGCGCCACCACGCCGGGCCCCGGCTACAGCGTGGGCCAGGCCCTGCTGGGTGAGACGGTGACCACGCTCGCCCTCGTCGCCGGTCTATTCGTCTTCCTCCGCCACGACCGCATCCGACCCTTCACGCCGGCCCTGTTCCCGGTCCTGTACGCCGTCATGGTTTTCCTGGAGGCGCCCGTGTCCGGCACGAGCACCAACCCGGCCCGGACGCTGGGGCCCGGGGTCGTGTCCGGCGCATGGCACGGCTGGTGGGTCTACTGGGTGGGCCCCGTCGCCGGAGCCCTACTGGGCGTCGCGCTCTTCCGGTTCACCTGGCTGCGGGAGATCGAGATCGAGGTGGCCAAGCTGTACCACTTCCGCCACGATCCCCACGGCATCTTCGGCGTGATGAAAAAGGCCAGCGACGAGGTGCCCCCGCCGCCGGCCTGATCCACTTCCCGGGACCCGTCCGGCGGCGTCCCGCGGGACCGGACGCCAGCCGCGGACCCCGTTCTGGTGCTATTCGCTCTCGTACTTCACCGAGCAGCCGTACGGCCGCGACGTCGTGACCGACACCGGCTTGCCCGCCATCGCCTCCGTGAGCGCCTGGTCCACCAGCTGCGTCGCCCGCTGGAGGTCGGCGTCCCGTGCCGACGGGACGTCATCGATGCCGCCCATGTAGCGGACCATGCCCTCGGGACCGATCACGAACATGTGGGGCGTGGTGCGCGCGGCGTACAGGTGGCCCACCGTCCCGTCCGGGTCCAGCAGCACGGCCGTGGCGTGGCTGCCCTCCTTCTCGCCGCGCTCGTTCATCGCGTCGGGCGTGAAGTAGCCCTGCTTGCCGGGCGCCGACGACACGATGGCGAGCCAGACCACGCCCTTGCCCGTCCATTTCTCCTGCTGGGACGGGATGTTGCCCGTGCGGTAGTGCTTGCCCACGAACGGGCAGTCGTAGTTGAGCCACTCCAGCACCACCCATTTGCCGCGGTACTGCGCCAGGTCGTGGGTCTGGCCGTGGGTGTCGGGCAGCGAGAACGTGGGCGCCGGCCCGCCGATGGTCGGTTCAGGGACCGTGTTTGGCGCAGGGACACGGGCCGGCGAGAAGCCGAGCCCGACGCCCAGCAGCGCGATGAGGGAAGCGAACGCGAACCTGCGCATGGCACCTCCTTGGCAAAGGTGTCACATCCCGGCCCCGGCCGTCTCCGCCGTCGTGCGCCGGAGCGCGTCCAGGACCAGCTCGTCGGTCAATACGGTGGGCAGCACGGCGGGCGAGCCGCCGGGGTTGGCGGGATAGACCACGTACAGCGGGACGCCGCTCCGGCCGAACGCGGCCAGGGCCTGCGCGATGTCGGCGTCCCTCCGGGTCCAGTCGGCCCGCACAAGAGCGACGTTGTTCTCCCGGAACGCGTTCTTCACCCGCGCAGACGACAGCACGCCGCGCTCGTTCACCTGGCACGTGATGCACCACGCCGCCGTGAAGTCCACGAACACCGGCCGGCCCTGTGCCTGGAAGCTGGCCACCACGTCGGGCGTGAACGGCGTCCAGGCCGCATCGGCGTCCACCGCGTTCGCCGGCGCGGCAGCGCCCGCCGCGTGGGCCGAAGCCAGGCCCCAACCCGCTCCACCCACCAGGGCCAGCACCGCCACCACGCGCGCCACCGTCCGGCCTCGCGCCCGGGTGCCCTGGCTGCGCTGATACAACCAGCCGCCGAACGCGAAGACCAGCAGGGCGAACAGCACGCGCGTGGCCGCGCCCATGCCCGTCTGCAGGCCCAGCACCCAGAACAGCCACACCGCCACCGCGAACATGGGGAATGCCAGCGCCTGCTTCAGCGTCTCCATCCAGCGGCCCGGACGCGGCAGCCGCTTCAGCAACGCCGGCCACGAGGACAGCACCATGTACGGCGCCGCCATGCCCACGCCCAACCCCGCGAACACCGAAAGCCCTTCCGCCGCCGGCCGCACCAGCGCAGTGCCCACCGCCGCGCCCATGAACGGCGCCGTGCACGGGGTCGCCACCACCACCGCCAGCACCCCCGTCAGGAACGAGCCCCGGTAGCCGGTGTCGTTGGCGCCAATCCCGCCCAGGCGGGTCAACGAGTTGCCCACCTCCAGCATGCCCAGGAAGTTCAGCCCGATGGCGAACATCAGGAAGATCAACAGCGCCACGATGAGCGGGCTCTGGAGCTGGTAGCCCCAGCCCACCTGCGAGCCCGCCGCCCGCACCGCCATGAGCACGCCGGCCAGCGCCAGGAAGGAGAGCACCACGCCCGCGCCGAACGCCAGCCCGTGGCGCCGCATGCGGCGCCGGTCGCCCGCCGCGTGCTCCACGAACGCCAGCACCTTGAGAGACAGGACCGGGAACACGCACGGCATCAGGTTGAGCAGCACGCCGCCCAGGAACGCGAACAGCAGGGCCGCCAGCAGAGACAGGCCCGCCGTCGAAGCGGCACCCGATGCGGACCCGGCCGCGGCGCCGTAATCCGGCCCCGCCGGAGCGCTCGCCACCGGCGCGGCCGCCAGCACGGTGTCTGCGGCGATGGGCACATCCACCTGCACGGCGACGTGGCCCGTTCCGTCCAACGTCTTGCCCCGCGGTAGCTCCAGCACGCCCTGGATTCGCGCCGGCAGCTCCGTCCGGTACGGCGAGCGAGTCAACGACAGCCACGTTTCGCGACCCTGCCGCCGGAGCGGTTGCGGCGCCGCGTGCTCCATGAGCTGGGAGTCCAGTGGGTAGAAGTACGCGCCCTCCAGGTCATCGCCCCACGACGCCGGCGGCGTGACGCCCAGGGCCAGGCCGCCCGCCACCGGCCCCGCCTCCACCTCCCACGCCGGCGCCGCGACCGGCAGCAGCTTGCGGGTCTTCGCGAACTCACCCGCCCAGCGCGACGGTTCGGCCCGCTCCGCCACCGGCAGCTCCAGGGCCACCGTGTCTTCCGCCACCAGGCACTCGTTCTGGCACACCAGCCACCGCGCCACGGCACGCATGCGTGCCGTGGAGCCGGGCTTCAGGTTCGCCGGCGGCCTGATCTCCAGCGGCAGCAGCACCACGCCCTCGTAGGCGTAGCTCATCAGCGGCGGGTATGGAATGCGCTGCGGCACCGGCCACTGGATGGTGTCCGCGACGAACCCCGCCGGCAGCCGCCAGTCCAGCGTTGCGCCGGTGCCCGCGTCTCCCGGGTTGGCCCAGTACGTGTGCCAGTCCCGGTCCAGGGTGATGCGGAGCCCAACGGTGAACGGCTCGCCCGGCACGATGGCGGTGTGTTCCGCCACCAGCTCAGCCGAGCTGTGCGGCGTCGGGTCGCGGCCCGGCACCTGGGCGGCGGCCTTCGTCGCCGTCAGGGCGGCGAGAACGAACACCAGGCCCGGGACCATCCGCATGCGCCGCCTCATCGGACCCTCAACGCGGAAGCAGGAACGACAGCGCGGTCAGAACGACCGCAGCCAACGCCGCCTTCGCGTGTACCGCCCGCGCCTGCCGGCGCACCTGCGCCAGTTCGCCCGGGTCGGCAATGCTCTCCGGACCTCCGTCCATATCGCGCAGACCGCGCGACGCCAGACTCACTCACGTCTTGTCCCGATGCTGAAAGAAACCGATTCCACCCATCCAGAACGGCAGGATCAGCGCGAGTCGCCACCAGCGATCCGCCGAATACCCGACGAGCAGCGCAAGCGCCACTGCACCCACGGCCAGTCCCACTGCGCCCGCCAGCAGTCGCTTCCACCGCTCGTGGCGTCCGATATTCGGTATGATCGTTTGTTCCGCCACCGCGCTGCCCCTCGCGTCGCCGATCCCGTCCCCTCCCCGCACACACCATCACCGACTCAAAGAATACCGTTTCGAGGGTGCAAGGTTCAACCTCCCACCTCGTTGAAGAGGACAGGACCGGCGCCGGCGGCAGCGGACGCGGCGCGAGGGCTACTTCCTCGCGTGCGCCTCGAGGTACGAGGTGATCTGCTGGACCTGTTCGGGCAGCAACGGTTTGACATCCATTCTCGCCATGTTCGCCTGCATCCGTGCCACCACGCCCTCCCACTCGTCCGCCGTGTGGGCCTTCGGCGACGGCATCTGGTGGCACACCGAGCACTTCTGCGCGAACAGGCGCGCGGTCGGAGAGTCGCCAACCTCTCCCGGTCTGGCGACGGGAAGCGCGTTCCTCTCCAGGTAGGTGACAATGCTGTCCACCTGTTCCGGCGACGGGATGCCGACCTTCTTGATGATGTCGACCATCCAGTTGCCTACCAGGCTGTTGATCACCGGCCCGCCCATCCGGTCCTGGAGCATGTGCATGCGCAACAGCATCCGGTTCACGAGCAGGGGCCACTCGGCTGCGGAGTGCATCTGCGGCGACGGCAGCCAGTGGCATTGCTCACAGTAGACCTGTAGCATGGCGGCCCCGTAGGTCCGGGGCTGCGGCAGATCGGAGACCTGGTAGTTTTCCGGCGGCAATCCGGTGCCGATGGAGCTGATCATGCGCCAGCGCTGTTGGCGGGTCAGGCTGTCCGTGAGGGATCCGCCCAGCTCGGCCAGCACACTGTCCACGGCGGCCACGGTGAGACGCGGGGGCCCGCCGGCACGTGCGGACGTGCCCTGGCCGCAACCGACGAACATCACCGCGAGCGCGACGAGCACGGCAAGCCCCGGAAGGGCTCGGTCGCGTCGCCCGCTCCTGCGACCGCGGGATGACCGGGACGGGCAGCGGTTCTGCGCTTCCGTTGCGTCCATCATCGTTCGTTCCTCCGTTGTGGCGGAATGCACCGTGTGGGGGGCACTGGCACACGTAGAACGGCAAAGAGGATGCCAGAAAGCACGGAGCACCGCGTCGGCGACAACGTGCACGGCGACGTGCACGATGCCCGAGGGTCCTCCGACGGAATCAGGCCCGCCCGGTGCCACGCCGGGCCCACAGGTAGGCGGGCAGACTGAGGGCCAGCAGCGCCAGCGCCCGAAGACTGTTGGTCCGATCACCCAGCACGGCGCCCACCAGGAAGGCGACGGAGCCCACCAGCGCGATGGCCGGCAGCCAGGGGTAGCCCGGCACCCGGAAGGGCCGCTCCAGGTCCGGCTCCCGCCGCCGCAGCACGAACAGCGACACGAAGGACAGCGCGTAGTTGGCCACGAAGAAGAACGCCAGCAGGGCCAGCACGGCGTCGAAGGTGCCGGTGGCGATGAAGGCGAGGGCGGCCAGCGTGCCCAACGCGAGGGCCGGCACGGGCGTACCGCCGGCGTTCACCCGGGTCACGCCCTCCGGCAACAAGCCGTCGCGGCTCATGGCGAGAGGCACCCGGGACGCCATGAGCTGGCACGCGTTCACCGCCGCGACCATGGAGATGATCATCAGCACGCGGATGATGGTGTCGCCCCGGGGTCCGAACACGTGGGCGGCCGCCGTCGCCGCCACGAACGGGTCGCCGGCCATCTCGCTGATGGGCACGACGCGCAGGAACGCCGCGTTCAACGCCACGTAGATGGCAAGCACCAGCAGCACGCCGCCGATCATGGCGCGGGGGATGTCGCGGCCCGGTTGCCGCACCTCCTCCCCGAAGTAGATGGGCCCCGTCCAGCCATCGTACGTGTAGATGGCCGACTGCAGCGCCACGACGACGGCGCCGGCGAACGCCAATCCGGTGGGCACCGCGGCCACGGCGTGGGACGCCGCGGCCGGGGCGCCGCGCCCAAGAAGCAGGACGGCGAACGCCAGGCCGAACAGTGCCAGCGTCTTGAACAGGCTCGTGATTTGTTGGGTGGCGTCGCCCACGCGCACGCCCCGCCATTGGAGCAGTGCGAAGGCGACCACGACGACGGACGCGGTGTACGCTTCCCGCCCCGCCAGCGCCGGCACCAGCGGCCCGACGTACTCGCCCAGGACCATGGCGATGGCCGCCATCGTGCCACAGGTGGACAGCCAGTCGCTCCAACCGACGACGAAGCCCGGATAGGCGCCCAGAGCGCGCCGCACGAAGATGTACTGCCCGCCCGAGCGCGGCAGCATGGCACCCAGCTCCGACAGGGAGAGGGCGCCCAGCAGGGCGTACGCCCCGCCCAGCAGCCATACGCCAAGGAAGAGAGGCACCGACGGCAGCCGGGCCGCCACCTCGCCCGGCGTACGCAGGATGCCCATGCCGATGGTGTTGCCGATGATGACCGCGACGCCGAACGCCACGCCCAGCACCCGCAGCAGGCGGCCGGCTCCGGCCGCGGCCAGGGGCGATACGGCCCCGGCCGCACCGTCGTTCATCGCTATGTCGTCCGTTCGATCCCCACCTGCCCCGGCGGCATCCCCACCCGCGTCGCCGCCACGAACGCTCACGGCGTGTACAGACCCTTGCCGGTGAACAGCCGCTGGCCCGACGAATCCTGCACCCGCATGCTCGGCCGGCCGCCGATGCCCATGGACGCGCAGCCCACCTCACCCGCCTTGTTGATGGCCACGAACTTCTCCGACGGCACGAACTTCGGGTTCACCTTCCGGTACTTGTCGACGATCATCTGGACCGCGTCCTCGCACGCCTGCTGCGGTGAACGGCCGTCCCGCATGCGCATCACGATGAAGTACGTCGCACACGACTTCATCACGTCCTCGCCCCGGCCCGTCGCGCCCGCCGCGCCCACCTCGTTGTCCACGTACAACCCGTCCCCGAGGATCGGCGAATCACCCACCCGGCCGGGCACCTTCCACGCATACCCCGACGTGGTCGTCACACCCGCGATGTCACCGTTCGCGTCCACCGCCAGGACGTTCACCGTGCCGTGGTGGTACTCCACCGGACCGTTCAGGCTGAAGCCCTTGCCCGCCGGCAGGCCCCGGAGGTGTTCCGGCAGCCCGTACTTGTCCGTGGGCGAAAGCCGCTCGCGCCAACGCACCCACTCCTCGCGCGCCTTCTCCGTCAACAGGTTCTCGATCTTGAACCCGAACGACGTCGCGAATTCCTGCGCGCCCTTCCCCACGAGCATGATGTGGTCGGTGTGCTCCATGATCACACGTGCCACGGATGACGGCGTCTTGATCCCCTCCAGGGCGCCCACGGCTCCGGCGCTGTACGTGCGGCCGTCCATGATGGACGCGTCCAGCTGCACCACACCCTCCGCGTTGGGCAGCCCGCCGTACCCCACGCTGGTGTCCTCCGGGTCCACTTCCACGACGTTGGCCCCCTTCTCCACCGCGTCCAGCGCACTGCCGCCCGAGCCCAGGATCTTCCAGGCCTCCTCCAGCGCGTTCTGGCCCGTCGCGTTCGTGTGGCTGGTGATGATGAACGGTGTGGCCGCCCGTGGGCCGCGCGCCCAGATGCGCGGAGCCCGGCCGAATACGGCCAGTCCGGCGCCGGTAGCTGCCGTGGCCCGCAGAAATGCACGCCGGCCGAGGCCGATGCCATTGCTCATGGAGCCTCCTTGGATCGATGACGCCGACAAACGTACCGTGCCAGAGCGCGTATCGCCAAAGCCCGCGCCCGGGCCCGCGGGAACAACGGCACGGCCCTTCCAGTTCGGTAGGAGCATCCCGACCGGTAGATCGAGGAGATCAACGCGTGACAGGGACCAACGGAGCCAGGAACACGGTGACCACAGGCTGCCGCTCGTGACGGCGTCGCGCCCCGGCCCACGGCCAGGCGATACGCCACCGCGCCAGGCGTTCGCCTCCGCGGCGGCCCAGGGCCCGGCGGGCGCGGAGCCCCGGGCCCCGGCAGGTGCAGCGGGCACGCCCCACCACCCGCCCGAGCGCCAGCGTCCGTCGAGCCGCCGCCGCCGCCGGGGCGGGGCAGCGCGGCCGCTCGCCATCTTCGTCCTGTACCAGGCTCTGGCGTGGGGCGTGCTTGCGGTGCTTGCCGCGAGCAGCGCGCCCTGGGCGCCGTGGCTCGTCGCGGGCGTCGTCGTCTACACAACCATCCCGCTGGCCATCGTCCTCCGTTACCGGGGGTGGCCGTTCTATCCGACACGGGCGTTCCGCGTCCTGGTGATGCGGGCGTTCCTTTACGCCCAGCTTCTGCTGCCGTTCCTGGCATCGGCCGGACTGGTGGGCCTGGCGGTGGGAGCGTTTGTCGGAGACCCGTTGGCGGCCGGGCGCATGGCCGTCGGAGCCACCGGGCTCGTCCTCGTCCTGCTCCTCCTCGCCGGCTACGTGGGCGCGCGCCGTCTGGTGGTCCGCGACCTGGTCGTCCGGGTGAGTGGCCTGCCGAAGGCGTTCGAAGGCTTCCGCATCGTCCAGATCTCGGACCTTCACGTCGGCCCGCAGACCTGGCGCGGCTTCCTGGCGCGCGTCGCTGATGCGGTGCAGGCGCTCGAGCCGGACATGATCGCCGTCACGGGGGACCTGGTGGATGACCGCCAGGAAGATGCGGGCCTCTACGCCGCCGCGCTGGGGCACCTGTCGGCTCCGGATGGCGTCTTCATCGTGCCCGGCAATCACGACGTCTACGCAGGCTGGGACCCGCTGGCCGCGGCCTTCGCCCGCCTGCCCGGCACCCGCGTCCTGGTCAACGAGTCCCACATCCTGCGCCGCGGCACCGACGCCCTGGCCATCGCCGGAACCGGCGACCCGGCGGGTCACGGCTTCCCCGAGGCCGACGCCACGCCGGACATCGACCGGACACTGGCCGACGTCCCTCCCGGTACCCCGGTCGTCGCGCTGGCCCACAACCCGGCCCTGTGGCCCGCTCTGGCGGAACGCGGCGTCTCGCTGACCCTCTCCGGCCACACCCACTGGGGACAGCTCGCCATCCCCGCCCTCCACTGGAGCCTCGTGTCCCCGTTCGTCCAGCACGCCATGGGCGTGTATCGCGACGGCGACACAACGCTCTTCGTCCACCCCGGCACCGGGTTCTGGGGCGTCCCCTTCCGCCTCGGCGCGCCACCCCAGGTCACCCGCATCACGCTGCGGAGGACCGTCTCCGTGGTTCAGCCGGAACCCGACACCCCGGGACGTCCGGGTGGGGCACCGCACCCTCCGGGAACCTGAGGAACGTGCGATGAAGAGTCCCTGGGCCCTCCGCGCCTCTGCGTGAATGCAGTCCCTGCGCCTCTGCGTGAACCCCCGTCGTCCCTGCGCCCTCTGCCCCCTCCGCGCTCCCCGCGTCACCGGAAGCGCGCCTGGATCTCCTTCAGCGCGCCCTCCCCGGGGCACAGGTCCTCGAACGGCAGGTTGAACAGCGGCGCTTCGAGGGTCTCGCAGACCTCGTGCATCGCCTGCGCGTCGGGGTCGATGTAGAGGAGGCCGGTGGGCAGCTCGCCCGCCTGTTGCCGCTCCCGCAGGTAGGCGTAGACGGCGTCACGGTCGTTGGGATCGTAGTCCTCGGGCACCTTGCGGAAGCGCACCACGCTGCCGTCGTGCATGGTCACGTCGCGCACGGAGCCGCCCTCGTAGGAAGTGGTGATCTCCTTCGCCGGCGGCACGAAGTCGGCGATCACCACGGGCCGGTTCTGTTCCCGGGTATGGCGGTAGCTTTTCGTCGAGGCCTCGTGGTCGTTGAACGTGACACATGGCGACACGACGTCCACCAGGGCGAAGCCGTCGTGGGCGATGGCCGCTTCCAGGATGGGCACGAGCTGGTGCTTGTCGCCCGAGAAGCTGCGGGCCACGAACGTCGCGCCCAGCGTGAGGGCGAGGAACACCGGGTCGATGGGCCGTTGCCGGTTCGGCTCGCCCCGCTTGGACTTGGAGCCGATGTCGGCCGACGCCGAGAACTGTCCCTTCGTCAGCCCGTACACCCCGTTGTTCTCGATGATGTAGAGCATGTTCACGTTGCGGCGGATGGCGTGGGTCAGCTGCCCGATGCCGATGGACAGCGAGTCGCCATCGCCCGAGATGCCGATGCAGACCAGGTCCCGGTTGGCGGCGCCGGCGCCGGTGGCCAGGGCCGGCATGCGGCCGTGCACGCCGTTGAAGCCGTGGGACTGGCCCAGGAAGTAGGCCGGCGTCTTGGCGGAACAGCCGATGCCGCTGAGCTTGGCCACCCGCTCCGGCGGGATGCCCAGCCGGTAGAACGTCTCGATGATGGCCGCGGTGATGGAGTCGTGGCCGCAGCCGGCGCACAACGTGGACATCGACCCTTCGTAGTCTCGCCGGGTGAGGCCGGCGGCGTTCCGCTCCAGACCGGGGTGGCGGACCTTCGGCTTCGTGATGTGGCTCATGCGGCACCTCCCGCGGCCTGCTTCGTCACACGGTCCAGCTGTTCCAGGATCCCCTCCACCACCTCGCCCGCCGCCAGCGGCTGGCCGCCGTAGACCCGGACCGACGCCAGGCGCTCGGCCGGCACGCCCGCCTCCACCATGAGCAACGTGCGCAGCTGCGCGTCCCGGTTCTGCTCCACGACGAAGGTCAGCTCGTGGCTCGCGGCGAACGCGGCCACGTCCTCGTGGAACGGGAACGCGCGCACGCGCATGTAGTCCACCGAGATCCCGTGCTTCTTCAGCCGCTCCCGCGCCTCCAGGACGGCCCGCTTGCAACCGCCCACCGTGATGATGCCGTAGCGGGCCCGCCGGCTCATCCGGGTCTCCGGCTCCGGCACCGCCGTGGCGGCCGACGCGATCTTGCGGGCGATGCGGTCCACCACCTCCGTATACGGCCCGGCATCTTCCGTGTACTTGCCCCGGGCATCGTGGCCGGAGCCGCGGGTGAAGTAGGCGCCGTTGGGGTGCACGCCCGGCAGCGTGCGGTACGGGATGCCGTCGCCATCCACGTCCAGGTAGCGCTGGAAGTTCTGGATGTCCTCCAGCTGCTTCGCGTCCAGCACCTTGCCGCGGTCGGGCCGGTAGGCGTCGTCCCATTGGAGGGCCGGCACCGCCCAGTCGTTCATGGCGATGTCCAGGTCCGAGACCACGAACACGGGCGTCTGGAACCGCTCGGCCAGGTCGAAGGCGTTTACCGCGAACTCGAAGCACTCCTTCGGGTCGGCGGGGAAGAGGGCCACGTGCTTGGTGTCGCCGTGGGACGCGTACACGACGGTCATCAGGTCGCCCTGCTGTGTGCGCGTCGGCATGCCGGTGGACGGGCCGGTCCGCTGGACATCGAAGAAGACGCTGGGGATCTCCGCGTAGTAGGCCAGCCCGATGAACTCGCTCATGAGCGAGATGCCCGGGCCCGACGTGGCGGTGAACGCCCGGGCGCCCGCCCAGTTGGCGCCCAGCACCATGCCGGCTGCGGCCAGCTCGTCTTCCGCCTGCAGGATGCAGAACCGGTTGCGCTTCGTCTCCGGGTCGACCCGGTGCGTGCGGCAGAAGCCCGTGAACGCGTCCACCATGGACGTGGACGGCGTGATGGGGTACCAGGCGGCCACGGTGGCGCCGGCGTAGACGCAGCCCAGAGCCGCCGCCGTGTTGCCGTCAATGAGAATGGCGTCGCCGTTGGCCTCCATGCGCTCGAGGCGCAGAGGCAACGGGCACTCGAAGTGTTCCCGGGCATAGTCGTAGCCCATGCGGAACGCTTCATGGTTGGAGTCCAGCAGGGCCTGCTTCCGGCCGAAGTTCTCCTCCAGCAGCTGCTCCACCACCGGCACCTCCACCTCCAACAGCGCCGTGAGCGCGCCCAGGTAGCCGATGTTCTTCATGAGGATGCGCTCGCGGGAGCGCTCGAACCGGTCGACGCACATCTTCGCCAGGGGGATCCCCAGGAAGTTGACATCGCTTCGCCGCAGCGATTGGGCGAGGGGCCAGCTGGAATCGTGCAGCACCCAGCCGCCGGACCGCACCTCGGCGATGTCGCGTTCGTACGTGGCCGGGTTCATGGCCACGAACAGGTCGAAGGCATCGGCCCTGCCCGTGTGCCCGTCCCCGTTCGCCCGGATCTCGTACCACGTGGGCAGGCCCTGGATGTTCGACGGGAACAGGTTCTTGCCGGACACGGGCACGCCCATGCGGAAGATGGCCTGGAGCAGGAGCGCGTTGGCGCTCGCGGAGCCCGTCCCGTTCACCGTGGCGATCTTGATGGCGAAGTCGTTGGCGCGGGCGGTGCTGCGGCGTTGCGGCTTCATGGCCGCGGGACTACGTCGTGGCATGGGCAGTGCGGCTCGGGTGGCGTTCACCGGCTTCGAGGCCGGCGTAGGGGATCTTCAAGGCGAACTGGCGCATGTCCCACGCGGCCGTCGGACAACGTTCCGCGCACAGGCCGCAGTGGATGCACAGGTCCTCGTCTTTCACCATGACGCGCCCGGTCTGCTCGAGCGTGTCCGAGATGTAGAGCGGCTGCTGAAGGTTCAGCGTGGGTGCCGTCAACCGGGTCCGCAGCTCCGCCTCCGGCCCCTCGTGGGCGATGGTCAGGCAGCTCAGCGGGCAGACGTCCACGCACGCGTCGCACTCGATGCACAGCTTCGTCGTGAAGTGCGTCTGGACGTCGCAGTTCAGGCAGCGCTCCACCTCCTTGAGCGCCTGCTCCAGGTCGAAACCCAGCTCCACCTCCACGTCCAGCGCCGCCAGCCGCTCCTCGAGAGGCACGTGCCGCATGCCCGTGCGCGTGTCCTCGCTGTAGTTGTTGCTGTACGTCCACTCGTCCAGGCCCATCTTCTGGCTGACCAGGTTCATGCCGTAGCCCGGCCGGGTGCTCAGCGGGATGTGCTGGCAATGGTTGTGGACCGAGATGGCCGCCTGGTGCCCGTGCTCCACCGCCCAGATGATGTTCTCGGGACCCCACGCGGCGTCCCCGCCGCAGAACACGCCGGGCCGCGTCGTCTGGAACGTGGTCCGGTCCACCACCGGCATCTCCCTCTCGTCGAAGTCGATGCCGATGTCCCGCTCCACCCACGGGAACGCGGCGTCCTGACCGATGGCCAGGATCACCGCGTCACAGGGGATCACCACCGTGCCCTCGACCTCCTGGTGCAGCTTGCCGTTCTCGTCCTCCCACGAGCGAAGAACGTCGAACTCCATGCCCGTGAGCACGCCGTCCTCCACCACGTAGCGCGTGGGCGAGTGGTTCTCCACGATCTCCACGCCCTCCGACTCCGCGTCCTCCAGCTCCCAGGGCGACGCCTTGAAATACTTCCGCGGCTTGCGCGCCATCACCTTCACGTCCACACCGCCCAACCGCTTCGCCGTACGGCAGCAGTCCATGGCCGTGTTGCCCACGCCGATCACCAGCACGCGCGGCTCGATGCTCTCCGTGTGCCCGAACGCCACGCTCCCCAGCCAGTCGATGCCAATGTAGATGTGGTCCGTGTCGTACCGGCCCGGCAGCTTCAGCTCCTTGCCCCGCGGGGCGCCCGACCCGATGAAGACCGCGTCCCACCCGTCGTCCAGCAGCGCCTTCATGCTCGTCACCGGCGAGTTCAGGCGCAGGTCGACGCCCATGTCGATGATGGTGCCGATCTCTTCGTTCAGGACCTTCGGAGGAAGACGGAACTGGGGGATGTTGGACCACATGAGGCCGCCGGCCCGGTCCGCCTTCTCGAAAATCGTCACCTGGTAGCCCAGCGGCACGAGGTCGTTGGCCACCGTCAACGACGCGGGGCCCGCCCCGATGCACGCCACCCGCTTGCCGTTCTTCAGATCCGGGACCGCCGGCAACAGGCCCGAAATGTCGCCCCGGAGATCCGATGCCACCCGCTTCAGCCGGCAGATCGCCACCGGGTCCTCGCCCGGAAGCCGGCCCCGGCGGCACGCCGGCTCGCACGGACGGTCGCACGTGCGGCCCAGGATGCCCGGGAACACGTTCGACTCCCGGTTGAGCATGTAGGCGTCCGTGTAGCGGCCCTGGGCGATCAGCCGGATGTACTCCGGGACGTTGGTGTGGGCCGGGCAGGCCCACTGGCAATCCACGACACGATGGTAGTACTGCGGGTTTGTGACGTCGGTCGGCGGCATTGGCTGGCTTCGTGAATCGGTTCAGGTTCACCGGATGGTCGACAACCGGCGCGGGTCATCCTCGGCGCCCATGGACATAAGCAACGCGTGCCACGCGTGGCCGCGCCGCATCGAAGGAGTCCCGTGGACTCACAATCAGCGTTTTCAGGATTTCGGGGATCCAAGCCGCCGCACTGCGGGGCTCGCCGTCAATCTAAGGGAACCGGGGCGCCCATGTAAGATGGCTCGCCGTCCGGCGGCTGTTCCCCGATGACGAACACCGGAGCAAGGCCCGTGCCTCGCTCCGGTGTCGTGAACGGCTCGTGTGTGCCGTCGTCAGTCGGCTCCCGCCTTCTCCGGGAACATCTCCTCGTACTCCAGCTCGTGCTCTTCCTTCAGCCGCTCCACGCTGATCCTGCCCGTGAAGATCGACGTGTCCAGCGGGAAGATGTCCGGCTTGAAGATGACGCCGTACGAGTGCCAGAGCAGCACCACCAGCACCGCGAACGTGGCCTCGAGGCCGTGCATCGTCCGCATGGCGGCCACCACGATCCCCGGCAGGATCTGGGTCACGACGGCCGGGAAGATGAGCGCCAGGCCCGTCACGCTCATCAGGATGCCGCCGAAGAACAGACCCCAGTACTCGAACTTCTCGGAAGCGTCGAACCGGCCGAGCTTCGGGCGTGGCTCTCCCTGGAGGAAATGCCGCACCGTCTGCACCGCGTTCAGGAAGTCCTGCTTTCTGGGCACGATGGTCGGCAGCCGGTGCGTCTTCAGCACGCCCCACACGCCACGGGATACGTGCATCAGCAGCAGCGCGACGAACGTGAACCCTGTGATCCTGTGGACCACCCTGATGTTCGCGATGCCGCCGAACAGGTGGATGAACCAGTCGCCGGGCGACGACGTGGGCGCCACCTGCGGCAAGCCCGTCAACGCCAGTAGCGGGAACGTGATCATGGCGCCGAAGTGCTCCAGACGCTCCACCACGTTGAACCGCGTCACCGTCGCTTCCTGTTCACCCTTGCCGGACAGCCACCGGCGGATCTTCACCACACCCGGCGCCTCGGACACCCGCGCGCCCTTGCGACGCTGGTCCACCAGGTGGAACACGATGTTCAGGAACAGCCCGACCAGCACGAACGGGATCAGCACGAAGTAGAAGAGCCGGATCGCCCAGATCGCCGCCTTGTTCCCGGGGCCGATACGACCGTGCCCCAGCCAGGCGCCCGCCAGCTTCCGGTCTCCGCCCTTGTGGCAGCCGGCGCATACCTCCGACAGCGCTTCCTTCGGCTGCTTCGTCACCGCGTGGGCGCCGTGGCAGTCCGCGCACACCAGCACGTTCGGCGCGTCCGGCGTCACCGGGTGTGACGTCAGCACTTCCGCCGTCGTGCCGTGGAAGTCATCCACGTACGACGTCGCCACGTTCGTCGACAGGCCGTACTTCTCCGCCAGCTCCGGCTTCGAGTGGCACTCGATGCACCGGGCGGTCGCCGCCAGACGCACCCCCACTTCGCCCTGCTCCGCGGCGCCGTGCACGTCGTGGCAGCTCACGCACGTCGGCAGGTCCGGATTGACCTCCGTCGCCGCCAGGTTCACCGCGTGAGCGCCCGATTCGTACCCCTTCATGGCGTCCGTATGGCACGTCGAGCAGTGACGGGAAAGAGCCACGCCCGCCTCCGCCACCGGCGGGTCCGTCGCGAAGTCATGGCAGTCCGTGCACAGAACCGGCTTGTCCACGTCCGCGTGCGCCGGGTGCACCGTCGTGTGACACGACGTGCACTGCGCCGACAGCAACGAGGCCACCCGCGCCGTCGGCTCCGTCGCGTTCATCTCGTGACAGCTGGTGCACGGCAGCTTGCCTTCCTTCTCCACCGCCGCATGGGACGGGTGCACGCCCTCGTGGCACGATTCACACTTCTTCACGGCGGACGAGGCTCCGTGCGCTTCCGCCGAAGCGGCGGCGTACGGACTCCTCGACACCATGCTCACCGTGGGCGTTCCGGCTTCATGCATCGTGTGGCAGTCCGTGCACGACGGAGCATCCTTCACTCCGGCATGCAACGTGTGCCGCACCGTGTGACACGACGTGCACGTCGCATCCGACACCAGCCATGCGCCCATCGTCGCCGAGTCGGCGTGGATGGTGTGGCAGTCCGTGCACGTGGCGGACGACCCGTCCCTGCCCTGGTGCGTCGCCGGAAGGTCAGAGTGGCAGCTCTGGCACGCCTCCAGTCGGCGCATCTTGATGATCGCAGGGTTGTCCGAATACCCGATATGGTGGCACGACAGGCACGTCGTCGAGCCCGTGTGCCCGGCCAGATGATCGGATTCCATGTTGGCATTCGGATGGCACGCCGCGCACACGCCCTCTACGGCGGGCAGCGTCTGTGCCTGTGCTTGCGCGGATCCGACCATCCACAACCCGACGATCCAGATCACGGTCAGGGCCATCCTCGTCAACGGCGCTGTGCGGTTCATGCGTTTCTCCCCGCCCCTCAGGCCTCGGTCCGGGTCGGATGCCACAACGCCTTCTTGATGGCTCCGCCCACCGCCCAGAACAATGCAGCGAATCCGATCACCGGCAGGAACAGCACAAACGCCAGGCCCGCGATCGGCGCCACGACCAGCGAGCCCGCCACCTCCCAGCGCGACCGGTGGACCGTTTCGGCCTCCGGCTGCGCTTCCTGCACCACCGCCTCGGCTTCCTCCACCACCGTCGCGGTTTCCAGCGCCGGCGCCACCGCCTGCGTCACCGGTTCCGCGGCCGGATCCGGGATCAACTTCAGGTTCACCGCCGCCGTCACCATCGCCGCCAGCGTGTCCGGGCTGATGGGCTTGTTCAGATACCCGTACGCGCCCAGCTCGCGAGCCTTGCGCTCCACTTCCTCGCTGCCGTATCCGGTCAGCAGGATGAACTTGGTCTCCGGCTGCTCCCCCTGGATCCACTCCAGAAGCTGCAGACCGTCCACCGCCGGCATCCGCAGGTCCGCCACGACCACGTCCACCGGATGCTCCTGCAACGCCGAGATGGCCGTCGCACCATCCACCGCCGTCTTCACGTTGAAGCCCTTCTCCGAAAGGACCCGGTCTCCGCTCAGACGGACCCCCTCCTCGTCGTCAACAAACATCACTCTGCTATGTCCGCTCATTGTCTCACCCTCCTTGAAGGCTCCGTCTCCGGTCCGCGACAACCGCCTTCACGTCGCCGCCCACCGGGTCCGCTCTCGCATCCGTTCCACCAACTGCCCCAGATCCGCCACATCACCATTCCCCTTCTGCGCCCAAACGAGATCCACTCCGCACGCCGTCAGATACTCCGCGATCGGCAGCGGAGGCGGGCTGTCCATCACGGCCAGCTTCTGCATCCCCGGATACTCCACGTGCATCCGTCCCAGCGCCGCCAACAACACACCCTTCGGCAATGGCCGGCAGTTCAGCACCAGTACCGCGATCGACGACAACGGCCGCGCCCGCACCAACTCCTCCATGCTCGTGAACCACGCGATTTCGTGATCCGCCGGCCCGAGTTCCGCCGCCAGATTGGGTCCCGCTTCCGGATCTGAGAGCAGCACTGTCGATTCTGCTTCGTGTGCCATCACTCTGGTCCTCCTCCGGTCGCCTACCAGCTGCCCCAACAACCGCCACCTCTCCTCACCTGCGCCCTTTGTAAAAGCAAGGGGTATGCCCAAATCGCGACCAAATTCACAAATCCTGTATCTGTAAGCGCAACAACATATTATGGTATTTATCATAAGAAGAGTGGGAATCAGGGAAGCCCCCAAGTGTATGTAAACGATATACACTCTGGACAGCCGATTGGGGCTGGATTTCAGTGAAGAAAGGCCGGTTCTGCCTGGTATGGCGGCAAATACGCCCGGGAGGGAGGCCCCGGGCGCAGGTGTATGTAATTCATATACACCACGGAAGGCTCGCGCCGCCGCGCACGGTTTGCGCCCTGCTCAGTCGGCTTCCGCCTTGTCGGGGAACAGCTTTTCGTACTCCTGCTCGTGCTCTTCCCGCAGCCGCTCCACGCTGATCTTGCCCGTGAAGATGGACGTGTCCAGCGGGAAGATGTCCGGCTTGAAGATCACGCCGTACGAGTGCCAGAGCAGCACCACCAGCACCGCGAACGTGGCCTCGAGGCCGTGCATCGTCCGCATGGCGGCCACCACGATCCCCGGCAGGAACCAGGTCACGACCTGCGGGAAGACGAGGCCCAGGCCGGTCACGCTCATGAGCATGCCGCCGAAGAACAGGCCCCAGTACTCGAACTTCTCCGACGCATCGAACCGGCCGATCTTGGGCCGGGGTTCGCCCCGCAGCAGGTGTCGCACCGTCTGCACCGCATTCAGGAAGTCCCGCTTCTGCGGCACGATGGCGGGAAGCTGGTGCGTCTTCAGCATCCCGCGCACCCCCCTGGTCACGTGCACCAGCAGAAGGGCGACGAACGTGAACCCGGTGGTCCTGTGGACGATGCGGATGGTACTGATCCCGCCGAACAGGTGAATGAACCAGCTTCCGACGGAGGAAGTGGGCGCGACCTGCGGCAACCCCGTCAGGGCGAGGAAAGGGAAGGTGATCATGGCGCCCAGGTGCTCCAGGCGCTCCACCATGCCGAAGCGCCGGACCTCGGCCTCCGGCGGTGCCGGCTTGCGGGCCAGCCAGCGCCGGAACCTCACGAACTGCGGCGCCTCCCACACCCGCGCACCCCTGCGGCGCTGATCCTTGAGGTGGAAGACGATGTTCAGGAACAGCCCCACCAGGACGAACGGAATGAGGATGGTGTAGAAGAGCCGGATGGCCCAGATCGCCAGCTTGTTCCGGGGCCCGATGCGGCCGTGCCCCAGCCACGCGCCCGCCAGCTTCGGGCTGGCATCCGTGTGGCAACCGGTGCACACGGCGGCCAGGGCTTCCTTCGGCTTCTTCGTCACCGCGTGGGCGCCGTGGCAGTCCGAGCACACCAGCACGTTCGGCCCGGTCACCTGCGTCTTCCGGGTGGCCAACGCCTCCACCGTCGAGCCGTGGAAGTCGTTCACGTACGATGTCGCCACATAGGTCGACAGGCCGTACTTCTCCGCCAGCTCGGGCTTCGAGTGGCACTGGACGCATTGCGCCGTGGCCCCGATGCGCACGCCCAGCAGGTCCTGCTCCAACGGATCGTGCACGTCGTGGCAGCTCACGCACGTCGGCAGGTCCGGGTTCACGTCGGCAGCAGCCAGGTTCACCGCATGGGCACCCGACTCGAACCCTACCATGGCGTCGGGATGGCAGCGGGCACAGTTCAACGATAGCGCTGCACTCGCCGCGGGCAGGGGAGGATCGCTCGCGAAGTCATGACAATCCGCGCACAGAACCGGTCGCCCCACGTCCCGATGCGCAGGATGCACCGTCGTGTGGCACCTCCTGCATTCCGCCGACAGCAGCACGCGGTTCTCGGCGGTCGGCGCCTCCGCGTCCATTTCATGGCAGCTGAGACACGGCAGTCGGGCCTCGACGCTGGCGTGCGAGGGGTGCACGCCTTCGTGGCACGCCCTGCACTTCGCCAGCACCGACGCCTTCAGGTTCGATGATCCCGTTTGCAAGCCCGACGCCGCATCCATGCCCCCCATCCGCGTCCCATGCAGCGTGTGGCAGTCCGTGCACCTCGGCCCACCCTGCTTCACCGTCGCATGCAACGTGTGTGGCACGCCATGGCAGAACCGGCACGACGCATCGTAGACCAGGTCAGGGCCCGTCACGGCCGTGTCCGCATGGATCGTATGACAATCCGTGCACGTGGCCATCACGCCCGACGCCGTCTCATGCGCCGCCGGCAGGTACGTGTGGCAGACCCGACATGCTTCCGGGCGGCGAAGCACGATCAACGCCGAATCATCCGAAAAACCGACGTGGTGGCAGTTCAGACACGTGGCCACTTCCCCATGCACCGGCAGCCGCTCGGATTCCGCGAGAGCGCTGGGATGGCACGCCGCGCACACCTTCACGATCCTGTCGGGGCTCTGGGCACGCACCCGTGCAGATGGGACCGCCAACGCGATGACCGGGATCATCGCGAACACCACCCTCGCCAACGACGCCGTGCGGCTCATCCCGATCCTTGCGCCCCCCCATGACCTGCAGGTCCCGACCGCACCCCTGCCCACCACCGGCAACCGGAACAGTGCAAGCGGCATGCCAAACCGAGACAAACGTCACAGATGATGAAAACGACTGCGAAAGAACAACTTACACCGTTTGACAGGAACAGGGACCCGCTTGGCACACGCTGGAAGCGGCCGGAAACGGGCCTACGGGGACCGGACGCCGGGACATTCTGCAACGCGCAGGAGAGACCTGGATCTGCCCGACACGCCGGCTCGGGCGCCCGACGGCGGTGCCTCGGACGCAGGTGCGCACGCGTTGTACAGCCTTTCGAGGCTGGCGTCGGCTCAGGCTTCAGGGTCTTCCGTGTCGTCGTCCATCACGTCGTCGTCCATCACGTCGTCGTCCGTCACGTCGTCGTCCGTCACGTCGTCCTGGTCGTCGGAGGTGTCCGAGTCGGGCGATGAGATGCCGTGCTTGCGCATGAGAGCGTGCAGGTTCGGCCGCTTCATGCGGACGGCGCGGGCGGCCTCGGAGACGTTGCCGTCGGCGACGCGCAGGGCTTTGAGGACGAAGAGTCGTTCGAGGTCGTCGACGGCGGCGGCACGCAGCTCCTTCTTGCGGAGGGCGAGGGTATGGGCGTCATCGGGGATATCGTCCCAGTTCTCGCCGGACTGGCCGATGCTGACGGGAATGGCCTGGATGTCGACGGTGCCCTCGGCGAGGAGGACGGCCCGTTCCATGACGTTTTCGAGCTCGCGTACGTTTCCGGGCCAGTCGTGGGCCTCCAGGAGCGCCATGGCGGCGGGCGTGATGCCGTCGATCTTCTTGTCGAGCTCCTCGGCGAACTGCTGGACGAAATGGTGGGCCAGGAGCGGGATCTCCTCGCGGCGCTCCCGCAGGGGCGGCAGGTCGAGGGTGAAGACGCTGAGGCGGTAGAAGAGGTCTTCGCGAAAGGTCCCGTTGTCCACGAGGGACCGGAGGTCCTGGTTGGTGGCAGCGATGAGGCGAACGTCCACCGGGACAGGTTTGTCGGAGCCGACGGGCCGTATTTCGCGCTCCTGGATGAGTCGGAGCAGGCTGCCCTGGACCTGGGGCGAGACGGTGCTGATCTCGTCCAGGAAGAGGGTACCGCCGCGTGCCGTTTCTGCGAGGCCCTTGCGGTCCTTGATGGCGCCGGTGAAGGCGCCGCGCACGTGGCCGAAGAGTTCCGATTCCAGGAGTGATTCGTGGAGGGAGGCGCAGTCGGCGACGACGAACGGTCCGTCCTTGCGCCGGCTGTTGTAGTGGATGGCGCGGGCGATGACATCCTTGCCGGTTCCCGTCTCGCCCGTGATGAGCACGGTGCTGGTGGTGGGCGCGACCTTGGCGACGAGGCGCATGACGTTGCGCATCTTGGCGGACGAGCAGATGACGTTGCCGATGCGGTGTCGTGATTCCAGCTCGGAGCGAAGGCGCTGCGTCAGATCGACGAGGTGCTTGCGCTCCAGGGCGCGGGCCGTGGCCACCACCAGCTGCGGCGGGCTGACCGGCTTCTCCAGATAGTCGAACGCGCCCAGCTTGATGGCCTCAACGGCGGTTTCGATGGTGGCGTACCCGGTGACGATGATGACTTCGGTCTCCGGGGAAGCCGACCGGGCGGCGCGCAGGAGCTCGATGCCATCGACTTCCGGCATCTTGATGTCCAGGAGCAGGAGATCGAACGCTTCCTTCCGGATCAGCTCCAGGCCTTCCCGGGAGGACGTGGTGGTCCGGACGGTGTAGCCTTCCTCCGAGAGCACCCTGCGGATGCTCTCGCAAACCACCTCTTCGTCATCGACCGCCAGGACCTTTGGGGGCTCAGTCCACGTCCGTTCGTCGCTCATTGGGCCTCGGGTTCATTGGGCATTTCGGCGACCGGAAGCAGGACGGTGAACTCGGTCCCTTCCACTGCGTCACTGGCCACCAGGATGGTGCCGCGGTACCCCCGCACGATGCCGAGGGAGACGGACAGGCCGAGGCCGGATCCCTGTCCCACCGGCTTGGTGGTGAAGAAGGGATCGAAGACCTTGGCCAGCGCTTCGGGAGGGATCCCGACGCCCGTGTCCCGGACGCATGTCCGCACGAGAGCCTTCGCGTGATGCGGAGGCAGGCCGGCGTTGGCGTACTCGGCCGCGTCCACCACACTGGACTCGATATGGAGCACGCCGCCGTCCGGCATGGCCTGGACGGCGTTCATGATCAGGTTCACGAACACCTGCATGAGCTGGCTGGGATTCACGTCCACGTGTGGCAGATCCGCCGGGATGGAGGTCTCGACGTGGATGCCGCTGTTGCGCGCTTCGATCTTCAGCAGCTTGAGCGCGCCGTCCACGATGGGACCGATGCGGCTCAACTCGGTCTCCGGCTCCTGCGACTGCTTGCGGGAATAGTCCAGCAGCTGGCGCACGATGGTGGCGCACCGGTTCGCCTCGCGCTCGATCATGCGCAGGTCCTCCTGCGCCTGTTCGTCCCCGCCGACCTTGCTCCTCACCAGGTGGGTGAACGTGATGATGGCCATGAGCGGGCTGTTCAGCTCGTGGGCGATGCCAGCGGCCACCAGACCCACGGACGATAGCTTCTCCGCCTGCACCACCTGGTACTGGGCATCCTTCAGCTCCTGCGCTTTCTCCGCGACCTTTTCCTCCAGGGTCGATGCCCAGTCCTCCAGCTGGCTCCGGGAGCTGTTCAGGTTCTCCACCATCTCGTTGAACGACTTCGCCAGGATGCCGATCTCGTCCGTCGCGCCCCGCGGCACCGGCATGGTGGGATCCCCGCTGGCTACCCGCCGGGTGGCCTGCACCAGCAGGTTGATGGGCCGACGCACACTCTGCCAGACCATCAGGAAGAGGATCCCCGTGATGACCAGGACGGCAACCAGAGAAAGCAGCATGGCGTTGCGCGTCAATCCGGCGATGCGCGCTTCGGCCGGCTTGAGAGACATGGCCACGTCCAGGATGCCCAGCACGCTCTGCTGCTGCGGCGGCGCATGGCAGCCGGAGCCCTGACAGCCATTCTCGTTCCGGATAACGCGGATCGTCGCCAGAAGCTGCTGGCCCGCGGAGTCCGTGTAGATGCGGGACCGATCCTGGGCACCCAGATCCTTGACGGGCACCGGCCCGGCATGACAGCTGACGCACGGTCTGGCCGACAGGCTCACGATGCGGCCCACCTCGCCCGGCGACGAGGAGAACGAGACCTGGCCGTCTTTGTTGAAGATCCTGACGTCCTCGATGCCGTCGTGCCCTCCGAACGCACTCACGATCTCCCGGACGCCGTCCAGCCGGTTCATCTTCATGTCGTGGTGCAGCGTCAGCTGGATCGCGTCGGCGATGCTCTCCGATCCGCGAACGGCCTCGGCGAACACCTGCCCACGCAACGCACGGATGAGCAGAAACGACAGCGCGGCCACGCTGACCAGCGCGAAGAACCCTGCTGGAACCGCGATGCGGGTGCCGAACGTCCGGAACGTCAGTCTTTTGCGCACGCGAAGTCAGTTACGGGTTTGTTTCACCAGCGTACACCGGCTGAACAATACCAACAGTCGCATGGCTTGGACAACTCCGCCCGCTACGCCCTTGCCGATTGCCCGCGGAACGTGACCCTGCCCGGGGCCGGCAATGGACAGCCGCCGCGCCGGTCCCACCGTGGGCCATCCGCGTTCCACGGACGAAACGGCCGCCCACCGGCACGCCGGGTCGGCCGCATGCACCGGCCGGAACGCGACTTGCCCTGCAGGCCGGCATGAAACGCCCCCACATCGCGGATGCCATCGGCGCGAACCGCGTCGTCGTCGCCCTGACCACGGCACGCCTCGCCGATGCCCTCGGCAACAGCATCCTGTTTGTGCTGTTGCCGCTCTACGTGGCCCGGTTCGCCCGCGCGGACTCCTCCATCCCGGAGCCCATCGTCGTCGGCGCGCTCATCTCCGTCTACGGATTCGTCAACGCCGCCATCCAGCCGTTCACGGGCGCCTGGGCCGATCGCCTGCACCGGCGCAAGCCGCTCATCGTCGGCGGCCTCGTCATCATGGGCGCCGCCACCCTCTCCTTCGCCTGGGCCAACAACCTCCAGACGCTGTTCGGCATCCGGTTGCTCCAGGGCGTCGGCGTCGCCATGACCGTGCCTACGTCCATGGCCCTCATGGCCACCGCCACCACACGCCACAGCCGCGGCGGGTCCATGGGCATCTACACCACCGGCCGCATGATCGGCCTCGCCGCCGGGCCCATCCTCGGCGGCTTCCTCTACGACCACGTGGGGTTCCACCCCGCCTTCTACGTCGCCGCCGGCCTCCTGCTGCTCGGCGCCGCCCTCGTCCACCTGTGGGTCCAGGAAGTCCCGGCAAACGTCGAGGCGCGGTCCGGAAAGCCCTTCCGCATCTTCGACCGCGAGCTGCTTTCCCGCGGCATCCTCGGCGTCAGCTTCGCGACGTTCGTCATGGCCACCGGCTTCACCATGATGTCTACGCTGGAGCCTCAGTTCAACAAACGTTTGAACGCCAGCGCCTTCGCCTTCGGCATCGCCTTCAGCGCCCTCATGGCGGCCCGGCTGGTGCTGCAGGTGCCGTTCGGGTGGCTGTCGGACCGGGTGGGGCGGAAGCCGCTGGTGATCGGCGGCCTGCTGTTCATGGCGCCGACAACGGCGCTGCTGGGTGTGGCCGCGACGACGTTACAGCTTTCTGCGTTCCGGGTGTTGCAGGGGGCGGCGTCGGCGGCCATCGCGGCGCCGTCGTTCGCGCTGGCTGCGGATCTGGCGACGGCCGGGGGCGAAGGCCGGCAGATGAGCATCGTGACGCTGGGTTTCGGGTTGGGTCTGGCGACCGGCCCGCTGCTGGCGGGACTTCTTGCCGTGTTCTTCTTCGAGCTGCCGTTCCTTGTGGGTGGCGTGTTGTCGTTGGCCGGGGCCTGGATCGTGTACCGTTGGGTGCCGGAGACCGTGAGACGCGAGGCTTGAGGGTCGCGGGGCCGGTTGCCGTACGTGGCGGCCGGCGATAGCATGCCTCACCACAAGCGACCCTCCTGGAGGCGGCAATGATTCTACCGACCGCAAGCCGAGCCATCCGGCTCGCCGCGTTGCTTTCCCTGGCTCTGCTGCCGTTTGCCCAGCCGACGACGGCTCAGGCGCCACAGGAAGAGACCGTGATCACGAAGGAGGCGTACGAGACGCCGCCGGCGATCATCCGGGATGCCGTCATGGCACCCCGCTGGCGGAACGTGACGCTGAGCAATCCGAGCCCGGACCGCACGCATTTCGTGAAGCTGGAGAGTGAAGGGCTTCCATCGATTCAGTCGTTCGCGAAGCCGTACTACAACCTGGGCGGACTGCAGATCGATCCCGGTGCCAATCGTGCGCGGGCGTTGACCACCCGCAGCGCAACGGGCCTGGAGCTCATCGACACCAAGGGCCAGACCGTGCAGGTGCAGATCCCGGCTGGCGCACTGGTCTCGGACCCACAGTGGTCGCCGGACGGGTCGCGTATCGCGTTCCTGGTCCATTTCCCGGACGAGACGCACGTGTTCGTGGCGGATGTCGCGACGGGCCGGGCGCGTCAGATCACGCGCACGCCCGTGCTGGCGACGCTGAACACCAGCGTCGACTGGACGCAGGATGGCACGTCGCTGGTGACGGTGCTGGTGCCGGCGAGGCGGGGTGCGGCGCCGATGGACCCGGCGGTGCCGACGGGTCCGGAAGTCCGCCTCACGGAGCCGGGCAAGAACGTCCAGCGCACGTATCCGAGCCTGCTGGAGACGCCGACGGACAAGGCCCGCCTCGAGTACTACACGACGGGGCAGCTGGCCCTGATCAACGTCGGCAACCGGCGAGTCCACGCCATCGGCGCGCCGGCCATGATCCGCTCGGTGGACGTGGGCATGAACGGCCGGTACTTCCGGGTCACCACCATGACGAAGCCGTTCTCGTACATCGTGCCGGTCTCCAACTTCGGCTCGATGGAGCAGGTCTGGGACGCCGACGGCAAGGTGCTGGCGACGTTGACCGACTCCCCGCTGAACACCGGGATCGAGCCGGACTCCGCCACGCGCGCGGCGCGGGAGATGGAGCCGCGCAATGCCATGTGGCGCCCCGACGGTGCCGGCCTGAGCTTCCTCGAGCTGGCCCCGGCGCCCCATCGGCCTGACACGGCGAACGGCGCGGGCAACGGCGATCGCCAGCAGGGGGCCAACCGCGCGCGCCGCAAGGACCGGGTCATGCTGTGGAAGCCGCCCTTCGACAGCGCGAGCCTGTCGGTGGTGTACGAAGCCAACGCACGCATGTCCGACGTGACGTACACGAAGGACGCCGACCTGTTCTTCGTCACGGAAGGCAACGCGGGCCAGCGCTCCCGGTTCGGCTTCGGCGGCGGCCGCAACGGCGGCGGCAAGGTGTACGCCGTCTACCTGAGTGATCCGTCCAAGACGTACACCGTCGCGACGTACAAGGCCGACGACTTCTACGGCAACCCCGGTTCGCTGGTGACCACGGGCTCGTCCAGCCGCGGGTTCTTCCGCCGGGGCGGCGGGGCCAGCCAGCCGACGCTGGCCCAGCTGTCCAGCGACGGCAGCAGCGTGTTCCTCCAGGGCACCGTCTACTCCAAGCAGCCCCTCGAGGAAGGCCCCCGCGAGTTCATCGACCGGGTACAGATCAAGACCGGCGACAAGACCCGCGTGTACGAAGGCGCCAAGGGCGACGTCTACGAGAGCATCGTGGCCGTCCTCAACGATGACGCCACGCAGCTCGTCGTGTCGCGCGAGTCCGCGACCACCGTGCCGGACTCCTACCTTCGGGACGCATCGGGCCACCTGACGAAGCTGACGAACAACAAGGACTACAATCCGGACATCACGAGCGCGCCCACCCGCATGATGGACATCTCGCGTCCGGATGGCTTCAAGCTGCGCTTGAAGGTGACGCTGCCGGCGAACTACAAGGCGGGCACGCGCCTGCCGGGCCTCATCTGGTTCTACCCGCGGGAGTTCACGGACCAGGAGTCTTACGACGAGACGCTTCGCACGTACAACAAGAACGCATTCCCGAACCTGGGCGTGCGCTCCATGGTGTACCTCGTCAAGCTCGGCTACGCCGTGATCGAGCCGGATGCACCCATCGTCGGGCCGTCCGGCCAGATGAATGACAACTACGTGAACGACCTGCGCAACAACCTGTTCACGGTCATCAGCGAGCTGGACCGGGACGGCATCATCGACCCGCAGCGCATGGCCGTGGGCGGCCACAGCTACGGCGCGTTCAGCACGGCCAACGCCCTGGTCCACACGCCGTTCTTCAAGGCCGGCATCGCCGGAGACGGCAACTACAACCGCACCCTCACGCCGTTCTCGTTCCAGAACGAGCGGCGCGACGTCTGGGAAGCGCCGAGCGTCTACTTCTCCATGTCGCCGCTGTTCGATGCGGACCACATGACCGGTGCCATGCTCATGTACCACGGCATGGCCGACCAGAACGTGGGCACGTTCCCCATCAACTCGGACCGCATGTTCGCGGCGCTGAACTTCCTGGGGAAGACGGCGGCCCTGTACAAGTACCCGTTTGAGGACCACGGCCCCGCCACCGAGGCCACCATCCTCGACCTCTGGTCGCGCTGGGTGGCGTGGCTGGACAAGTACGTCAAGAACGCCGAGGTGCAGCCCACGCACTGAGGCGCCACAGGACGACGCTCGCCGGCGTCAGGCCGCGCTGTCCGCGGCGGCGCCGGCGAGATCGTCCGGCAGCACCACGATCTCGCCCCACATGTACGGCATGTGCTTCGGGATCGCGCACACGAAACGGATGATGCCCGGCCGGTCCACCACGTACGTCGCGTGCGTCACGGACATGCCGGGCATCTTCACGTACAGGTCCGGCAGCACGAACGAATGCTCGTCATCTTCCGGATTCACCAGCGTGAAGCGGAGGGTGTCACCGGCGTACGCCGTGACGCTGCCCGGCATGAACGCGTAGACTTCCTTGCCGTCCAGCACGCCGCCCTTCGCGAAGTCCTCGTTCAGGAACGGATAGATCCGGGCCATCTCCTTCGTGAGCAGCGGCACCGCCGTCAGCGTGACCTCGCGGGTCCGCGGCCGGTACGTCGACGACGGCGTCCGGGAACATCCTGCCGCGAGCACGCTCAGAACCGAAAACAGCGCCACCCGGGCGTGTCGGGCCCAGGGCCGGGGGATCGGAGAAGCCAAGGCACCGTTCACCCACGCCTCCATCGTTGGGGAAAGATCTGCCGGGATTGTACGGGCCGCAGGCGTTGCGGGGCGTGTTGGCCATCCCGGCGGACCAGCGCGATATTCGCGCCATGCCGAGAATCTACACCCGCACTCTGCACGATGCCTTTCCCGTCATCCCCACCGACGAAGAGGTCATGGCCGAGCTCGGCCTCGCCACCCCCGCCTGAGCCAGCCGGTTCCGCAGCCCAAAGGTGCGGGGCCCGGCGGTGTGGGTCCGCCGTTGCAGGTCCCGCAGGCCACGGTCGCGCCCTTCACGGTCAGATGCCGATGGCGGCGTTCACCCGCCGTTCCACGTCCGCGGCATCGGCCGCGCCTTCCTCCACCAGGCCACCGAGGCGGCCGAGCGTCTCTTCCCGGAACGCGTCGTCTTTGATGTTGGGCAGGTTGATGCGCACGTTGAAGGCGGCGGCCTTGAGCCCCGCCAGCGCGACGAGAGCGCCGCTGCCCACGTCGCTGATCATCGACGTCGGCGCCAGCGGCGCCATCTCGAGGCACAGGCCCAGCGCCTCCCGGCAGAGCTCCACCGTCCGCAACGGCACGAGCGTAGCCGTCCTGTAGCCTTCCTGGATCGCCACAGACCGCGCCTCCCGTTCAACCTCCGTCGACTTCGGCATGCGCATGGCCGCCAGCACCGAATCGAACGCCGACGTGTCTTCGTCCACCGCCCGGATCAGCGCGTCCTTCACCGCCTGCGCCCGCTCCGCGATACCACACAACGTGTCGTACTCTGCATCCTTGTCCGGCCGGTCCACCGCCAGGTTGGCCACCATGGACGCCAGTCCGCCGCCCAGAGCGCCCGCCAGTGCCGCCACGGACCCACCGCCCGGCGCCGGCGTACCCCGCGACACCTCGTCCACGAAATCGTATGTCTGCCGCTGCACCAGCGGCCCCTCCGGACGCGGCATCGCCAGCACCTTCTTTGCCGCGTCGAACGGGGCCACGTCCCGCAGGCCCATGGACTGCACCGCCGCTTCCACCAGGTCCGCCGCCGGAATGCCCGGCGACTTGTGCATGCGGCGCTGATAGTAGACGCCGGCCTGGCGAATCGCCTCGTACGGGATCAGCCCCACAATCTCCGAGCCCGTCACCACGATGCCCCGCTTGCGCGCCTCCTCCCGCGCGGCCTCCAGCACCGCGTGCGGCGCGCTCACGTGGTAGTCCGTCAGGTTCATGCTGATCTGGGCCCGGTCGTACGCCTCGATGACCCAGCCGATGGCTTTCACGTGGTCGAACAGGCCGTCCGTGAACACCGGGCCCGTCGGGTGCGCCGGGTCGATGTCCAGCGACGCGTAGCGGGCCCGCAGGTCTCCACCGTGCACCTCGCGATAGTGGGATTCCAGCTCTTCGAAGGAGTTGCCCACGAAGTCGCACGGCCCGCACGGGTACGTCCCGTCCTCCGGGAAACGCACCACCGCACCCTTGTAGTAGAACGGCTCCGTGTTGCCTACGCGCTTCCAGCGGCCCCGCTCCCGCAGCACGTACGCGATCTCGTTGGCGTAGCGGCGATCGTTCGTGTTCAGGTCGATGTTGTAGGCGATGAGGAACTCCCGCGCACCCACCGCCGTGGCGCCCGCCCGCGCATTGAACGACGCCGGGCCGAAGTCCGGCGCCCAGTCCGGGTCCTGGAGCTTTTCCGCCAGCCCCTCGTATTCGCCGGACCGTACGTTGGCCAGGTTCCGGCGCTCGGGGCGCGACGCGGCATTCTCGTACAGGTACACCGGGATGCCCAGCTCCTCACCGATGCGTCGGCCCACCCGGCGGGCGATCTCCGCGCACTCCTCCATGGTGATGTCCGACACCGGCACGAACGGCACCACGTCCGTCGCACCCATGCGCGGGTGTTCTCCCTTGTGGCGGCGCATGTCGATGACCTGGGCGGCCCGGGCCACGGCCGCGAACGCCGCCTCCGCCACCGCATCCGGCGACCCCACGAAGGTCACCACCGTCCGGTTCGTGTTCTCCCCCGGGTCCACGTCCAGAAGCGTCACGCCCGACACGCGTTCGACGGCATCCGTGATCTCCTTGATGACGCCGGGGTCGCGGCCCTCCGAGAAATTGGGTACGCACTCGACGATGGGCTCCATCGGTCCGTCGCTCCTCGCTCGTCCATTCGCGATTCATGGTCTGTCGAGCCGACTGGCAGCGCCGCTCGAGACCCGTCTTTTCGGAAGCGTACATGGTGCGGAAGGGGCGAGCCCGCCGCAAGCAGTCACACGTATGGACAACGATCGCACGAAGGCACGGGGGCGTTCACCGAAGGCATGGGTCCCATGAAGGCACGAACGACGGGAAGGCGTGGGCCGCGCGAAGAACACGAAGGGTACGGCGGCACGCGGGGCGAACGGCGCGTTGTGGCGGGATTCCGGTTCAGGCTTCCTGGTCCAGGACGTCGCGGACGCGCCGGGCCAGCTCCCCCGGCACGAACGGCTTGGCGAAGAACGTCCGCAGCCCGGTGGGGAAGCCGCGGCGCAGCATCTCGTCCTGGGTGTAGCCGGACGTGAACAGGACGCGCAGCTCGGGCAACCGTTCCACGAGCCGGTCGGCCAGCTCCTTGCCGCCCATGACCGGCATGACGACGTCGGTGATGAGGAGGTCGATGCGACCCGGATGGATCTGTGCCAGCCGCAGCGCGTCGGCGCCGTTGTTGGCTTCCAGCACCTGGTAGCCGAACCGGCGCAGGGCTCTCACACCGACCGCGCGCACGCCGGGCTCATCCTCCACGAACAGGATCGTTTCACCCCCGCCTTCCGGAGCGCCGTCCTGCGGTTGATCCTGCGCCGCGTTTCCACCCGTGCGGGGCAGGTAGATCTTGAAGGTCGTCCCCTCGCCGACTTCGCTGTACGCCCAGATGTGGCCGCCGGCCTGCTGGATGATGCCGTAGCACGTCGACAGACCCAGGCCGGTGCCGCCGCGGTCTCCCTTGGTGGTGAAGAACGGTTCGAACACGTGCGTCATCGTCTCGTGGCTCATGCCGGCGCCCGTGTCGGTCACCGAGATACGCACGTAGTCCCCCGCCGCCACCGTCACGTGATCGTCCACGTACGCCTCGCCAAGACTCACGTTCTCCGTCTGGACGCTTAGCCGGCCCCCCTCGGGCATGGCGTCGCGGGCGTTCACCGCCAGGTTCACCAGAACCTGCTCCACGTGGCCGGGATCGACCTTCACCGGCCAGAGCTCCCGCTCGGGCAGGATCACGAGCTCCACCCGCTCGCCGAGCACCCGGCGCAACATCCCGGACAGATCCCCGATGATGTCGTTGAGGTCGACCACGCGCGCTTCCGGCACCTGGCGACGGGCGAAGGAAAGCAGCTGGCGCGTCAGGGTCGCCGCCCGTTCCGCGGCCCGGCGGACCTCTTCGAGGCCACGGTTCACGCTCTCGTCCTCCACCAGGCCCACGGCGGCGTCCACCTCACCCATGATCACCGTCAGCAGGTTGTTGAAGTCGTGGGCCACGCCCCCCGCCAGACGACCCAGGCTCTCCATCTTCTGGGCCTGCCGCAACTCGTCCTCCAGATGCCGTTGCCGGGTGATGTCACGGGCGATGGCCGATGCGCCCACGATCCGGCCCAGAGCGTCCCGGACCGGCGACACGGTGAGATCGACCCGCACCCGACGGCCGTCCTTCCGTACACGCTCCGTCTCGAAGCTGTCCACCAGCTCGCCGCGCCCAAGACGCTCCAGGATGACGGCCACTTCATCCGGACGGTCCGGCGGCAAGAGGATGGAGATGGGCCGCCCGATCACCTCTTGAGCGTCGTAACCGTACATATCCCGGGCGCCCCGATTCCATGTCAGGATGGTGCCGTCCAGCGCCTTGCCCACGATAGCGACCCGCGCCTCCTGCACGATGGCCGATTCGCGCAGCGCCGCTTCTTCTGCCCGCTTCCGTTGCAGGGCCGCGCCAAGCTGCGCCGCCACCCCCGTCAGCAGGCCCAGTGACTCCCTCGATTCGGTGATCTGTTGGGATCCGACCAGCAACAGAATGCCCGCCACGCTGCCATCGGACAGGATCGGAACCGCCACCGCAGAACGGAGCCCGGCATCCACCGCCGCCGCCCCCCGCACCGGGCCCAGATCCGACGCCGCCCGTCCGATCTCCGGCCGCGTACTCTCCCGGGCCCGACCCAGCACGCCCCTGTCCCACTCCGTCCCTTCGCTCTCGCCCGCACGCGTGAACCCCTCGTACCCCGGCGCAGCCCACGCGCTCGCACGCTCCAACCGCTTCTCCCCCTGCTCCGGGATCCAGAACTCTCCCACCTGCAACCCCATGAAGCTGCAGACCTCCCGCAGCATCCGGTGCATTGCCCCTCCGAAGTCCGGCGCCTCCGCCAACACAATCGCCAGATCCCGCAGGAACGTCGCCTGCCGCGACGAACGCGCTCTCCCCTCCTCCGCCCGCCGCAGTTCCGTCACATCCCGCACGATCAACAGATGATGCCCCGGCACCACTTCCGCGACACCCAGGAATTCCAGCCAACGCTCTTCCCCGTCCTGGCGCGTCAACCGCACTGCACCACTCCACCGGCCGTCCTCCAACACCTCCCGCCAACGACGCTCCACCTCCACCCCCACCGGCGACACCTCTCCGATCCTGCGCCCCATCAGTTCGTCGCACCCGACCCCCAGAACCGCCGCGTACGCCGTGTTCACCCGCACGTATCGACCATC
>CAZUFP010000033.1:10553-13892 GCA_964619835.1 uncultured Gemmatimonadaceae bacterium | reverse complement strand
GGGAGAAATAGAGATTGTCCGACTATGCCACACATTTCGAGTGTATGTCAAGACCACCACACAAGATGAGCCGACGGGCCACGTGATCGTCGGACACACACCCACCTTCTCCATTCGCACCCCGCGTGGCCGGCGTCCGACGCCCGGCTCCGGCGCAGATCCGGTCTTCACCCCGGACGGGCGCACCGTCCCTACCCCCCCTACCCCTTGACTAGACCGACCGGTCAGTTTATTCTCCCCCATGACCACACGCCAACGGATCCTCGACGCCGCGACAGACCTCATGCTCGACAAGGGTTACGCGGCCACGACCGTAGACGAGATCGTACTGAACGCAGGCGTGGCCAAAGGAAGCGTCTACCACTTCTTCGATTCGAAGGAAGGGGTGGGCCTCGCGGCGCTGAAGGCGTACCTCAAACGCGGCGAGGCAGTGATCACGCAAGGATCCTACGACGCCGTGGAGGACCCCGTCCAACGCGGCCTTGCCCTCGTGGACCATGTGCAGGCGGTGTCCGGCGAGTTGTGGGAGCACGGCTGCCTGGCCGGCAGCTTCGCCGTCGAGCTGTCGGCCGTGAGCCCGGCTATCCGCCAGGCCAGCACGGAATGGTTCGGGCGGATCGAGAAGTGGCTCGCCGCATACATGCAACCCATCGCGGACGCCTCCACAGCGTCGGCCGTCCCCACCGGCCTGGAGCTGGCCGCGCAACTGTTGGCGGTGATCGAAGGCGGGATCGTGATGGGTCGCGTGCACGGCGACAGCGAGAGAGTTGCGGTGGCCATCGGCCAGTTCCGCCGCTACCTGGTCTCCCTGCTTGGCTGAGAGTTTTTTTTCGCGGCAGATTAGACTGACCAGTCAGTATAGTCGGCCCGTACCGGGCCTGTGGCTCCCCGAAACCCGGAGGTGAACGATGGAAAACGCCGGAACACTCCAACCGGATGCCCGGAACGCGGCGAACACGAGCGCGTTTTCGAGAGTCGTGGCGTTGCCGTACGCCCTCATTGCGTATCTCGTGGGCGTGGGCGGTCTGGCCTGGCTGGCGCTGAGCCTGGCGGACGTCACGCCGTGGCCGCAGCTGGTCGTGGCGGGCGGCAATGTGGAAGGTGTCGTGGCCGACATCGGCCTGGTGCTGCTGTTCGGTCTCACGCACAGCGTCATGGCCCGGCGCAGCTTCAAGAAGCGCTGGACGCGCATCGTCCCGGGGTGGGCGGAACGCAGCGCGTACGTCCTGGTGGCCGGCCTGGTGCTGGCGATCATGGTGTCGCTGTGGCAACCCGTGCCGGGCGTTGTGTGGTCCATCGAGGGGCCGACGGCGACGCTGCTGTGGGCGCTTTGCGCGTTGGGGTGGTTCTACCTCCTGCTTTCCACGTGGGCGATCGACCACTTCGACCTGTTTGGCGTGCGCCAGGCGTACCTGCACGCCATGGGGCGGCGGTACGCGCCCGTGGGTTTCAAGCAGAAGTGGATGTACCGATACAGCCGCCACCCGATCATGGCCGGCATTCTCCTCGGCGTCTGGGCCACGCCGCACATGACGGCGGGGCACCTGGTGATGGCGCTCGGGCTCAGCGCCTACATCGCCATCGGCGTGGCCTACGAAGAACGGGACCTGCTCCTGTATTTCGGAGAAACGTACCGGCGGTACCGGGACCGGGTGGGTGCCCTGTTCTCGTTCCCGGGGCGCTGAAAGGCACGGGCGCGAAGCCACCGTGTGCTCTTTACCGGGTGCCCGGCTGGCTACCGCGTCGCGGGGCGGCGGCGTACATTGCCGGGCGCGACCCGGCCCGGCGCGTGCGCCCGCGCCGCCGGAGCCTTCGCTGCATGCGCGGGCGGGAGGTCGGTGGTGTGAACGCGACAGGCATGACTCCGGCGGCTCCGCCGGGCGTGCAGGACATCCTGGCCATCATGGTGGCCGAGGGCGTCACGCACGTCGTCGGACTACCGGACAGCATCTCCGCCCGCCTTCTCGATAGGCTGCCCGAACACGACATCCGGCTGGTTCGGGTGACCCGGGAGGGCGAAGCGTTCGCGATCGCGTCCGGCCTGTGGTTGGGGGGCGCCCGCCCGGTGGTCGTGCTCCAGAACACCGGCCTGCTGGAGAGCGGCGACGCGTTGCGCGGCACGGCCATGCGCATGGGCGTGCCGCTCGTTGCCCTCGTCACGTGCCGCGGGTATGCCAAGCTGAAAGGCATGGGCATCGACCCGGCCGGCGCCTCACGCGCACGCGACACTCTCGTTCGCGCCTATATCGACACCGCAGCCTTGTTCACGGAGCCCACGCTGGCCGCCTGGGGCGTTCCCTTCTTCATCTGCGGGTCCAGTGCCGACCTTCCGCGCGTCACGGAAGCTTTCGAAACCGCCCGCACCGCCGAACGGCCCGTGGCGCTCCTGCTCACGAGCACGCCCGTTTGACCATGCTCACCAAAGCCGAGCTGCTTGAACCGCTGGCACGGAGACGCACCGACGAGGTGGTCGTCACCACCATGAGCGTTGTGCGCCCCTGGGGCCGCCTCTCCGACCACGACCTGGATTTCGCCTCCGCGGACAGCGCCATGGGCCACACCGCCGACCTCGCCCTCGGCATCGCCCTCGCCCAGCCCCACCGCCGCGTCCTGTGCATGAACGGCGATGGCAGCATGCTCATGAGCCTCGGGACCCTCGCCACCATCGTCGACGCCGGCGCAACCAACTTCGTTCTCATGGTCGTGCAGAACGGCACCTACGAAATCACCGGCAACCAGGCCCTCCCCGGCGCGACCGCCGTCGATTTCGCCGCCATGGCACGCGCCGCCGGCTTCCCGCGCAGCTTCCATTTCGAGGACGCGGAGACTTACGAGGCCGCCCTGGACGACATCCTCCACTCGCCCGGGCCCACCTTCCTGAGCGTTCGCGTGGAAACCGGCAGCGAAGGCCCCATCAGCCGCACCGACCGCGAAACCGCCCGCTACATCCAGACCTCCCTGGCCGACTGGTCGCGGCGCATGCGCGCCGCCCTGAAGCGCTGACGGCGCGGGGGGCGGAGGTGCGGGGACAGCATCACGTGGAGACGCAGGGGGCGCAGGGGAATGCCCCATCACACGGGGGCACGTAGGAATCGCCCCGGAGTGTGGATTCAACGCGCACGGAACGGACGGCGACGCAGTGGCTCGTCGGACACCCGCAACAGGGCCCCACCCAACCCGACGCACTGTTTTCCTCCGCCCCTGCGCTCCCTATACCTCTGCGTGACTGGCTGTCCCCGCGCTCTCCGCGTCTCTGCGTGACTGGCTGTCCCCGCGCTCTCCGCGTCTCTGCGTGACTGGCTGTCCCCGCGCTCTCTGTGTCTCTGCGTGACTGGCTGT
>CAZUFP010000033.1:0-10453 GCA_964619835.1 uncultured Gemmatimonadaceae bacterium | reverse complement strand
GTCTCTGCGTGACTGGCTGTCCCCGCGCTCTCTGTGTCTCTGCGTGACTGGCTGTCCCTGCGCTCCCCCCCTTGACGGCGCTCGGCCTCTCCATGTATCTTAGCGCTAAGACAAAATCCCGCAGGCCCTGGCGCCGGCACGTGCCTTGCAATTCCTCAGTGGTGAGGGAACGGCCGCGCTCGATACGGTTGCGGACCCGGGCAACAGTGAGTGGAAAGAGGATGACGATGAACAGAACGACATGGCAGATGGATCCTGCCCATACGAATACGGAGTTCACGGCAAAGCATATGATGTTCACGACGGTGCGAGGGCACTTCAAGGATCTCACGGGCACGATCGTGGTGGATGAGGCGCATCCAGACCGGTCGAGTGTGGAGGTGGAGATCGGCGCGGCAAGCATCGACACGGGCGTCGAGGACCGGGACAACCACCTGCGCAGCGCGGACTTCCTGGATGTCGGTAACTACCCGAAGCTGGCGTTCAAATCGAAGCGGGTGGAAGGGTCGCCGACGGAAGCGGGCAGCCGGTTCAAGGTGGTGGGAGATCTGACGATCCGCGGCACGACGCGGGAAGTGACGTTGGACGCGGTGTATGAGGGCCGGGGCCTGGACCCGTGGGGCGGTGAGCGTGCGGGGTTCAGTGCCAGCGCGAGCATCGACCGGCGGGACTGGGGTCTGACGTGGAACAAGGCCCTGGAGACGGGCGGCATCCTGGTGGGCAACGACGTGAAGATCGCGCTCGACGTCCAGGCGGTGAAGCAGGCGGCGAAGCGGGAAGCGGCGTAAGGTCGAAGGCCGGCCCGCGGTCTCCGCGGGCCGGCCTGTCCGTAAAGGTCAGCCGACCACGCTCTCCATGCGTGCCGGCACCTGCGAGGCGGGCAGGGACACGGTGAACACGGTGCCCTTGCCCACTTCGCTTTCCACCCGGATGTCCCCGCCGTGCTGCTTGATGATCCCCAGGCTCACGCTCAAACCCAGGCCCGTCCCCTTCGCCTGTTTCTTGGTGCTGAAGAAGGGGTCGAAGATGCGTTCCAGGCTGGTCTCCGGGATGCCGACGCCGGTGTCGGCGAAGCGGGTGTTCACGAAGTTCCGGTCGTCGGACTTCTCCACGGTGATGGTGAGCGTGCCGCCGCCGGCCATGGCATCCAGTGCGTTGAGCACGAGGTTCAGGAACACCTGGGTCAGCTGGTGGCGGTCGCCGTACACCGGGGGCACGTTCTCCTCCACCTCCCCCTGCACCTTAACGCCGGCGAGCCTTACGTGATTCGCGGCGAGCTGGAGCGTTTCGCCGATGATCTGTTCAACGTCCAGCGGCGCGAGCTGCACTTCGCTCTCCCGGGCGAAGTCCAGCAGGTTGCGCACGATGTCGCGGGCGCGCTCCGATTCGTTGACCAGGTCACGGACCAGGTCCACGCGCTGTTCGTCATCCATCTCGGCGTAGTCTTCTTCCAGGGCCGCCGCCGTCAGCATGAGGTTGTTGATGGGGTTGTTCAGCTCGTGGGCGACGCCGGCGGTGAGCGTGCCGATGGCCTGGAGCTTGTGGCTCTGCACCAGGAGCTGCTGGCGGCGCACCAGTTCGTGCAGCATGTAATTGACGGCGGTCGCCAGCTCGGAAAACTCGTCGTGGTAGCGGCGCCGCGGTGTGATCGGTGTCAGGTCGCCCTCGGCGATCCTGCGGGTCGCCAGCATGATGCGGTTGAGCGGCGCGAGCATCTGGCGAGCGATGAAAGCCGCCAGCAGCAGGATCAGGAGCAGCAGCACGCCGAGGAAGACGATGGCGATGCGCTGCGCGGCCACGAGCATGGCTTCCACCGACCTGCGCTCCTGCGTGGCCAGGTCCTCCGCCTGCGACACCATCTCGGCGCCGTTCAGGCGAAGCTCGCCTTCGATGTCGGTGAGCGGCGCCTGCGCCGTTGGATCGAGCCCCTGGAGGCGAACCAGCAATCGCTCGTAACGGCGCACGCGCTCGCTCATGGCCCCCACCGCCACCTCGCCCACCACCACCGCCATGCTCTGCTCGTTGCGATTCAGGATGTCCTGGGCGGCGTGCACCTGGTCCAGGGCATCCTGGAGGTTGGTGTGGTAGAGGAAGAAGTTCTTCTCGAACCGGCGGGCCTGCTGGATCTCGAACGTGTAGCGGTCCACCGCCCCCAGGATGCGCAGCTTGGCCTGCACCCGGCCGATGAGCATGATGGAGACCACGGTGAGGGCCATGCTGAGGACGAACCACAGGCCCAGGCCGACGGTCAGGCGCGCGCGGATGGAGAGCCGCGGTCGGTCCCTCAGGGCTCGCTGGGCTTTCTCGGCCACCGCGCCGAGGGTGGCCGCGGCCACTTCGTCCGGGGACGACAACGTGCGCGCCCCTTCAGGTCACAGCCTTGTGCCCGAGGGACAGGGCCGCCTTGTTGATGACCGCTCGCAGGTCGTTGGGCTTGAACGGCTTGGAGATGAAGTCGAACGCCCCTTTCACCAGGGCCTCCCGCGCCACTTCCACGGTGGCATAGCCCGTGATGAGCACCACGCGTGTGCGCGGGCAGTGCTGCATGACGTGCTCCAGGATCTGGATGCCGTCCATGCCCTCCATACGCAGGTCCGTCACGACGATGTCGAACTCCTTCTCCGCCAGCCGTTCCATGGCGGCCTTCGGAGACTCGAAGCACTCCACCGTGAAGCCGGATTTCTCCAGGGCCGGCTTCAGGCGCTTCCCGACGATGGGCTCGTCGTCGATGACCATCAGGCTGAGCTCTCCGCCCGTCGCCGCGCTCGCTTCTTCGGCCATGTCCTCCTCCGTCCGCTTGCCGGATTCGATCTCATTGCGCACGATCCGCAGCCGCTCCAGCGCCAGTTTCGTCTTGTGGTCCCATTCCATGCCCGTCACCTGGAACCCCTGGTCCGGCGCGCCCGCCTCGGCGAACGAGACACGCACCATCCAGTCTTCGATCTTCTTCTTCATTTCACCCATGCCGACCATCCTTCCAGGGGAGCGCGCCCGTCGTCAGCCCGCGCGCGCCTCCGTGAGCCGATGCTGCATGCGCAGTCGTTGCCGGTATGAACGCACGACGTGGAACAGAATCAGGCCGCAGCCGGACAGGCCGGCCGCGAACAGCATGATCTTGCTGGCCAGGTTGAAGTAGTTGTCCCAGGAGGGGTCCATGTGGATCCAGCCCAGCTGCCGCAGGTACGCGGGCATGGCGACGGCCCGGCTGATGACGCACAGCAGGATGACCACGCCGGTGACGACGCGGATCAGGATCTCCTTCACCACCTTCGTGCCATACACGCCCACGTAGATGCCGATGAGTGAGCCGAGGTACAGCAGCATGGTCAGGCGAATATCGACGAAGCCCTGGAACGCGTAGTTCAGGGCGCCCCACCCCCCCATGAACATGGCCAGGTACAGCTCGGTCCCCGCCGCCACGGCCGTGGGCATGCCGAAAACGTAGATCATGGCCGGCACGCCAATGAACCCGCCCACGCCGATGGTGCCGGCCAGGTAGCCGGTGGCGAGGCCCACGATCATGAGGACCCACAGGGACACCCGCACGTCCGCCGTCCTGAAGTAGATGTAGGGCGGCAGGTGCAGGCGGGCGATGAAGTTGGCGATGCGCATGGACGGGCCGGCGTCGTCTTTGCCCCGGCTGCGGATTGCGTCCCGCAGCATGGACACGGCGACGAGGGACAGGATGCAGACGAACACGAGGCTGATGTAGAGGTCCGCCGCCGCCGAGCCGCCCGATCCGTGACCGTCGCCGCCGCCTTCAAACAGGGCGCTGTTGATCCACACGGCGATGCGGATGCCGATGAACGACGTGAAGATGAGGAAGGCACCGAGCCGCTTGTCGACGTTGCCCAGCTCGCTGTGCTTGCGCGAGCCGATCATGGCCTTGCCGAACTTGTGCGTGATGTTGCTGCCCACCGCCACCACGCCCGGGACCCCCAGGTTCATCATGCCCGGCGTCATGAAAAAGGCGCCGCCGCTGCCGATGAACCCCGAGAGCACCCCTCCCACGATGCCCAGCACCACCACCTGCACCGCAGACCAGAAATCGATGCGTACGAAATGCTCGAACAGGAATTCCGTTCCCATGGGTGCGTCCCTTCGAGGTGCTCTACTCCATCTTGATGAGCTTCATCACCGACCGCGCCACGCTCCCGTAGGAGTAGGCGACGATGGGCACGAACAGGAACACCGCCACCGCCACGATCAGGCGGATGGTCCAGCCACCGCCGGACCAGTTGCCGAGGAGAAACGTCAGGATCGGCTCCTGGTTGGTCAGCACGACCAGGTACAGGCCTACGACCAGCGCCAGGTAGCCGACGAGACGAACCACGTCACGCCGCCCGAACAGATACTGGCTCTTCAGCTCCGCCGCCGTGACCACGGGCACGCGCAAACGGCTGCCGAGGGATTCCTGGAGCTCGCGGGTGAACCGCACGCGGGCGGCCTGGTCTTTGCCCAAAAAGAGGTTGCCCAGCACGACGAGGGAGTAGGAGACGCTGCCGCAACACGACGCCACCAGGCTGCGGCGCTCGCCGTGCACGTAACGTCCGCCTCCCGCTTTTCCGGCGCGCGCCAGCTCGTCGAGCGTCGCCTTGAGCCCGCTCGTGTCGGCGACTGCGTCGACGTCGTCCTCGATGCCGGCCACGGCCGTGTCGGCCTCCGCCTCGATGACGCCCTCCGAAGGACTCTCTTCATCGCCCTGGGGCTTGTAGCGGACCAGCTCCACGGCCGCGTTCCATTTCCGCGCGATCTCCACCACGTCCTGGAAGGTCTCCGAGCCGTGGTCGAAGGTTTCCTGCACCCACAGAATGGTGGTGGCGGCCATGGTGGCCCGGAGGTCCTGCATGCCGTCCAGGCCCGTGAGCACCTGTGGAATGTCACGCGCCACCTCGGCGTCGTGGGGCAGGTAGGTGACGGTGAGCACGCCGTGATGGGCGCGCACAGAGAAGCCGGCGCGGGCCGTGCGGGCGTCCCGGGCCAGGCGCAGGCGCGCGCGGGCGCCCAGATGCAGGTCCTCCATCGCCTTGCGGGACGCGGGCGTCATCTGGAAGTCCGGGAGCTGGCTCATGCCCACCAGCGCCGCGGCCGTGTTCTCGACGCTCATGCGCTCGACGTTCACGATCACGTCGTACTGGGACGCGTCTTCCCAGGACACGCCATACATGGCCCGGGCCCAGTTCCGGCGGTCTTCTTCTACCGCTTCCAGGTAGCGGCGCGCCTGTTCCCGCCCGATGTTCAGCTTGCGCATGGTCGCGGCGATGCGGTACTCGCCTTCCGCGACCACCCGGACCCGCATGAGATGGCTGATGCCGCGGAGCAGGAGGTGCCCGGTGCGGCCGTGGTAGACCAGCGGACCGTCCATGGCCCGGTCGCACAGGTAGGCCGTGCAGAACGCCAGGTAGTGGTCCCGCTCCCGGGCCAGGCGCTCGGTGAACGCCCGCGGGTTCATCATGCTGGTTTCCAGCTTCCCCACCTGGATGCCTTCCCGGATGGCCTCTTCAATGAGGTCCTCCCGGCTCAGCACGGGGTAGTCCAGCTTCCGCGCCAGGTGCTCCGCCAGCTCCTTGCCCCGGGACAGGGAGCCCCGGGACACACAGATGATCTGGCTCATGGTGATCCTCTGGATGTGAGCGTCACGGTCCCGGCCACGGCGGTCGCGGCATCTGCCTGTGCCGCCACGGCGCTCACGGCCGGATCCGTTCCCTCCTGCACGACCGCGTCGGCGATGGCCTGGACCAGGCCGTCCACCGTGGCAGGCATCGCCTCGGCGTCCGGTTCGCGTCCCAGGTCCCGGAGCGCCGCGGACGTCAGCGGGCTGATGGCGGCGATCCGGGCCGTGTCCAGATTCGGCCCATGAAGCCGCATCAGGGCCCGGGCGGTCGCCGCGCTCGTCACGGCGACCCACTGCACCTCACCTTCCTCCAGCGCCCGCGCCACGTCCGGGTCGGGCGCATCCACTTCCTCGGTGGCGTAGGCTTCGACCTGCTCCACTCGGGCGCCTGCCGCTTCCAGCGCTCCGGCCAGCGATGGCCGGTCGCCGTGGGCGCGCACCAGCAGGAAACGCGGATGGGGCTGGCCACCGACGAGCGCCTGCGCGACCAGGGCCGGATGGTACGCTTGAGGCACGGCGTCGGCCTTCAGGTGGTAGTGGGCCAGCCGTTCGGCCGTGCCCGCGCCCAGAGCGGCCAGCCGGACGCCTCCGAGGCTGCGGGTGTCCTGGCCGTGTTCGAGAAGCCGGCGCATCAGGTGCTCGACCGCGTTGGGACTGGAGAACACCAGCCAGTCGTAGCGGTCCAGCTGCCGCAGCGTGGCATCCACCGCCGACCAGTCCGGCGGGTCCACGATGCGGATGACCGGCTGCACGATGACCTCGGCGCCCAGCTCGGACAGGCGCTGCCGCAGTCGTTCCGCCGTGCGCGCGGAGCCGGAGACCAGGACCGTCGTGCCGAACAGCGGCCGCGATTCGAACCACGACAGGCACGGCGTGCGCGCCACGACATCGCCCACGACGAAGATGGACGGCGGCCGCAGGGACGCGGCCACGTCCGCGACCGTTTCCAGCGTGCACCGCACCGTCTGCTGGCCGGAGCGGCCGCACCAGCGGACGATGGCCACCGGCGTGTCCGGACGGCGCCCGTGCTCCATGAGCGCCCGGCTCCAACGGCGGGCACTCTGCACGCCCATGTAGAACACCAGCGTGCCGGGAAATGCCGCCAGGGCCGCATAGTCCAGGTGCGTCTCTTCCTTGCACGCACGCTCCCGGCCCGTCACCAGCGCCACGGCGGACGCGTCTTCGTGGTGCGTAAGCGGGATCTCCGCCAGGGCCGCCACGGCCAGGCCGGACGTGATGCCGGGCACGATCTCGAAGGGGATTCCCGCCTGCCGCAGGGCACCCGCTTCATCGGCGCCCCGCGCGAAGATGGAGGGATCGCCTCCCTTCAGGCGCACGACCGTCTGGCCCGCCAGCGCCGCGCGCACCATGAGGTCCGTGATCTGGTCCGGCGTCAGGTTGCGCCCGACGCTGTGGTGCCCCAGGCGGAGCAGCTTCGCGTGCTCCGGAGCGTGACGCACCAGGGCGGGGTTGGCCAGGTAGTCGTAGAGCACGACGTCGGCCCTGCGGAGACACTCCACCCCCCGCAACGTCAACAGCCCCGGGTCTCCCGGCCCGGCGCCCACCAGGTACACCTTGCCGACGGTCCCGGCCCGCTCGCCTATGTCCAAGAAATCGGGACCGTCGTTCGCGACGAGTCCGTTCGCCTCCGGTTTCATGCCGTGGTCTCCTTCGCGATGTCGACGAGAACCTTCTGGAATTGCGCGTGCTGCCCCACCGGCGGCAGCAGGTCTACCTCTACGTCGGGATATGCCAGCCGCAGATCCGCCACGAGGGGACGGATATCGCGGTCGACGTGTCCTTCCGAGGTCATGAAGAGGGGCAGCACCGAGATGTTGCGGACCCCCAGGCGCGCCGCTTCCGCCACCACCTCCTGGACGGTGGGCGACGCGAACTGAGCGTACGCCAGCTGCACGGTGCAACCGTTGATCTGTTCCTGGATGGACGCGGTGAGGCTTTCGAGCGGCACGCCCCATCGCTGGTTCCGGCTGCCGTGCGCGACCAGCACCAGCAGTCTCTTGCCGTTCGCCTGCGGTGACGGCACCGGTTCGCGTCCGGCCAGGAGGCTCGCGATGGCGTCCCGCGTGCGGCGGGCCCGGCCCGGACTGTGCCCATCGGTGAACGTCGCGACGGTGACGCCATCGCGTTCCAGCAGCGCACCGAAGATGACGCGGGAGCCCTCGGCGGAGGACGCGTCGCAGGCCAGCACGCCCTGCTGGGCGGCGATCCGCGCCGCGGCCGCGTTGAGGTGCGCGTCGTCGGTGGCAAGAACGGCCAGGAAGGCGCCGGCGAGGTGCTCGGCCCGGAACCGCTCCTTGATCCAGCGCATGCGGCCGGCGCCGATTTCGCCGGCTAGTTCCTTGGTGACCTCGGGCGAGATGACCCTCACGTGGGCGCCGGCGCGCACCAGCGTCAGGGCCTTGCGGGTGCCCACGGCACCGCCACCGACCACGATGCACACGCGGTTCCGGATATCGAGTCCTACAGGCAGAAATCTCATCAATGCCCCACGCGCAGAATGCCGCTTGCGGCCAGCACGAGGATCACGATTTCCGCGATCGCCATGGCGGCGTATGCGAAGTCCCGCTTCTTCAGGAACGTGGGCACGATCCCGCCGAAGCAGACGATGGTCACCGCGGAAAGCACCGCGATCCCCAGGAAATTGAGGTAGTCGCTCTTGCCGAGGGCCGTCAGCCACCACCAGCCCGCGAGGTGATAGGAGCGGTGCAGGTGGTTCTCGTTGATGGTGCGCAGGTACTCCTCGACGTTCATGCCCCAGTAGGCAGGCAGCCTGTCGATGGGCACCGCCGGCTGGATGACCCCCGACACGTACAGGGCGAACGTCAGCAGCAGGAGCAGCAGCCCGGTGTACATGCCCACCGCGAGAATGCGGGCATAGAGCAGCTGTTCCCGGTCGACGATCGGCCCGAATCCCTTGTCGCTCATTTCACGGCTCCTTCACCCGTCAGACGATGAAGGGCAGGCCCAGGCCCTTGGTGATGGCCTTGGCCCCGGCGAACAGAAGCAGGGCGATGACGAGCCAGCGCACGACGCCTGGCTTCATGACCCGGAGGATGCGCACGCCCAGCAGCGAGCCCAGCATGATCCCGACGAGGGATGGCACGACCATCATCGGGATGACACAGCCTCGGTTCAGGTAGACCCAGGCGGCGGAAGTGTCCGTGATGGACAGCAGGAACTTGCTCGTCGCCACACTGATCTTGAGCGGCGCACCCAGCACCAGGTTCAGCACCGGCACGTTGGCCCAACCCGCACCCAACCCGAACATGCCGGCCATGAACCCGATCACGACGAACAACACCAACCCCGGCAGCGTGCGGTGGATCTTCCAGTCCACCTCCTGGCCCAGGCTGGCTTCCATGTAGATCCCGTGGATGCGGAGGGCCTGGGACAACCGATCGGCGTGGGGCACGGCCGGGAAGGTCGACTTCCGGGCCAGCACCATGATGACGACGATGCCCAGGATGGCGGCGCCCAGAGCCGTCTGCACCACGTTCGTGGGCAGGGCCAGCCCCGCCATGGCACCCGCCACGGCACACGTGGACGCGATGAGCGCCACCGGTATGGCCAGCCGCAGGCTGGCCAGGTTCATACGGAGAAAGCCGGGGCCGGCCGCCAGAGCGCCGCACATGGCCACGAGCAGGCCCGCGCCCCGCACGAAGTCCAGGTGGAACGGACAGAACCCGCTGACGATAGGCACGAACAACACGCCGCCCCCCACGCCCGCTACGGCCGCCAGGATGCCCATGACGAACGTCATGACGAAGAGCATCAGCGGCCAGAACCACCATGCATCGCCGGCCGTCGTCGTGGCGCCTTCCTGCGCGGCCAGCACGCACGACGGGTCGAGCAACAGCACGAGCGCCATGATCACGCTCACGCCTGCCCAGGCGAGACGGTGTTGCATTCCCATCCGGCTTCCCTCGCCTACGGGTACGGGTCGAACCACTCCACCTTCAAACGAACCTGCTCCACCCCCTGGACCGCGTGCGCGAGCTCCACGATCCGGTTCCCGACCCGGCCGTTCTTCAATAGGGGCGCTTCGCCTGTTACCTCCACCGCGCCGCCCTCCACGTCCACGTCCAGGTCCAGGGCCCTCAACTCCGCATCACCCACCAGCGCAAGCTTCACCCGGCACGCCGTGCGGAAATCGCGCAGCCTGGCCCTCACATCGTCCGTGATGGCGAATTCCGGCTGCAACACGATCTTCGACGCAATGGCGCAGGCACCCTGCACGGTCGTGGGATCGAGGTTGATCACCAGGTCGTACAGGCCCGGGTCCATGATGTCTTCCCCGTACATCGCCTTGACCCAGCGGGCGCGTGCGGCATCCACGTCGACGATGTAGCGCTCCGCCGTGGCCGCATCCATTTCGGACTCGGCCATGACGGCCCGGACGCGGTGCGCCATGGGAGCGATCAGGCGGATGCACAGAGTGGCGGGCGTCTTCCGCAGCAACAGGCCGCCGGCGAGACCGTGGTAGACCAGGTCGCCTTCGACGACCCGTTCGGCCAGCGCGGCCTGGACGGCGACGATGTAGGTGCGCCGCATTGCGGAGAACCGGCTCCACAACGACGGCCGCGCGTTCAGCTTCTGCTCCAGCAGCTCTGCCGACACGCCCAGCTGCACCGCGGCGTCCTGGATCACCTCACGGCCGAGGCTGGGATAGCCCAACCGCTCCGCGAGGCACTCGGCCATCGTGGTGCCGCCACTCTTCGTGCCCCGGCAGATCGCAATGATCGCCACGTTTCACACCCCGCAGTGCCGGCGCCGTCAGACGCCGGACAGCTTCGTGTCGAGATCCTGTCGGCACTGCGC
>CAZUFP010000032.1:32285-52869 GCA_964619835.1 uncultured Gemmatimonadaceae bacterium | reverse complement strand
CTGCGAGGAGGGTACTTCGAGGAGGGTACTTCGAGGAGGGTACTGCGAGGCCGGTACTGCGAGGAGGGTGAGGCGAGGTGATGTTGCGAGGCCGGTACTGCGAGGCCGGTACTGCGAGGTGATGCTGCGAGGCTGGTGCTTTGAGGCTGGTGTTGCGCGGCCGGGTGGGGGTCAGGGGGACGGGGGGGCGGGGGCGACGCGGACGTTCACCACGCTGCCGGCGGGGACGTTGCGGGCGGTGGCTTCCATGCGGCGGCCGGCGGCGGGGTAGGTCACCTCGATGTCGAAGGGGCCGGGGCCGGGCGTGCCGAAGTGGACGGGCAGGATGTTCTGGCTGTCGTAGCCGGAGCCGGTGTCGACGAGTCGTGTGCCGAGGAGATTGCCGGCCTGGTCGTAGAGCCGGACCTCGGCACCGGGCAGGTGGTGGCCGTGGTCGTCGGTGACGTGCACGTCGATGAACCGGCGGGCCTGGTCGGGCGCCAGGTCGTTGTGGAGCAGGGCGTGGGTGCCGGAATCGGGCTCGGCGCCGGCGAGCGCGAGGTCGAGTGCGCCGTCGTGGTCGGCGTCGGCCCACTGGGCGCCGTGGTCGGCGTGAAGGTCCAGGATGACGGCGGGCGTGGCGTCGGTGAAGTGCGTGCTGTCGTTGCGGAACAGGTAGTCGCGGTATTGCTCCCCGTGGGTGATGGTGCCGTTGACGAACAGGTCCAGGTCGCCGTCGTTGTCGGCGTCGGCGAAGGCGCAGGTGTCGTAGCGGCCGTCGATGGCGACGCCGCTCTCCTTCGACACGTCGCGGAACGTGCCGTCGTCCTGGTTCAGGAACAGGCCGTTGGGTCCGTAGTTGGCCATGAACAGGTCGATGTTGCCGTCGTTGTCCACGTCGGCGGCGCAGGGCCGCACGGTGCCGTTCTCGGGATCGCCGGGGCCGCGGCCGCCCCAGGCGACGCCGGCGGCTTCGGCGACGTCGGTGAAGTGGCCGCCGTCGTTCCGGAACAGGCCGTTGGCGTCCCCGTCCATGTTGGCGACGTAGAGGTCGAGGTCGCCGTCGTCGTCGTAGTCGAACCAGACGGCGCCGACGGTGCGGCGCGGGTCGGCCAGCCCGATGTCCGGCGCGATGTCGGTGAAATGGCCGCCATCGTTGCGGTAGAGCCGGTTGGGCATGTCGCGGAACGCCGCGAACAGGTCCAGGTCGCCATCGCCGTCGAAGTCCACCCAGGCGAACTGGCGCGTGGCGCCGGCGGGCACGGCGAGGCCGGCGTCGGCGGTGACATCGGTGAACCGGCCGCCATCGTTGCGGTACAGGCGTACGACAGACGACGTCGGCGCGGCGGGCACCGCGCCCGAAGCGGGCCGCCCGGCGGCGGCGGCGGCCGACGCCGCCGGTCCGGATGCCTGTCCGGCCGTCCCTTGCGGCAGGGCGAACCCCAGCGCCAGGTCCGGGTCCCCGTCGCCGTCGTAGTCGCCCCAGGCGGCGGAGCGGGTGTGCAGCGTGTCCGCGAGGCCGGCGTCGGCCGCGATGTCGGTGAAGTGTCCGCCGTCGTTCCGGTACAGGCGGTTGCCCTGGCCGTTGAATCCGACGAACAGGTCCGGGTCGCCGTCGCCGTCGATGTCCGCCCACGCATTCACGAGGGCGCCGCCGGCGGAGAAGAGAGAGGGCTGGAGGGGCGTGAAAGAGAACGGACCCGCCGGGCGTGCGCAGCCCGCGAAAGCGATGAATGCGGTCAGGGCGCCGGCGCGCCACACGTGCGAGGGGGCGCGGGTAGGGGTCGGGTTCGGATGGGCGCGGCGTGCGTGCGTCTGCGTGAGCATCGGCGGACCTGGAGAGCGCGGTGGTTCGCGGCGCGCCGGCCTGTCCCGGCGGCCACCGGACGCCCGCAACTTGCGTCCGGGAGCGCCTCGGCGGCAAGCGGAGAGCCGGCGGCCCCCTGGCCGCCGGCTCTCCGTTGTCCGCTTCCTGCTCTACGCTGTGCGTGCGCCGATTCCGGCGGCGCGCCTTGCTTATCCGCCGCCCGTCCCCGCCGTCTTCTGCGTGTCCGGCTGGGGCGGAGCGCCGGAGTCCCGTGGCAGAGGCTTCGCGCCGCCTTGCGTACGCGTTTCGAGGAACGCGACGATCTCTTCCAGCTCGACGGGCGTGAGGATCGACCCGAACGCGGGCATGTTGTAGCCGCCGTTCATGATGCGGATCACCATCTGGTCGTGGGTGAGACGGTCGGCGATCCAGGTGAGGTTCGGACCTCGCTGCCCGCCGTAGCCGGCTACCGTATGGCAGTACTCGCAGCCCTTGTCGTGGAACATGCGTGCACCGCTCATGGCGTCCGGGCTCACCTTGCCCACGACCTGGAGGGGCAGTGGTTTCGCGTCGAAGCGTGGCGACCAGGGCGTCGAGTAGCCGACGACGGTGAGGGAGGCCACCATGGTGACGATGACCAGCACGGACGCCACGGCCCAGGGCCTGCGGGACGGGCGGCGCTCGCCCCGGTTCGACAGGAACGGCACGGCAACCAGCAGCAGCCCGGCCAGAAGCGGGAAGCCGATGATGAAGGCGTTCTCGATATGGTGTGGCAGCAGAGCCAGCACCGAGAAGTACCACAACAGGTACCAGTCGGGGCGCGGCGCGGCCTGCACAATGGCCGGGTTGGGCGGCTTGTCCAGGACGGGTGGACCGAAGAGGCCCGCCAGCAGCGCGACCACGAGGATCACGCCAGCGCCGAACACGACGTCCCGCCACGCTGCGTTCGGCCAGAACGGTTCGCCCTTCTCGTCCAGCATCAGCTCGTACTGGCCACGGTAGCTGCCGGGCTCGATGACCGGAGTGGCGGAGGGCGGTTCGGAGATGCCGTTGTGCAGCACCAGGAACAGATGCACTCCGATGACCGCGATGATGAGCCCGGGGATCATGAAGACGTGGAACGCGAAGAACCGGCCGAGGGTCGCCCCGCCGATGGACGCGCCGCCCAGAATGAAGCGGGCCAGCGCCGTGCCGATGAACGGGGTACGCCCGGCCTGTTCGGCGCCCACGACGACGGACCAGATGGCATTCTGGTCCCATCGCAGCAGCTGGCCGGTGAAGCCCATGGCCAGTGTGAGGCCCAGCAACCCCACGCCGGAGAGCCAGGACACTTCCCGCGGGAACTTGTAGGAGCCGTGCAGGAACACGCGGATGATGTGCAGGCCGATGAGGAGCACCATCGCCGACGCGCCGAAGAAGTGGACGCCGCGCAGGAAATGGCCGAGAACCATGCGGTTCGTGATGTACTGCAGGCTGGCGTACGCCTCCGAGGTGGAAGGCGTGTACACGGTCGCCAGCACGGAGCCGGTCACGACCTGGAGGATGAACGCGGTGAGCGTCGCGCTGCCGAACACGTAGGCCCAGCCGGTGTTGGGCGGCACGGGGTGCCGGGCCAGACCGGCGATGACGCGGCCCAGCCCGGTCCGGTCTTCGAGCCAGCGGCCGGTTCGTTTCAAATATCCCATGACACGTCCGTTCCCGTGGCTCATGTGATGGGCAGGGGCACGGTCGCGACCTGGACCTGCCCGCCTCGAATGCGTACGGGATAGCGGCTGAGCGACTTCGGCGGCGGACCCGCCGCCACCGCGCCGTCGGCGTAGTAGACACCGCCGTGGCACGGACACATGAACAGCCGTGCGTCCTTCATCCAACGCACCGGACAGCCGAGATGCGTGCAGTTGATGGAGAACGCCGTGAAGTGGGACGCGGAATCGCGCCGCAGCCAGGCGCCGCGCTCGGCTGCGGGTCCGGCCCACGGCTCGCCCGTCGGGTCGGTGAACACCACCTCCTGGGTCGAGCCCACCTTGAACTTGTCCACCGGGCCAACGGGCTTCCATTCCAGCGGCATGCCGCGCAGCATCGGCTCCACGAGCACCCCGACCACCGGCAGGCCGATGACCATCGCGGCCAGCCCGCCGATGCCGCCCATCAACCAGCGGATCAGGGTCCGCCGGCTCATCACGTTGTCGTTGTCGGAGTGGCTTGCGTGTTCGCCGCCGGCACTGGCGTGATCGGCCTTGCAGCCGTCCGGACCCTCACCGTGTCCGTCGCCGCGGTCCAGGTCACCGGTCATCGAAGACCTCCTTCTCGTTCGTAGCCTGTATGGCGTCCACCGCCGCCCCGGCCTGCACGATCTCGGCGACCCATCCGACGATGGCCACGCCGCCGAGGACTGCGCCCACGCCCAGGATCACGAGCGATGTCACGAGCCCCCACAGGGTCACGGTGACGCCCAGGGCCAGAGCAGCCGGCCAGTACGTGGGTCGGGTGCTTTCCGGCGGCAGCGGTTGCGTCCAGCCGTCGTGGTCGTTCATCGCAAGCCCTCCGGGCTGACGTGGATCGACAAGGGGGTGTACCTGCGGTTCCGCGCGTGGGGATCGCGCATCATCAACCCGATGAGGATGGCCAGGGCGATGGCGAACACGACCATGCCGGCCACCCACATGAACACTCCGCCCAGCGCCTGGTCGACGATGGGCGTGAGTCCCCAGACGTTGCGGAAGAACGGCAACAGCCCCTCGGGATCCGGCGGGTTGATGTAGCTGGTGTACAGCACGCGCGGCGCGAACGTCAGCAGGATGCCCAGCAGCGTGTTGGCCAGTCCGGCGAAGAACAGGTAGAACGCCGCGCGCGAAGGGTTCATGCGCAACTCCGACAGGGGCGTGGCGACGGGCCACCAGAACACGACGCCCGTGGCCAGGAAGGTCAGGTGCTCGAACACGTGCAGGCCTTCGTGGCGCAGGGCCGCATCGTAGAGGGCCGGCAGGTGCCAGCCCCACAGCGTGCCCACGAACAGCGGCCAGGCGATGGCCGGGCGGGCGAACCGTCGTACGGCCCGGTGCAGCGTGGGCCAGGCCAGCAGCCGGCGCAGCGTGCCGGCCGGCAACCCGATGACCAGAAGCGGCGGCGCCACCAGCGCCAGCAGAATGTGCTGGAGCATGTGAGCGCTGAACAGCACGTCGTCGCCCAGGGGATCCAGCGGCGAGATGAGGGCCACCAGCACGACGATGTCGCCCGCCAGAAACGCCGCCGTGCGGGCCAGCGTGCGCGGCGTCGCCAGCTCCAGGTAGCCCACCGCCAGCAGCGCGCAGCCGAACACGACCGACGGTTCCCATTCCCAGAGCCCGAGCAGAGTGCCGAGACTCACAGCACCGCCCCAATGTACACGATGGAGAAGATCACCACCCACACGGCGTCCACGAAATGCCAGTATACGGACGCCGTCTCCAGGGCGTGCGCGCGGCGTCCCGCGATACGGTCCCTGAGGCTCAGGCCCAGGATCGTGCTCAACACGATCAGGCCCACCAGCACGTGGAATCCGTGGAAGCCCGTCAACGTGAAGAACGTGCTGCCGAACAGGTCCCGGCCCACCGTTTCCCCTCGGTGGAACAGGCCCACGTACTCCCACGCCTGGCCGGCCAGGAAGGCGGCGCCCAGGAGGATGGTGCCGGCCAGCCAGCCGTTCACGCCCGTCCGGCTACCACGCCGCGCCGCCACGCCCGCCCGGTGCACCGTGAAGCTGCTGAAGAACAGGAACGCGGAGAACACGCCCGTACGGGACACGTCCAGCAGCCGCGCCGCTTCACCGTGGCTCGCCGGCGCGCCCTGGTACACCACGTAGGCGATGATCAGCATCAGGAAGAACATGGACTCCGACAGAACGAACATGAGCACGCCCAGCCGGCTGTTGCTCCGGGTCATGATGCGGCCTCCTTCGCCGGATGGGCCAGATCCCAGAGCGGGCGCCGGCCGGTTACGGGCGGCACGAGCTCGAAGTTGTGCTCCGGCGGCGGCGACGTGGTCGCCCACTCGAGACCCCACGCATCCCACGGGTTGTCGCCCGCCTTCTCGCCTCGCCGCAGCGACCAGACCAGGTTGATCAGGAACAGGAGCACGGAGAAGGCGAGGATGAACGCCCCGATGGTGGAGATCAGGTTGAGGATCCCCCAGCCGGGCAGGTTCGCGTACGTGTAAACGCGCCGCGGCATGCCCAGCAGACCCAGGAAGTGCTGGACGAAGAACGTCGTGTTGAAGCCGATGACCGTGAGCCAGAAATGCCAGCGGCCGAGCCGCTTCGAAAGCATCCGCCCGCTCATCTTGGGGAACCAGTAGTAGGCGCCCGCCATCAGAGCGAAGAAGGTCCCGCCGAACAGCACGTAGTGGAAGTGCGCCACCACGAAGTAGGTGTCCGTGAGCTGCCAGTCCACGGGCACGGCGGCGAACATGACGCCCGACAGGCCGCCGATGGTGAACTGGATGATGAACGCCAGCGCGAACAACATGCTGGTGGTCAGCTGGATGCGGCCGCCGTACAGCGTCGCCGTCCAGTTGAAGATCTTCACGCCCGTCGGCACGGCGATGAGCATGCTGCTGGCGGCGAACACCATGTTCTCCGTCGGGCCCAACCCGCTGGCGAACATGTGGTGCGCCCAGACGCCGAAGCTGAGCACGCCGATGGCCACGGTGGAGGCCGCGACGAACTCGTAGCCGAAGATCGGCTTCCGGCTGAAGACCGGGATCACCTCCGAGATGATGCCGAAGGCCGGCAACGCCATGATGTAGACTTCCGGATGACCGAACGCCCAGAACAGGTTCTGCCAGAGCAGCGCGGAGCCGCCGGCGTCGGGTTGGAAGAAATAGGCGCCGAACTGCCGGTCCAGGAACAGCATGGCGGCCGCCGCGCTGAGGATCGGCAACGCCAGGATGATCAGGAAGCTGTTGACCAGTGTCATCCAGACGAACAGGGGCAGCCGGCCCAGGGTCATGCCGGGCGCGCGCAGGCGCAGGATCGTCACGATGAAGTTGATGGCCGCCGCCACGCTGCCGATGCCCAGCACGAACAGGCCCAGCGCCCAGTAGTCCACGCCCGGGCCCAGGTTGTACGCCTTCTCCGAGAGGGGCGCGTACGCGAACCAGCCGGCGTCCGGCGCGCCGCCCGCCAGGAAGCTGAAATAGAGCAGCAGCCCGCCGAACAGCAGGATCCAGACGCCGAAGGCGTTCAGGCGCGGAAACGCCATGTCCCGCGCGCCGATCATGAGGGGCACCACGTAGTTGCCGATGCCGATGAGCGCCGGCATCACCACCAGGAAGATCATGGTGGTGCCGTGCATGGTGAAGATCTCGTTGTAGGCGTGCGGCGAGAGCAGGTGGCCGTTGGGCTGAGCAAGCTGAGCCCGGATCATCAACGCCTCGATGCCGCCCACCAGAAAGAAGAAGAGCGTGATGACCAGGTACAGGATGCCGATGCGCTTGTGGTCCACCGTCGCGACCCAGCCGAACAGGCCGGTGCGCGACGGATCCGGCCGCACGCCTTCGGATGGAAGCAGAGCCACCGGCGTACTCATTTGAGGTCCTCCAGGTAAGTCACCAGCGCGTGGATCTGTGCCTTGCTGAGATGCAGGTCGGGCATGCGGTTGCCCGGCTTCACCGCCTGCGGGTTCTGGAGCCAGCGTGCAAGAGCCGCCGGGGTGTTGGGCAGCGTCGCCGCCGCCAGTGTCGTCCGTCCGCCCACGTGCGTCAGGTCCGGGCCGATGTCCGGCCCCGCCGACACGCCGCGGATCGTGTGGCAGCGGGCGCACAGGCCGTTGCCCAGGAAGACCTGGATCCCCGCAATGGCGACCGAGTCACGCGGCGGCGTGGCCGTGCTCGCCTGCGCCTTCAGCCACGCGTCGAACTCCGCCGGCGGCTCCGCGAACACCTTGAACCGCATGCGCGCATGCTGAGCACCGCAGAATTCGGCGCACTGGCCCCCGTATACGCCCGGCTTATCCACCTGCATCCAGATGGTGTTCGGATGCCCCGGCACCATGTCGATCTTGCGGGTGAGCTGGGGCGCCCAGAAGTCGTGGACCACGTCCGCCGATTCCAGCCGGAACAGCAGTCGACGACCCACCGGCACGTGGATCTCGTTGGCCGTCACAGCACCGCTCGCGGGGTAGCGCACCTCCCACCACCACTGGTGCCCCACCACCACCACGTCCGGCTGCCGACCCGGGGGCGGCGTCGGGTCGATGCTGTGCATCGAGCGCACCGTCAGGATAAAGAGCCCCGCGACGATGAGCGTCGGCACCACCGTCCACGCGATTTCGAGCTTGAGGTTGCCTTCCGTCTGCCGCGCCTCGCCACTCTCGCCATCGCGCGCCCGGTACCGCCGCAGCGCGATGAACACCAGCGCCACGATGAGCGTCAGGATCACGCCGGAAACGCCCAGCGTCACCCACAGCATGAACCGGATCGATTCGGCCTGCGGACCCGCGGGGGAGAACGTCGGCAGCCAGCTCACGATGCCCTCTGCCGCAGCCTGCCGCCGGAACACGGGATGTATGCGTCCAACATCGATGGCTACCTGTCAACGGGAAGCGCCGGCACGACTCAGCAGCCGGCGCATGGTCGGAGGCCGGCAGCGCAGGATGCATGCCGGGAGGTCCCGAGGTCTGAACCGCCGGGAACGAGCGTTCGGCGTCCGCCGGCCTGGCTCCGCCGGGCGGCGCCAGGCTGCGCGGGCGGTGGTGTGGGGTGGGGCCGGGAAGGGCGCTATGCGGGAGCGCTATGCGGGCGTGGCGGGGTCCATTCCGGGGCCGGCCTGGAGGAGGCGCGACACACGCTTCTCCAGTCCGATGCGGGCCGCGCGCAACCGGACTATGACCGTGGGCACGGGCAGGTCCGTGATGCGCGCGACCGCCGCATCGTCAAATCCCTCCAGGTCACGGAGCACCAGCACCTCCCGTAAATCGAAGGGCATGGCGTCCAGGGCACGGAACATCAGCTCCTGCGCGTCCTGTCCCAGGAGCCGCTCACGCACGGACGACGGCGGCGGCAGGTCGGGCTCCGTCCCGCCGGTCACGTCCCTGTCGGGCGAGCCGGCCATCCGGTTCACATACGTTTCGCGGAGCAACGCGGCCAGCGCCACCGTCGGTTGGGCATCCGTCGTCACTTCACCACCGCCGTGCACCGCACGGCGGACCGTCTCCAGGACGAGCCGGTCCGCGTCCGCGGCACTCCCGGTGAAGCGCAACGCCAGACGGTACAGCAGGTCCAGACGCGGCAAGACGATGGTCCGGTCGCCGTCGCGCTTCCACGCATCGGTGCCCGCCACCCACACCTCGTCCGTGCGGTCGCCCATTCCGCCCTCCGTCTGCCGGATTCGTGGATGGAACGCGCCAACGCCCTGGATAGTGACAATGGTTCTCCGCGGGCTCGCCCGCGGCGATCCCATCGATGATCGATGATCGACGGGGGTTCGCGGGGGGAGCGGGGGGAGCGGGGTTCGGCGGGGGGATTCGACCGACGACCGTGGACCGACGACCGACGTCAGGGGCCGCAGTGGGGTTGGGGGGGGGGGGGGGTTTGGGGTCGGGGTCGGGTCACCCGGTCGATTTCTCGGTTGCCGGGCCTGTAGATCCTTGAAGATGGAAGCCCGGGACGTTACGTTTCTCGTCCTCAAGAGGGGCCTGTAGCTCAGGTGGTTAGAGCGCACGCCTGATAAGCGTGAGGTCGCTAGTTCGAGTCTAGCCAGGCCCATGGTCAAAAGCGTTGAGCCGTCCAACTGCGGACGGCTCAACGCTTTTCTGTGTGCAGTGTCCCTGAGCGGCGGTGTTCCGGGGAATCCCTGCGCTCAGAAGGCGCCCGTGCCCACGTCACATCTTCTTGAAGAAGCCGAGCTTCTGGAGGACGGCGATGAGCAACGCCGCGCCGGCCAGGGCCACGACGAAGCCCAGGATTCCGCCCGCCGGCGCCAGGCCCAGGAGTCCGGCGATCCAGAAGCCCAGTACGGAGCCGACCACGCCGACCAGCACGTTCGCCAGACAGCCCATCTGGGCGTTGGTCTTCATGATGATGCTGGCCAACCAGCCGACGACACCTCCGATGATCAGCGTGATGATCCAGCCCATGTCTCGTCCCTTCGATCGGGGAGCCGACCCGTGCCGCGAGGCAACCCGCGTACGGTTCTCGTCACGTGTAGAAGATACCGGCGCGCGCGGCCGGCCGAAACGTCCCGCCCGCTGCCCGTGAAACGCGCCGCGGCGGAGGCCGCGCGGAATTCGACGTCACCATTTCGAACGAATGCAACGAGCGGGCAGATGATCTAGAGCCAGGCGGGGTACGCGATGCCGAGATCTTGGAAGAAGTCCCGCAGATCCTCGTCGCTGAACCGGTCGTCCTGGAGGCTGGAGGTCACCTCCGCCTCCCTCCGCTGACCCATGCTCTCGAAGGCCGCCCTTACGACGTGGCTGTTCGTGCCCGCGAGGTTGGTGCGGGTGAACTCGACCCCGTACTCCGTGAGATGCGCCTCGACTGCTGACCAACCGGCCATTCAGGACCTCCTGTGAAAGGGGCAGAACGAGTCCATGCATCGGTGCGGCGAAGCCGACCGCACCCGGACGTCCGCTGGGCCACGTGCTCAGGTCTCGATCCGTCCCGGAGGGGCCGGCGTCGCGAAACCGTGAGCTCCGTTTCCATGGCCAACGCGGCGATGGGTTCAGGCCTCCAGGTAGTACCGCCAGACCTTGGACTTGTCCAGGTCGGAGTAGCCCCAGGCGGTCGTGAACTTCTGCAGGAAGCTGTCGTTCTCCGAGGCGACGACCTCTTCGATGGCATCCTGGAGCGAGTCGGTGTTCTGGGCGGGGATGTCATACTCCTTCATGAGCCTTCGAATCACCTGTTCGACCTTCCTCATGTCTGCTTCGGGCATGTGTTGTCTCCTTTCATGATGGAGGTGTGCCGGACTCGACTTACTTGCCGTTGCTCCAGGTCGCTGGCGAGAACTGGACGACGATCGGGCTGACGGTGTCGAGCCAGTTACCTGCCTTCCCCTGGAAGCCCAACAGGAACTCTCCGGGGCCCGCCGTCCACGTCTCATCCCGGCTGGCCTGCCGGTTCATGTCTCCCGCCCGTTCCTTCCGGGTCTGTCCCGCGATGGCCGTTTTCACCACGAACTCCAGCGCGTCCACGGCGTCCCCACCGAGTCCGCGGATGGACTGGATCGCCATGCCTTCCCCGAGTTCGAGGTTGAGAGCCAGGTCCCCCGACGTCTTGCCGTGTATCACCGGCTCCCGGTCACCTGTCCCGGTGAGGGTCTCCGTGTACGTGACCTCCAGACCATCCATCCACTTTCCGGTATACGCCCGGATCGACTTGATCCGCTCCCCTTGTCGCACGGAGGCAAAATCGTGGGTCGAGGCGGCCTGCGAGACGTCGCCGAACATCCCGTAGGTGATGTCCCGTTGCGGACCGCCGAACCGGACGCCGGACACCTGGACGTCGTAAACCAGCGAAGGCACCTCCAACACCCCGGGATCGAGCTCCGGGAAGTCGACCTTCTCCCAGGGCCTGGCCCCGACACCCTCCTTGAGGAACCGCTCCACCCGATGCAGGCTGTCATTCACGTCCGAGAGGCGCCTGCCGAGGTCCGGGTCCCCCGCGTACCCGTATACGTCGTAGACCTTCGCGACTTCCTTGATCGAGTTCTGCACCTCGAGCAGCTTCTCGTATTTGGCCGCCCAGCCGGCGCGACCCGACGTACCATGGAGCGCCGCGAGATTGGCCGATACCTGTCGGCTCTCCTCACTGTCGTCGATCAGCCGCTCATACGGCGTGGCTTCGAAGGACACGACATGCTCGGATTCGCTTGGATCGCGCCGCTGAAGCTCCTGGACCGCCTTCTCGATCTCCTCGCGGTCGACCGAGAAGCCCTCGATGCCCAATGCCTCGACCTCCAGGCTCCAACTCAAGCCCGACGTCTTTGAGAAATTCTCCATTTCCATCGCGAAACTGCCCGAGATCTCCGCCCCGCCGGCGATGCCGCTCGCCGAGAGAGAGTTCGCCACCTTGATCTGTTCTTCCCTGCTGGTGGCGTGGAGGACGTAGGAGATCAGGACTTCGAATCCGCGGGTGACGGACGAGATGAAGGAATCCCCGTATTTGCGAAAGAATTCCTTCCTCTGCTCCGGGGTCTCCAGGGGCACGGTCAACTTCAGATCCCTCGCCGACCCGTCAATCTCCTCGGTCTCCTCGTTGGAGACCCGAGCAACCACGACCACACTGGTGCTCGTCATGTTCAGCGACCGCATGTAGCTGGCTTTCAGGTCCGCCGAGAACGACCCGTAGGTTACGGCCGCCGACGTGTCGATCTTGAGCATTTCCCGCACCTCTTCCATGCTCTCGCAAACCTTGATCTTCGTCCTGCTCCTTCGGTTCCGCCCTCGCATCGTCGTCGCGGAGACTGCGGGCTGCGTCAGCGATGTCGCGCCGAAGGTGTTCCAGCCGTTCAGAATGTCGATCGCCATCCTTCGCCCTCCCTGATCGGGTTTGAGAGTCGGGCCCCCGGGGCCCACCATGGACCTGCTTCGCGTGGCCTTCGGATATGGCCGGCCCACCGGTGTCGGGGCCGCCGCGGCGACTGCGTGCGTGCCTCAGCGTCACCCGGGTCGGTGCTGTGGGGAGACCGCCGGCTAGTTTATCATGTCGAACTGAGCAAATCAACTTCCGCAAGATACAGGCATCCGCCGAAAATGCGACCCGGCCGTGCTCCCGGGAGGGCCATGCGACCATTGCCCTGCGTTGCGACCGCCGCGATCTTGGGGACCAGATCCCCATCCCCAGGGTCCAAGGAGGCGAAGGCCATGGCAGCGAACGACACCAGCCGGGAAGAAGAGCTTCGCAACCTGCTCACCGATGCCATCGAAGTGCAGCTTGCGGCCCTGAAGGCGGGGATCAGCTTCTGGAGCGAGTGGATCGAGCAGACGTCGGGCTTCGTGCAGTCGGCCACGGACAGCCTGTCGGCGATCAACGCGGGCGATGAGAAGACGGAAGATGCTCTGCTCGGTTTGCTGGACGCGGGCCGGGCGAGTGCGCGCTCGATGACGGAGATTCCGCGACGTACGGCGCAGCGGTTCCTGGACGAGCTGGACGCGTCCAATGCGAAGCGGGCGTCGGCGGGGAAGAGCGTGGGCAGCGGGGGCACGAAGGCGGGTGGCGGTTCGAAGCCGAAGTCCAGCGGCGCGCCGCGCCGGAAGCGAGCCGGCCGGGCGAAGGCGTAGAACCCCGAGAGCCGATGGCCGACAAGGGCTCGGGTGATGGGGCTGCTCACGGCCTCATCGTGGCGGAGGGGTTCGATGGTCAGCTCGATCGGCTGAAGGGTTTCCTGCGAGCCTGGATCGATGCAAGCAGCCGCGAGCTGAAGCCTCTGCTGGAGTGGCAGTTCCTCGGTCGTTCCAAGTATTTCCGTCCGGTGACGGTCTTCGCCTGCCATGCCGCGGTGTGTGACGAGCCGATCGGCGATGCGCAGGTGCGGGCGGCGGCGGCCATCGAGATGGTGCACAACGTCTCCCTCATCGTGGACGACATCCTGGACCGGTCCCGCTACCGGCGCGGCGTGCTCACGCTGCATTGCCGGTTCGGCACGCTGCCGGCGCTCATGGCTTCGGGCTACATCACCGGGGACGCCTACGAGCTGCTGAACAGGAACCCGTTCGCGGTCCGCCGCATCTCCGAGCTTCTGGGCCGTCTGGCCGCGGCGGAGACGTTGCAGTGGCGGCTGCGGCGGCAGCCGCTGGGCGTCGAGGACTGGCGCATCATCGCGGGGGAAGACACGGGCAGCATGTTCGAAGCCTGCGCCTGTCTCGGCACGGGCGATGAGACGCTGCGCCGATTCGGCGCCCTGCTGGGCATGCTGTATCACGGCTGCGATGACGTGGGCGACGTCCGCGGTGCCGTGGCTTTGGGTGGGGGCGGGGAGGAGGACGTGCGCGACGGCATCCTGACGTTGCCGGCGGCCATCGCCATCCAGGAGGAGGAAACCGCCCTGCTGTTCCGGAACCCGACGCCCGAGGGGTTACAGCAGTTGGTGAAGAAGATGGAGGCGGCATTGCCGGCGGCCGAGCGCCACCTGGATGCCATCGCCGCGGAGGCGGAAGCGGAGGCGCGGCGCATGGCGCCGCATCCCGAGGTGCTGATCGACCTGGTGCGGAATACGCGTCGCCTGTCGGTCTAGCGGGAAGCGGTGAGCCTGAGGCGGGCGGGCCCGCGGGCGCGCGGATCCCGGAGCCGCACCGTGCGGGACAGCCGGAGCCATTTGCTCGCCACGTCGGCCATCCAGCGGGCGTGCCACGCCGGGTCCTCGGCGAGCGAAGCCCACCACCCGGTCTGCCAGCGGGCCATGTCGGCGATGGCGGGGACGGCGCCGATCCGGCCGCCGAAGAGCCCCGTCGCCACCCGGCCACCCTGCATGGCCAGCCTTCCCAGGCTCTTCGCCCACATGCGGCTCACCATGTCCAGCGGCCGGATGTCGAGTCCGCCGAAGCCGGCGCCGCCCGTCCGGGCGAAGGCGCGATCCTGCATGGCCATCTCGCAGCCCTGCGCCACGATGCTCAGCCAGAAATCCCCGAAATGGCGGTTGCGCATGACGCAGGCGACGAAGTCGAGGTAGGACATGGCCGGGTCGAAGTAGGCGCGGAAGCGCCGTTCGTAGGCAGCGAGGAATGCGGCGTCGGGGCGTCCCTCCTGGAGGGCATCCACGATCACGTCGGCGCCGATGAGCGCCGACTCCGCCGCCGGGGTGATGCCCTCGCCCGTCATCGGGTCCACGAAGGAGCCGGCGTCGCCCACCAGGATGCCGCCGTCGAACCGGTTGCGGCCGTGGCCGCCGTACGTCTTCACGATGCCGCCGATGGGCCTGGACGCGAGACGCAGCGCTTCGCAGCCCGGGTGCTGCCGCCGGAGCTTGCGCAGGAACGCGTCGAACAGCCTGGGCACGCTGATCCTGTCACGGTCGCGCGTCTCCGCCAGGATGCCCACGCCGGCGTTGGCTCGCCCGTTGGACATGGGGAACAACCAGCCGTAGCCCGGGAACAGCTCACGGTCGAAGACGAACGCCGCCTCGCCGCGCGTCATCTCGACGCCTTCGACGTAGGCCCGCTGGGATACGGCCATGTAGCGCGGATCGTCCGCCAGCAGGTCGAACGAGCGGGCGACGATGCTGTGGGTGCCGTCCGCGCCTACGACCAGGGGCGCGCGAACGGCCGCAGTGACACCGGCGTCGGCGTAGCGGACGACCATCCGGTCGCCGTCCCGCTCGACGGCCGATACCTGGCACCCTTCCCTCAGCTCGGCGCCGGCGTCCACTGCGGCGGCCAGGATGCGGTGGTCCAGGGTCTCGCGAGGGATGATGTAGCCGTGCTGCGGCAGCTCGGACTGACCGGCGTAGAACGGGATGTGTTCCTGATAGGCGCTGCGCCCGTTCAGGAAGAGGTTGACGTGGGTGATGGCCAGCGGGTCGTCGGCCTCGAGGGCATCGAGGCAACCCATGGCCTGGAACAGGCGCAGGCCGCGGGGCTCGACGAAGTCGCCGCACACCTTCTCGCGCGGAAAGCGGGAGCGGTCCAGGATGAGGACGCGCACGCCGCGGGTGGCGAGGGCCCAACCCATGACGGCGCCGGCGGGGCCGCCACCCACCACGACCACGTCGAACACGCGGCGGCGGGACCGGGGCCGGCGCTCAGTCGCGCTCAAGACAGAAGTCGCAGACCACCCACGGCAGCCCGTCGGGGCTCTCGGCGAGCCGCGCCAGCGTCAGGCGGTAGGAGGTCCCGGCAATCCAGAACCCCACCGTGTCCCCCAGGTGCACCTGGCCCTGCCATTCGTGGCTGAGGCGGGGCGATGGGGTGGGCAACAGCCTGACGCCCACGGACGGCGCGAGCTCTGCACCGCACCGAGAGGTGGGTGCCACTTCGACCGTGACAAAATCGCGCGAACGGGGAGTACGGACCGCAACAACGATGTCGCCGACGACGGCAAACGGCTCTGAACCCGGCGAGTCGACAACCGTGGCGTTCCAGCGTACCGCGGGCATGGTTCGCTCCGGATGGGGAGATTGACGACTTCCCGAACGCTGCATTCCGGAGGCGCGCGGGTCAAGGGAGTTCAAACCCCTTGACCCTCCGGAAGGGTGGGAATACATCAGATACATCCCCACACCCGGAGTGACCCATGGCCTATACCGTGCACGTCACCCAGATGACCCCCGTGGATGTGCATTCCATGCCGGTCGTCAGCGCGGACGTGGTCGACATGCCCACCGTCGACGTCGATGTCGACTCCCTGCCGGACCTCACCATCACGGAAATCGGCGCCGTGGGACCGGTCACGCTGGCGGGCATTCCGGACCGGTACACGGTCGCGATCAGCCAGCTGCCCGACCTGAACCTGAGGCTCAAGGAGATCCCGTCCATCCGGGCACATGTGCCGGCGGACTTCCGCCTGGGCTTCTCGGTGCTGGGCGTCGAGCTCGCGGCGCTGCACCTTTGCGGCGAAGCGCAGGTCATCACGGAGCCGTACGTGCCGAATCCGTGCGAGCACTGCGGGATGCCTCGGCAGGCGGCGGCCACCGACCCCGCCGTGTCGGCGGTGCTTCGGGTGAAGGACCAGGGATGAGCGCCGACACGGGGCGGGGAGAGATCACGCTGTCCGGCCCGCCCCGGAACACGACGGGCGTGGTTGGTGAGACCGGGAGCCAGCGAGTGGTGCGGGTCGAGTTGAAGCTGCCGGGCGGGCCCTCCATCCAGAAGGCGTACGTGCGCGCCGGTGCCTCGGGCCGGCGGGAGATCCAGCTGCAGCTGCCGAACGACACGCCGCCCAGCACGTATCGGGGCGAGGCGCAGGTCGGGGACGCGACGGTTCCGGTCGTGGTGCACGTGGCCCCGGTGCAGCAGGTGAGGGTGGAACCGCGGATGACGCCCGTCGCTGCGGAGCCGGGCGGCCGCGCGGAATTCGAGGTCACGATTTCGAACGAAGGCAACGTGCCCCTCCAGATCCCCGGGGAAGTGTCTCTGGACCTGGACGACGATGAAGGCCAGGACCTGGCGTTGGGTCGGGCGCTGCGCGCCACGTTGAAGGAAGGCGAGCACCGTGTCGATCGGTTCTTCGAGGAGCTGCGCCAGAGTCACGGCGGGCTGGGCCGTGTCATGATGCTCAAAGGCGCGGGCCCTCTCGATGCAGGCGACACGAGGACGCTGCGCTGCCGCCTCGAGGTGCCGATGACCGCTGAGCCGGGCCGCTCCTACAGCGGCGGTTGGGACATCGGCAACGGCGGTCACCAGTTGGTCGTCGAGGTGAAGAAACCGTCCGCCGCCACTTCGCGATCACGCAGGAGAAAGACGCCATGACGCAGCAACAGGGCAAGATCGATACGGCTGCGCTGGGCAGCGCCCTCAACGGGCTCCTCAACGCACCCGCGCAGATGGCGGCGGGCTTCGCCGGCGCGCTCGCCGGCCTCGGGACCTCCGGCTGCACCATCCCGCCACCGTGTTGGGAGCCGCGGCCTGCCGGCACCTGCAACCTCACCCTGGCGCCGGGCAGCAAGGGTACCATCCGCGTACACGTGCTCAACTGCGGCTGGGACCGCCGCATCATCGGCGTCACGGCGTTGGGCAGGATCGCGTCCTGGCTGACGTTCCAGCCGACCACGCTGGTGGTCGGCCCCCAGGAACGCGCCACGTTCGTCGTCACCGTCGGCGTGCCCGATGTGGTGAAGCCGGACGCGTCGCTTTCCGGCCCGCTGCTGGTGCGGGGGTGCGTCGACCATTTCGTACGCATCGACGTCACCGTCGCCGAGTGCCGGGACGACCCATGCTGCGACGTGACGGTCGACGACTGCGCCGACAACATCCACCACTGGTACGACCACTTCTATTGTCCCCGGCCGTGCCGGGGCATCCGCACCCCCGACGGGAAGTCCTATGGCGGATAACATGGATGTCTCCGAGCTGGTGCGGCGGACGCTGGACGCGAACGCCCGGTTCTACCAGGGCTGGGTGAATCTCTCGCTCGAGTACTTCCGCGGCATCTCCCAGATCTTCAGCGGAGCCCAGGAGGCACTGTCCGGTAAGGCGTCCTTCGAAGAGACCGCCGGCGCGGTGGTGCTGGAAGCCGAGGAAGGGGCCACGGCCGCGGGCGCGTTCCTGGTCACCAACGACCTGGGCCGCACTCTCTCGTGCGAGATCGTCGCAACGGCCTTCCAGGATGCGAACGGCAAGGATGCGCAGGCACGCATCACGTTCGAGCCGGCGAAGTTCAAGCTGGAGCCGGGCGAACAACGCGTCGTGAACGCGGCGGTCCCCATGGGCGCCAAGCTCGCCGCGGGTGTCGCCTACAGCGGCTCGTTCGGCATCAAGGGGATGGAGGGGTTCGCCGTACCTGCCGTGCTGCGGCGCAGGCACGGCGTGGATGCGTCGCCCATCGACCAGGTGGCGGCACCCGACGACCCGAAGGTGAAGCAGGCGGGCAGGGGCACCACGACCGCCGGAAAGGCGCCCGCCCCGAAGGCGACCGCCAGAAAAACGGCTTCCGGGAAGAAGGCTCCAGCCAGGAAATCCACGGCCAGAAAGTCGTCGCGGGGCAGCGGAAAGAAACCGGCATCGTGATCCAACCGACCTGACCCTCGGCGAACGTCCTGCGGTGCGGCTACGGCGTGGCCGACCGAAGCTTGTGGCGGAGGATCGCTTCCTGGGTGCGCCCCATGAGCGCGTGGGGCGCGATGCGGCCGCAGACGCCGATCCCCTCGACCGGTACGCAGATCCCGAAGCACCAGGCGGTACGGCTCTTCGTCAACGGGCAGCCGAGGGTGGTGTATTCCAGCACGCGTCTGTGATTGCGGCGGACGACTCGTCTATTGGCCATGTTCGGTTCCTCGCCGAAGTGCCCGTGCGGCTCAGCGGGCAAGTCTGAAGACAAGAGGAATTCTCCTTACAATATAGCACATCCGGCACCGGCCCGCCCCGGCCATGGTGGCTGCCCTCCAAGACGACGAGATCGAGGATCCGGCTGACGAAGGCCCGCCTCCGGGCTGAGAGCTTCGATTCGCCGTCAGCCCTCGGCCGCCAGCGTCCCGTAGGCGCGTCGGTAGTACAGGAGCGGACGGTCCCCCGCGCCGTCCCGGGTGGCCACGACGCGCGCAACCACGATGCGGGCCCCGCCTCCCGTTTCGTGGACGGCGTCGACGGTGCACACCAGCGCTTCCAGGGCCCCCGCCACTAACGGGTCGCCATCATCCGGGAACGGCGACGGGCCCACGGGGAAGGCGTCGGCGTGGTCGGAGGCGATCCGGCCCTGGCCCTCGCTCAACAGACTGACGACGAAGCGCGCGCCCGGCTTCAGCCAGGGAAGCACCTGGGCACTCGGACCCAGTGAGAGGGCCACGAGGGGCGGATCCGCGGACACCGGGAAGAACGACGTGACCGTGGTGGCGTGAATGTCGGTCCCGTCCCTCACGGCCACGATGGTCACCGTGCTGCACCAGCGGGACAGGGCATCCCGCCACGCATCGGGCGATACGCCTTCTCCCCCGTGCGCCTCCCGCCCGTGGGGATGGATGCCGGCGTCGATGGGGCGGCGGCTCACGCTGGCTCGACCGCCGCGGGGCACGCCGGGCGCTCGTCGTCCGACGTGGCTTCGTACGTCTCGGGCGTGGTTTCCCGGACGAGGAACAGGTACGCCGATGCGCTGGTTTCCATGTGAATGGTCCTGAGCAGTGGCAGGGGAGTGGCCGGAAGAAACGTCAGTATACGGTGAAGATCGCGCAAGCATGGCCGGCCGGGCGCTCGGCGAAACGTCCCATGTCGCGCCGGCGAAACGTCCCATGTCGGACCCGTGAAACGCGCGGCGGCGTTTCGTGAAACGTGCCGGCGCGCGCCGCGCGGCCGTGGGCGAACGGCTGCAAGTCCCTGTCGGGTCAGCCGGTTACATGCTCAACGCCGTCGTCGTCCATCCTTGGGCGCTCGCTTTGCCACTTCTTCCCGCCGTCCACGATCGACCCCGTACCGACAGGAGGAGAGAAGATGAGCAGAGCGACACTGCTGTTCGCGCCGCTTCTGGTGCTGGCGGCTTGCTCCGAGCAGCCCACGGGCCCGCAGGCGGCCTTGCAGGCGCCCGACGCCCAGCTGTCGAAGACGGCCATGGGCGGGCGCCATGGGGCGTTGGGCGTGGTGTACGTGCGCAGCCAGGGCCTGTACTACGACACGTTCGTCTCCGCCGATGCGCTGCCTCCCCATGGGCGGTTCCAGAAGCTGGAGGCCGGCGAAACGGACTTCGGGCCGGGCGATCCCGGCTACGTCGGCGGCCGCTGGTGGATCGACGCCAACGGCGACGGCGTCCAGGATGCCGGCGACACGTACCTCCTCTGCCCGCTGCTCCCGCCGGGCCGGTCCACACCCTGACGCCACGGCCGCAAGCCGGCCGCGCTGGCTCCGACGGTCGGAGTCAGCCGGCCGGCTCCACCCGCCCCCCGGAGACTGCGGGCCTATTTCGTCTTCTTGCCCCCTTTCGCGGCCGCCACGGCCGCATCCACGATGGTCCCGGCCCGGGACTCGCCCACCTTCAGGATACCGGCCAGGTCGGCCGGCTTCATGGCCGCCACGGCACCCGCAGTCCGGACCCCGGCCGCTTCCAGGCGTTTCTGGTACGTGGCCCCGATGCCTTTGACGGCCGTGAGCGGCTGATCCGCCGCGGCGGCGGTCGCGGCCGGCTTCGCGGTCGTGGCCGGCTTCGCGGACGTGGCCGGCTTCGCGGACGTGGCCGGCTTCGCGG
>CAZUFP010000032.1:18023-32185 GCA_964619835.1 uncultured Gemmatimonadaceae bacterium | reverse complement strand
CGTGGCCGGCTTCGCGGACGTGGCCGGCTTCGCGGACGTGGCCGGCTTCGCGGTCGTTGTGGCCGGCTTCGCGGTCTTCGGGGCGGCGGGCTTCGTCACCGCCACCTCGATGGCCGGGCGCGTGGCGATGACGCCGGCGTTCGCGACGAGGCTCTTGAGCTCGGGGCGGAAGCGGAGCACGCGGAGGCGGCGGGCCAGGTCGTCCTGCCGGGCGGTGACGGTGCGGCCGACCTTCTGCGCCAGGCGCTGGCTCACGGGGACGCGTGAGGCGTCAATGGCGGCGGGGATGAAGGCGCTCTGGCCGGCTTTCTGGACGAACGACTTGGTGGATGTGAAGAGCACCTTGCCGTCGGGGTCCAGCACCTGGACGTAGGTCTCGGGGTCCTTGTCCCGGTCCTTGAAGTCCTCCGCGGCGTACTCGATCCGATAGTAGCCCAGTGCGTCGGTGCGGGTCTCGCCCAGGACGTCGTCCTTGCGGCGGTCGAGGTCGGTGGCGCGGACGCGCACGTAGGGCAGTCCGGCGCCCGTGGCCTGGTCGGTGACGCGTCCGGCCACGATGAACCGGTCTGGCGCGGTGGGGACGGCCTGGCGCTGGCGCTCCGCGTAGGCCTGGATCCGCTGCTGCCGCTGGTCCAGGACGGCCTGCATGGCGTCGGTTCGCTGCTGGTACTGCGCGTTGGCATCGGTGGCGGCGCCTTCCTGGTCGGTGCGGAGCTGCGCGGTGACCTGGTCGAGTTGATGGCGCAGGCGCGACGGCGCAGCGCCGGCCTCGCCCGGCAGCGTCCGGGCACGCTCGCGCAGGTCGTCCACGAGGCTCTGCATGATGGCGCCGAGATCGGGAGTCGTCGTCTTGTCGGTCTTGCTGGTTGCCATGGGATCACGGTCCCGTCATCTGGGGCCGGCTCAGATGGCCGGCACGTTGTACGCCTTCTCGACGGTCGAGAACTCGAGCTGGATGGGTTTGTTGCCCACGTTCCCCAGCACAACGCCGCCGGCCATCTTCTTGATGGCGATGGCGACCTCGCCGTTCGTCTGCGACTGGTTGTTGGACACGACGCCCCGCGCCGTCCGCTGGATCTCGCCGAGGGGTGCGCCGGTGGTCTCCGCGTATGCGTTGTTCCCCGAGAACAGCACCTGCTGGAGGTTCAGGAGCTGGAAGACGGGGAAGTCGGAGTTCGCCACGGTCTTGAACGCGTTGCCCTGCACCGATGCCTGCTCCTCCTGGACGAGCTGTTCGACGGTGCGGTTCATCCGGAGGTACAGGTTGACGGCGCTCATGAGGAACGGCGGCAGCAGGGCGGTCTCGCCTTCCCGGGCGCTGTTGGTCCAGGAGAGGCCGAGCCCCTCGTTGAAGGCGAACGCGTTGTCGTGCAGCTGGGTGGTGCCGTAGACCTCGACGAGGCGGAGCCCGCCGTCCTCGGCGGTGGCGCTGGCGGCGCCGTTGGCCTGGACCTCGTTGTCGGCGAAACGCAGGCCATAGATCGTGTCGAGGTCGACGCCGTAGGCGTTGCTCTGTCCGAGCTGGGCGCCGCAGCGCACCACGTGGTTGCCCTGGACGCTGCACACGGCGGCCGTCCGCACGAGCACGCCACCCTTGCTGCGGGTGAAGCCGGTGTCGCGGCCGCAGGCGCTGATGTGGTTGCCGGCGACGTCCAGGCCGACGACGAGGGCGAACTCGTTGATGAACAGCCCGGCGCCGGCCATGCCCCGGACCTGGTTGTTGCGGATGCGCAGGTCGCTCAGGAAGTCGGGCTGTCCGGCCACGCCCTGCACGCTGATGCCGTGGCCGATGCCGCCGATGACCTCGTTGGTGTCCACCAGGGTGTCGGTGATGCCCAGGAGCGGGTCGGGCTGGACAGCCGCGCCGTCCTTGCCGCCCAGGTAGCGGGCGAGGAGCGTGGTGAGGACCGCCATGATGGCCAGGTAGGCGTAGCTCACGGACAGCTGGATGCCGCCCAGCGCCTCGGTCTCCGGCCGGGCATCGGAGGGCACGACCACTTCGTTCTCCACGATGCGGCCGCCCACGCCTTTCACGACGATGCCCTGGCTGTCGATGTAGCGCTGGAGCGCCCGGATGAAGCGGACCAGCAGCGGGTTGAGGGCCGTCTGGTCGTTGGCGCGCAGAGCGGTGTTCAGTTCCGGTGCCACCTGCTGCATCTCGGGGTCGGAGGTCTGGCCGCCGATGAGGGAGACGGCGTCCGCGGCCTGGCTGCGGGCGGCGGCCGTCTGAAGCGGCCCGTTCGCGCCGGTCAGGTAGAGGGCGTAAGCCTCCGGCATGGTGTAGGCGCCCTCCCGCAGGGCGACGCCCAGCGGCTCAAGGGCGGCGCTGCCTTCCAGCGCCCGCATGACCTCCACGATCTCCGGGTTGGTGGCGGCGGCGGCCATGCCGCCGGCGGCGACGACGCTGTCACTGAAGCTGTTTCGCGCCAGGCGCACCATGAACCCGATCGGCTCCAGGGTGAAGTTCACTTCCACCTGCTCGCCGGGCCCCAGGGTGACGGTTTCCGTGGCGGCGTCGTAGCCTACGCGCACGGCCTGGAGCGTGTAGCTCCCGGGCGCCAGCCCCGCCATGCGGTACTCGCCCTTCGCGTCGGTGGTGGCGGCGCGATCCGTGCCGACGACCCGCACGATGCTCCCCGGCAGGGCCGCCCCGTCGGCGGTGGCCACGACGCCGAAGATGGCGCCGGTGTTCTCCACGGGCCCGGCCAGCGGCCGCTCCTGGAGGGTGATGTGGTTCGTCAGCACCGCCAGCTCGAACAGGTTCGACTCGACGGCGTTGCGCAGGCTGCGGATTGTGTTGCCCTCGACGCGGAAGTCGAGGTCGAACAGGTTCTCCGCGCCTTCGCGCCACGTTTCCACGATGGCGCCCAGCGCGCCGTAGATGCCGGCGAGGAGGCTGCCCGGCGGATCCTGGCGTTGGGCGATGTTGGCGGCCATGCGGTCCAGGACCAACCGGACCAGGAAGACCACCAGGTTGGCGTTGGCCAGGTACGGATTGGTCTCGATGCGGACCGCCTGGCCGGTGGTGGTGTGGATCCGGTTGGCCGACACGTTCAGGCTGCCCAGCGGCAGGTAGCCGTTCAGCGTCACGCACTGCTGGCTGCACGCCACGTCGTTGTGGGTGACGGCCAGGTCGACGATGGGCATGGGCAGCTGGAGTCCGCTGCCCAGGCTCTCGATCACCGAAGGCGCCAGGTACCAGGCTGCCGGGACGCCCGGCACGGGCGTCACTTCGTCGACCAGCGGCTGGAACGCGTCCAGGAGGGGGCCGAGCCCCATGAGCCGGAAGGACTCGTCCACCAGGATGCCGTACACGACGGCCCGGTCCACGCCGCCGGCTGAGCCGTAGCCGCGCAGCATGGCCGCGGCCTGCGTGGCCAGGCCGTCGATGGCATCGGCGAACGGCAGGTTGGCGATGCCCACCGTGCCGCGCAGCCGGTTAGCGGTCATCCGCGCCCGGCAGCAGCCGGCCACGGACAGGCCCAGCCCGTTCCCGCACTCGACGCCGTTGTCGGCCCAGTCCGCTTCGTAGAGCCAGAAGGCGTGGCTGCCGCTCTGGTCGGCGGTGATGCGGTTGCCCGCCGCGCCGCCCCGCAGCCACCACCAGGCGTGCAGGCCGTGCTGGCCGGCCACGACGCTGTCCCGCACGTGGCAGCCTTCCCAGCGGAACGCCAGCAGGGCGAAGCCCCGCAGCTCACCGGTGGACTCGAACACGTCCTCCAGCGCGGCGAGCACCGACGTGTAGGCCACCCGGAGCATGATGTGGGTGGGGGCGACGATGGCATCCAGGTTGGTGCCGGCCGCGGCCCCACCCGCCGTGCCGGCCGCATGGAACAGCTCCCGCAGGTTGGCCCACGGCTCGGCGGCGTAGGGCTGGATGTCGGAGCGGTCGATCTGCCAGCCCTCCGCCCGGGCGGCGAGGATGCCCAGCTGGCGGAAGCGGATGGCGGTGTCGCGCATGCGCAGGTCCGTCACGCCCCGGCCGTAGTCCAGCACGGCGGGCGTGGTCGGCTCGCCCGGGCCGCGGAAGGTCACGTCATCGATCCACAGCTCCTGGCCGCCGATGGCCAGGCTGGAGATGTCCGCGGTGTCGGCATCGAGGCGCAGCCGCCCGTGCTTCGAGTCGCTGGCGTCCATGGCCACGGACACCTGCACGCCGGCCACCGTTCGGCCGTCCATGTCGGAGAAGTTGGCGGCGTTCTGCAGCTCGCCGTTCACCTTCAGGTTCACGTTGCCGCCGCTCGCGCCGAACGTGAACTGGGCATGGGCGTAACCCGCGGGCAGGGCGAAGGCCAGGTTGATGTTGTTGACACGGAGGTCCTGCCCGCTGCCGCCGGCATGCCCGGCATTCTCCACCCGCGCGAAGCCGTTCTCGTCGAACTCGCCGTTGGACCACTGGAACGCTTCTCCCGTCACCGTCATGCCGCCCTCGGTGAAGGTGTCGCCCACGGTGTACCGGTCGCCGAGCGTGAGGTCCTCGAAGCCCAGGGTCACGGCGTCGGGAGCGGCCGCTCCGCCCGCCGCGCCCGCCGCGCCGGATCCGGCGGCGCCGACGCTTCCGGCGGTCGTCCCGGCCGCGGCGCCGGACGAAACCGCCCCCTGCCGGAGGGCCGAAAGGTCCGGCAGCGCGTCGCCCCAGAGGCTGACGACACCCGCTTCCGCGGCGATGCGGCACTCGTCGAACGTCACGCCGGCCGCCTGCCCGAGGCGGACGCCGCAGGCGATGCCCGTTTTCCCGTCCACCCTGGCCAGGTTGAGGAGCAGCAGCCGCCGGAACGCGATCTGGCGGCTCACATCCGCGTCCGTCCCGTCCCGGACGGTGATGAGGGCCGGCACCGTTTCGGACGCCAGGAACAGGTCCTCCACCGTCACGCGCTGGCCGCCCGCCACCACCAGGCCGCCGTCGCCGTTGTCGTCCACGCCCTGGAACCGCACGACGGTGGCCGCGGCGACGCCGCGGACGGTGACGTCCGCGCCGTCCCGGATCCAGAGGGGACCATTCACCGTGTGCACGCCTTCGCACAGCGCCACGCAGCCGCCGCCGTCGGCGACCACGGTGTCCAGCGCCTGCTGGATGTCGTCGCCCGGATCCACGGAGACGCAGCAGCAGCCGTCGCCCACCTCGGTGAGGGGTGGGAACAGGGACCGGCAGTCCCGCGGCTCGGTCCACGTGCCGCCGGTGCGGCGGGCGAGGGCGAGAGTGCAGTAGTGGTGGTCGATGCCGAGGGGCGGCAGGGCCAGCGCGGTGGGGGGCGTGCCTTCGCGGGGCCACAGGATTGTGCCCTCGCGCGTGCGTGCGGGAATCACCCAGTAGTCGCCGGTGTGGTAGGTGCCGCCGGCCTGGAACTCGATGATGACGCCGTCCTCGAGCTCGAACGTCCCGGTGGGGAGGGGCAGCGCGCCGTCGATGAGGGCCAGCGTGTCGGTCTCGTGGTGGTCCCAGCGGCGCATCTTGAGGTGGCCCTCGGCGGCGTGGGCGGACACGTCCTGGCTGAGGCGGACCTCCATGTCGGCGCGGTCGATGCCGTCGGGCACGATCTGGCCGAGGGTGCCGGGCCGGAGGTTCAGCTCGGTCTCGTCGCCCAGGACCTCGACCCAGTCGCCCACCCTGACGGTGAGGACGTCATCGAAGCCGAAGCGCTGGAGCGTGACGGTGTCGCCGTCGATGCCGTTCTGGTCGGCCACGGGCAGGACGACGGAGCCGTTGTCCCGGGACCACTTGAACGTGACGGGCCGGGCGCCGGGCGTGCCGTCGTCGGCGCGGCCGTCGTCGTGGATCTCGACGCGGTAGAGCCGGTTCTCCAGCCCGGTGTAGCCGGCGCCCTCGGGCACCGCGCACGGGTTGGTAGGCGGTGTGGCGGCCGCGGCGGTGGCCGTGATCTGCCCCGTGCTGGGATCTGCGGGGAACGGCTGGCAGTCGTGCTGGTCCAGGGGCCCGTCATCGGCGATGCGGTGGAGCCGGACCTGGCCGACGGTGCGGGTGCGGGTGGTGGTGTCCGGCCCGCCCAGCGCCACCTCGCGGATGTCCGGGTCTTCCAGCGCCGTGATGTGGCGGTCCCAGACGTCGAGGTAGACCAGGTAGACGCCATCCTGGTCGGGCAGCGTGTACCCGGGCAGGTCCGGCTGCTCCGTGAGGGAGACCGGCTGGTCGCCGTCCTGGCGGCACAGGATGCCGTCGACCCAGATGCGGCCGGGGCTGACGGTGAGGCCGGCGCCGCCGGCCGCCGCTTCCACCTTGAAGCCGCCGCCGTGGGTCGGCACGCCGCAGCGGCCGATGGTGTCGATGGCCTCGGTGCGGTCCCGCCGGGTGAGGATCTCGATGGCCTCGTTCCAGTCGGCGTCGAGGTCCACGCGCCCCTGCTGCTTGAGGACCCGGGTGAACCGCTTGCGGGCGTCGTAGGTGAAACGGGAGAAATCGCCTTTCATACGAGGCCTTCCCCTATCACGTCACGTAAATGATGCCGGCCTCGAGGCCGTAGGGCATGTATTCGGTCAGGCGCGTGCGCAGGTTCGCCTCGCGCTGGGCCTGCTTCAAAGCTTCGTAGGCGCCCATCTCCGCCTGGCTCTCGGCGCCCGTGCGGAGGGCCGGGTCGGTGACGCCGCTGAGCTGGGCGTACGCCGGCTGGCCGTATCGTTCGCTTGTGTAGTCCGGCCGCATGCGGGACCGGATCTGCGCGGCCTCCGCCGGCGGCACCGGGTCGGGGTCGAGCTGCTTGCGCCTTGCGTCCAGCGCCAGGTCCGGCTGGCAGCGGAAGCGGCGGGGCGTGACGGACACCAGGTCGTCCACGTAGCTGAACCGGACGCAGCCCGCCTGACGACGCTGGGCCGTCACGGCGCCGGTGAACAGCACCTCCGAGGCCAGCGTCAGCGTCTTGACGTGGACGGTGCCGAACACGGTGACCCGCTCCAGGGTGGTGGGCGGTCCGGGCTCGGCGCCGTCGGCGGAGGCGGCCAGGGCGGTGCGGGGTGCGGTGGGGTCGCCTTCGGTCTCGGGCGCGTCGATGATGCTGTCCGTCACGGTCAGCGACGTCATCTCCGCGGGCATGCGGAGCGGCCCGACGATGCTGGACGCGATCTGCACTTCGAGGGCGTCGTTGGACGGGTCCGCGTCGACACCGGGCGTGGCGGGCGCCACGGCGCGGCCGGCCTCGGTCAGCGAGCCGCCGGGCACCAGCGTGCAGTGCCGGATCTCCAGGCGGCCCAGGCTGTCGGCGTCGATGCGGATGCCGCCCTCGATGAGCAGCCCGTCCAGGATCAGGACGGCGCCGCCCGGCCCGGACGAGCCGGGCCCGCTGCCGGCGCCCGCGCCGCCGGTGCAGGTGAGCACGGACACGGCGCCGCCGCCGTCGCGCAGCCGCAACGTGGGCCGGTTCCGGTTGTCGGCCTGGATGATGAGCGTCTGCCCGGCCTGGAGGCTGACGCTGAGCTGCTCGTCGTACGTGCCGTCATCGGCGATTGTGAAGACGGCGCGCGGCTTGGTGGTGGGGTCCCAGTCCCCCACGGCCCCGGCCACCGTCTGCCGCCACAGCTCGGGCGCCAGGTCCGGCGGCCGCACGCGGGCGATGGTGAGGGTGAAGTCGTCGTCTGATGTGGCGGTCTCGATGGACCCGCGCCGGTCGTAGGGCCCGCCGCCGATGTCGGCGCTGAAGCCGTAGTGGTAGTCCACGGTGACGCCGTTGGCCGGCGTCTCCCCGGGCGCGAACGCGAGGCGGCCCAGCCGGACGTCCACGGCCACCATGCCGGAGGGCGGCGGGCTCCACGCGCTCAGGTCCTTGCACAGGACCTGCTCCAGCGGCACCAGCGTGCGGTCCGCGGGCGCCACGTCCTGCCCGCCGCGGTAGATGGCCAGGCTGGAGTCGGCGTCGGCGCCGTAATAGGCCGACGGGTCCTGGAAGAACGCCAGCGGGCGGATGGGCCCGGGCACGTTGGCCTCGGTGGAGAACGCCACGTCGCCCGGCTTGCGGCGCGGGTTGGTGAACAGCGGCGCCGGGTTGCCGAGGGGGCTGAAGTGGAAGCCGTCGGCGTAGTCCCCGGACCGTGCGGGGCTCACGCCCTGGAGCGGGTAGCTCTGCAGCCGCCACAGGAAGAAGCCCAGGTTGCGGATGTTGTACCAGCCCTCGTGCCCGGCGGGGTGCCGCACGTCCACGGTGTGGGTGCACAGGTCGAACGGGCCGCCGATGCGGTCCACGACGTCGAGGCTGCGCAGGTTCACCGTGCCGACCCGGTCCACGGCCGCCGGATTGAGGCGGTCGTCCCGGGCGTACGGGTTGGGGGTGGTCTGGAAGCGCAGGTGGTTCAGGTTCTGGGTCCAGCCCAGCAACTCGAAGAAGGCCACGGCGTGGGCGCCCCAGCCGGTGACGTCCCGGGCCAGGTCCTCCAGCATGGCCAGCGTGCCCTTGCGGCGCCGGTAGCGGAGCGTGTTGGCCACGAACGCCCGCTGGCTGTAGATGCCGCCGCTCTCCACCGTGTGGAGTTGCCGTACGCCCAGCAGGTCGCCGATGTAGGGCACCACCCATTCGGCGCTGGTCTCGATGAACAGGTCGGCGTAGAGGCCGTCCACGTCCGCTTCGAGGCCCTCCATCTGCTCTTCCAGGATGCCCAGCAGGGCGCGCAGCGGCTCGCCCTGCTCGGCGTCACGGATCCGGTAGATGGCGGGCAGCAGCCCGTAGAGCCGGTCGGTCATGGCGTCATCTCCGACAGCGCGATGCCGAACGGGTGGATCCGCAGCAGCTCGGCGGGCACGACCCGGTTCTGCGTTTCGTCGAAACGGGCCGGGTTGGACTCCAGCACCGCGTTGAACAGCGACCCGGACGGCGCCGCGTCCGGAGCGGTGCGGTACAGCTCATCCAGGTCCACGGCCACGACGCCGTCCACGCCGTGCATGACTTCCAGCACCTCCGCGGCGGTCACCGGCTGGCCGAACGAGCGGGCCTCGAAGCCGAACGCGTCCTTCAGCGCCGACTCCAGGGCGGCCTTCACGTCGGCCCACAGGTACGCCTTGTCGATGAGCACCTTCGCGGTGACGAAGAAGACGAACGACTGGTAGGAGGCCAGCACCACGGGCCGCAGCGGGTCGCGGGCGTCCTCGATGGACTGGAGCAGCCGGCCGTACAGCGGCTCCACCACCGCATCGCCGCCGGCGTCCGCCACCGTGACGTGGACCGTCTCGCCCGCCGGCGTGTTCACCGTGTCCGCCCGCGCCTTGCCGATGCCGGGGTACGCCCGGGCGTAGTCCTCGTAGTCCTGGAGCGACACGATGCGGTCCAGCGTCAGCACCGTGAGCGGCGCGTTGGTCCGCGCGTCTTCCAGCTTCTCCGGATCGTCGCCGCCGGACGCCGCCAGCGGGTTCGTCACGCTCCGGACCCCCAGCGGCCGGGTCTTCAGCAGGGTCAGAGAGCCGGCGCCCACGTCGCCCGCGAGGCCGATGCCGCTGCGATACGTGGCGACCACGTTCTCGCTGCCCGTGGGCAGCCGGGCGCCGGAGTGGCCATCGCCGAAGATCACCGACGCGTTGGCGTCGTTGTCCAGGCGGACCGTGTAGACGCGGGCTCCGGACTCGGCGCCGTAGAGCGAGTCGACCTGCGTCCACGCGACGCCGTCCACGCGCACCACGAGGGTGCTCTCGCTCCCGCCCACCGCCGACCGGTAGGTGAGGGGCGGCTTCCTGAGGGTGAACCGCTGGTGCATGGCGGCGCCGTCGCCGCTGCCCAGCACCTCGCCGGCCACCGTCTCGCCGTGGCTGGCCTCCACCACGTTGGCGTTGATCCGCACGCTGTCGCGCACGTAGCTGCGAGTGAGGCCGTTCTCGAACTCGAGGGTGGTGTAGCCGGCGCCGTGGCTGACGGAGTCGAGCAGCAGCAGCTCGCTCCGCTCCATGCCGTCGGTGCCCACTTCCACGCCGGTCAGGATCACCGGCTGGCCTGCCTCCAGCCCGAGGACCATGGTGTCCAGCCGGAGGCTGGTGGTGCCGGCGTCCAGCTGCGCGGTCAGCGGCAACGGCGCGAGGTCCACGGCCTCGCTGCGCACGTGGGCGGTGCCGCGGCGGAAGGTGAACGCCGTCGGCTTGTCCGTGCCGTTGTTGCTGAGAGCCGAGCCGTCGGGGCGGGCCAGCTCGAGCCCGCTCACCTTGCCGCTGAGGCCGAAGCCGGCCCTCGAGGCCTCGCCGGCGTCCTTGACGCGGTAGGCCTTGAAGTGCCCGCCAGGCCGCTCGAACACGGCCCAGGTCCCTCCCACCAGCTCGGGCACTGCCCGCTCCAGGAACACGTCGGCGTCCTCGCCGCTGGGAGCGTCGTAGTAGCCGTCCGTCACCGAGTCCTTCCAGATGGACAGGGCCGGGCTGTCCCAGTCGTACGGCCACGCGTTGCCGGACCCGCGCATGTCGCTGGGCAGGCTGGTGTAGCGCGGCGCGTTGTGCCCGAAGAACGCCAGCGTGTCCCGGAAAGCGAGCAGCTTCTGCGTGCCGCCGGTGAAGCTGGCGGCGCGCAGGTCGTCGACGTAGGCCAGCACGGCGCCCGCGTCCCAGTCGTTCATGGACAGGAACGCCTGGAGATCCGACTCATCCCACGTCTTCCGCACGACGTGCGTCTTCACGTTCTGCCGCGTCAGGGCCAGCGGGTCCTGGTTCGGGTCCAGGGTGCCGGCGGGGTGGTCCGGCAGCGCCGCGGACGGGCCGGTGGTGCCGGTGGCGAAGTCGACGCGCGTGCGGCCCGCGTCGGTGTCGAGGTCGACACGGGTCACCCGCTTGACCGTGGGCGATCCGCCGATGAGCAGCAGCACGACCTGGCCCGCGCGCACGCCCGTGGCGGTGCCGTCGAGGAACACGTGGTCCAGGTCCGCCGAGAGCTCGGGCGGCGCGCTCATGCGTGGGCGCAGGGCGTTCCGGACGACGTGGGCGGTCCGGTCCTTCGCCGTCTCGAAGGTCTGCGGCAGCTCGCCTTTCCGGGCCGGGATGCTCAGGACCTGGGTCCCGGCCGGGATGTCGGCCGTTGCCGGCGCGCCGTCCGAGTCGTCCACCGTGAAGGCCAGGTAGGTCTCGGCGGCGACGCCTGGGTCCAGCTCGTAGCCGATGGCCCGGGCCAGCTCGAGGACGGACAGGCGCTCCGTGGCGGTGCGCAGGTAGCTCTCGTTGGCGATCCGCTCCTGGTAGAACGTCAGGACGTCGCCCACCACGGCCCACGCGTCCATGAGGGCGATGGCCGGGTCATCTTCCGCCCGGGTGCCCAGGCGGGCCAGCGGCCGCTCGGCGATCACCAGGGCGGCGGGGTCCGGCGCGCCGGGGTGCGACTTGGCGATGTGGTCCAGGATCCGCTGGAGCCGGTCCGGCCCGGCGAAGCGGACATCGCAATCCGAGCACGTGAGGATTTCCCACGCGTGGATGCGGGCCTCCATGCGGTCCAGGAAATCGGCCCAGGTGCCCATGCGGTAGCGGATCTCCGGCAGCCCCGCCGCGTTGACGTGGCCCGCCACGTGGACGCCGCCGTCGCAACAGCCGCAGGGGCTCAGCTTCGGCTCGATGGGACGGGTGCCGGCGCTCACAGGCCACCCTCCATGTTGAAGACCAGCCGGCCGTTCTCGGGCGCGTTGCGGTCGTTGTCCAGCCGGGCGATCTCCAGGCGGCCGATCCGGATGAGCCCCGCATCGATCTCGCCCCGCGCCGCCTCGCCCCACCGCTGGAACCGGCCAGGCGGATCGCCGGCGGGGTCGAGCTCCACCCAGCGCACGCCGGACACCTTCATGGCCGTGGCGATGATGCGGCTCAGGTACACCGACTGGCCGAACGTGAAGTTGTCCGGGTGGAAGTAGCCGCGGCGGCCGTCGGGGAGGTCGACGGAGCTGAAGACGTCCAGCAGCGCCGCCTTCACGGCGCTGCGCAGGTAGCCCGCCTTCACGCAGACGGTCATGGCGATGTCCAGGGAGACGAACTGCGGCGGCTCGATCTCCACGTCGTGGCCGGCCAGCTTGAAGCGGTCCAGCCAGCCGCGCAGCTCCGCCTCGAACGGCGCGTCCACCGGCCGGCCGGCCACCCGGTCGACGGTGATGAACATGGCGTGCCAGCTCCCGGTCCAGAGGCGCCGGGCGATGGCGCGGCTCACCTCGGGATGCAGCCCCGCCGCCCAGCCGTAGTCGGCTTCCGTGACCGCCCGCTCCTGCCGACGGAACGCCTGGGGCGCGTATAGCCGAACGTCGTCCAGCGCCTCGGGCGCCACGCCGCCCACGGCGGGGAGCGGGTTGCGGATGCCGGGCACGTCGGCGCCGGTGTCGATGCCCAGGCCGGGCGTGGTCAGCAGGTGGTAGAGGGCGCCGGCACCCACGTTGCCCGCCGGCCCCGAGCCGGTGCGGTAGGTGGCCTCGAGCGCCACGCCTTCCTCCGGACGCAGCCCGTAGATGTTGTCGCCGAAGCGGAGACGGGCCGTGCCGTCGTCCTCCATCTCCGCGACGAAGTCCAGGTCGAAGCGGTCGCTGGCCAGCAGGTCCCGCTCCGGGCGCCAGGTCCCGGACTGCGCATCCACCAGGGTGACGTCGGGCAGGGCCTGGCGCGGGTCCTGGACGCGGGCGGCGGCCGCGCTGAGGCCGCGGGAGCTTCCGCCGCTGCCCCCGCCCCCGCCCGCGCCTGGCGGGTTGGCGGCCCAGGACGCGGCATCGAACGGCACCGCCTGGGTCACGCCAGGCTCGCCGAGCCACGGCCGGTAGCCGGCATCGCCCGTGGGCCTCGCCAGCGTCTCCGTCGGCATGGTGCGGCCGTGGTCCGCCAGCCCGACGTTGCCCCGGGCCACGCTCACGTCCCGCACCAGCGTCTCCTGGCCGTCCTCGTCCGTCACGACCACTGACAGGCAGAGCGCGAAAGGCAGGGCGTCCTCCGGGCTCCACTCGATCTCCACGATGGGCGCGTTGAACAGCGCGTCGGTGGTGAGGGAACCGGGCGTGCGTACGCCGTGGTCGTCCACGCTGGCGGCGGGCGACACGGCGGTGAGGCGGACGGCGTGGCGGTGCGTGGGATCGGCGTCGGCTTCCGCGCCTGTGCCCGGGCCTTTCACCTCCTCGAGCACCAGCACGTCGCCGGGCCGCAGGCGCAGGCGCGCGGATGCGTCGTCCCGCAGCGTGGCCCGCGTGGCGCCGGCGGGCAGGCAGCAGTCGTCGTCGCCCCAGGTGTAGAAGCGGAGCCGGTTGTGGGCGGCGTACAGCGGCAGGTCGTGGAGCAGCTGGAAGACCTGGGGCCGGTGCTCCGCCACCATCTCCCGGTACGCGTCCTCGTCGATCAGCGGGGCGTAGCCCGGGACGCGGGTGAGCAGCCGCGTCGGCTGGCCCGGCAGGTACTCCCGCGGCAGCACCACGTCGCTGACGCCGGCCGCGGCCTGGAACGCCACCCACGCACGGGCGTTCACGCCGTCGTGCATGGGGTAGTCCAGCAGCCGCGCGTGCCGGTGGACCGACGGACGCCGGCGCGCGCTGCCCAGGTACGCCTCGGTGGCCACCGCGTCCTGGCGATAGCTCAGCCGGTCGGCGGCGTAGGCCAGCACCTCCACCATTGTCACGCCCACGTCCGCCGGGCTTCGCTCCTTCCACTCCGGCATGACTACCGACAGCCGGTCCAGCATCAGCCGGCGGAAGCTCTCGTAGTCCCGGGCCAGGTAGTCGATGGGCGGTGCCGGGCGCGGCTCGGGCGGGCAGACCTGCTGCGGCGCGCAGTCGAAGTCCGACGGGCACTCCACCTTGAAGGAGAACTCCACCTCGGCCAGCGGCGGGTCGAGGCTGGCGAGGGTCGTGTCGCCGTCCACGAGCCGGAGGCGGTAGGTGGAGTAGTCGCCGCTCTCCTTCGTGCGGATCACCAGCAGGTCGCCCGCCACCGGCTGATCTCGCTGGAGGAACAGGTCGTGCTCGGCGGCGGAGATGAGGCCGTTGGCCAGCATGGTGTCGGCGTTGGACGCCCGGTCCGCCCACGCCACCTGGATGGGACCCACGCGCACGCCGCCGTCGATGGCCACGTTGGACGCGGAGAACGCGACGCCGGCGTCCAGCGGTTTCACCAGCTGGACGAGCAGCGTCTGCTGGCGCGGGCTGCCCGCCGGCGCCTCCAGGTCCAGGACCTCGAGGTAGTCGATGCCGTTGAGGGTGGCGTGCTCCCGCACCGCCCGGAGGCGCCCCTTCTGCCTGCACCGGTACTG
>CAZUFP010000032.1:0-17923 GCA_964619835.1 uncultured Gemmatimonadaceae bacterium | reverse complement strand
ACGCGGTAGCGCACCAGCACCCGCAGCGTCGACTCGCGGGTCTCCACCTCCACCGCGCTCACCTCGATGACGTCACCCAGCCACTGCTGGAGCGCGCCCCGGACCATGAACTCGGTGGCCGTGCCCAGCTCCGGGCTGTTGGGCGCAAACACCAGCTGGAGCAGGCCCGTGCCGAACTCCGGCCGGTTGACCCGCTCGCCCGGCGCGGTGAACAGCACCTGCTCGATCATCTGGCGGATGTGCTCGTCTTCCGTCGCCTCGGCGCTGCGGCCCCGCCCGTCGATGGTGTATGGATACTGGATCTCCATGCGTCGACTCCCTTCACATCCCTTTCACGCGCATCTGCGTGACCAGGACCTGGACGCCGGTGCCGTTGGGCACGCACACCGCCTGGCTGTCCTGGAGCAGAACCGGCGCGCCGCCCACCAGCACCCGCGTGGCGCCGGTGACCCACGCGGCCGTCACGCACGGCATCGGTCCGCCGGGCGTGCTGAACGGGCAGCCGGCCACGGTGTGGGGCGCCAGCTGCGTCACCACAGGCTGGCCGGACACTCGCACGCGGGGGTTCGGCGCCGTGGCCTGGGCCTGGCCGCCGTGCATGCACAGCACGGTGGCTCCCTGATGCAGCATGAATCCCGGCATCGCCTACATCACCTCCAGCGCGCCGTCGTTGATGGACACGCTGATGGGGGTCAGCGCGATCTTGTTGGCGCCCATGCTGATCTCCACGCCGCTCATGTTGCACGCGATGGTGATGGGCGCCGACGCCACCGGCGGGTTCACCTCCAGCTTGAACCCGCCCGCGCCGGGCGTGTCATCCAGCGTGAGCGTGATGTTGTCCGTCTTGAGGATCTTTATGAACGGCACCGGCGGCTGGGCCGGCACTTCGCCCGTGCCCCAGAAGCAGCCGGCCCAGATGGGGTAGTCCGGGTCGCCGCCCTCGAACTCGACCCAGACGTTGGCGCCCACCGGCGGGACGGTGAAAAAGCCGACGCCATCGCCGGCGTAAGGCGAGCACGGCATGGCCCAGCTCAGCGTCCCCTCGCCCAGTACGGCCGGTACGCTCACCTGCACGCGGCCCAGCAACATGGGATCGAGGTTGTTCTCGACCTGGCCCCGGTACTTCCCGAAGAACTGGCTCATGGCACGACGACCGGTGTGATGGAACCCGTCCCCTCGCGGGTCAGGGTGAAGTCCTGGCTGTATGCGCCTCTGCGAATGGTGTGGGTGACCTGCTGCACGTAGTACAGGCCGTCGTAGGTGAAGCCCGCGCCCTGGAGACCCACCAGGCCCCGGGGCTGGAGGATGCCCTGGTAGCGAAGGGCGTCCAGCTGCCCCCGCGCGGTGACGGTGCGGTCCGCGGCGCTGTCCGTCTCGCCCTGCGCCCGGGCGAACGCCTGCGTGGTGTCCAGCCCGCTCTGGCGGAACTGGCGCACCCGCGTGGACGACTGCGTGAGCAGGGCGTTCCGGGCCGCCAGCGGCGGCCGCGTGCTGGCGAATGTCATGACCGGCAGCGTCTGGTCGAGGCGCCGGTCCCGGACCTGGCCCTCGACGCGCGTGGGGGCGAGGGCGTCGTACTGGAAGTCGATGGACGTCACGTTGGTGCTGGGGCCGACATCGGTCTTCAGCGCGCGCTGCGGCAGGCCCACCCGCACCGGCGGGCCCCAGTATGCCGTGTTGGTCATGGGCGCGGGGCCCGGCGTGACGTAGAAGACGTACGCGAACCGGTCCGCCATCTGCTGCAGGTACTGGAGATCCGTGACCTGCTGCACCGGGATCCGCTCGATGGGCAGCGGGATGTCCAGGCTGGGGGGCGGCAGCACCAGGGGAATGAGGCCGTAGCGGGCGTACGTCGCGATGATCTTCAGCGCGATGACCATCTCGTTCTGCGCCGGGTGTTCCGCCGAGCGCTCCTCCAGGTCCATCATCACGCTCACGTCCTCGCCCATGACCGTCAGCGTGGACGTGCCCGGCTCCTGGCCCGGGCTGAGCTGCTGGTTCGTGATGATGCCGTCCATGAGCACCTGCGGGACCGCGTTGAACGTCACCATCAGGAGCACCCGGCTGAACGGCTGGAGCAGCGGGCCGGTGAGCAGGTCGTAGTCCAGAGGCATAGTGGAGTTGCGGCCGACGCTGAACGTGAGCCGGAACCCCGACCGCCCGGCGTCGCTGGTGCTGACCTCCACCTCGTGGAGGGCCTCCAGGAACGCGGGGGGCGGGGGCACGGGCACGGTGGGCCCCACCCACAGCGTCAGCGTGCTGCCCAGCAGGCTCATGGGTTCGCTCCCGGCACGGGCACGCGCAGGCGCCGGCCCGGCTGGCGTTCCAGGTCGAACGGGTCCATGGCGTTGGCGGCGTCGCAGATCCGCCAGAAATGCTCTGCGTTGCCGAGCGTGCGGGCGGCGATCAGGTCGAGGCGGTCGCCTTCGGAGAACGTCACCTCGGCCAGCGTGGCCAGCCGGTTGCCTTGCGGCAGGAACCGCCGGCGCACGTACGTGATCGCCTCGCCGTCGTCGCGGCTCCAGGTGGCCGTGGGGATGCCGTAGTACCGGCTCGTGGGATCGAACATCTCACACGCTCACGTCGAAGGATGCCGACACGCCCCCGGCCAGGTTGCCCATGCTGCCCAGGGTGGCCATCACCTCCTTGGCGATCTGGTGCGCCATGAACACGGCGAAGCCGGGGTGCGTCACGTTGAAGTCGTTGTAGCTGAGCACGCGCAGGCCCAGCGACACGTCCGCGCGGATGGGGTTCAGGCTCGGGTCGTACTCCTGCTCCTCGATGGAGAAGCTCTCCAGGCGCACCGGCACCACCCGCTTGAGTCCCCAGATGAACAGCGTGAACGGCGCGGCCGGCGGCACGATCTCGATGGTGCCCACCGCCAGCAGCGCCGTGTTGAGGATGACCTGCGCGCTCTTGGGATAGAGCAGCATCTCCAGCGCCGACAGCTGGGGATAGATGCCCAGGCTCTCCGCCTGCGCGTCGCCCGCCTCCAGCTGGTCCGTGGCGTCGATCTCGACCTTCAGGTCGATGTTCTCCACCGGCGCGCCGCTCAGCCGCAGCACCTCCGAGCGCGCGCCATCGCCCTGCGGCGTGCTGGCCTGCAGCCGGCGGGTCATCGTCTTCGGGTTGTACTGGAACACGATGACGCTGGCCAGCGGATTGAACGGGTCGATCCCGACGATGGCGCCTTTGACGAGGCGCGGGGAGCGGGGGAATGTGGTCATGGGCCTGTGTGCCTCGGGCGTGGGTGGCCGTCAGAAGTTGATGATCAGGTTGCCGGTGATGCTGGCGGCCGGCGCGTTCGGTGACCCGGGCTCCATCGGCGCCTGGCCCGTGATCCCGAAGGAGATGGTGGGCGTCGGCTTGCACCCTTCCTTGGCCTTGTCCACCGCCTTCTTGACGTCCACGATGCCGCTGACCACGTCGCCCAGCCGCTTCAGGCGGTCCATGCCTTCGGGGGGCGACGGGTGCACCGTGGCGCCGGTCTTCTGCGCGGCCTTCTCCGCCTTCACCTGCTCCGGTGACTTGTTGACCTGCTCGATGGCCGTCTTCAGCTTCTCGCCGGCCTTCTTCAGGGACGCCCGGGTGGAATGGGAGTCGGGCGCGTGGCAGGTCTTCATGGCGGACGAGATCTTGATCTCGCTCTTCACCGTCTTGCTGCTCACATCCGCCGTGGTCGTGGACTTGATCTGGATGTGGGGGATGCCGTCCAGCGTGATGGAGAACGAGAAGGCGCCGGACGCCTTGGCCGACATCTCGAACGTGATCTTGTGGGCGCCCTGGAACTCGACGGGGAGCTTGAACGTGAGGGACGTCGGCAGCTTGACGGTAAACGTGCCGTCCCCGGTGTGGAGCTCGAAGGTGAGAAGCTTCCCGAAGTCCGGGAGGCCTCCGCCGGATTTCGCGGGCGGCTTCTTGGACGGCGTCTTGAACGCTGGACTCGTGCCGGATCCGGCGCCGAAGTCGAGCTCGGGGCTGATGACCGACAGGTCCAGGCACGGGGAGGGTCCCACGAGCGTTCCCGGGCGGCAGCGGTGCACGAGGCTCGCCACCCGGCTGTTGGAGACGACGTCCGGATGGGCGAAATGGAGCCGGCACAGGCTCTTGACGTCGCACGTGGCTTCCGCCAGGTCGGCGGCCCGGGCCGGGGTCATCGGCCCCGCGCCTCGCCTGGGCGGGTCGGGCGACGGGACCGGCTGCCGCTGGACGGCACCCCCGCCGATCGTCGCCGGGCCGCCCGCCGCTCCCTGCTGGAGGGTGTGCGTGAGCTCGTGGGCGAGGAGCCGGCGCCCGGACGCGGAGCCGGGGCGGTACTCGCCGGCAGCGAAGGCCACGTCCCGCCCCACCGTGAATGCCCGGGCGCCCACGGAACGGGCGGCGTCCACAGCGCGTGAGCCGGCGTGGACCCGGACGTGCCCGAAGTCGCGGCCAAAGCGCGATTCCATGTCGCGTCGGGCACCGGGGTCCAGCGGACGACCCGGCTCCGCCAGCATGCGGCCCACCGTGTCGGGCGCCGCCGCCGCCACGCCGCTGCCGCTCCGCTGCACCAGCGGGGTCACCCGGAGTGGGTTCCCGGACGTCCGTCCGGCGCCGACCACGCTCGCGGCGATCCTGTCGGCTTCCCGCTCGTAGCGGTCCCCGGCCGGACCCACACGCAGCTTGGCCTGCAGGCCGAGCTTCCGCTTTCGACGGCACTCCGTGCATTCGCCCGTTGGCCCCGACGAGCCGCCGCAGGAACAGCGTTGCAGCACACCGCGGGATGCCGGAATGGGCGTCCATGGCTCGATGTGCGGCCCACGACCGGCGGAAGCGTGCGCGTGCGTCACCGCTCACCTCCGTCGCCGGCGTTGCCCGCGATGCCTTCGTAAACGGCCCTGGCGATGCCGGCGCCCAGGGCGCCGTGGCCACCATCCCGGGGAACGGGCCGGGTTGGCGCGACGACGTCTGCCACGACGGCGTCCGCCGCGATGTTCCGGCCATCGCGCCAGGCATCGGGCACGCCCCGCTCGGCGATCAAGCGCGCCAGCTCCCGTTCCACCGCGGCGCCCAGACGCGGCCCGTGGACCCCGGCCAACCCGTGCAGCACCAGCTCGTCGATCCGCAGGTCCACACGTGTCGGCTTCATGTCCACCCCCGGATCTCGGCGTCCGTCAGCGGCCGCTCCAGCTTGGCGTACTCGGTGCGGGCGGCCCGCAGCACGTCCGCCATGCCTACCGCCCGACCCGCGTCGGCGGCCAGGAAGGCGGCGTGCATGGCGATGTTGCGGATGTTGCCGCCGGTCACGTTGAGGCGGCCCAGCCTGTCCGGGTCCAGCCCGTCGGTGGGCGTCTCCGGGGGGAAGATCCGGCGCCAGATGGCGCTGCGTTGCGCCGGGTCGGGGAAGGGGAACGTGACGATGAAGCGGAGCCGGCGCAGGAACGCGTCGTCCAGCGCGCCCTTCTGGTTGCTGGTGAGGATCGCCAGCCCACGGTACGCCTCCATCCGCTGGAGCAGGTAGCTGACCTCGATGTTGGCGTAGCGGTCGTGGCTGTCCTTCACTTCGCTCCGCTTGCCGAAGAGCGCATCGGCCTCGTCGAACAGCAGGATGGCGCCGCCCTGCTCGGCGGCGTCGAACACCCGCCCCAGGTTCTTCTCCGTCTCGCCGATGTACTTGTTGACGACGCGGCTCAGGTCGATGCGGTACAGGTCCAGCTCCAGCGTTCCGGCCAGGACCTCGGCGGCCATCGTCTTGCCCGTGCCGCTGGGGCCGGCGAACAGCGCGCCGATGCCCAGCCCGCGCGACGATTTTGCCGCGAAGCCCCACGACTCGTACACCGTCATGCGGTGGCGCACGTGCATCTCGATCTCGTGCAGCACCCGCGTCTGGAGCTCGGGGAGCACCAGGTCGTCCCAGGTGGCCGCCGGCTCGATCCGCTGCGCCAGGTCGCCCAGCTTCGGCCGGGCCTGGCCGCGGCACGCAGACCAGAGGCGGCGGCCCAGGGCGTCGTCGGCGGAAGAGGCGGCCTGCGCCTGGCTCCAGGCCGCTTCGATGGCCGACAGGGACAGGTCGAACTGGCCGGCGAGCCGGTCCACGTGGCCGTTGAGCGGGCCGGCCTCCCTGCCCAGCAGGGAGACCCAGAGCTGCCGTTGCTCCGGTGCGGTCGGCTTGCGGACGGCAAACGTCACGGTCGGGCGATGGGGAAGGGCCACCCGTTCCGGCGTGGCGACCAGCAGGGCCGCCGCTGTGGTCTCCAGGAAATGGCGGAGCCGGGCCGCGCGGTCCGGCTCCGACGCCGTGCCTTCGACTTCGATGAGTAGCGCGCTGCCCCCCAGCACCGCCTCCCGCTCCCACAGACGCGTGAGCACGTCCCGCTCATGGGGCGCCGAAGGCAACGCGGACGCTTCCATGACCTGCAGCGCCACGCCCAGCCGGGCCGCTGCCGCGCGGGCCACCGCCCGCCCGTCCGCCGCCCCACCGATGAGCTGCACGACGGGCAGCGGCTGCGGGCCCCGGGCCCACACCCCAGCCACCTCCGCCGCCACCGCAGCCTGTGACGGCGCCAGCCGCTCCGCCGGACCGGCCAGCGGCAGGACGAATCCCTGGAGCTGCTCGTCCAGGCCGTGCACGCCGGCCAAAAAGTGGAGCACCCGCTCATCGATGCGCAGCGGGCTCGACACCAGCCGGTCGCCGGCGCCGACGTCGATCATCCGCCAGCGGCGAAGCGGGCTTCCCGGCGCCAGGGCGCTCCAGTGGGCATCCGGCAACGTCGCCAGCGCCAGGCCGAACGTGGGGGCGCCGCTGGCACCCGCGGCCGCGGCGACCTTGGCCGCGAACGACGCGTCCAGCTCCACGCCCGCGCACAGCAGCAATACGTCCCGCTCGAACGGCGACAGGGCGAACGCCTGGCAGAGGCCGTCGATGGGCGGCGGGCCGTCCATGTCCGAGCGCAGCGCCTCCAGACGGCGCTCGACGGCCTGCAGCTTCGTCTGCAGCCCGTCACGACCCGGCCCGGAAGGCGCCGCTTCCCCGGATGCCCCGGGCGCGGACACCGCGCCCGCTGCCTGACCACTTCCGGCGCCGTTGTTCGCAGCGTCGTCCATCGCCAGGCGCACGCGCTCCAGCGACGCCATCAGGTAGCGCTGGTTCGCTTCGTCCCGGGCCTGCACGGTCGCCTCGCTCATGGCAGCGTGATGGACGGGGCCACGTAGAAGCCGTGGTCCGGGCTCGCCGGGTTCGTCTCCACGTCCAGCACGGTCTCCGCGCCGCTGACCTGGACCCGCACCAGGTAGCGGGCCGCCGCCACGCCGGTCACGGCGAACGTCACGGTGTCGGTGGCGGCCGCGGCCGGCTGGGCCGCGAAGCGGTAGGCGTGGCCCGTGCCCGGGGCCGGACGGAACTCGTTCAGGAACAGCTCGACGCGCTGCTCCGGGTTCACCTGGGGCGTGAGCACCACGGTCAGCGTGTCGGCGGCCGCGTCGTGCGTGACCCGGTAATTGCCGCCGCCGTCCCGGGCGACGCGCGGGCGGAGCACCAGCGCCGCGACGTTGGACGTGGCGCCGCTGTCGTACGCGATCTGCACGCCCACCACGCCCGCCCGCAGCGCCGGATCGGTGAGCGCCACCTTCACCTCGGAAGGCGTCACCGAGTTGGGGACGGGGGCCAGGCCGTCCACCACGCCCGCCCGGATCCCCGTGATGGCGCCGGCGAGCTGGGTGCCACGCAGCACGACGGTGTCGCCCATCTGGATCGGCTCGGTGGCGCCGTCCTCCGTCTCGATGGCCTCGATGCGGGCACGCTGGAACGGCGACACGTCGATGCCGCGCTCCCGCACCGGCAGCGGGCGCCGCGGCGTCTCATCCGCCTCGATGAGCACCGCGGAGGCCAGGTAGGCCATGGACAGCGTGTAGGGCGTCTGGAGCAGCACGGACCAGAGCCTGGACAGGGCCTCCACGTCCAGGGGCATGGGCAGGAGCTTGACCCGCTCCACGTCCTCCGCCAGGTCCGACGCCAGCAGGTAGTGGTTCGGGTCTTCCGCCCGCGCCGCGTCCAGCGTGGCCTGGATCATGTCCTTCGTCAGCAGCGGCCGCGCATGCAGCGCCCGGGCCGCCGAGCCCAGCACGCGCTGCGGCTCCAGCTGGCTTTCGGTCCCGTAGAACGACAGGAGGTAGTGCAGGTCGAGGGCGACGGTGGGCCGTTGCACCGTCTGGCCCGCGGCGGTGCGCGTGGGCAGGTCACGGTTGCGCAGCGCCGCGTTGGGCACCGCCTGGTACAGGTACAGGTTGGCGCCCAGCGCCGGCAGGTTCGCGTTGTCGCGCGGGTGCACCGTGGTGACTTGAGCGCCCGTCACGTCCCCGGCCACGGCGTCCTGGAGCAGGTTGCGCAGCGTGGCGGTCACGGTGGCGACGGCCAGGTGATTGCTCATCGGCCGCCCTCGCCACGCCGCTTGAGATACTCGCTCAGGGACAGCAGCGGCGCCCGCGGCGAGGCCACAGGTCGCGGGGCGCGCGGCGCCGGCTTCTCGGCGCGTACGTCGACCCGGCCGATGGTGACCCGGATGACCGGCGCGTCGTCGGATCCGCCGGGCTCCCGGCGCCCGGCGAAGGGCCCGTTCGCGGCGCCGTCCCGTTCCGGCCCCGACGCCGCCGCCACGCCGCCGGCCGGCCCATCCGCCGGCCCCTGGCGCACCGCCCGGTCCTCGCCCGCGCCGGCCCGGCCGGAGGCGGCGGGCGTGATCCGCGGCGTGATGGCGCCGGCGGATGCGTCGACGGATGCGTCCGGGCCGCCCGACTCCGCACCCCCGGCCGACGCCGGAAGGAACGGCGCCGCCGGCGTCGCGTGCTTCCGGATCCCCCCCGGCCCGCCCGCGGCTGCGTCTGCGAATGGCCGGGGCGATGGCGTCCCGGGCGCGGGCCGCAACGGTGCGCCGGCGGAGCCCGCGCTTGCGAGGCCGGCCTCCGGTGCCGGCCCCCGGCGCCCCGGCGGGCCGCCTGCTTCCGCCGGCGCGGACGACGACGCTGCCGGCCGACTTGCGCGCGGGTCTCCGGCCGCCGGCCCCACAGCGCCCGTTCGAGCGCCGGCCGCGACGGTGTCGTCGGATGGCGGCATGGCGCCGGATCGGGGAAGCGACACGGTGGGCTCCGACCCGGCGTCGCCGGGCGCGCCGGCATGGCCCGCCGGCCGCCCCGCCGCATCGCCGAACCGGCCTGCCGCTTGGGCGGTCCGGTCCAGGGTCTCCGCTTCCGACACCCCCGCGTCCGACCCCGCGGCTGGACCTCCCACGCCGGCCTCGGCCCCGCCCACGCCGCCCCACACCCCGTCGGACGGCGCTTCGAACCGCGACGGCAGCCGCGGCCGCACGGCGCCGGCAGGCGTCGCCACGTGGCGCTGGATCAGGCTGCGGAGGAAGTCGCTCATCCGTGGATCAGGTTCAGGTACGCTTGCCGGCGCCACGCGCTCATGGCCAGGATCTCGGGTTCGGTCCAGCCGTAGGCCCGGGCCAGGCCGTGGACATCGCGCAGAGTCCTGCGGGCCCAGGCGTCGATCTCCGTCCAGAGGTACGCCACGATGTCGAACGCGCTCTCCCAGCTGTGGCCGCAGTCCGGGCAGCGCAGGTCGAAGGACAGGCGCGCCTGGGGATCGGCCGTTTCCATCTCATCGGCGACGGCCGTGACCACGGCCTCCGGCAGGTCCTCCGCGGCGAAGAGGGTGTCGCCGCGGCGCGCTTCCACCACGCAACGCTGGAGCAGCAGCGCGGGCCCGTGGCCGTTGCCGGACTTCGCCGCCACGACGTCCTCCGTGTTGGGCAGGCGGAACCGCACCGTGTAGCCGTCCCGGTCCACGACGAATTCCGCCGCGCGAGGCGCCGGGCCGGGCGGCTCCACGCGCAGATCGCCGGCGTCCACGGCCAGCTCCAGCGTCTGTCCGCAGGCCGGGCAGGCCACCACGGCCTCGATGGACTCGCCGAAGAGGTGCGTGCGCACGTCCAGCAGGCGCGCGTCCCGGTGGCCGATGGGCAGGCGCGCCAGCGCCTCCGGCGTCTCCTCGGGCCAGGCGGCCTCGAGGAGCAGGATCGCCCGGCGGTCGGGAGTCAGCGCGTAGCCGCGCTCCCATGCGTCGAGCAGGCGTGCGGCGGGGAGTGAGTGCATCGGGCTTCACCGGGGCAGCGGCTTACTGCGGCTCGGTGAAGCTCGGCTCCGTCGGCTCCGTCACCTCGTAGTCCCGCTCCCAGCCCTCGTTCTCCAGCTTGATGTGCTGGATGGCCACCGCGTTGCCGCTGGCGTCCAGCTCCGGCATGGCCGTGTACTCCGACACCCAGCACCGGTAGACCTTGTACGCGATGACGAGCTGGCCGGCCTCGTTGTAGGTCTCGATGATGATGTCCTTGCGGAAATCCTTCAGGGACACCTCCGCGCCCAGGCCGGAGCCCCAGTTCCACACCTTGTTCGCCCACTGCTCGAACTCGACGTCGTGGGTCACGCCGCGCTCCAGCGTCACCGCTTCGTACTTCGTCTGGCCGGGCGACTTGCGCACCGTGCTGGGGTCGCCCCCCTCCCGGTGCTCCACCGGCTCCGTGGTCCGCGTCAGGGCGCCCACCTTGCTGATCCCGGCCACGTAGCGGCCATCCCATTTCACGCGGAACTTGAAGTTCTTGTACGGGTCGAACCGTTCCGGGTTAACGCTGAACTGGGCCATGTCCGTCCTTCCGGGATCAGGTCTGGATGTCGCCCGCGATCTGGCTGATCTTGATGATCAGGAACTCGGCGGGCTTGAGCGGGGCGAAACCGACGAGCAGGTTGACGATGCCCTGGTCGATGTCGTTCTGGGTGGTCGTCTCGCTGTCGCACTTGACGAAATAGGCGTCCCGGGGCGAGCTGCCCTGGAACGCGCCCTGCCGGAAGAGGTTGTGCATGAACGCCCCCACGTTGAGCCGGATCTGCGCCCAGAGCGGCTCGTCGTTGGGCTCGAAGATCACCCACTTCGTCCCCCGGTACAGGCTTTCCTCCAGGTAGAGCGCCAGCCGCCGGACGGGGATGTACTTCCACTCCGAGGCCAGCCGGTCCGCGCCCTCCATCGTGCGGGCGCCCCACACCACGTTGCCGGTGACGGGGAACGTGCGCAGGCAGTTGACGCCCAGCGGGTTGAGCTGGCCGTTCTCGCCGTCGGTCATGCGGTAGCCCATCTGGCGCACGCCCAGCAGCGTGGCGTCCTGGCCTGCGGGCGCCTTCCACACGCCGCGCTGCGCATCGGTGCGGGCGAAGATGCCCGCCACCGCGCCGCACGGCGCGAACGTCGCCAGGCGGTTCTCCTGCAGCGGATCGGACATGCGGACGCGAGGGAAGTAGAGCGCCGCGTTCTCGTCCCGGGCCGGCACCAGCGGGCTCGTGCCGTCGACGCCGGTGGTGCCGTCCCGCACGTCGGCGGGCGCGTTCCAGGACGACGGCGGGTCCACAAGCAGCATGGCCCGCCGCTCCCGGCAGTACGCCAGGGCGTTGGTCCACGTGTCGAAGTCCACGTCGGTGTCCCGCTGGAACGGCGGGATGCAGAGCAGGTTGAAGAGGTCGGCGTCCTCCAGGGCGTACAGCCCCAGGCGCAGGTCTTTCAGGTTGTCGTTGGCCACCTGGTCGAAGCCGATGGCGCCGCCGTCGTCGCCGTGGGTCGTGACGCTTGCGGCGATGGGGTTGCCGTCGGAGTCCGTCAGGCTCGGGTCCGGCGCCTGGGCCGGCACGGCGCCGGAGACCCGGACCAGGTCCGACTGCTGCTCCAGCACCCGGGTCACGTTCCGGGCATTGCCGTCCACCGTGGACAGGTTGCGCCAGCGCTCCGAAGCGCGCACCACGCCGTTCTCCAGGCGGTTCACCGTCAGGTTGAACAGCGTGTTGTCCGTAGGGTCGGCGGTGTCGTGGTCGACGAAGATCTGGAGGTGGTCGCCCCACGCGCCCGGGTTGGCCGCGGCGAGGGTCAGGCCGCCGCCGGAGCCGGCCAGCGAGTACGTGGCAACGAAGCCGGAGAAGTCGTCCGGCGCCACGCCGCCGGCACCCGACGGATCGTTGTTGAACGCCCGCACGATGAGGGCGTCGGATCCGCCGTTCAGGAAGAAATGCTGCACGGCGTAGCTCATCATGCTGTCCCGCCAGAGCCCTCCGAAGGCGCGGTCGAACTCGGCGAAGCCCTGCACCCGGATGGGGTCACCCACCGGGCCCCGCAGGGCGCGGCCGATGAACGCCGTGATGGAGGTCGCCACGCCCGTGATCGTGCGGATCTGGCTGGGGACTTCCTCGACGTATACGCCCGGGTAGGTCGGTGTCGTTGGCATCGGTCACTCGACTGATTGGGGATGACGATGATGGAGGGAACGCTCAGGCCGTGGCGTCCCGACCCACCAGAATCGATATGTCGATCTCTGCAGGGGAATCGTTCGTGAAAACGATCTGGTTCACGCTTCCCAGCAGCGCGACGGCACCTCCCACCGCCAGCAGCGGCGCAGTGAGGGCGTTGGAGCCGCCTCCGTCCACCGTGTAGCTGAGCTGCGCCGTGCCGCTGCCGTCCACCGGGTACGCGCTGGCCGTGATGAACAGCAGCTGGACCTGCCCGCTCCCGCCCGGCTGCACCTGGACGGTCGCCGTGTTCGGGCTGCCGGTGGGCACGGTCACGTCGATCTGGTCGTACGCCTCGGCTTCCAGGGTGTGCGTGGCCGAGGACGTTCCGGCGCCGGCGACTTCGACACGGAGGATGGACTTCATGGTGATGGGCATGCGCACGCGCCTCCACGAGCAAAGGGGGAAAACGGAATTTTGCAGGGAGGACAGCGTCGTCCCGAGTCGCCGTCGAGGAAAACGAACGACTCTGCGTGACGGGGGAGAAACGTCACACCGTTAGATACGATCCGGCTGCGGCGGCTGTCAAGGACCAACCCGTTTGAAGCCGTTCCCCGCCTTCGTCCGGCGCGGACGACGGCGCGGACGGCCGTTGACTTCCTCCACACGTGCGCCGTTATATTGTCGTGCGGCCCGTCGAAAAGGGCCGGTTCGCCCGTTCCCCACGGGCCGTCTTTCGTCTTCATCCCCGGACCTGTTTGCCGCGCGGCGCCGCGGGGCGTTCACCCGTGCTTCGAGGTTTGTGATGGATGACCGCGACCGACCGTGGACATCGAACGTTAGGAGGCCGGTATGTCGCCCCAGCAGACGTTCTTCCAGCAGCTGCGCGCGCTGTGGAACCAGAATCCCGCCGTGTCCATCCTGCATGCCCGGCTCCGGCCCGCGGAGATCCCCGAAGAGACGCTGCAGTACGCCATGAACATGCAGCAGAGCTTCCAGTTCCAGCAGCAGCTCAACCAGAGCATCAACGCGCAGCTGGGCGCCATGGGCATCTTCGCCGGCGGCGGGGGCGGGGTGGGGTCGGGGTACGGCGATCCGGACCAGATGATGTTCCTGGGCACCATCGGCCTGGTGCGGGCCCACGCCGGCGACCCGCCGGCCACCCGGGCCCTTGCCTCGCACGCCGCGGCCATCCTTCGCGGGGAGGTGGACGCCATGCAGGCGTTTGCGCTGGGCAGCGTCGTGCCTGGCGCCGGCGAGCTCATCGGCGGACTGGCCGCGTTCGTCGGCGATCTGGGTCCGCTGCTGCGGCTCCAGGGCACCATCATGGCCGCGCTGGCCGTGCCCCGTGACCAGATCTCGGGCCTGCTGGGCCTGGGGCAGACGGTGAAGCTGCGGCCGAACGCCGACGACCTGGACCTGCTGGCGGAAGCGGACCGGGAAGCCCTGGACCAGGGCGCGTTCGAGCAGGCCATGGAGGCCGCGAAGCACGCCCTGGGCCGGCACGACTTCGGGCGGGCGGAGGCGGAGCTGGCGGGTGCGCTGGCGGCGGCGGAACGAACGTCGTCGGCGAACGACGACATCCAGGCCATCGACCACATGATGCTGCTGGGCTACAGGTCCGGAGTGGCGCCGGAAAGCCTGAAGCTGTGCGTGCGCGTCCTGGACGAGCTGGCCGCGCGGGACGAACGGCGCGATGACCTCGCGCGCATCACGGCGGGCCTTTCGGTGCTCTGCCGGGCGTCCGGCATGGACGCCGACACGAGCCCAGACCTCGCGCGCATCGGCGCGTCGCTCCTGGAGCGCGGCATCGCCGGGCCCCAGCGGCTGCCCCTCGCCCTGGCTGCCGCCGGCGCGCTTCACCGGACCGGCAACACGGACGACGCGGAAGGCCTGCTCGCGGACGTGGCCCCCGACTACACCGACCCCGGCGACCGGATCGACATCGCCATGCTCGAGGCCGACTTCCGGTGGGACAGCGGCGACCGGGACGGAGCGGCCGACGTGTTGCTGACTGTCCTCGCCGGCACCGGCGGCGCGGAAACCATGAAGCGGTTCGGCGCGGTGCAGAAACTCGTGTCCGTCTGGCCCGACGGGCGGGACGGCGTCGACGACCGGGTGGACGAGATGCTGGCCATCGCGCAGAAACTGGACGACCCTCAGCGTAGCCTGGCCCTCGTCACCGCCATCCTGGCGCTGCTCCGGGCGGACAAGCGGGAGGAAGCAGCACGGCTCGCGGGGCAGGTGGACCTGGACGAAGCCGAGCGGCAGCTGCCCGAGTCCCTCCAGGACATGCTTCAGCTCATCCGGGACTCCCTCGCTCGCATGAGGGCCTGACCGGGGCCGGCCGCGCACCTTCGGAATGCGAACCGCCCGGCTCCGCGTCGCGGAGCCGGGCGGTCAACGGTCGTCGGTCAACGGTGCACCGACGATCGTCGGGCCTCCAGCGTCACCAGATGCTCACCCGCTGGTCCCCCGAGCGAACCATGGGGTCGCCGGCCTTGCAGCCGAACGCCTGGGCGAACGCCGGCATGTCCGACGGCGCGCCGATGGCCCGGAACTGCGGCGGCGAGTGCGGGTCCGTGTTCAGGCGCACCAGCTGCTCCTTCTCCCGCATGGTGCCGCGCCACACCCGGGCCCAGTTCATGAAGAAGCGCTGGTCCTGCGTATAGCCGTCGATCTTCTCGCTGGCTTCCTTCGGGTTGTTCTTCAACGCCGTCTGCAACGCGTCGTACGCCACGTTCAGGCCCGCCAGGTCGGCGATGTTCTCGCCCAGCGTGAGCTTGCCGTTCACGTGCTTGTCCGGATGGTCGGCCAGCGGCGTGTACGAATCGAACTGCGCCACCAGCTTTGCCGTGCGGGCGTTGAACTTGTCCCGGTCCGCCGTGGTCCACCAGTTCTCGTTGTTGCCGTCGCCGTCGAACTGGCTGCCCTGGTCGTCGAAGCCGTGGCTGGACTCGTGCCCGATGACCGCGCCGATGCCGCCGTAGTTGATGGCGTCGTCGCCGTTGGCGTAGAAGAACGGCGGCTGCAGGATCGCGGCGGGGAAGTTGATCGTGTTCTCCGTCGGGCTGTAGTACGCGTTCACCGTCTGCGGCGTCATGCCCCACTCGTGCCGGTCCGTGGGCTGGCCGATCTTGTGGATGTTGTACTCGTAGTTGAACTTCCGGGCCGCCGCCACGTTCTGGTAGTAGTGGTCCGGCGAGATGGCCAGGCCGGACCAGTCACGCCAGTGGTCCGGGTAGCCGATCTTGGGCAGGAACTTCTGCCACTTGTCCAGCGCCTTCGCCTTCGTGGCCTCGCTCATCCAGCTCAGGTTCTGGATGCGCGCCTTCAGCGCGTTGCGCACGTTCGTCACCAGCTCTTCCGCACGCTGCTTGGCCTCCGGCGGGAAGTACTTCGCCACGTAGAGCTGCCCCAGGGCCATGCCCATCGAGCCGTTCACGGTGCCCAGCACCCGCTTCCAGCGCGGACGCTGCTGCGGCTGGCCGCGCAGCGTCTGGCCGCTGAACGCGAACGCCTCATCCTCGAACGGGGTGGAGAGGTAGGGGGACGCCCGGTCGATGACGTGGAACGCCAGGTACGACTTCCACGCCTCCAGCGGCGCGTGGGCGATCAGGCTGTCCATCCCGGCGAAGAACGCGGGCTGCGACAGCGAGAAGCCCTTGCCCACGTCCACGCCCTGCGCCTTGAAGAACGGCGCCCAGTCGAAGTGCGGCGTGACCTTGTTGGCCTCGGCGACCGACACGAAGTGGTACTGGTTCTTGGGATTGCGCAGTGCCACCCGGGACAGGGAATGCTCCGCAAGGCTGGTCTCCAGGGCCATCGCCTGGTCGGCCTGCCGCGCCGCCTGGTCCGCCGGCACGCCCGTCAGCTCGAACAGCCTGGCCATGTGCTTCACGTACGCGTCCCGCAGGTCCTTGTATTCCGCCTTCGTGTAGTAGTCCGGCGTCGGCAGGCCCAGGCCGCCCTGGCCGGCGTAGCCGATCTGCATCTTGGCGTCCTTGAAGTCCGCGCCCGAACGGAAGCGGAACACCTGGCCCTGGCCCCGGGAGAAGGCCATGTCCAGCCAGACCACGAGGTTCATGGGGCTGTTGATCGCCTCGATGGCGGCCAGCTCGGGCTTGATCGGGTCGTAGCCCGCCTTGTTGATGGCCGTGGAGTCCATGCCCGAACGGTACAGCCAGCCGATCTTCTGCTGGATGGAGCCGGCCTCGGCCTTGTCGGCGTCCTGCGCCGCCTGCTCCGCGATCTGGTGCTGCTCGTCCAGGCTCTTCTCCGCCAGCTCGTTGAACGAGCCCCAGCGGCTCTGGTCCGGCGGGATGGGATTTTCCTCGTCCCACTTGGTGTTGACGAACCGGTTGAGATCAGTGCACGCCGAGATGGCCGTGTCCAGCATCGCCACGTTGAACACGGGGCCCGCAGCCGCGGCCGCCACCTGGCCGCCCGCCTTGCCGCCCGCGCTTCCGCCCTGGCTGCAGCCGGCCGCGCCCACGAGAAGCGCCGCTGTGAACAGGGATAGGGTTCGGTTCAGTTGCCTTTTCATTCGTTGCCTCCGGATGTGACACCGGTCGGGCGGTTCCGCGCCGCCGGACAGTCCGACGCTACGGAAGGGTCCGCACGCCGGACCATCCGACGCCGCGGACGACGCCGGCCACGACGACACACGCCGCGAGGCCGGCGAACGGCCACCCGATCTGCTCTGGGTTCTACGCCTTTTTTCGGATTTTGAGCCAGACCGCATCGTAGGCAGCGCCGCCGTGCGCGGCAAGCGTCGGCAGGAAACTTGCACCACACCAACCTCCGCACATCTCCCCCTTCCCCCAGTGGAGGTTCAGCCATGAGCACTCGTGTCGCCACGAGCCGTTTCCGCGCGCCCGTCACCGCCGCCGTCCGCGCAGGCGCGGCGATCCTCGCCGTGTCCCTCGCGTTGCCGGCAGCCGCCCACGCCCAGACGGCGGGGAACAGCCCGGCCATGGGGCCCGGCCCGACAGCGTCCAGTGACGCCGCCAGCCCCGTCATGAACGCGGTGCGGCAGGTGTCGCAGCGCTACCAGCGCAACCTGGTCGGCTCCGCCGAGGAGATGCCGGCCGACAAGTACGCCTACAAGCCGACGCCGCAGCAGATGAGCTTCGGCCAGCTCATGCTCCACGTGGCCACGTCCAACGAGTTCATGTGCTCCTCCATCTCCGGACAGCCGCAACCCAAGGAGCCCCAGCTGGATCCCACGTCGCCCAAGGCGCAGCTGGTGGCCCGGTTGAAGGAGTCCTTCAGCTACTGCGCCGATGCCCTCGCCAAGGTGGATGACGGCGGGCTGTCCCAGCAGGTGCCGTTCTTCGGCAACCGGGAAGTCACGCGCGCCACGGCCGTCATGGGCCTCGCGGAGGACTGGGCCGACCACTACGGCCAGGCGGCGATGTACCTGCGCCTGAACGGCATGCTGCCGCCCAGCGCACAGCGACGCCACGGCATGTAGCCGGCTGGTGAACCAAGGAGGGTGAGGCGAGGACGATACGGCGAGGACGATACGGCGAGGAGGGTACGGCGAGGCGGATACTGCGAGGAGGGTACGGCGAGGACGATACGGCGAGGACGATACGGCGAGGAGGGTACGGCGAGGCGGATA
>CAZUFP010000031.1:32523-54897 GCA_964619835.1 uncultured Gemmatimonadaceae bacterium | reverse complement strand
GCCTCACCTGCCGGGTGGCCAGCGCGGGGCTGGCCGGCTTGTTGGTGGAGACGGGGGCGGGACGGGTGGCGATGCCGCCGAAGCCGGGCATCCACACGCGTCCCGACGCCTTCATTCACGCCATGCCGGCGTACATCCAGGGGCTGGAGGCGGCGGGCATGAAGTGGGTGTCGGGCTATCCGGACAACCGAGGGCTCGGGCTCCCCTACATCAGCGGCCTTCTCATCCTCAACGACCCGGCGACGGGGATCCCGCGGGCGGTCATGGATTGCACGTGGATCACGGCGATGCGCACGGGGGCGGCGACGGCCGTCGCGGCGAAATGGCTGGCACGTTCGGACAGCCGCAGCGTGGGCGTGGTGGCATGCGGCGTCCAGGGACGCAGCAACCTGGAAGCGCTGGCCTGCGTACTCGATGTCGACACGGTGAAGGCGTACGACGTCGATGCGGACACGGCGCGCCGTTTTGCCGAGGACATGGGCCTGGCGCTGGACGTGGACGTGGAGCCCGTGACGGACCTGGCGGACGCCGTGAAGGGGCTGGACATCGTCGTCACCAGCGGGCCGATCCTGAAGCACCCGGACCCGCCGATTCCCGCCGGTTGGCTGGCGCCCGGGTCGTTCGCGTCGCTGGTGGACTTTGATTCGTACTGGCAGGGCCCGGCCCTGCGGGAGGCGGATCGCCTGGCCACGGACGACGTGGCCCAGATGCGCTACTACCGGGAGGTGGGCTACTTCCGGGACACGCCCGAGCCGTACGCCGACCTGGCCGAGCTTGTGGTGGGGGCGAAGCCCGGACGCCAGAGCGACGGCGAGCGCACCATGGCGGTCAACCTGGGTCTGGCCCTCGAGGACATGGCGGTGGCGGTGCGGGTGCTGGAGCGCGCCGAGGAGGCCGGGGTGGGGACGCGGCTGCCACTGTGACACAGGCAGCGGGGCGCCGCCGCTGCGCGGCGGCAGGTGGCAGCGCCCGGGGTTCAGGGGGTGCGCCCGTTCCCGGTTGCGCGTCAACCATCCTGGCGTACCCTGGCCGAGCATGAAGCGCCGCCCGGGTGAGGAACCCGGGCGGCGCTTGGCGCGACCGGCTGCGGGACCGGTGCGGGGGGACTACCGGTGCTGGACCGCGCGCCCGGCGTTGACGCGGCCGTGGCTGTACCGTCCGTCCACGCCCGGTGCGCCGAGGTCATCGGCTGTCTGGGCCAGGATGTTGGCGAGTTGGTGCGGGTTCAGGCTTCCCCTGTGCATCGCCTGCACCAGGGCAGCGACGGCGGCCACTTCGGGGGTGGCGTAGCTGGTGCCCCAGCCGGCGACGAGGTACATGGCGTCGTCACCATTGCCGCACGCGTTCCAGGGGAAATTCAAACCGTCCGCAAGCACGGTGTGGCCGGAGCAGGCCCGGATGAGGCGGTTCTGCAGGGCCGGCTGGATGGAGCAGCCGGGCAGGGGCTCGCCGTCGTAGTCGGCCCAGTCCTGGCCGCCGGGCCCGCCCACCCACGTGTCGGACACGCCGTAGTTGGAATACGTGGCCAGGTGATCCAGGTGGTCGGTGGCGTAGGCCGACTTCACGTTGGCCAGCGAGGTGGGGATGAAGGCCCAATCTTTCTGCCTGGTGAGGTCGACGCCATTGTTGCCGGCGGTGCCCACCAACAGCTTGCCCTGCTGCGTGGCGTAGTTCACGGCCTTCTGGAACATGGCGATGAAGCGGTTGGTGCCGGGCACGCCGCGCTTCATCGGGCCCATGAGGCTCATGGAGATGATGCTCACGTCGTCCAGGTCGGCGGCGTAGAGGAGGCCGGCCAGGACGTCGGCCAGCGTGCCGTCGCCGGTGCACGTCATGACCTTGACCATGACGGTCTGCGCGTCGGGCGCCACGCTGGCCACGCCGACGTTGTTGGAGGCGATCTCCGCCGCGTTGCCCGTGCCGTGGGAGTTGTAGTCGGTGATGGTGGACTCGTCATTCGCCGGGCAGTAGTCGTCGTGCCAGGTGACCATGCTGACGCTCTCGGCCAGGTCGACCTTCCCCACCAGGTCCACATGGTCTTCGTCCACGCCGGTATCCAGGAGCGCGATCTTCATCCCGGCTCCGCGTGCGCCCAGCGCCCAGGCTTCCTGTGCGTGGATCTGCTGCAGGTCCCACTGGCAGCCGTAGAAGTAGGCCGCGGTGGCGTCGGCAGCGGGCGCAGGCGGCGGGTCAAGCTGGAACGCGCTGACCGCCATGGGCAGCCCTTCCACCGGTATGGGCGTCGCGTCCTCCATCAGGTGCATCACCCTGTCGGGCGTGGCATGCTGGACGCCGGGCAGGGCCAGAATGTCGACCGCCGCCAGGCCCTCGACTTCCACGACGCCGATGTCCTGGTGGATGCGCCCGACATGGCCGGCGGCGGCGTTCACGGCTGCCGCCAGCGGGCCGACGTCGCCGGAGTACTCCACCAGGAACCGGTCCAGGGTCGGCCGGGACGGCTGGCGGGCTTCCAGCGCGGCGCCGGGAGCGACGGTGGCGGGCTGGGTCACGTCACACGCAGCAAAAGCGACCGGGACCAGCAGTGCTGGCACGAGTCGTAGGGTCCTCATCGCGTGCCTCCGTGTTCAGGTAGGATCCGGGGGCGCGGACCGGCGAAGTCGTTGTGGCGCCAGATGCACCCGTTTACCTTGAAAGCCAAGGATAAACGGTGTGTCTTACCTGCTCCTTACCGTCGTTCGACGGCGCTCTTACCCGCCGGGAGCCACGTGTATGATCGTGATGCAAGCGTTCGGTTCGTTCGGTCTGCACGACGACGACGGTAAATCGCTGCACGCCGTCCTTTCCCAACCCAAGCGGGCGGCCCTCTTCGCCTACCTCGTCCTCGCCCGCCCCGGCGAGATGCAGCGCCGCGATGCGCTGCTCGCGTTGTTCTGGCCCGAGCTGGACCAGACGCGCGGCCGCAACGCCCTGTCCCAGAGCCTGACGTTCCTGCGCCGCAGGCTGCCGGACGGCGTCCTGGTGAGCCGGGGGTCGGGAGAGATCGGCGTGGAGGCGGCCCGGGTCCAGTGCGACGTGGTGGTGTTCGAAGCGGCCATGGCCGCGGACCGCTGGGCGGACGCCCTGGAGCTTTACCGGGGGACGTTGCTGGAAGGCCTGCACGTCACCGGCGCGCCGGACTTCATGAGCTGGCTGGACCTGGAGCGGGAGCGGCTGCGGGAGATGGCCTCGGGCGCGGCCTGGCGTGGCGCGCACGCGAACATTGCGGCCGGGTCGCTCACGGAAGCGGAGCGGATGGCGCAGCGGGCCTTGCGCCTGGTGCCCACGGACGAGAGTCCCGTGAGGGATTTCATCGAGGCGCTGGCCGGGGCGGGTGACCGGGCCGCGGCACTGCGGTTCTACGAGAAGTTCACGGCGGTGCTGGCCGACGAGCTGGAGGTGGAGCCGGCGCCGGAGACCGCGGCGGTGGTGGAGGCGGTGCGGGCACGGACGAAAGCGGTGGCGCGCCCGAACGGTGCACCGCATGCCGCAGGTTCATGGGCGGGCGTCGAGCCGCGGACCGGACCGGTCGTGCGGCCCCGTCCGTGGTGGCGTCGCGCGCTGCTCGTCGCCGCGCTGGCCTCGCTGGTGTTCGCGGGGTACGGGCTGGTGCGTTCGGGGTGGACGGGTGGCCCGGGCACTCTGATCCGGGAGGGCAAGGCCGCGAAGTACGACCCCGTGCTGGTGGCGGACTTCACCAGCGCATCCGATCCCGGGTTGGGGCCGATGGTGTCCGAGTGGCTGCGGTTCGATCTGGACCGGTCGGACATCGTGCGGCCGGTGGGGCCGGTGGCCGTCGGTGCGGCGCTCAGGCGGATGGGACAGGACTCGTCGGCGATCGTGGACGCCCGGACGGCCCATGAGATCGCCGTGCGCGACGGGTATCCGCTGGTGGTGGTGGGCGCGGTCGATCCGGTGGGGTCCGGCTACGTGCTGCTGGCACGTCTGGAGGCCGGCGCAGGCGGGGAGGTGCTGGGTCGGTTCCGGGCGGTCGCCGGGTCGGACGCGGAGATGGCGGATGCTCTGGGCGGAATCAGCCGCCGGATCCGGGAGCGGATCGGCGAGTCGCTGCACGCGATCCGCCGGAACCCGCCGCTGGAGCAGGTGCCCACGTCCTCGCTGGAGGCGCTGCGGCTCTACAGCGACGCGATGCGCCTGTGGACGCGCCAGGGCCGGCCTCTGGACGCCGCACCACTGCTGGAACGGGCCATCGCCATCGATACGACCTTCGCGGCCGCCTACTGGGCGCTCGGCTTCATTCTCAACCATTCCATGACCGACTGGGACCGCCAGGCGGAGCTGGGCCGGAAGGCGTACGAGCACCGGGATCGGCTCAATGAGTTCGAGCGGCTCGTCGTGGAGGGCGGAAACACGTTCGACCGGCTGGCGGACTGGGTGGACACGACGGCGCCACAGCCGGACGAGTGCGACATCAACGAGCCCATGCTTCACCTCTACGAGGCGTATGTGCGCCGCCACCCGGACGATCCCAGGCCGCTCCAGAACTACGGCGTCTACCAGGCACGCACCGGCCACAGGCAGGAGTCGCTGGCGACGTTCCAGCGGCTGATCCGGATGGATCCCTCGAGCGAGGGAGGGTGGTCCAATCTCTTCCACGGGCAGCTGGGCCTGGGGCGCTTCGACGAGGCGCGCAAGACGCTGTCTCTCTGGAAGAAGCAGTCGCCGGAATCCGTTTCGGAATTCGACTGGGCCGAGGTGAACACAGCGGTTCGCAAGGGCGACTACGTCCGGGCGGATTCGGCACTGGCCCGCCTGAAAGCGAGGACCGGGGAAGACACCCAGGTGGGCCTCGTGGCCGCGGAGCTGTACGCGGTGCGGGGGCGCATGAAAGAGGCCTGGCGCCAATACGAGCAGCCGATTCGCCGCATGCGACAGGCCGGCCTCCTGGCAGGTGCCTTCCTGTGGGTCACCAACCGGGCCTTCATCCGGTTGGTGGCGATGGGGGACTCGGTGGAGGCGGTGGAAGACATGACGGCGGCGCTGGACCATCTCCCGGATACGCTGAACCTGGCCGGCACCTGGGTCGATGCGGGGCTGGTCTACGCCTTCGCCGGCGATGTGGCTCGGGCGCAGGCGCAGCTGGACTCGTTGACGCGTCACGGCCGCGGGAACTGGTCCGTGTCCCGCGGCGTGCTGGGGGCCGCCATCAAGCTGGCGAAAGGCCAGCCCGGAAGGAGCCTCCAGCTCCTGGCGGAAACGGACATCCCCTGCACCTTCAACGTCTCCGCCGACCTTCGCGCCGACCCCAGGCTGCGTCGGGTGCTGGCGGGCCGGGCCTACGAGGCGCTGCAGCAGCCGGATTCCGCCATCGCCGCATACGAGGCGTACCTCACCGACCCGCCGCTCAGCTACCCCGTCAAGCTCGACGCCGTGTTCCTGTTCGACACGCTGGAGCGGCTGGGCGCGCTGCACCAGGCGCGCGGCGACAGCGCCGAGGCCGCACTCTACTACAGCCGCGCAGCCGATCTCTGGAACGACGCCGACCCCGAACTCCAGCCCCGGGTGCGCAGGGTGCGGGAGCAGGCTGCGGCGGCCGTACGTATGGACGGGGCCGGCCCGGGATCGGGCGGCGCAGCCGCCGGAGAACGGGCGCCCAGCCCCATGGGCTGAGCCTCCGCCCCTCGACCTCTCCGGCCGGACGCTCTACCATCCCTGCATCCGTTGGAGCATCCATGCACGTTCAACCGGGAAGGCCCATGGCGGACCGCAACTACTGGCTCATGAAGTCCGAGCCCGGCGCCTACTCCATCGACGACCTGGAGCGCGACGGCGAGACGTTCTGGGACGGCGTGCGCAACTACCAGGCGCGCAACTTCATGCGCGATGACATGCGCGTCGGCGACGGCGTGCTCTTCTACCACAGCAACGCGGACCCGCCCGGCGTCGTGGGAGTGGCGGAGGTGTCGCGGGCGGGGTACCCGGACCACACCGCCCGCGACCCGGACTCGGGCCACTACGACGAGAAGGCCACCGACGATGACCCGCGCTGGTTCATGGTGGACCTCCGCTTCGTGCGGAAGCTGCCGCGCACCGTGCCGCTGGAGGAGTTGAAGGCGGACGGGGCGCTGGAGGGCATGGTGGTGACCACACGCAGCCGGCTGTCGGTGCAGCCCGTGGAGAAGGCGCACTTCCAGCACGTGCTGGAGATGGCGGAGAAGGAGCCGGCGGAGTAACGGGCCCAGGGGCGCTGTCCGGCCAGGTCTGCACAGAATTCTTACAACTCCGGCCTTCACTCTCCGCGCCGACTTCCTACCATCCCCACGGTCGGCCCGAGCGCCGACGCCACCCCCCGTGAGGCCCGGGAGGACCATGATGGGTCGATCCTGAAGCACCCGGCCCCGGCCATCCCGGCTCTTCAGCGGCCCCGCGAGTTCCCGTGAACGACTTGCTGGAGACAGCGACTAGCACCTCGGTACTAGTTCACATCTGGTCCCAACGGGTGATGTCGGGCGGAACACGCCGCGGCTAACTTGAACCCTGGTTGACGGTACATCTCCACTTCACCGTTTCGGGCGAACGACCATGCGGATCTCCATTCTTGTGGGCATCGTGTTGATCGTCGCTGGTGCACTGGTCCTCTTTCTTGGCGGGAGCTTTACGTCCCACCGCGAGGTGGTGCACGCCATCGGCCTGACGGTGTCCGCGGATCAACAGCATACCATCCGTCCATGGGTCGCCGGCGTCGCTGTGCTCGCCGGTGTCGTGTTCGTCGGCATGGGAGTCCGTCGCAGGGCGTAGGATCTGTTGGTGACGGCCAAATTCGCACGAACTGGGACTGGAGGAACTCATGTTGTGGACCATCGCAATCGTACTGCTCGTGCTGTGGGCTCTCGGCCTGTTCAGCGGCTTCGCAATGCACGGGCTGATCCACCTGCTGCTGGTAATCGCGCTCGTCGTCGTGGTGATCCGACTGCTGCAGGGGCGGCGGGTTGCATGAGGCGAGTGAGGTGGCGGCCGCGCACCTGAAGGACGGGTGGCATTCCAGAGGAGAGCACCGATGATCCGCACGAACCGGAAGGTCCTGTCGGGTACGCTTGCGCTCGCGGGGCTGATGATGGCACTCGCCTGTGCGCTGAACCCGGTCAGCGGCAGGCGAGAGCTGGCGCTGATATCGGAGTCGCAGGAGATCGCGATGGGGCGTCAGGGCGCCGCCGATGTGGCAGCGACCTATGGCCTGTATGCGGATGCCGGGCTGCAGGCGTATGTGAATCGCATTGGCCAGACGTTGGCGGCGGGGACCGAACGACCGCAGCTCCCCTGGGAATTCCACGTCGTCGATGATGCCGCGGTGAATGCCTTCGCGCTGCCGGGCGGTTTCATCTACATCACGCGCGGCCTGTTGACGCACATGACGAACGAGGCCGAGCTCGCATCGGTGTTGGGCCACGAGGCCGGACACGTTGCCGCACGGCACAGCGTGCAGCAGTTGAGCCGACAGGAGTTGGCTTCGTTCGGACTCGGACTCGGGTCCGTGCTGTCTCCCGTCATCGCGAAGTATGGTCAGATCGCGAGTGCCGGGCTCGGCCTGCTCTTTCTCAAATACAGTCGCGACGATGAGACGCAGGCCGACCAGCTCGGCTTTCGTTACGCCCTCGCGGATCGCTACGACACGCGCCAGATGATCAGCCTGTTCGAGATGCTCCAGCGCGATGCGCAGTTGGCCGGCGTGGGTCGCCTCCCCGAGTGGCAATCCACGCACCCCGACCCGGGGAGCCGGATCAGGGACGTACAGGGTCTGATAGGCGCCTCGACCCAGGACTTCAGCGCCACAACGGTGGGCACCGACGCGTTCCTGGGGCAGGTCGATGGCATGATCTACGGAGAGAATCCCCGGGAGGGCTACTTCCAGAGAGGGCTCTTCATCCACCCCGATCTCGGGTTCGTGCTCCAGTTCCCCGACGGCTGGACGATGCAGAACGCGCGCAACGCAGTGACCGGAATCAGCGCCGCACAGGATGCGCTGATCCAGCTCCACGGAGCACAGGGAACCGCCGCCCAAGCGGCGGATGCGTTCTTCGGCCAGCAGGGGCTGCAGGCGGGTCCCCGGTCGCAGGGCACGATCCACGGCAATCGTGCGGTCACCGCCGAGTTCGCCGCGCAGGATGACCAGGGCGGGGCCGTCCACGGCGTTGCGGCCTTCATCGAGTTCGGGGGCGCCACGTGGGCCATCACGGCGTTCTGCGTGGCCGACCGATTCGACACGTACAGCCCGTCGTTGGAGCGGTCGATCAACAGCTTCCAGCGCCTGACGGATCCGGTCGCGCTGGCCGCGCAGCCGATGCACCTGCGCGTCGACCGGGCGCCACGCGCCATGTCGCTGAAACAGTTCAATGCGCAGCTGCCGTCGGGCATCTCCCTTGCGGAGCTGGCGATGATCAATGGACTGGATGAGGGCGCGCAGCTGCGTGCGGGGCAGCGGATCAAACGCGTGATCGGCACGCCCATCGTAGCAAGCGGCGGCGGCTCGCGGTGAGCCCTGCCGTCGACCATTTCCACCTGGCGGTGAGTCGCGCTCGGCGGCAACGATGATCCCGCACCCGAGCGGACCGCAGGACCCTGCCAGCCCTTCTGGATTACTCCGGCCTCACCCATTTGCCCCTCGGCCGGCGGAGCGGCGGTGGTAGTTCTTTTTCGTGGAGAGCGTCGGACGTGTCTCGCGCGGCGGTGAGTGATGAACGGTGCGACGAATGTTCGGGCGACGCGAGGGCTGCGGAATGAGACGAAGCGGCGGCTTCCGTGCCGGTAGAGATTCGCCAGGAGGGCCGTGCGCTCCTCGCCAGCCTGGCGGGCGTCTGGGAGCTGGAGGAGCCGACTCCGCGCTTCGACCAGCTCATCGAGGACCGGCTGGCCGGCGGCACGGTGGAAGCGATTGTGTTCGACACCACGGAGCTGGGCGCGTGGGACAGTAGCCTGCTGATGTTCCTGCTGCGGGGCCTGGACTACTGCGAAGCCCACGGCCTCGACTTCAAAACGGAAAGCCTGCCCGAGAACATCGGCCGCCTGCTCGATCTCACCCGAGCGGTGCCCGAACAGGATCTCGAGCGGAAGGCGAAGCCGGCGTTCCTCGCCAGGCTCGGTGCCCGGGGGCTCGCCTCCTTCGACGGCTTCATGGTGTCGGTCGCCTTCATAGGGGAAGTGACCGCTAGCATCGTCCGGTTCCTCCTCCTGCGTGTGCGACTGCGCTGGCGGGACTTCTGGGTGGTGGTGCAATCGAACAGCTCGGGCGCCGTCCCGATCGTCACGCTGATCGCCTTGCTCGTCGGGCTGATCATCGCCTTCCTGGGGGCGGTCGTGCTGCTCCGGTTGGGGACCGGCTACTACGTGTCCTACCTGGTCGGCTACGGGGTCGTGCGAGAGATGGCGGCGTTGATGACCGGCATCATCATGGCGGGTCGGACCGGGGCGGCGTTCGCGGCCGAGCTCGGGAGCATGAAGATCACGGAGGAGATCGACGCTCTCAGGACGCTGGGTCTGTCTCCGATCGACCACCTCGTGCTTCCACGGGTCCTGGGCATCTTCGTGACGATGCCCCTGCTGACGATCTACGCCATGTTCATCGGCATACTCGGCGGGGTGCTCGTTGCCGTCACCATGCTGGGTCTCACCGCCGGTCAGTTCGTCAGTGCCTTGCTGGTGCCGTTGACCCTTTCCGACGCATTCGTGGGGGTGTTCAAGGCAACGGTTTTCGGCCTGGTCATCGGTCTCGCGGGTTGCATGCGGGGCCTGCAGACCGGAAACGATGCCGGCGCGGTGGGCAGAGCGGCGACGTCCGCCGTTGTGACCGGCATCACCGCGATCATCGCGGCCGATGCCGTCATTGACTGGCTTGCCGCCGTTCTCGGGATCTAGGCTCGTCATGGACGACGCATTCTGTATCGAAGTCAGAGATCTGACGTTGGCGTATGATGGGCGCGTCGTCATGCGGGACCTGGCGTTCCAGGTCCGGCGCGGGGAGATCTTCGTCATCATGGGGGGAAGCGGCAGTGGCAAGAGCACCCTGCTGAAGACGCTCATCGGGATCAAGAAGCCCGCCCGGGGAACGATCCTGTTCGAGGGCGATGATTTCGCGGAGGCTGATGAAGAGACGCGGAAAGGGATGCTCCGCCGGATAGGCGTGCTCTATCAGAACGGTGCTCTGTGGAGCGGGCTGACGCTTGCGGAGAACGTGGCGCTTCCCATCGAGCAGTATACGGACCTGCCGGCCGAGGCGGTCGCCGAGGTCGTTTCGCTGAAGCTCGCCCTGGTGGGGCTGCGTGGCCTGGAGTCGCTCTATCCCGTCGAGATCAGCGGCGGCATGCGCAAGCGAGCCGCCCTCGCCCGGGCGTTGGCGTTGGATCCGCCGGTGCTTTTCTTCGACGAACCGTCGTCCGGCCTGGATCCGATTACCGCGAGCCGCCTCGACGACCTGATCGTGCAGATCCGAAGCGGCTTCGGCGCCACCATCGTGATCGTGAGCCACGATCTCGCCAGCATCTTCGAGATCGCCGACCGGGCGTTGTTTCTGGATATGGGACGAAAGACCATGACGGCGCTGGGCCCCCCGGCCGATCTACGGTCCGACCCACCCAGCGACGAAGTGCGCCGGTTCCTGACACGCAGCAGCAGCCCCACGGACATTCTGCGTACCGCCGAACGAGGACGGCCCTGAGATGAGCATGCGCGCGAACCCGACCGCGATCGGTCTGTTCATGATCGGCGCCACGGTGTTGGTGGTGGCGGGGGTCGGCACGCTGGCCACCACCTCGTGGACGCACAAGCAGTCGACCTTCGTCAGTTACTTCGGGGAATCGGTCAACGGGCTGGAGATCGGGGCGCCGGTGAAGTTCCAGGGCGTGCCGGTCGGCCGCGTGACGGATCTCCTCATCCACATCGCGATGAAGGACAAGAGCTTCCAGGTCCCGGTGCAGTACGACGTGGACCTCACCCGCCTGACGTCGGGCGGCGGCACATACGTCCATCTGAACGACCCGATCGTGCTGCGGCAACAGATCGCGGACGGGCTCCGCGCCCAGTTGCAGATGGAGAGCCTCGTCACCGGGCAACTGTACATCGAGCTCGTGTACCGCGCCGATGCGGGGGTGCCCAACCTCCAGCAGCGGCCGACCCTGTATCCGGAGATCCCGACGAGGCCTTCGCTCCTGGCCGCGTTCGGGACCCAGGCCGGCAGCGTGGTGAACGATGTGATGAAGGTCCTGATCCGCGTGAACGAGATGCTGGCTTCCGTGGACGTGGACGAGATCAACCATTCGGTCGTGGCGTCGGCCAGGGCCGTGGAACGCCTGGCCGGCTCCACGGAGCTGTGGGCGGCCCTCGACGCGGCCCCGGAGATGACCGCGCAGTTCAACCGCACGATGAAGCAGGTGCAGGCGCTGGTCGAGCAGCTCGACGGGACGGTCGGGCCGCTTCAGGGACAACTGGAGAGCACACACACGGAGTTGATCCTGACGCTGCAGGCGATGCGTCAGGCCACGGAAGAGGCGCGTGGTTTCTTCACGACAGACTCCGGAGTCGGCTACCAGGTGGAGGGAGCCATGGCCAGCCTCAAAGAAGCGGCGGACGCGATTCAGGCGCTCGTCCTCTCGCTGGACCGGAACCCGGACATGCTGGTCCGCGGGAGGAAGCCCGGTGGCAAGTAGGATGCGGCACAAGCTGAAAGCGGTCTGCCTGGTCGGCCTGTGCGTGCCGGTGGCCCTGACGGCGTGCTTCAGCCTCGGGAGAAAGGAACCGCCCCACCGGTACTATGTCCTCGGTGCCGCCGCCCTGGAGAACGAGGCCACCCCGACCCCGGAGCTCGCCGGACTCACGCTCGGGGTGCGACGAGCGCAGCTGGCGTCCTACCTCGCCACGCCCTTCATCGTGGTGCGCCGCGGAGCTCACCAGATCAGCTTTTCCGAGTTCCACCGCTGGGGTGAGCCTCTCGAAGCGGGGATCGACCGCGTGGTCGCCGCCTCACTGCTCTCCAGGGGAATCGGAGACGCCGTTGTGGCCCCGTGGCCGCCTCGGGCGCGCTACGACTACGTGGTCCAGCTCGACGTGCTGCGCTTCGAAGGCCTGGCACCCGAGGAGCCGGCCGCGGTGGGGGGAGGCGTGCGCCTGCTGGCGACGTGGGAGATCACCCGGCAGCAGGATGGCGCGGTGCTCGCACGGGGAACCACCCACTATCACAGGTCCGGCTGGACCGTGGGGGACTATGCCGCTCTCGTGACCTTGCTCGATGAGGGACTGGACGTTCTGTCGGGCGACCTGATAGCCAGCCTGGAACAGCTCCGCGCTCCCTGACACCGACATGGAAGTGCGGCGCCCCGCCCGATTCGTTGACGGCCCGACCTCGCTCACGGCCAGGGTGCAGACTCCCGCGCAACGGCGTGGCGGCGAGTTCGCGAGCCTGACTCGCATCCAAGGGCCACGCACGGTACTGTAGCGCTTCAGGTTCTTCCGGACGACGGTTCATTCGAGATCCACGGGCCCTACCCCGGGAGGACCATGGCGGCGTGGGCGGCGCCGGCGCGCGATCGGCAGCCGGTGACGGTCTCTGCGACGAAGACGGTGACCAGAACGAGGACCAATACGACCCCGACGAAGACCACGGACCGCATGGTCCGCGTGGGCTGCCCCGCCCACAACTGCGGCGGCCGCTGCCTGCTCATCGCCCACGTCCGCGATGGCGTCATCACGCGCCTGGAGACGGACGACCGGCCGGACGCCGTCGCCGACCCGCAGCTTCGCGCGTGCACGCGGGGGCGGGCCTACCTGCGCCGCCAGTACCACCCCGACCGGCTGCGCTGGCCGCTGCGGCGCGTGGGCAAGAGAGGCGAGGGGACGTTCGAGCGCATCGGCTGGGACGAGGCGCTGGACCTGCTGGCGGGCGAGATCCGGCGCGTCCGCGACACGTACGGCAACGGCGCGCTGTTCGTGCCGTACGGGACGGGCAGCTACAACCAGACGAACGGGTCGCAGACGGCCCGTCGCCTGCTGAACCTGTACGGCGGTTGCCTGGGCATCTGGAACAGCTACTCGTGGGGCGCCATCAACGTGGCGACGCCCACGGTCTACGGCACGCTGGAGACGGGCAACCAGCGCCAGGACTGGCTGAACTCGAAGTACATCCTCATGTGGAGCTGGAACCCCGCGGAGATGCGGGACGGCACCAACAGCGACTACTTCGTGAAGCTGGCGCGGGAGCGGGGCGCGCGGGTGGTGTGCGTGGACCCGCGCATGAGCATGAGCGCCGCGGCGCTGGCGGACGAATGGGTGCCCATCCGGCCGGGCACCGACGTGGCCATGATGAGCGCCATGGCGTACGTCATGATCACCGAGGACCTGCACGACGACGCCTTCGTCCGCACCCACTGCGTGGGCTTCGACGACACGCAGATGCCCGCCGGCTGCGACGACGCCGAGTCCTACAGCGACTACATCCTGGGCCTGCGCGACGGCCTGCCCAAGACGCCGGAGTGGGCCGAGGCCATCACCGGCGTGCCGCGGGAGACCATTGCGCGCATCGCCCGGGAGTACGCCACCACGAAGCCGGCCATGCTCTATCAGGGCTACGGTATGCAGCGCCGGGCCTACGGCGAGCAGGCCGTGCGCGCCGCCTGCACCCTGGCGGCCATCACCGGCAACGTGGGCATCCCCGGCGGCTGGGCCGGCGGCCTGGCCCTCCAGGCGCCCGACGCGGGGCCGTTCTGGAACCTGTTCCCCGTGGGCGCCAACCCCGTGGGCGCCGCCATTCCGGTCTTCCTGTGGACCGAGGCGGTGTTGCGCGGCCGCGAGCTGGGCGCGGCCGACGGCGTCGTCTTCGACGGCAGCGTGCCCGACGGGCGCACGGTGCGGGACACCGGCGGCGTGGACGGCGACATCGTCGTGGACCCGGACCGGCGGCTGGACAGCGACATCAAGCTGATCTGGGCCGTGGCCAGCAACGCGCTGGTGAACCAGCACGCCAACATCAACCGCACGGTGAAGATCCTGGCCGATGAGTCGCGGGTGGAGTTCATCGCCGTGCAGGACAACTTCCTGACGCCCACCGCCCGCTTCGCCGACCTGGTGCTGCCGGCGTGCACCCAGTTCGAGACCTGGGGCCTGGAGGACGGCTGGAAGTACGGTGACGAGGTGCTGCTCATGCCGCCCCTGGTGGAGCCGCTGGCCGAGACCCGGAGCGACTACGCCATCTGCGCGGGCGTCGCGGAACGGCTGGACATCGGCGAGGCGTACACGGAGGGGCGGGACGAGCGAGGCTGGGTGGAGTGGGCGCTGGACCGCTACCGCGCCACCCGCTTCCCGGACCTGCCTTCGCTGGACGAGATGGAAGCGGAAAACCGCGGCGTCCATACGCGCCGGGTGGAGCAGCCGGCGGTGGCGTTGGCCGACTTCCGGGCGGACCCCGAGGGGCATCCGCTGCCGACGTCGTCGGGGAAGATCGAGATCTTCTCCAGGCAGCTTCACGACATGGACAACGCCGAGATCCCGGCGGTGCCGAAGTACCTCCAGGAGTGGGAGAGCCCGTTCGGCCCGGAAGCGGAACGGCACCCGCTCCAGGCCATCGGCCACCACACCATGGCGCGCGTCCACTCCACGCATGACAACAATGACTGGCTGGCGGAGGCGTTCCCGCAGCGCGTGTTCATCAACGGGCTGGACGCGCGGGCGAGAGGGATCGTCGACGGCGACCTGGTGCGCGTGTTCAACGACCGGGGGGCCACCGTGTTGCCCTGCCGCGTGACGAAGCGAATCATGCCCGGTGTCGTGGACATTCCGCAGGGCGCCTGGTGGTCGCCGGATGCGGACGGCGTGGACCGGCGCGGCTCGGTGAACGTGCTGACGTCGGAGCGCTGGACGCCGCTGGCGAAGGGGACGGCGCAGCACACCATCATGGTGCAGGTGGTGAAGGAGGCCGTGCCAGGGCCCGGCGGCTCGCCCCCGGCCCTTCGGGGTGCCCTCGACGCGAAGGTCGGGAAGATGGAGAAGGAGGCGGCCCCGTGACGCGCCTCGCCTTCTACTTCGACGCGACCGCCTGCTCCGGCTGCAAGGCCTGCCAGATCGCGTGCAAGGACAAGCAGGGCTCGCCGCTGGGCGTGCGCTGGCGCCGGGTGTACGAGGTGGCCGGCGGCGGTTGGCGGCAGCGCGGCGCCGCGTGGGTACACGACGTCTTCGCCTACAACCTGTCGGTGGCGTGCAACCACTGCGAGCGCCCCATCTGCATGGAAGTGTGCCCCACGCGCGCCATCACCCAGCGGGAGGACGGTGTGGTGCTCCTGGACGCCGAACGCTGCATGGGCTGCCGCTACTGCGAGTGGGCCTGCCCCTACGGCGCGCCCCAGTACGACCCTGATGCCGGCCGCATGACCAAGTGCGACTTCTGCGTGGACCTGCTGGACGCCGGGCGGCCGCCGGCGTGCGTGGCTTCGTGCCCCATGCGGGCGCTGGACTTCGGGGACATGGCGGAGCTGGAGGCGCGCCACGGGCCGGCGGCGGTGTACCCGCTGCCCGACGCGGAGCTGACGCGGCCGGCGCTGTTCGTGACGCCGCCGCGAGGGGTGGAGCGCGTGGCCGGGTCGGTCTCGGCGCGGGTCAGCGGTCCGGCGCAGACGGTGGACGCAGCGGACCTGGCGGAGTCTCTCGGCGAGCGCACGGGCATGCGCGGTCTCCGCGTCGCGAACCGGGAGGAGGTGCGGCCATGAAGGAGCGCTCCCTGGTGGCGTTCACGCTGCTGGGCCAGGCGGCCGTGGGCATGTTCTGGTCGCTGGCGCTGGTGAGCCGGCGGGCGCCCGGTGGGGCCGCGTGGGTGCGCGGGCCGACCCTGGTGGTGGGCGCGCTCCTGATGGCCGCGGGACTCGCGGCGTTCTTCCACCTCGGCACCCCGCGCAACGCGTGGCGGGCGCTGTCCAATGTCAGCAGCTCGTGGCTGAGCCGGGAGGTGGCGTTGACCGGCCTGTTCGGGGCGGGCTGGGTCGTGGTCACGTTCATGAGGGACGTGCTGCCTGCCCCAAGCCCGGGATCGGCCGCCGGCACCGGTGCGGCCGGCATGGCTCCCGCCACCGCCGATCTGATCACGGCACTCACCGCGCTGGTGGGCGCGGCGCTCATCTATGCCATGGCCCGCGTGTACCGGCTGCGCACCGTGCCCGCATGGGACACGCGGATCACGCCGCTGTCGTTCTACCTGACCACGCTTTCGCTGGGCGCTCCCGCGGCGGCCCTGGCTCTCAGCCTGGCGACGTCCGACGGGATCCTGGGCTCGGCGGAGGCCTTGCGGGCGCTGGTGGTGGTGGGCATCGGTTCGTTGATCATGGAACGGGTGGTGGAGGTGGGCTGGCGTACGACGAGGGAAGCCGCGGCGCACCAGGTGGACGCCGGCCTCAACCCTCGGGCCGCAGAAGGCCCGACCGGGCCCTGGCGCGCCGGGTCCATGGGCCTGGCCCTGGCGGCGAGCGTGCTGGCGTGGTTCGCGGCGGCCGGCGACCCGGCGTCCCCCGTGTTCGGTGTCGCCATCGGACTGGCCCTCACGGGCGAAGCGGTGGGGGCCGTGCTGGGCCGCGCCCGGTTCTATGGCAGCTACGCCCGGCGGGGGCTGTGACCGCGCCATCCACGACGAAGCTCATGGCCATGGAATCCTGCCCGTTCTGCGATCCCGACCCCGAGCGCGTCGTGCGCCGGACCCGCCACGCCTTCGCGCTGCGGGACGCGTTCCCGGTGAGCGAAGGCCACACTCTTGTCATCCCGGCCCGCCACGTGGCCAGCCTTTTCGATCTGCCGACGGAGGAACAGGCCGACGTCTGGCGACTGGTCGCCGAAATGCGAGCGGAGCTGGCCGAGCGCCATGAACCCGACGGCTTCAACATCGGCGTGAACGACGGGGCGGCCGCCGGACAGACGGTCATGCACGCCCACGTTCACCTCATCCCCCGCCACCGGGGCGATGTCCCGGATCCCCGCGGCGGCATCCGCTGGGTGCTGGCCGGTCGCGCGCCGTACTGGAAGGACCGATGAGCCGGCCGAGCGCGGCCGCCCAGATCCGGTTCCTCCAGGACCTCCAGCGCCTGCTGGACGAGGGCAGCTTCACCGCCACGTACAAGTTCGCGCTGCTGCACGCCATCGCCGACCTGTGCGTCACGCACGGCGACGATTCCGGCGACCCGCTGACCCTGCCCACCGCCGACCTCGCCCGTCGCTTCGTCCAGCTCTACTGGCCCCAAACCGCACCGTTCCCCGCGGCCGGCCACGCACGGGTGCTGACGCAGAACACCAGCAACCAGGCCGCCGTCGTGAACTGGGTCAGGGAGATGCAGCCGTCGTACGGCGGCTCGCTGGCACGGGCGCAGGAGACGGACGACTGGCGCCGCCTCGTGCGTCGCGTGGACGGCAAGATCCGGGAAATGCCGCTCTGGAAGCTCCAGACCGTCGGGAATGAGCGGGTCGAGTTCCTGTACGAGAACCGGGAAGAGGAGAACCCGCGCGAGATCACGCTGAAGCCCGGCGTCGCCTACTGCTTCCGCGCCTTCCACCCGCTGATCACCGAGATGGTGGAGGGCGCCTGGGTGCATTTCGTTCGCCGGCAGAACGGGGCCACCCTGGGCCGCACGACGGACCTGCACACCTTCCTCTTCGGCGCCGGGCGCGCCAGTCTCGCTCGCTTCCGCCCGTTGCTCGAGGACCTGCAGCAAGGGCAGTGCTTCTACTGCGGAAGCCGGCTGCGGAAAACCGCGGCCGTCGACCACTTCATCCCCTGGCGCCGCTACCCCGTGGACCTGGGCCACAACTTCGTCCTGGCCCACAGCCGCTGCAACGGCCAGAAAGCTGACCGGCTCGCCGCCACGGAGCACCTGCGGCGCTGGCGGGATCGGAACCTGGACGTGGCCTACGACCTCGCCGAACGCTTCCACGACGCCGGAGTGCCGCACGACCTGGGCGCGTCCACCCGCATCGCCCGCTGGGCCTACGAACAGGTGGCGAAGGCGGGCGGCCACGTCTGGGTGCGCGCCGATCAGCTGGTGCCCCTGCCTCCCGACTGGATGGACGTCTTCCGCAACTGAAGGCCGTTTCGGGACATAGGTCGTCACGGCTGTACTCACTGAGACATTCCAGACGAGGGGGATTGGCCGGGGACAGCTCGATGTCGGCCCGCCATGACTCTGTGAAGGGACCTCTCCGACACCTGGCTGCCGTGTCTGCGTTGGCGGCGACCGGTTGCTCGGCCTTCGACTGCGGCCGCCGCGTTCTTGCTGGCGGTTGCGGGGCGCAGACGGCACGCCTCCGGGCGCGGGTGGGACGCTCCGCCGCCGGTCGCCGGGCTCGCCAACACCGGCTGCGGGTGAACCAAAGTACGCGACCGCTGCGTGCAACTGCGGCGATTGGGCGGTTGAGGTCGAATAGCGGACAAAAATGACCCCGCGTTGCCGGCCGCCACGAACGCGTGAGCAGTTGGTGCCGCACAACGAACAATTTTGAATCATCGTTCGGGGAGGCCCGGACAGTTGTGCAATTCGGTCCGGTCGTCTGCTCCTTGCCAACCCGGCTCCCAAACAAAAAGCACCCTCCCGTCCGCCAACCGGAGTGACACCCCACCGCGTCCCGCGCCCTCAGCGTGCGATGATGTCCGCCGCCCCGCGCCCTCAACCCCTGCGCTCTCTGCGTCTCTGCGTGCCGCTGTCCCTGCGCCCTCTGCGCCTCTGCGTGATGCTTTACTCCGCGCCCTCCGCGTTTCCGCGTGATGCTGTACTCCGCGCCCTCTGCGTCTCTGCGTGAAACGATGCCTCGCGCCCCTCTGCCACCTCTGCGCCCCCAAAACCCGCGCCCCCTCTGCCTCCCCCGCGCTCTCTCCATTAGATTCCGCACCGCAATGATCTCCGTATCGAACCTCGCCATGAGCTACGGCGACCGCACGCTCTTCGCCGGCGCGACGTTCCAGCTGAACGCCGGGGAGCGCTATGGGCTGGTGGGCGCCAACGGCTCCGGCAAGACGACGCTGCTGAACATCCTGTCGGGCGACCTGGAGCCGACGGAGGGGCAGGTGTCGGTGCCGAAGTCGGCGCGCCTGGGCGTGCTGCGCCAGGACCAGTTCCTGTACGAGGACCGGCGCATCCTGGACGTCGCCCTCATGGGCAACCGTGAGCTGTGGGCGGCCATGTCCGAGAAGGCGGAGCTGCTGGCGCGGGCGGCCGACGGCGACTTCGACGCCCACCGGTTCTCCGAGCTGGAAGACGTCGTGCAGCGCCATCACGGCTACGCGGCGGAGGCGCGGGCGGCCAGCATCCTGGAAGGACTGGGTCTGCCTGCGAAGGTGCACGACGACCCCCTGTCCACCCTGTCCGGCGGCTTCAAGCTGCGGGTGCTGCTGGCCCAGGTGCTGGCGGCGTCGCCCGACGTGCTGCTGCTGGACGAGCCCACGAACCACCTGGACATCCTGTCCATCCGCTGGCTGGAGAAGTTCCTCCAGGACTTCGCCGGGCCCGTGGTGGTGATCTCCCACGACCATCGCTTCCTGGACAACGTGGCCACGAAGATCCTGGACGTGGACTACGAGACGGTGCTGCCGTACGACGGCAACTACAGCGGGTTCGTCGTGGCGAAGCGGGAGGAGCGGGAGCGGCGGGAGAAGGAGATCGCCACGCGCGAGAAGGAGATCGCGCACCACCAGGACTTCGTGGACCGGTTCCGGGCCAAGGCCAGCAAGGCGCGGCAGGCCCAGAGCAAGCTGCGGCTCATCGAAAAGCGGGCGGGGGAGCTGACGGAGCTGCCCGGCAGCTCCCGCAAGTACCCGAAATTCCGCTTCGCGCAGGTGCGGCCCAGCGGCCGGGAGGTGCTGAGCGCCGTCGGCATCCGCAAGTCGTTCGGCGACAAGGAGGTGCTGCACGGCGTGGATCTGTCGGTACGGCGGGGCGACCGGCTGGCCGTCATCGGGCCGAACGGCATCGGCAAGTCCACGCTTCTCAAGATCCTGGTGGGCGAACTGGCAGCGGACGCGGGTACCGTCGAATGGGGCTACGAGACGCACCCGGGCTACTTCGCCCAGGACCAGCACGAGCAGATGGACTCGTCGTCGCAGACCGCCGAGTCGTGGCTCTGGGGCTTCTGCCCCGGCAAGGACCGGGGCTTCGTGCGCGGCCAGATGGGTCTCATGCTCTTCACGGACGAGGACGGCGACAAGTCGCTCAACGCGCTGTCCGGCGGCGAGGCGGCGCGGCTGGTGTTCAGCCGGCTGATGCTGGAGCGGCCGAACGTGCTGGTGCTGGACGAGCCCACCAACCACCTGGACCTGGAGTCCATCGAGGCGCTGGTGCAGGGGCTGAAGGCGTACGACGGCACCCTGATCCTCGTTTCCCACGACCGCTGGTTCGTCGGCCAGCTCGCCACCCGCATCCTGGAGATCGAGCCGGAAGGCGTCACCGACTACCCGGGCACGTACGACGAGTACGTGCAGACCGCCGGCGACGACCACCTGGATGCCGACATGGTCGTCCGGAAGTCGCGCGAGAAGCGGAAGGACCGGAAGAAGGCGCCGCCGGAGCGGGAGAACGGACGGCGCGAGGCGCGCCCGAAACGGTCCGACCCTGAACAGCGCCGTCAGGCGCTGGAACGCCGCGCCGGGGAGCTCATCGAGGCCGTGGAGGCGGCGGCGACCCGCGTGGCAGAGATCGATGCACGCTTCGTGGAGCCGGGTTTCTTCGAGCGCACGCCGCCGGACGAGGTGGCGGCGCTGGATCGGGAGCGGAAGGAGCTCGAGGCAGAGGCGGCGCGGCTGACGCAGGAATGGGAGCGGGTGGAGAGTGAAGCTTCGAACGGAAGGTAGCCCCTGCGGACAACCAACATCCGCAGGGGCCGGTCTGCGGCTCTGGAGCGCCTGAGCGAGCTAGCGCAGGTAGCGGTACAACCCGATGAGACCGATGACGCCGCCCGTGATGGCAATGATCGCCCCGCCGTCACCACCCACGAGCACGCCGACCACGATCGCTGCCGCGCCCACGCCCATCATGGCGACGTTGGTGCCGGCGTGCGCGCCCTCGGGCGCGGGCACACTCGCCGGCGCCGGCGCGCTGTCGAACAGCGGGCTCGGCTGCGTTGCACTCGAGAAGAGTCCCGAATCGATGCGCGGACCAAGCCCGGTCGGCGTCTCGGCAGTGGTGACCCCTGCGGTGGTCGCTGCGGGAGCGGCGACCTGAGCCGTGCTGTTGCCGGCCGCTGCCGGGCTCTGCTGTGCAATGAGGGAAGCCGGAAGCACGGCCGCACCGACGAACAGCAGGGCAGGGAACACGACCCGTCGGAATGAGTTCGAGAACATATTGTTGACCTCCTGCGGCCGCATCGCGGTCGCTATTCGGGGTGTCGGCGCAACAGGGTCCTGCTGCGCCGGACAACGCATGGATCCATCACGGTCGCGTGCTTGATGCATGGCTTACCGCGTCCCGGCGCGAGCCGCTTCGCCCGCGTAGATCGCCACCTCGATGCGCCGGTTCGTCTGACGACCTGCGTCCGTGTCGTTCGACGCCACCGGTTCCAGCTCGCCCCTGCCGGACGTGTGCATCCGGCTCGAGGAGACGCCCTGCATCGCGAGATACCGGGCCGCCGCATCGGCCCGTCGCGTGGACAGATCCTGATTGTACGGAGTGCTGCCCACCGCATCCGTATGGCCGACGATGAGCAACTCGGTGTCGGGATACTTCTCGAGACTGCTGGCCAGGTTCATCAGGTTCTGCGCCGCGTTGGGCCGAATGGCGTCAGAATCGAAATCGTACAGGAGTCCGGAAGCGAACGTGATCACCAACCCCTCCCCGACCCGCGTGACCGTCGCGCCCGGGATCGCGACCTTCAGCTCCTTGGCCTGCTGGTCCATCTGGTGCCCGATGATGGCCCCGGCGGCGCCGCCCACGACCGCGCCGATGATGGCGCCGCGGGCGGTCGAGCCCGTCTGGTTGCCGACCACGCCGCCGACGGCCGCGCCAGCGGCCGCGCCGATGACTGCGCCTTTCTCTTTGCGATTGAAGGACGCGCAGGCGGATGAAAGCGCCACAGCGACAAGCACGGCGCCCGCCAACACGCGCGAGGACTTCAGGAACGAGATGTTGATGCTCATGTCACACCTCTGGCCATGGGAACGGTTTTGCTGCCTCTTCCGGACCTAGAGCGACGCCGACTGGTCCGGCAGCGCCAGGGGAAGGGTCATGGAGAAAACGGCCATCAAAGGCTTCAACGCGGCTTCCAGCTTCCGGTTGAACTCGCCTCTGATCTCGGGACTGCTACTGACGACCAGGATTCGCGTGATGCCCGGCTCGACAATGAGCTTGCCTACCCAGCTGCCTTCTCCGCCCCGAGCGGCCTCGTTCTCCTGGTCCACGACCCTCCTTGCCTTGCTCGCCGCAG
>CAZUFP010000031.1:27487-32423 GCA_964619835.1 uncultured Gemmatimonadaceae bacterium | reverse complement strand
GCTGGCGTAGATCGCCACCTCGATGCGACGGTTCAGCTGGCGGCCTTCCGCCGTGTCATTGGACGCGATGGGCTCGGACTCACCCTTGCCGGACGTGTGGATCCGCGTCGCGCTGACGCCCTGGGCCTCCAGGTACTGCGCAGCCGCATCGGCCCGACGCACCGACAGCGCCTGGTTGTACGACTCACTGCCCACCGAATCCGTGTGACCCACGATGAGCAGGTCCTCGTTGTCGTACTTCTTCAGGCTGCTCGCCAACGCCGTCAGGTTCTGCCCGGCGTCCGGTCGGATGGCCGACGAATCAAAGTCGTACAGCAGGCCCGAGGGGAACGTCACCACCAGGCCTTCGCCGACCCGCGTCACCTCGGCACCCGGGATGGCCGTCTTCAGCTCCTTGGCCTGCTGGTCCATCTGATGCCCGATGATGGCGCCCGCCGCGCCGCCCACCACCGCACCGATGATCGCGCCCCGCGCCGTCGAACCGGTCTGGTTGCCGATCACCCCGCCTACCGCCGCACCCGCGGCCGCCCCGATCATCGCGCCCTTCTCCTTGCGATTGAGAGAGGCGCACGATGTCGCGGAAACCACCAGCGCGGCCATCGCCACCCACGTCACCACGCCCTTTGGCAAAAGAACTGTCGTCTTCGTGCTCACGTGTCCCTCCGGTGATGGGAACAGCTCGCTGCCCGAGTCCGGCCGGCCACCCTGCCTCTTCAGGCCCCCCTCCGACGTCTCAATATCCCCCGAGGCGCACCCGCGTTCAAGGGTCGCCTCCCTCCGGCGCGTCGCGGCCCTGCGGCCGTCCTGCGGCCTTCCGATCCGGCGTTTCCACCGGCCCGTCATGCCTTGACCGGGCCGGCTCCCGGATATATCGTGACAATATTCTCAGTTTCGCCCGACACTCCTACCCGTCGGTCGGGGGAAGACCATGCCGGAGCCGCAACAGGTGACGAGCATGCGCGCATCCGAAGCGCCGCGGGCGGCATTCGTCGCCCGACTCACCGCCGGTGCCACCCATGAGCTGCGGAACGTCCTTGCCATCGTGAAGGAATCGGGGGGACTGGTGCAGGATCTCCTGGCGATCGGCGCGTCTGCGGATGGGCGGGCGGACGCGGCGCTGGGCCGGATCGAGGCTCAGGTAGCGCGGGGTGCGGAGCTGCTGACGTCGTTGAACCGGCTGGCGCACGGCCTGGATGAGGCCGAGGTGGCGGTGGATCTGGGTGAAGCGGTGGAGCACGCGGTGGTGTTGTGCCGCAGATACGCGCGCCAACGGGAACGCGGGTTGGAGGCGCGGGGGGGTGAAGCCGTGACGGTAACGGCGACGGCGAACGGCCTGGACGTGTTCCGGGCGCTGGTGGCGGGTGTGGAGTGGTGCGTGGAGGCGTTGGTGCAGGGAGGGACGGTGGTGGTGCGGGCGGAGGCGATGAACGGGGTGGGGGCGGTCCGGCTGTCGGGCGAAGCGCCGGTGGAGGGCGCGGCGCCGGCGGCAACCGGGCCGGCGGGCGAAGCGGACTGGTCGGCGTTGGACGCGGCGATGGAAGGTCTGCCGGCGCGCGTGGTGCGGGACGGAGCGTGGTTCAGCCTTCTATTTGCGTGAAGAGTCGGGGTTTGCCGGGCGCGGCGCCCCTTGGGGGAGGGCCCCATGCGGAAGATAAAGCTCCTGCTGGTTGACGATGAGGAGGAGTACGTCCGGACGATGGCGGAACGGCTGGCGATGCGGGATGTATCCAGCCAGGTTGCGCTGAGCGGCGAGGAAGCGCTTCGGGTGGTGGCCGAAGATGTGCCGGATGTGATGGTCCTGGATCTGCGGATGCCGGGGATCGATGGCATGGCGGTGCTGGAGCAGGTCCGCCGTGAGCATCCGCACGTGCAGGTCATCGTCCTGACGGGCCATGGTTCGGAGCGTGAGGAACAGGAAGCCCGGCGGCTGGGTGCGTTCGAGTACCTGGAGAAGCCGGCGGACACGCGGGAGCTGGTGAAAACGATTCGTGCAGCGTGGAAGAAGGCGCTGAAACTGCTGAAGGAGGGGCAGGAGGGCTTCAGCCGGCACATGGAGGCGGCCGCCATGGCGGAGGCCGGTGTGCCGGACATGGCGCTGGAGCGTCTGAGCCAGCGGGCCGCGGCGTCCGACGCTTCCGTGGGCCTGAAAGTCCTGTTCGTGGACGACGAAGAGGATTTCGTGCGCACCATGGCCGAGCGGATGCAGATGCGCGACCTGGGTGGGGACGTGGCGTTGAGCGGTGTGGAAGCGCTGGCGATGGTGGAGGAGGAGCGGCCGGACGTCATGGTGCTGGACCTGCGCATGCCGGGCATGGACGGCATGGAGGTACTGCGCCGGGTGAAGCGGGAGCATCCGGAGGTGGAGGTGATCGTCCTGACGGGCCATGGCTCGGTGCAGGACGAGGCGGAGGCGCGGCGGCTGGGCGCGTTCGACTACCTGCAGAAGCCGGTGGACATGGCGGTGCTGATGGAAACGGTGCGGAAGGCGGGGCGTGCCGGCCGATCGGCGGGGCCGGGCACCGTCGGGGCGGACGCCTGAGCGGGCGGCGAGCATGGAAAACGGCGCAGCGAAGCGCGCCGGGGAGCAGCCGGACCAGGACCCGCTGATCTCCCGGAGCCGGTACCGCCGGATGTTCCTTGCCGGGGTGCTCACCGTGTCCGCGGTGGCCCTGGTGCCACTGGCCATCATGTCGGCCATGAGCTACCGGCAGTACCGGCAGGCATTCCGCCTGGAGATGACGCGGCCGATGCTGCGTTTCGCCGAAGCGGGCAAGCAGTCGCTGGAATCCTCACTCTCGGAGCGCCTCTCGGCGCTGGCCCGGCTGGCCCGGGAGACCTCCTACGACACGTTGCGCGATTCGCGTCGCCTGGAAGCGATCCTGTCGGACATCAAGGGGATGGGCGACGGCATCGTGGACCTGGGCGTCATCCGGGACGACGGCGTGCAGGTGTCGTACGCGGGCCCGTACGCGCTGACAGGCCGGAACTACGCGGACCAGACGTGGTTCCGGGAGGTGGCGACCCGCGGGTCGTACATCAGCGATGTGTTCATGGGGTACCGCAACCTGCCCCACATCGTCATCGCCATCCAGGGCGACCGGGGCGACGGCCGCTGGTTCGCCCTGCGGGCGAGCCTGGACACGGACGTGTTCCACTGGCTGGTGCGGGACCGGGGCAGCCGCCGTCCCGAGCAGGGCTCGGTGTGCCATCGCTGCCACTCCCTGGGCGTGCCGGCGTTCAGCGACGCGTTCATCGTGAACCGCGAGGGGGTGCTGCAGACGCCGTCGCGGCTGTACGGCCCCGTGCTGGCGCGGGCTCCCATCCCGACGCTGCCGACGGCGCGCGAGGCGCAGTTCACCGAGATCGTCGATACGGCCGGCGTGCCGTTGGCGGCCGCGTTCGCCGACATCGACCGGTCCCCGTTCACGCTGGTGCTGGTGGCGCCGCGGGACGCGCTGCATGCCGGCTGGCGGCCCCTGCGTCGCGACCTGGTGCTGTTCCCGCTCATCAGCGGGCTCATCATCCTGGGCGTGATCGTCGCCGGCTCCCTCTACGTGGTGAACCGGGCGCGGGAAGCGGACCGCAAGCGGGCGGCGCTGTTCCACAAGATGGAGTACACGAACAAGCTGGCGGCCATCGGGCGCCTGGGCGCCGGCGTGGCGCACGAGATCAACAACCCGCTGGCCATCATCTCGCAGAAGGCGGGGCTGCTGCACGACCTGCTCACCATGTCGGAGGATCTGCCGCCCAAGCCGAAGATCCTGGAGCTGGTGGAGTCGGTGCAGCGTTCGGCGGAGCGCTGCGGCGGCATCACCCACCGGCTGCTGGGCTTCGCCAAGCACATGGACGTGGAGCGCGAGGCGATCAACCTGGAAGCGCTGCTCCGGGAGGTGCTGGGCTTCCTGGAAAAGGAAGCGAGCTACCGGTCCATCCAGATCTCACTGGCCGCGGACGACGATGTGCCGCCCATCATCAGCGACCGGGGCCAGCTGCAGCAGGTGTTCCTGAACATCATCAACAACGCGTTCGCGGCGGTGGAGGACGGCGGCCGCATCGAGATCGGCATACGCCGCCAGGGCGACGCGGCCGTGGCCGTGACCATCGCCGACAACGGCGTCGGCATCCCGCAGGAGCACATGGAGCAGATCTTCGACCCCTTCTTCACGACGAAGAAGGGAGCGGGCACGGGCCTGGGCCTGTCCATCACGTACGGCATCGTGCAGAAGCTGGGGGGCGAGATCAGCGTGAACAGCGAGGTAGGGGTGGGCACGCGCTTCACCGTTACGCTGCCTGTCGGCGGGGAAGGGGGGTGAGGGGATGGCCGCGACACGCGTACTCATCGTGGACGACGAGCTGGAGCTGGTGAGCGCTCTCACGGAACGTCTGGCGCTGCGCGGCTTCGAGGCGGAGGGCGTCACCGACGGGCCGGCGGCGCTGACTCGCCTGGCGGCCGGCAGGCCGGAGGTCGTCGTCGTGGACGTGAAGATGCCCGGCATGAGCGGGCTCGAGCTGGTGCGTGCCATCCGGTCGTCGTACCCGGACGTGCACATCGTCCTGATCACGGGCCACAGCTCGGTCCGCGAAGCGGAAGAGGCCATGGGCCTGGGTGTGTACGACTATCTGGTCAAGCCGGTGCCCATCGATGAGCTGGTGCGCGTGCTGCGCGCTGCTCGGGAGCGCGGGACATGAACGAGACGACGGTGCTGCTGGTGGACGACGAAGAGGAGTTCCTCGCCGCACTGGGCGGCCGGTTGGAGATGCGGGCGCTGGCGGTGGATACGGCCACGACGGGCACGGCGGCGCTGGAGAAAGCGGGCCAGCGGACCTACGACGCCATCCTGCTGGACATGGCGATGCCGGGCCTGGATGGGCTGGAGACGCTGAAGGGCCTGTTGAAGATCAACGCAGACCTCCAGGTCATCGTGCTGACGGGGCG
>CAZUFP010000031.1:0-27387 GCA_964619835.1 uncultured Gemmatimonadaceae bacterium | reverse complement strand
GTCCGGGACCGCGCCACGCTGCGCGAGGCGGCGGCGGTGATGGAGGCCTCCCACCTGGACGTGAACGGCCGGCGCTCGCTGCCGCGCATGCTCGTCGTGTTCGACGAGATCAACGTGATGGTGGGGTACGTGCGGCGGCGCGACCTGATGCGGGGCCTGGAGCCCCGGTTCCTGCTGGACCGGCCTCTGGAGTATCGCAGGAAGCTGTTCGACGTGGCGGTGGATCCGAACCTCACCGAGCTGCCGTACGACCATGTGGTGAGCGGGATCCGCGAGCAGGCCGACCGCCCGGTGAGCGACGTCATGCAGCCCATCGAGGCGGTGCTGGACGCCGACGACCACGTCATGAAGGCCATCTACGAGATGGTCACGCTGGACGTCAGCCTGCTGCCCGTGACGGAAGCCGACCGGCTGGTGGGCGTGGTGCGGTCGGTGGACGTGTTCCACGAGGTGGCGAAACTGCTATAGACGCCCGAAGTCGGGCGAACAGCGAGGGTCGCATGGCCGATACCGTGGTGGCCCCTGGTCGTGAAACGCCGACCGTCCGCGTGGGCGGCGGGCCGGAGCCGTCCCTGCCCGGCAAACGGGAGAAGGCGCCGTGGGACCGGCGCCGACTAGCCTGGATCCTCCTGGGCCTGGCCCTGTTCGCGGGCGCCTACCTCGCGCCCGTGCCGGGCCCCGCCGTGGACCCCCAGGGCAAGGCGTTCGCCCTCACGCCGGAAGGCAAAGCCGCTCTCGGCCTGTTCCTGTTCGCCGCCGTCTGGTGGATCACCGAAGTCGTGCCGATCGGCGTCACCAGCATCGCCATCGGCGTGCTCCAGGGCCTGCTGCTCATCCGCCCCGCCCGCACCGCGTTCACCGACTTCATGGACCCGTCCGTCTGGTTCATCTTCGGGTCCCTCATGTTCGGCATGGTCTTCACCAAGACCGGCCTCACGCGGCGGCTGGCGTACAAGATCCTGTCCATCGTGGGCGAGCGGACCAGCATGATCTACCTGGGCTGCTTCTCCATGACGGCGGCTCTGACGCTGATCATGGCCCACACGGCAGTGGCTGCCACCGTGTTCCCCCTGCTCCTGGCCATCTATGCCCTGTATACCGAAGACTCCACGCCGACCCGGTTCGGCAAAGGGCTCTTCATGGGCATGGCGTTCGTGGCCGGCGCCGGCAGCATCATCACGCTGCTGGGCTCCGCGCGCGCCGCGGTGGCCATCGGCTTCTACAACGACGTCGTGGGAACGTCCATCGGGTTCTTCCAGCTCAGCTACTTCATGTTCCCCGTGGGCGCCATCATGACCCTGCTGCTCTGGGTCTTTTTCATGCTCTGGTACCCGCCGGAGCGGAAGACCATCCCGGGCCTGCGGGAACGGGCACAACGCCTGTACGCCAACCTGGGCCCCATGGGCCGCGACGAGGTGCTGGCCCTCGTCATCGTGCTCAGCGCCATCACCGTCCTGAGCCTGCGCGCCTTCGTGCCGGCTTTCGGCCCGGTGGACAAGAGCGCTGTCATCCTGGCCGCTTCGGTGCTGTTCTTCCTGCTGCGCATCGTGTCGCTGGAGGACCTGGAAGGCACCTCCTGGAACATCATCCTGCTGTTCGGAGGGGCCATGAGCCTCGGGTTCTGCCTCTGGCAGACCGGCGCGGCGGCCTGGCTGGCCGTGAAGTGGCTGGCTCTGTTCCAGCAGGCCCACTGGATGTTGTTCGTGCTGGGCATCGCGTTCTTCGTCCTGATCATGACCAACCTGATCATGAACGTGGCCGCCATCGCCATCACCATGCCCGTGGCGTTGGTCATGGCGCCATACCTGGGCGTCGCGCCTGAAGTGGTGCTGTTCGCCTGCCTCGTCACCGCCGGCATGCCGTTCCTGTTCCTCATCGGCGCTGCGCCCAACGCCATCGCCTACACCAGCAAGCAGTTCACGTCCCGGGAGTTCCTGACCGCCGGCATCCCCGCCAGCCTGCTGCTCATGGCCGTGCTGGCGGTGTTCGTGTGGATCATCTGGCCGGCGATGGGGATGCCCATCCAGGGGTAGGAGGGCGCGGAGGAGGCAGGGGCCGCGGGGTACGCGGGGGGCGCGGGGACGGCGTTCACGCAGAGACGCAGAGGGCGCAGGGACGGCGTTCACGCAGGGACGCAGAGGGCGCAGGGAAAGACTTTTGGAAACACCCCGCGGGGTCCGTGACGAATGCCGACCCCGCGGGGTGTTTCAATTCCTGGTTCCGGACGATGCCGTGCCGGCGCATCCGCCACACCCGGCGAACGCCGCCGCAACCTTCAAAGAGCAGTTCTCCGCGCCCTCCGCGTCTCTGCGTGAACGCTGTCCCTGCGCCCTCCGCCTGAACGCCGTACTCCGCGCTCCGGAAACGCTTCCGTGGCCCTCTGTTCCCTCTGCGGCCTCCCGCCCTCAGGCCGCCTTGGGCGCGGAACCGGACCGGTGCACCAGGAGGGGCACGCGGGTCGCGCGCAGGACCTCGCGGGTCACGTTGCCGAGCAGCAGGCCGGAGAGGCCGTCGTGGGCGCGGGTGCTCATGGCCACGAGATCGCTCCCCGTGCGCTCGGCTTCGTCCCGGATGCCCTGCTCCGCGGAAACGCCCTCCACCACGTTCCACTCCACCTTCACGCCCTCGAATTCCGGGCGGGCGGCCACGGACTGCAGGTAGCGTTCGGCGTCGACCCGGGACCGGAGCGCCGTGGCCCCGCGGCGGCGCAGGGCCTCGATGCGCGTGGACGGCGGCACGACGGTGAGCAGGTGGACCGTGCCGCCTTCGCCCAGCACATGGACGGCGAACGGCAGGGCTTCTTCGGCGCCCGCGGAGCCATCCAGGGGTACCAGCGCCTGGTGCACACCCTCCATGAGGCGGCAGGGCCCGCCGGGCACGAACAGCACCGGCACGTGGGCGGCCCGGATGGCGTCGTCCGGAAGCCGGGCCAGGTAGGCCGACGAACACTGTTCCTCGCCGCCCCGCGCGATGAGGAGATCACCGTTCAAGGCCTCGATGGCCCCGCGCAACGTGCGGCGCAGCTCACCGTGGGCCACGCGCCCTTCGGCATCCACGCCCCACGACTCCTTCACCACCTCCTCCATCCGCTCCATCGCCTCGGCGGTGCCGGCCAGGTGCTCCTCCTGTTCCGAGCGGCGGGCGTCCACCACGCCTTCGTACTGGTACGGCGTGATGGTCGCCTGATCCCCGGACTCGGGCGCCTGGACGTGGAGGAGCGCGACTTCTCCGCCGAGCTGGCGCGCCAGCGTTCCGGCACAGTTCAACGCGCAGCCCTTGCTCTTGTACGTGGTTGCGTCGTCCACCGCGACAACGATGTGTTCCAACATGATCGCGCCCTCCGGTCCGATCCGGGGTTCCCGTCTCCGAGCCATACGTGCCGTCCAAGATAATACTCCTTATCCAATACCCCAAAACGCATCTGGCGTGGCACACCGGTGGTTGCGTCAGCGAAAACATCACTTCATCTGTCATGTATACGATGCGCCCACCGGACAGGAGGCACCCTTCCATGCTGCTCGACATCCAGTTCACGCTGAACGGCAAGCCGACGGAGATCCAGGTGGATCCACATCGCAAGCTCCTCTGGGTCCTCCGCGCTGACCTGGGTCTGACCGGCACCAAGTACGGGTGCGGGGAAGCGCAGTGTGGCGCGTGCACGGTCCTGATCGATGGCCAACCGACGTATTCGTGCATGGTGTCGGTGAGCGCGGTGGCGGGCCGTGACGTGACCACCATCGAGGGTCTGGCGCAGGGGGACGAGCTGAACCCGGTGCAGGCGGCGTTCGTCCAGCACGACGCGCTGCAGTGCGGCTACTGCACGCCGGGCATGATCCTGGGTGCTTACGGCTTGCTGCTCCGCAACCCGGATCCGACGGAGGACCAGATCCGGTCAGGGCTGGAAGGTCACCTGTGTCGGTGCGGCACGCACGTGCGGGTGATCGAGGCGGTGAAGACGGCGGCGCAGGCGATGAAGGGGGGCACGCCATGAGCACCATGGACCGGCGTGAGTTCATCGGCGTGCTGGGCGGCGGCCTGACGGTGGCGTTCACCGTGGACCTGACGGCATTGCTGCCGCAGCAGCGGCGGCGCATGTACCCGTCCGACTTCAACGCGTACCTGCGGGTGGGCGAGGACGGGCGGGTGACGCTGTTTACAGGCAAGATCGAGATGGGCCAGGGCGTGAACACGTCGCTGTGCCAGATGCTGGCGGACGAGCTGGACGTGCCGCTGAGCGTCGTGGATCCCGTGATGGGTGACACGGACCTGTGCCCGTGGGACATGGGCACCTTCGGGTCCATGACGACGCGTTTCTTCGGGCCGCCTCTGCGGGCCGCGGGCGCGGAGGCGCGGGCGGCGCTCCTCGAGCTGGCCTCGGAGCGTCTGAACGTGCCCGTGAACCGGCTCGCGACGAAGGACGGCGTGGTCTTCAACAAACAGCGGCCTGGGCAGCGGGTGACGTACGGCGAGCTGACCCGGGGTCGGAAGATCGACCGCCACGTCACCGACGTGAAGCCGGAGGCTCGCTCGGAACACACGGTCTGCGGCGTGGCCACGCCGCGCATGGACGCGGTGGCCAAAGTGACGGGCGGGGCGCAGTACGCGGGAGACATCCGGTTACCGGGCATGCTGTACGCCGCGGTGCTGCGCCCGCCATCGCACGCGTCGAAACTGGTGGACGCGGACGTGAGCGGTGCCCAGGCGCTGGACGGGGTGAGCGTGGTGCGGGACGGCGACTTCATCGCCGTGCTGCACGAGCACCCCGACGTCGCGCGCGACGCGGTGGAACGCATCCAGGCGCGGTGGGACACGCCGAAGGCGACGGTGGACAACAACACCATCTTCGAGCACCTGGAGTCCGATCCGCCCGAAGCCACGGTGGTGTCCGAGGCGGGGGACCTGGCGGAAGGCCGGCGTCTGTCGGCGAAGACGGCGGAATCCCGCTACACCAACCACTACGTCGCCCACGCGCCCATGGAGCCGCACACGGCCGTGGCCGAGTACAAAGACGGCCGCATGACCGTCTGGGCGTCCACCCAGGGGCCGTTCGGCGCGCAGTCGCAGATCGCCCGCGCGTTGAACCTCCCGCCGGCCTCGGTCCGGGTCATCACGCCGTACGTGGGCGGCGGTTTCGGCGGCAAGAACGCCAACGAGCAGGCCGTGGAGGCTGCGCGCGCGGCCATGCTGGCGAAGAAGCCGGTGCAGCTGGCCTGGAGCCGGAAGGAGGAGTTCTTCTACGACCACTTCCGCCCGGCGGCCGTGGTGCGCGTCAGCTCCGGCATGGACGCCAACGGCAAGCTCGTGCTGTGGCAGCTGGAAACCCTGTACGCGGGCGACGGCGCGGCGGAGCCCATGTACGCGGCGCCCCACCACCGCGTGACGGCCCGCGGCGGCTGGAACGAGCAGGGCGAAGGCCAGCCGTTGACCGTGGGTCCGTGGCGCGCGCCCGGCGCCAACACGAACCGGTTCGCGGCCGAGTCCCAGATCGACATCATGGCCGCGGCCGCCGGCAAGGACCCCCTGTCGTTCCGGCTGGCCAACCTGAAGGACGAGCGGGCGAAGCGGGTGCTGCGGGCGGCCGCGGACCGGTTCGGCGGCCGCTTCGCCCCGGGCCCGTCGGGCAAGGGGATCGGCGTGGCCATGTCCGACGACGTGGGCACCTGCGTGGCCACCATCGCGCAGGTCAGCGTGAATCAGGATCGGGGCACCGTGCAGGTGGAGCGCATGGTGTGCGTGCAGGACATGGGTGAGGTCATCAACCCGGAGGGCGCGAAGCTGCAGGTGGAGAGCTGCCTCACCATGGGCCTGGGCTACGCGCTGCGGGAAGAGATCCGTTTCCAGGGCGGCGCCGTGCTGGACGAGAACTTCGACTCCTACCTGCTGCCGCGCTTCTCCTGGGTGCCGAAGATCGAGGTCGTGCTGCTGGACAGCGACCTGACGCCCCAGGGCGGCGGCGAGCCGGCCATCCCCACGGTGGGGGCGGTGGTGGCCAACGCCTTGTTCGACGCCTGCGGCGCGCGGCTGTACGAGCTGCCCATGACGCCGAGCCGGATCCGGGCCGCGCTTATGGCCGGCTGAGGGCGCTGAGGGCGCGGAGGGCGCGGAGGGCGCAGGGAGGGCGGTCACGCGGAGGCGCGGAGAGCGCAGAGAGGGATGCGCGGTCAGCGGCGTGCCGAAGGTCCGCTGCAACGCCGCGATGCGCATCCGTTTGTTCTCGGTCAAGGATACTGCTCGGTGATCGGCATATCGGCCGGCAGCGTCGGGTTTCGCGGATTCCACCCCGGAAATGGAAAAGCCGGCGGGCGTCGTTGGAGCCTGCTTCCAACGGCCCGCCGATTCTCATTGTTTTCTCTGCGCTCTCTGTGACTCTGCGTGATGCTGTCCTGCCGTCCCTGCGTTCTCTGCGTTCTCTGCGTGACCCGGTCCCGGCGTCCGGCCCGGCAACGGTCCGCAGCCCGCCGTTCACGGCTTGCGTCTTTCCTTTCCACGGCCAACGGCCCATTCTTCACCCGCGGATCGTCTCCAGGATCCGCGCTCACCGCAGCCTACTCGAACACGCACCGGAGCACGACCATGATGCGCATGACCCGCCGCGCGTTCCTCGCCGGCATCCTGGTCCTGACGGCCGCCACGCCCGCCCTCGGCCAACGTTTTGGCCCGCAAAACGCCGATTCGCTGATCGCTCACCGGCAGCAGCTGGAGAAACAGCTGGAAGCCATCGCGGTCATCGACCGGAAGCTCATGGTCCCCATGCGGGACGGCGTGCGGCTGGCGACGGACGTCTACCGGCCGAAGAACGCCGCGGGCCCGGTGCCGACGGTCTTCGTTCGCACGCCCTACAACTTCAACTACTGGGATGTGCGGCTGGGCGCGCCGCGGGACATGAGTGCCATCATCGCGGCGGTGCAGCGCGGCTACGCGTACGTGCAGCAGAACGAGCGCGGCCACTTCTTCTCGGAAGGCAACTGGGACATTCTGGGGCCGCCGCTCACCGACGGCTACGACATGCTGTCGTGGATCTCGTCGCAGGCGTGGTCCAACGGCAAGGTGGGCATGGTGGGATGCTCGTCCACGGCGGAGTACCAGATGGGCGTGGCCTCCACTGGCAACCCGGCGCTGGCGGCCATCAACCCGCAGGGCTTCGGCGCGGGCGTCGGCCGGGTGGGCGGCTGGTACGAGCAGGGCAACTGGTACCGCGGCGGCGCGGTCCAGATGCTGTTCATCGCCTGGCTCTACGGGGAGCAGAACCAGGTGCGGCCCATGTTTCCGAAGGACGCCACGCAGGAGCAGCTGATCCGGGTGTCGAAGTCGTTCGACCTGGCGCAGCAGCTGCCGCGGGTGGACTGGTCCAGGGCGCTGCGGCACCTGCCGGAGCAGGACATCATCGCGGCCGTGGATGGCCCGCACGGCATCTTCGCCGACTCCATGCCCGTGGCCACCGGCGGCGCCATGATCGAGCGCACGCCCAACGACCCGGCGTGGTACAAGGGCGGCCTGTACCACGATGACATGCCGTTCAACGTGCCCGGCCTGTGGTTCATGTCCTGGTACGATGTCTCCGTCGGCCCGAACCTGGCCATGTTCAACCACGCGCGCACGGCGGCCACATCGCCCGAGGTGCGCAACGAGCAGTACGCCGTCATCGCGCCCACGCTCCACTGCCGGTACAAGCGTGCGACCGAGCACACCATGGTGGGCGAGCGGGACGTGGGCGATGCGCGCCTGGACTACGACTCGCTGACGTACGGCTGGTTCGACCAGTTCCTGAAGGGCCAGGACAACGGCCTGCTGGATACGCTGCCGAAGGTGCGCTACTACACCATGGGCATCAACAAATGGCAGAAGGCCGACACGTGGCCGCCCGCCGGCGCCCGGCCCGTGACCTACTACCTGTCCAGCGACGGCAAGGCGGGCCCGGGCAACGACGGTGTCCTGGGCCGGCGCGCACCGCGCAGCGATGTGCCCGATGGCTTCACCTACGACCCCATGAGCCCCGTGCCGTCCCATGGCGGCAACGTCTGCTGCACGGGCAACGCCGTGCAGGGCGGCGCCTTCGACCAGCGGGACATGGAGAAGCGGCCGGACATCCTGGTCTACAGCACCGAGCCGCTGAAGGAGGGCGTGGAGGTGAGCGGGCCGGTCACCGTGACCCTGTACGTGTCGTCCGACGCCAGGGACACCGACTTCACCGCCAAGCTCATCGATGTCTACCCCGACGGCACGGCGTACAACCTGGACGAGACCATCCAGCGCATGCGCTACCGGGACGGCTACGACAAGCAGGTGTGGATGGAGAAGGGGAAGGTGTACAAGGTGACGCTGGGGCCCTTGAACACCAGTAATTACTTCGCGGCGGGGCACCGCATCCGCATCGAGGTGTCCAGCAGCAATTTCCCCCGATTCGACCGCAACATGAACACGGGCGGCAGGAACTACGACGAGGCGGAAGGCGCGGTGGCGCACAACTTCGTGCACCACTCCCGCCAGTTCCCGTCCACCGTCACCGTGACGGTGGTGAAACACTGATCCGGCGGGCCCGGGGGCGCGTGCGAGCGCGCGCCGCGCGCCCGGCCTCGCTCCGTGATCCGTAGCCCGTGCCCGGACGCGGGATACGACCGGGCCCGAGTTTCGCACGCGCACCCGGGCGGAGGAAGTGGCGGTCCGCAGGGAAAACACGGAGAGCCCCCGGGAACCAGGGGCGGCGGCAGACGCAGCCTGCCCCTGTCCGGGTGTCCGCGCGTTGCTTCCTAGGGCGCCGGGTCGACCAGCACCCAACGATTGCTGTACACGCTGTCCAACCCACGAACGATGCTGCCGCTGACGAGGTCGACGACGTAGCTGACCTGCCGGTTCTCCACGGTTGTGAAAGCCTGGCCGTTCGGCAAAATGACCAGCCCGCTGAGCTTGAGGGGCCGCTCGCCCTGATCGGCTCCCTTCAGCTCGATGGTCCGTGTCCGGGCGCCCGTAGCCGCGTCGAACGCCATGATGCGGCCGGAGAAGCCGGCGGCATAGACCGTGTCCCCGGCGGGCCCGGCGGCCAGTTGCATGAAGCCGGCCGTTGCCTGCGCGATGGCGTCGTAGCGGAAGTTGGGGTCCACTTCGTCGGTGGTCGTGCGGGTGATCTGCCCGCTGTCGGGGTCGAACGACGAGACCACGCCCGTCTTCATGTCCGCGGAGAACAGGCGGCCGTTGGCCAGCACCAGGTCCCCGGAACGGGCCACGGCGAAGGTGCGGGCGACGTTGCCCGCCGACAGGTCGACCTGCGTGACCACGCTGTCCATGTTGCCGCCGACGAACACGCGGTCGTTGCCCCGGTCGATGGCCAGCGCGTTGCCGCCGACGGCGTCGGTGAACAGCCGCTCGTGGCTGGCGGCGTGGTACGCGGCCAGGGAATCGGCGGAGAGGACGAGGATCAGGTCGTTGTCCAGGTCGAACGCCGCCACACGGCCACCGGGGATCGTGGCGAACGACCCCGAGGCGTTGCCGGCCACCGGGTCCACGACGTACGTGCTACCGGCGGGCGTCGGCGCGTAGAACACGCTGCGGCCCGGGTCCCAGGCCACGCGGAAGGCGGCGCCGGCGGCGGCCGAGTCGCCGTAGGGGATGTGCACGGCCAGGTCCTTGCCCATCACCCAGTAGTCCACGCGCCCGGCCTGGGACGGCGCCGGCGACGTGCCTCCGCCGCCCACGGCGACCCGCGGCGGCGGCGTTTGTCGTTGTCCCGAACACGCGGCAAGCGTGAACAACAGCAGGCTGACGATGATCGTTCGCATGGGATTCCTCGGTTCCAACCGGTCGCGTTCCAACGCCGCAGCGCATGAAGCGAGCCAGCTCTTGCATCCTGGCCGCCGGGTCGTGAGCATCAGGACACGAGGCCCGCGTGCCGACGTCCCGATCCCATGAGCCATGCCGACTGAGCCGTATCCCGTTCCCGCCGCCCGCCACAGGGTGGAGCAGGTGGTGCGACGCAGTCGCTTCATCACCACGGTGGCGCGCGCCGCCACGGCGGACGACGCCCGGTCGTTCATCGGCGAGGTCCGTGCCGAGTACGGTGACGCGACGCACAACTGCTGGGCGTTCGCCGCGGGGCCGCCCGCCTCCACGGCGGCGGTGGGCATGAGCGACGACGGGGAGCCGCACGGCACGGCCGGCCGGCCGATGCTGGAGGCCCTCCTGCATTCGGGCGTGGGCGAGATCGTGGCCGTGGTGACCCGTTATTTCGGCGGCGTGAAGCTCGGGAAGGGCGGGCTGGCCCGCGCATACGCCGGCGGGGTCATCCAGGCCCTCGAATCGTTGCCGCTGGTGCGCAAAGTCGTCCGCACGCCGCTCCTCGTGACGCTGGACTACGCCGCCCTCGAGCCCTTCCGCCGCCTCGCAGCGGACCACGACGCACGCATCGAGCGGGAGGAGTTCGCCGCTGCCGTCACCCTCCACCTCGCCGTCCCGGAATCCGATTTGCAGACGTTTCGTACGGCCGTCGCCGGACTCACCGCCGGACAGGCCAGAGTCGAGCCGGCCGGCGAAGCCGACGCACGGAACGACGATCCCGACACGGAACGTGGTCCCGAAAACGAAGACGACCCCGAAGACGAGAACGATCCCCAGCGGAGGTGATGAACCGTGCTCGCACCTACCTTCTTCTTTGCCCTGGTCGGCCTGACGACCGCTGCCGCGGGGCAGACCGGCCACGCCAAGAGCGTTCCGGAGGACACCATCCCGACGTCCGACGGGCCTCTGGTCATCGGCTTCGTCGGCCACGCCAGCCTCTACTTCATGTACGGCGGCAAGGTCATCCACGTCGATCCGGTAAGCCGCGAGGGCGACTATTCGGTCATGCCCAAGGCGGACCTCATCCTCATCACCCATGCCCACGGCGACCACCTGGACCCGGACGCCATCGCCAGGATCCGGACGCCGCGGACCGTCGTGGTCGTTTCCGCGGCGTGTGCCGGCAAGGTGGACGGGGCGATCGTGATGAAGAACGGCGACAGGTTGACGGAGCTCGGCATCCCCATCGAGGCGATCCCGGCGTACAACCTGGTTCACAAGCGGCCGGACGGGCAGCCGTACCACCCGAAGGGCGAAGGCAACGGCTACGTGCTGACCTTCGGCGACAAGCGGGTGTACGTGGCGGGCGACACGGAGAACACGCCGGAGATGAAGGCGTTGAAGAACATCGACATCGCCTTCCTGCCCATGAACCTGCCGTACACGATGACGCCGGAGATGGTCGCGGACGCGGCGAAGGCGTTCCGGCCGCACATCCTCTACCCGTACCACTACGGCGACACCGATACCCAGAAGCTGGTGGCGCTGCTCAAGGATGTCCCGGGCATCGAGGTCAGGATCCGGCCCATGCAGTGAGGCGGGCCCCGTCATCGTCTTCGTGGTCGTCTCGTTCGGGGCGGCGTTCGCGGTGCGTGGCGCGGAACGCGATGGACCGGCGGCGGAACGACCACGAAGATGGCGACGGGGACGAAGACGTCTTGTCCTGCACGGCGTATCCCGGTAGACTTTTTCGGTTCTTCCTGCACAATCTCCGCGTGTGTTTCCCGTTGGATCGGAAGGTTTCATGAGTACAGCAGTGGCGTTGCCGATGGTGATCCAGGGCGGCATGGGTATCGGGGTGTCGAACTGGCGCCTGGCGCGGGCGGTGTCGCTCCGGGATCAGCTGGGCGTGGTGTCGGGCACGGCCCTGGATTCGTTGTTCGTGCGCAGGCTACAGGACGGGGATATCGGCGGGCACATCCGCCGTGCCATGGAGAAGTTCCCGTTCCCGGACGTCAGCACGGCGGCGCTGAAGAAGTACTTCCTGCCGGATGGCCGGGAGGACGGTGCGGCGTATGCCCTGCTGTCCATGTATCGCCAGGCCGTGGACCGGGTGCGGGACCGGATGACGATGCTGGCGAATTTCGTGGAGGTCCACCTGGCGAAGGAGGACCACGACGGGAAGGTGGGCATCAACCTTCTGACGAAGGTGCAGATGCCGAATCTGGCGTCGTTGTACGGCGCGATGATGGCCGGCGTCGACTACGTCCTGATGGGCGCCGGCATCCCGAAGGAGATCCCGGGGGTGCTGGATGCGCTGGCGGCGGGTGAGCCCGCGTCGCTGCGGTTCGACGTGCAGCAGAACGGCAACGGCAGGGATGAGGAGCTGACGTTCGATCCGCGGGAGCACTGGGAGGGTGCGGCGCCGGCGCTGAAACGCCCGAAATTCCTGCCCATCATCTCGTCGGATTCACTGGCGCGCATGCTGGTGCGGAAGTCGAACGGGGCGGTGGACGGGTTCATCATCGAGGGCCCGGTGGCCGGCGGCCACAACGCGCCGCCCCGGGGGGAGAAGCGCCACAACGACCGGGGCGAGCCGATCTACGGGGACCGCGATGAGGCCGATCTCGCAGCCATGCGGGACCTGGGCCTCCCCTTCTGGCTGGCGGGTGGCCAGGGCTCTCCGGAGGCACTGGCGGAAGCCCGGACGGAGGGCGCGGCCGGCGTGCAGGTTGGAACGCTCTTCGCCTACTGTGACGAGTCCGGCCTGGAGCGGGTGTACAAGGACCGGGTCCTGGCCGGCGTCCGCTCGGGCGAGATCGACGTGGTCACGGACGATCGCGCTTCGCCCACGGGCTTCCCGTTCAAGGTGGTACAGCTGGAAGGCAGCAACGCGCTGGCGCAGTCGTACCGGGCGCGCGAGCGGATCTGCGACCTGGGGTACCTGCGGCAAGCGTACCGCGATGCCGATGGCCGCATCCGTTACCGGTGCGCGGCGGAGCCGGTGGATACCTACGTGAAGAAGGGCGGCACGCGGGAGGACACGACCGGCCGCAAGTGCCTGTGCAACGCTTTGATGGCGGACATCGGGCACCCGCAGTCGCGCAATGGCGGCGGGCCGGAGCGGCCGATCCTGACCAGCGGCGACGACCTGTTGAACATGGGGCGGTTCCTGGGCGATCGTTTGAGTTACACGGCGGACGACGTGCTGGACTACCTGCTGTCGTGATCCCGTCGTCGTCCTGATCCACGACTGGACGGCCATGACCGACAAACCCGCGTTGCCCGTGCGTCCTGAATCCGGACTGGACCCGGAGGACTGGGAAGCGTTGCGCGCGCTGGGTCACCGCATGGTGGACGACGTCATCGCCTACCACCGGGACGTGCGCGACCGGCCCGCGTGGCAGCCGGTGGCGGAGGCGGACCGGGCGGCGTTGTCGGGCCCGTTGCCGGAAGAGGCAGCCGGCGCCGACGTGGCGTACGCCGAGCTGCGCGAGCATGTCCTGCCCTACCCTTACGGCAACATCCATCCACGACACTGGGGCTGGGTCAACGGGGCCGGCACCACGCTGGGCGCCTTCGCCGAGATGCTGGCGGCCGCCATGAACCCCAACTGCTGGGGCGGCGAGCACGCCGCGTCGTACGTGGAAACCCAGGTCGTGGACTGGCTGAAGGCGCTGGTGGGCTTCGCGCCCGACGCCAGCGGAGTGCTGCTGTCGGGCGGCTCGGAGGCGAACCTCGTCGGCCTGGCGGCGGCGCGGGACGCGCGGGCCCGTGGCGATGTGGCGGTGGAGGGGCTCCGGGGCCTGGACGCCGATCCCGTCGTGTACTGCTCGACGGAGACGCACAACTCCGTGGACAAGGCCATCAGCCTGCTGGGCCTGGGCGCGATGGGCCTGCAGCGGGTCGGCGTCGATGAGGCGTGGCGCATCGACATCGAGGCCCTGCGGAGCGCCATCGAGGACGACCTGTCCGAAGGCCGCCAGCCCATCGCGGTGGTGGGCAACGCGGGCACCGTGAACACGGGCGCCATCGACGACCTGGACGCCCTCGCGGACCTGTGCGCCGACTACGGCCTGTGGCTGCACGTGGATGGGGCCTTCGGCGCCCTGGCGGCTCTGTCTCCGGTGTTGCGCCCGCTGGTGAAGGGGATGGAGCGGGCGGATTCCCTGGCCTTCGACCTGCACAAGTGGCTGCAGATCCCCATCGAAGCGGCCTGCGTCCTGGTGCGGGACCCCGCGGACCACCGCCGCCCCTTCTCTCCACCGGCCAGCTACCTGGCCACGTTCGAACGTGGCATCGCGTCCGGAGATCGTTTCTTCGCCCCTCTGGGTCCTCAGCTGACGCGCGGCTTCCGGGCGTTGAAGGTGTGGCTTTCGCTACGCGCCCACGGGGCCGGGGCGTACCGCAAACTGGTGGAGCAGAACGTGGCGCAGGCCCGGCGCCTCGAGGCGCTGGTGCGGGCGCACGACGAGCTGGAGCTGGCCGCGGACGCATCGCTGAACATCGTCTGCTTGCGCTACGCCCCCGCCGGCATGTCCGAGGAGGACCGGGACCGCCTGAACCGGGAGCTGCTCCAGCGGGTGCAGGAGAGCGGCGTGGCCGCGCCGTCCAGCACCGTGGTGCGGAACCGGTTCGTGCTGCGCTGCGCCTTCACCAATCACCGGACCCGCCTGGAAGATGTGGACGTGTTCGTGGACGCCGTGCTGCGGACAGGCCGGGAGATCGCGGCTGCGGCCGGAAAGCTCGCTTGACGGCGCGACGCGTGCCGCCGCGTGATCCGCGACGACCTCCTCGTTCGACGTGACGTCCCGATCCGTTATGTTTGTGCCCGCGGTCCCTGCGCACCGTCCACAGGAGCCGGAAACCGGCACCACACGAACCCGCGATTGATGAGCCAGCCGGAGCCACGCCCAGACCCGCAACGCGTCCTGCGCGACGTCTTCGGTTATGCTGCGTTCCGACCCGGCCAGCTGGAGGTGATCGAAGCGGTGCTGGCCGGGCGCGACTGCATCGCGGTCATGCCGACGGGCGCAGGCAAGTCCCTCACGTTCCAGCTGCCGGCAAAGCTGCTGCCGGGCACCGTGCTGGTTGTCTCGCCGCTCATCAGCCTGATGAAGGATCAGGTGGACGCGCTGCTGGAATTGGGCTTCCGCGCGACGGCCATCAACTCGTCGCTGGATTGGGACGAGCGGCGGCGGCGGGTGGCGGGGTTCCGGCGAGGCGAATACGAGCTGGTCTACCTGGCGCCCGAGGCACTGGACGGCTCGTTGCGGGACGTGGTGCAGGGCGCGCCGCTATCCCTGCTGGTGGTGGACGAAGCCCACTGCATCAGCCAGTGGGGCCACGATTTCCGACCGTCCTACCGGCGGCTGCAGGGGCTCAAGCAGAACCTGGACGTGCCGGTGCTGGCCCTCACCGCTACCGCCACTCGCCACGTGGCGCGGGACATCCTGCGGCAGCTGGGCATGCACAGGCCGGCCGGCTACAAAGGATCGTTCTTCCGGTCCAACCTGCGGATCCACGCCCGCAAGAAGGGCCAGGGCGACACCAAGCGCGAGATCCTGGGCCTGGTGCGTGCGCGAGCGGGGCAGAGCGGCATCGTTTACTGCCTGTCGCGGAAGACGGTGGAGCAGACGGCCGCGTACCTGTCGAAGCACGGCGTGCGGGCGCTGCCGTACCACGCGGGCATGGCGGACGAGGAGCGGTCGGCGAACCAGGAAGCGTTCCAGCACGATGACGTGGACGTCATCGTGGCGACCATCGCGTTCGGCATGGGCATCGACAAGCCGGACGTGCGCTTCGTGATCCACCGGGACATGCCCAAGGACGTGGAGTCGTGGTACCAGGAAATCGGCCGGGCGGGGCGGGACGGCCTGACCTCGGACTGTTTCCTGTTCTACTCCTGGGCGGACGTAAAGCTGCACGAGCGGTTCCTGCGGGATATGGAGGACGAGGGCCTGAGGCGCCAGAAGCAGCGGGCCACGGTGGACCTGTTCGAGCTGGTGGAGCACGGCCGCTGCCGGCACCGGTCCATCCTCGCCTACTTCGACGAGGCCATGGACGACTGCGGCGATGCCTGCGACGTGTGCCGGGGCACGGCGGGGAAGGTGGAGGCCTGGGGCATGGCCGGGCCGATCCGCCGCCCGAAGGCACGCGGTGTCTGGCGTGCGGGCGGGGGCGGAGCGGCCGATGCCGGCGACGTCGGCGAGGCGGTGCGTTCCTGGCACGACGCGCAACGGGCCGGGCCGACCGGCTCCGATTTCGACGTCGAGGCGGACCCGTTGTTCGAGCGCCTGCGGGCGCTCCGGAAGCGGCTGGCGGATGAACGGAAGGTGCCGGCGTACGTCATCTTCAACGACCGCACGCTGCGGGAGATGTGCCGCGTGCGGCCGGCGTCGCCCGAGGAGCTGGTGACGGTGTCCGGCGTGGGACCCAAGAAACTGGAACGGTATGGCGCGGAGTTTCTGGACGCCATTGCCGAAACGGCTTGAAATGAATCGAAGTGGGGAGTGAGAAGCACATGACGCTCGTGCTCGTAGGGCTGGCCATTCTGCTGGTGAATCTGCCGTTCGGCTTCTGGCGGGGCGGTGTGGCCAAGTTCTCTCCCGCCTGGTTCGCGGCGGTCCACGTGCCGGTGCCCATCGTGGTGACGATCCGGCTGGCGGCCGGCGTGCACTGGCACCTTGTGACGGTGCCCGTTCTGGTCGGCGGCTACTTCGGCGGCCAGCTGGCGGGGGCGCGGATCCGGCGGGCCTGGCCTCAGGGGTTCTGGAAGATGAATGTGTAGTGGTCGCCGGCGATGAAATGGGGTATGCCGCCCAGCAGCCTGACGATAGCGGCGCCGAGCTTCGCGTCGTTGGCGATCACCGTAACGCCGATCCGGCCGCCGCTCAAGGTGGTGCCCGACACCGCCCAGTACTCCCAGTCCAGCTCGTAGTCGCTTCGTACGAACGTGAAGCCGTCGGGCAGGTAGGACGCCAGACCGGGCGGAACCTGACCCGCCGCGGACTCCGCCGGCCATGCATGGTGGTCGGCGGAGTAGTTGTAGGCCGCCAGCTTGATGGTGTTCAGGTCGCCGGCCACCTGCGCGGCCCGCGCGCGGATGACCATGCTCTGGTACGTGGGAATGGCCAGGCTGGCCAGGATCCCGATGATGAGCACCACGATCAGGAGCTCCACCAGGCTGAACCCGCTCCGTCGCCGTGGCGCACTCATTGGAGGATCTCCACGCCGGAGCCCAGCAGCTGGTCCAACGACTGGCCGCGCCGGTAGCGCACGGTCGCCGGCCCGTTCTTGCCGATCAGCTCATAGGTGTTCGCGTCGAGGCGCCGGTACTCCACGCCCGGTGTGGGGGACCCGGCGGCCAGGAGGTTGTCCGGTAGGCGGCCTTCCTTGTTGATGAACGCTTCGACGCGCTCGGCCTGCAGAAACATGGCGACGCGCAGATCCTGCTCTGCCTGTGCCGCCGTAGGCGCAGGCAGGGGCTTGGGGCCGAGCAGCGTGGTACCCGCAGCCGCGGAGGCGAAGAAGGTGGGGATCAGGATCGCCAACAACGCCTTCTTCGCCGGGCTGAGCTGCTTCTGCTTCTCGTTGAGCCGGCGCTCGACCTCGCGCATTTCAGCCTCGTGCTCGAGAACTTCGCGCAAGGCCTCGTAGCGTTCTTTGCCAGGCTGGTCGTTCATTGCCGCCGCAGAGAGTGGAAAGACTCCCGCGCCAATTTGGCGCCGGCTCCCGCGCTCGCACAAGTCTGCCGCAAAATGCGTTACCCGTTGTAGATGACGCCGCCGGCCGCCGCGTACGCCTCGAGCAGGTCTGCCCCTTCCTTCCGCAGGACGCCGCGCCGTAGCGTCATGCCCCGCCGTTCCAGGTACCCGAACGACGCGTCGTCCACCGGCCCCTCGTCGAAGCCGACGGCGCGGGCGTCCTCGGAGAATGCGGCGGTAACCAGGCGGGCAAGGCCGGCCCAGTGGATGGCGCCGAGACACATGGCGCACGGATCGCAGGAGGTGACGATCTGGTGCCGCCCCCCCGCACGGAGGGCGTAGCGCCCGGTCCGACCCTGGGCCGCGAGGATCGCCACCACCTCCGCATGAAGCAGCGAGCTGCCACCCGGCACCACGAGGTTTGCCCCGGCGGCCACGAGCCCATCACGCTCGTCGAAGATGGCGGCAGCAAAGGGGCCGCCGCCTTCCTCGATGTTGCGGCGGGCAAGGGCCAGGACGAAGCGCACGCGTTCTTCGTCCGTGGGCATGGGGCGGACATCGGGGTGCAGCCAGGCCGGCAGGGTCAACACGACGCCCGGCGTCCCCGTCTCGATCCGAATCATGCAGAAACGTAGGGCGCGCGCCCGTCCGCGGCGACCCCCGAGATGCCATGCCGTCGTTGACCTTTGGCACGCGGGCCCGCACTATTCGGTTTCCAACCGTGCCAAGTAGATCCTGTTCAGGTTTCCCGGAGGTTCCGATGAAGGTTGTTTCCCGCTCCTTGCCCCTCCTGACGACGCTGTCGATTCTGGCCGCGTGCTCGTCGGCCGGCGCGCAGATGCGGACGCAGGCACCGGCCCCGCAACCGGCAGCGACACCGGCGACGCCGCCGGCGGCGGCCGTGCAGCAGCCGTCCTATGAGATTCCGGCGATCCCCTATACCAAGTACGTACTGAACAACGGCCTTACGCTCATCGTCCACGAGGACCACAAGGCGCCGATCGTCGCGCTGAACATCTGGTACCACGTGGGCTCCAAGAACGAGCCGGCCGGCCAGACGGGGTTCGCCCATCTGTTCGAGCATCTGATGTTCAACGGCTCCGAGAACTACAACGACGACTACTTCAAGGTCATGGACCGGATCGGGGCGACGAACCTCAACGGAACGACCAACAACGACCGCACGAACTACTTCGAGGACGTGCCCACGAGCGCGCTGGACGTGGCGCTCTGGATGGAATCCGATCGCATGGGACACCTCCTGGGCGCCATCGACCAGGGCAAGCTGGACGAGCAGCGAGGCGTGGTCCAGAACGAGAAGCGGCAGGGGGAGAACCAACCGTACGGGCGCGCATTCGACCTGATCCAGGAAGCGGTGTACCCTGCGGGGCATCCGTATTCCCATTCCGTGATCGGCTCCATGGCCGACCTGGATGCGGCGTCGCTGGAGGACGTGCGCGACTGGTTCAAGACCTACTACGGCCCGAACAACGCCGTTCTGGTGGTGGCCGGTGACATCACGCCGGAGCAGGCGAAGGCGAAGGTGGAGGAGTACTTCGGCTCCATCCCGCCCACGCCGCCCATCGAGAAGAACGAGGCGTGGCCGGCTCCCATGCACGGTGAGCACCGGGCCGTGCTCCAGGACCGCGTGCCACAGGCACGGGTCTACAAGGTGTGGAACGTGCCGGAATGGGGCAGCCGTGACCTGGCGTACCTCGAGCTGGCGTCCGCCGTGCTGTCGAGCGGCAAGAGCTCCCGGTTCTACAAGCGGTTGGTGTACGAGGACCAGATCGCGACGAACGCCAACGCGTTCGTGTTCGACAAGGAGATCGGCGGCAACTTCATCCTCATGGCGTCGGCCAAGCCGGGCGTGGAGCTGTCGAAGGTGGAGGCGGCGCTGGACGAGGAGATGGCCAAGTTCCTGGCGGACGGTCCCACGGCCGAGGAGCTGGCCCAGGTGAAGGCGTCGTCCCACGCGTCGTTCCTGCGGGGTCTGGAGCGCATCGGCGGGTTCGGCGGCAAGTCGGACGTGCTGGCGGAGAGCCAGGTCTATGGCGGTTCGCCCGACGCGTACCGCCAGTACCGGGAGTGGATGATGAGCGCCACGCCCGCCGACGTGCAGGCGGCGGCAAGGAAATGGCTGAGCGATGGCGACTACGTCCTGGACGTCGTGCCCTTCGGACGGTACGCGGCCGGCAAGGCGGACGTCGACCGCTCCAAGGTGCCCGAGCCGGGTCCGGCGCCCGAGCCCACCTTCCCGGGCCTGGAGCGCGCCACGCTGTCCAACGGCCTCAAGGTGATCCTGGCGGAACGGCACACGCTGCCCATCGTGAACTTCTCCCTCCAGGTGGACGCCGGCTACGCCGCCGACCAGTTCGCGCGGCCCGGCACGGCGGACCTCACGCTGAACATGATGGACGAGGGCACCAAGACGATGTCGGCCCTCCAGATCAGTGACGCGCAGGCCCGCCTCGGGGCGCGCCTGTTCACGGGCTCCGATCTCGACGCGTCCTTCGTGAACCTGTCCGCGCTGAAGGAGAACCTGGACGCGTCGCTGGACCTGTTCGCCGACGTGATCCTGCGGCCGTCGTTCCCGCAGGCTGATTTCCAGCGCCTGAAGCAGCAGCAGCTGGTGGGCATCCAGCGGGAGCAGTCCAGCCCGTTCTCCATGGCGCTGCGCGTGTTCCCGGTCCTCCTGTATGGCCAGGACCACCCGTACGGGATCCCGTTCACGGGCTCCGGCTACGCCTCGGACGTGAAGGCTCTCACGCGGGACGACCTGGTGAAGTTCCACGACACCTGGTTCCGTCCCAACGACGCCACGCTCATCGTCGTGGGCGACATCACCATGGACGAGCTGCGTCCCAAGCTGGAGGCGCGCTTCAAGGACTGGCAGCGGGGCACGGTGCCGGAGAAACACATCGGGGAGCCGCCGGCCCGCTCAGGCGGCGTCGTGTACCTGATGGACCGGCCCGGGGCGCAGCAGTCGGTGATCATCGCGGGCGAGGCGTTCCCGGCTCCCGCCAACGGCCACGAGTTCGCGCTTCAGGCGGTGAACTACGTGCTGGGCGGCGCATTCACCTCCCGGGTGAACATGAACCTGCGGGAGGACAAGCACTGGTCCTACGGCGCGCGCACCATGGTGCCGTCCGCCCGGGGCCCGCGTCCGTTCTTCGCCTATGCGCCCATCCAGACGGACAAGACGGCTGCGGCCATGCAGGAGATCATGAAGGAGTTCAGCGGGATCGCCGGCCAGAACCCGCCCACGGCGGACGAGCTGTCGAAGGTCAAAGACGGGCAGGTGAAGACGCTGCCGGGCCGTTGGGAGACCATCGGCGCCGTCCAGTCCTCCATCACGCAGATGGTGAACCTGGGCCTGCCGGACGATTACTGGCAGACGTACGCCAGCCACGTCCGCGGGCTGGACCTTCCGGCGGTGCGGCAGGAAGCCCGGCAGCTCATCCACTCGGACCGTCTGATCTGGGTGGTGGTGGGCGACCGCTCCAAGATCGAAGCCAGCGTGAAGCAACTCGGGTTCGGCGAGATCAAGGTGCTGAACCCCGACGGCGAGGTGGTGGGGCAGTAGGCGCCATGCCGGCGCCGCCGGCGTGACGCGACCGGTGGCCGTTGACCGACGACCGTCGAGGGGCCGGGCCGCAGCTGCGGCCCGGCCCCGTTGCGTCGGCGGATCTGCTTCGACGTCGGGCGGAGCATCCCGGCGCAGGCTTGTTTCAGGGCGTCGGTTCCGGACCGGCTCGGCGGTTTCCCCGCGGCGTCAGAACACCAGCCAGGCCATGAGGAACAGCGCGTCGTTGTTGGCCGCGTTGCGGCCCGTGCCGTCGTAGTTGGAGCCGGCGCCGTTGAACTTGTTGTAGAGGACGTACTGGAGCGCGATCCGCGTGTTCTGCCACGGATCGAAGTCGAACTGCCCGATGAACCCGTTGCTGTCGGGACTGCCCGTGGCGCTGCCATCGATGGGGTCGGCCGGGTAGAGCCCGGTGTCGGCGGTGCCGGACGTCGCGAACAGGCCGGCCGTGAAGCCCACGCCCTTCTGGAGCAGCAGGGTCCCGTTGATGTTCACCGTGTTGAGCGTGTTTGTCGGATTGGCGGCGTCGCCCGCCGCGTAGCTGGCGTCCAACGTCTGCTTCTCGTGGATCCACGAGGCGCGCGCCGTCAGCACCGACCCCGTCATGGGCCGCTGGTACTGGGCGTCCAGGCCGATATCCGTGTAGTGGTCCGTGGGTCCCGAGATCCCCGTCGGGTAGATCCGGCTCGCGAGCCCGAACGTGCCCACTTCCAGCGACTGCTGGCCGAACGCCCGGGTCACGGCCAGCCGCCAGTACGGCGTCATGCCCTTGAGAGTGCCTTCCGACAACGCGTTCGCCGGGCTGGGGGCGCCCTGCGGCGCCGAACGGTAGCCCGTCAGCTCCAGGTACAGCGTGTTGTTCCAGAACGCGTACGCGCCGAGGCCCGCCACCTGCTGGGCCAGGGCGTCGGAAATGAGGGGCGCCGCATTGGGACCCGGCGCCGCTTCCGAACCCGCGAAGGGGTAGCTCCAGGCCGGCGTGCTGTTCCACACGTCCTGCACGGTGGGGTTGTTGTTGAGCGTCAGGCCGAACGTGAGCGGCTTCTGCGCCAGCTCCGTGTGCGTCGCGTAGCGGACCTCCGCGTTGTCCCAGCCGAAGGAGCCGTCGGCCGCCGCATACGTGAACTGGATGAACGTGCCGATGTGCGGCGTGATGGCTTCACCCACGAACAGGCTGAATTCCTGCGGAAATGCCGCCGTGTTGTTCTGCGTTCCCGGAACCGTTCGGGCCACCCGCGTCATGGTCGCCTGGGCCATGGCCGACACGGGAGGAATCTCATCCAACGCCAGCGAACCAGGACCTTGCCCTTGCGTTTTCACCTGCTGCATGCCGACCATTGTGTATCCGTTCAGCTTGAAAGCGCGGCCGAATGCGGTCAGCTGCGGAAACGATGTGTGGCACACGTTGCACGGCAGGTTCGTCTGCCGCGCGAAACTCGGGATGGGGACGTTCAGCTCCGCCAGGGGCATCTTCAACCCCTCAGGCAACGGAGCACCGTCGCGCCTCGTGACGTCCATGGGTGCCGTCCCGGTCATCGCCGCAAGCGACGTGGCGCTGAATAATCCGAGACACAGAGCAATCAAGAGCGACGCGCGCTGCAGTGGCTGCGACATGGGTCTTCTCTCCATCGAATGCGGGGTGGGTCGCGGGACCGAGTTGCAAAAAAAGGGCCGTCCACCGGCAGGCAGAGGCGCGCGGCGGTGCTCGCGCCACGGCGTGCGCGCCGTTGTCGCGGGCCAAACACACAGGGAGGTCGACAATGAAGGGGACGCGGCTGGCGGTTGCGGTAGGCGCCATGTGTGCGGCGTTGACGGGATCCCTCGACGCGCAAACGGCCGCAGACCGGGCGCCTCAACCATTGCAGCAAGCCGCCGCTATCACCGCCAGCGTGCAGGATGACATTGCCGCAGGACGGTGGGACGCGGCCCAGCAGAAGCTGTATGCGCTGCAACGGCTGACGCCGGGGTTGGACAGCCTGGAGGAGGCGCTGGAGGCAAAGGGTCTCATCACGGACCGGGACACGGGGCCGGAGCTGCGCGTGTTCGTCGACTCCCTGGCCAACCGGCTGGAAGATCAGCGCCGCCTGCTCTCACAGGTGTCCGCAAACGCCGTCAGCCGAGCCTTGCTGCCGCTCATTGCGGCGTTCTCCACACCGGCCCAGGTCGCCGTCGCACACCTCGACGTCGCCGGCCGGGACCTGCAGTACGGCGCCGAACGAGGGGCCTGGAACATCGCCAACGAAGCCCTCGAGGAGATCCGGGCGGCCTACGCCACCGTCCAGCCGCAGCTGGTGAAGGATGCCCCGAACCTCAACGCCACGGTGGAACGCAGGCTGGCCAACCTGGCCCAGGCGCTCCAGGGCCACCTCCACATCCGCGTCCATTCGCTGGCCGGCGAGTTCCTTCAGGACGTGGACCTCATCCACAACACCTTCGCCGCCGTCCGCTAGCTCTACGACCCGGCCTTTTCCGCTTCCCGGATCGCTGACACCGCCCACCGCTCGTCCGGGTCCGGCAGATCCACTTTGTGAACCCCGCCGGGGAACCGGTTCTGCAGTTCCATATAGGAGTGCCAGAGATCGTCGTCCGGGTGCTTCCAGTCGTGCAGGTAGTGGACCTGATGGATGCGCGCCTGGAGCAGCAGCTTCGCGCAACTGAAGCACGGCCGCATGGTGGAGTACAGCACGGCCCCCTCCACGTGGATCCCGAACCGCGCCGCGCTGAGCAGCGTGTTCTGTTCCGCGTGCACGCACACGCACACGTCGTAGCCCTCCGCCGAGCGGTACCGGTCACGACGGGCGCAACGCTGGCACCCCCCCTCCTCGCAATTCGGCATGCCGGCCGGTGTGCCGTTGTACCCCGTAGACACGATGTGGTCGTTCAGGACCAGGATCGCACCGACACGGTTCCCCAGGCAGTTCGCGCGACGGCGCACGGCCATGGCAATGCCCATGTAGTACTCGGTGCGGGCGGGACGAACGTATGGCATGACGTTCAGGGGTGCGGGTCCGCGGACGAACAGGCGGTCCGTCCGTTGCCGTGCATGATAGGGCGGACCCCCTTCGCCGGGCAACGAACCCGCACCGTGTCTCGTCCCTCCGCCGCGTCTCTTGACACCAGTCCCGTCGCCGCGAAAATTAAACGGGTGTTTTAAACACACGTTTGAATCTCCTCCGGAGCACGGGAGAGGGGCGCCATGGCGGCAACGGACAGGCCGGTGCAGGCGAGGTCCGGGGAAGGGCGGGAGCTGTCGACGCGCGAGCAGATCCTGCTGGCGGCGATCGAATGCATGGAACGGGACGGGCTGGAGCGGGTGACGGTGCGTGCGATCGCGGCGGCGGCAGGGGTGAACGTGGCGTCGATCAGCTACCACTACGGCGGCAAGGATGCGCTCATCGAGGCGGCGCTGGAGCGAACGCTGCACAACGCGTTTTCGCTGGAGGAGCTGGAGGAACTGCTGGCGCAGGGCGTGAGCCTGCGGCTGGCGTTGGGCGCGTACCTGGTCCAGTTCCTGGCGGATGCGCAGAACTGGCCGGGCCTGATGGAAGCGCACCTGCACGATCCGCTGACGCGGGGCGTGTACCCGGAGCGGCTGGTCCGGCGCATGAGCGCGATGCTGGCGCGCTTTTCCGACCTGGCCGCCCCGTTGATGCCGGACGTGGACGCCGGGGAGCGCGCCCGGGGCGCCGTTCAGTTCTGGAGCGCCGTGTTGATGCCGGTGCTGTTGCCGGGGCTGTTCCAGGGGGCCGGCGTCGATCTGAGTGACGAAGGGGGGCGGCGAGCCTACGTGAACAATCTGTTGGGCCGTTTCTTTCCGGTCCGGCCGCCTGGAGGCGCGTGATGTCAAAACGGGTGCTGGTGTGCGTGTTGGCGGCGCTGGCGCTGGCGCGGGCGGTTTCGGGGCAGGAGCCGTCGCCGCGGGCCGTCGAGGCGCATGTGGGGGCCCTGTCGGGGCGGGTGGTGGATGTGGAAAGCCGGGCTCCGTTGGCGGGTGTGCAGGTGCGGGTGCTGGGGACGGACCTGGGGGCGTTGACGGACGCGGAGGGGCGATTCCGGGTCCGCGGCGTGCCCGTGGGGGTCCGTTCGGTGGAATACGGCCTGTTGGGCTACGGTGCGCTGGTGCAGACGGACATCGTCGTGCGGCCGGGGCGTGCGACAGCGGTGGAGGCGGAGCTGCGAGTGCGGGCCATCGAGCTTGAGGCGTTGGTGGTGAAGCCGTCGTACTTCCCGCAGCCGGAGTCAGAGCCGGTGAGCGCCATGGCGTTCTCGGCGGAGGAGGTGCGGCGGGCGCCAGGTTCCGCGGGGGATGTGAGCCGGATCCTGATGAGCCTGCCGAGCCTGGCGAAGGTGAACGACCAGTCGAACGCGCTGGTGGTGCGTGGCGGCAGTCCGGCGGAGAACATGTTTCTGGTGGACGGGGTCGAGATCCCGAACATCAACCATTTCCCCACGCAGGGCGCGTCGGGCGGGCCCATTGGCATCCTCAACGCGGACCTGATCCGGGACGTGACGCTGTATGCCGGTGCCTTCGACGCCTCGTACGGCGACCGTCTTTCGTCGGTGATGGACATCCGCCTGCGGGAGGGCACGCGCGACGGCGTGGCGGCGCAGGCCGACCTGGGATTCGCCGGCTTCGGTGGTGTGGCGGAGGGTCCGCTGGCGGACCGGGGCTCGTGGCTGGTGGCGGTGCGCCGGAGCTACGTGGACCTGTTGGTGAAGGCGTTCGATGTGGGTGCGACGGTGGCGCCGCGCTACGGCGACTACCTGGGGGAGGCGTCGTACGACATCGGCCCGGGGCACCGGCTGACCGTGCTGGGCGTGTGGGCGGACGACCACATGCACGCCGATCTGGCCCAGGCGCGGGAGAACGCCATGACCTACTTCGGGGACCAGGACATCCTGGAGGGCACCACGGGCGTTTCCTGGAGCGCGCTCTGGTCCGGCCGTTTCCATTCCACGACGTCGTTGGCCTGGACCATGACGCGGTTCGACGAAGCGTTCCGTGAGACCGGCACCGATCTGCCCCTGATGCGGAATCGCTCACAGGAAAGCACCCTGCGCTTGCGCAACGTGGACCGGCTGGAGGTGGGGCGTCGGGCGTCGCTGGAGATGGGTCTGGACGCCGCCGGCACGTCGGGGTCGTACGACAACGTGTACGCGGCCCACGTGGGCCCGCTGGGCGAGCCGGTGGCCGCCCGCTCCGTGTCGGCGGACCCGCGCGGCGTGAATGCGGGCGTGTTCCTGAGTCTCACGGCGCGGCCCGCGCCGCGACTCACCACCACGACGGGGCTGCGGGCGGACGGCTACTCCATCACGGGCAACACGACGCTTTCGCCGCGCTTCTCGGCGTCCTACCGGTTGAGCGAAGGCACGTCGTTGAACCTGGGCGCCGGCGTGTTCCGCCAGAGCCTGCCGCTGGTGCTGCTGGCGCAGGGCGCGGCGAAGCGGGCGCTGCCAGACCCGCAGGCCGTGCACTATGTCGTGGGGCTCAGCCATCTGCTGACACCGGACACGCGGCTGACGGTGGAGGCGTACCGCAAGGACTACTCGCGCCTGCCTCTGGACCCGACTCAGCCGGAGCTGTTCCCGCTGGACGAGCTGTATTACGACTACGGCTTCTTCACCGTGCACGATTCCCTGACGGCCCGTGGCCGGGCTACGTCCCTGGGCGTGGAATTGATGGTCCAGAAGAAGCTGGCGCGTGACGTTTACGGGCTGGCGAGCGCCGGGCTGTCGAAGGCGCGGTACCGGGGGGATGACGGCGTGTGGCGGGACCGCGTCTACGACAATCGGCTGGTGGCGTCGGTGGAGGGGGGCTACCGGCCCGGGCCCGCGTGGGAGCTGAGTGCGCGCTGGATCTACGCGGGAGGACCTCCGTACACGCCCATGGACACCGCGGCGTCGCGGCTGGCGGAGCGCGCGGTGCTGGACGGCGGCCGGATCAACGCCATGCGCTATCCGGCCTACCATTCGCTGAACGTGCGGGTAGACCGCCGGTTCTATTTCGGCCGCTCGAACCTGGTGGCGTACCTGAGCGTGTGGAATGCATACGACCGGAAGAACGTGGCCGCCTACTACTGGGACGTGGAGGAAAGCCGGCCGGCGCCGGTGTACCAGTGGGGGTTGCTGCCGGTGTTCGGGGTGGAATACGAGTTCTGAGGGCGCGGGGAACTGCATCACGCAGAGGCGCGGAGGGCGCGGGGACGGCATCACGCAGAGGCGCGGAGGGCGCAGGGACGGCGGCGCGGAGGGCGCAGGGACAGCGGCACGCAGAGGCGCGGAGGGCGCAGGGACGGCATCACGCAGAGGCGCGGAGGGCGCAGGGAC
>CAZUFP010000030.1:50030-55697 GCA_964619835.1 uncultured Gemmatimonadaceae bacterium | reverse complement strand
GCCGGTAGTCCCGCTCGCCCGTCTCCGGGTTGTAGTAGACCTCGGTGAGCCTGCCGGTGGTGGGCTCGGTGAACCGCTCGCCCGTCGCCTGCCAGCCGTCTCGCGCGCGGTTCGCGGAGCGCCTGTAGCGCCAGCGCTCGAAGGCGACGGCGGCGGTGAGCACGCCGAACGCGGCCAGGAGCTGGATTCCGGGCACGACCAGCCCGGCCGCCAGGCACACGCCGGCAACCAGCATTCCCGCGACGCCGATGCCCAGCAGGACGCGGCGTAGCATGTCAGCCCGCCGGCTCCACGACCACGGCCGTGCCGTAGGCCACGATCTCGCTCATGGTCTGCCCCATCTCGGACGAGTCGAAGCGCATCATGATGACGGCGTTGGCGCCCATGGCCTTGGCGTTCCGCACCATGCGATCGATGGCGTGGCGACGCGCCTCCTCCAGCAATTCCGTGTACTCCTTGATCTCACCGCCCACCAGTGAGCGGAGCCCGGCGAGGATGTTGCCGCCGAGCCCGCGGCTGCGCACCACCACGCCGTACACCTGGCCTTTGGTCTCCGCGATCCGCTGCCCGACCACGTACTCCGATGTCACGACGATCATGCAAACCTCCCGCAAGTCTGTCGGGCCGCCGCACCGATGGTTGCGGCGTCCGCACGATGGCTACACGTGAGGCCGCGAATCTGCAAGCATCGCGAGTGGCGGCCGGGCCGTCTGCCTCAAAACAGCCAGATCAACACCACGCCACACGCGCCGAACGCACCGCCCCACTGCGCCGGCACTTCCGAGGAGCCGCGGTACACCTCCACGCCGCGGATGGCGTGGGGGTCCAGCACAGGGAGCACGCCCCGGTCCAGCTCCTGCATGCCCTGGACATAGACCGCCGGTGCGCAATGGCCGCCGCGCATGAGGATCCGGGCGCCGCCGAACGTCGGCGACGGCATCACCGACACGCCGGGAATGCCGCGGAACAGGTCCTCGACGAACACCGGCTGCCTCGCCTCAATGTCCAGGGGGGTGATGAACCGGCCCGTGGCGAACCGGCGTCGCCGGTAGAAACCCGTTCTTTCCAGTGCCCGGTCCCGGGGCTCGGCGATCACGCGTATCGGATCCAACGGCAGTGCCGCAACGCCCAGGCGCACCTCCAGCGTCAGCGACTGGAACGGGCCGACCCGCAGTGGACCCACCGTCACCGGCCGATAGCCCAGGCGCGACGCTCTCACATGCAACGAACCGCCGCCGCGCCAGCGCAGCACGAACCAGCCGGCGGAGTCCGCCATGGCCGTCGCCACCGTATCCCCCGACTCGTCCAGGAGCAACACCTCCGTCCACGACACCGGCGCGCCCGTGGCGTCGTCCACTACGTGACCCAGCAGCGCCTGCGCACCCAGGGGGTGGACGGAAAGAACGAAGGCGAGACAGGCGAGAACGACGGCGCGAGCGATGGGCATGGCGGGCTCCCGACGGCGGGGCAGTGTTCTTCGACCTATGATGTGAACGCCGCCCGCACCGTTCAAGGGTCACGTGCCGCGCCGCTCCGGAGAACGCAAACGGCGCCCTGGCGGACGCCGGTGTCCCGTACGACGGCGTGCTCGTGGGAGCGGGCGACTCCCGGCAGGCGAGCGGCCGGCGGCTGGCGCGGGAGTTGCTCGGGACGGAAGGACCGCCGTGGCGTTGGAGCCGCCACTGACGGTCGTGCGGCAGCCGGCGCCGGCGAGATTGGGTCCTGAACGTTTGGAGACAACATGCTTCGTTTCGACAAGCTGTCGGAGCAGGAGATACTGGCGCTGGCCATCTCGCTGGAAGAGGAAGACGAGCGGGTCTATGCGGACTACGCCGAGGGCCTGCGTGACCAGTTCCCGGCCACGGCGGAGGTGTGCGACGGCATGCGGCGGGAGGAATCGGAGCATCGGCGGCGGCTGATCGAGCTGTACCGCCAGCGGTTCGGCGAGCACATCCCGCTCATCCGCCGGCAGGACGTGAAAGGCTTCGTGGAGCGGCGCGCCATCTGGCTGGCGCGCCCGCTTCGTCCGGGCGCGTTGCGCAAGCAGGCCAGCGCCATGGAGGAGGAGACGCGCCGGTTCTACGAGCGGGCGGCGTCCCGGGCCACGCACGCGGGCACGCGGCAGCTTCTGAACGACCTGGCCCGGGAGGAACGGGTGCACGAGAAGCGGGCCGACGAGCTGGAGCAGAAGGTGTTGACGAAGGGGGCCCGGCGCGAGGAGGACCAGGCGCGCCGCAGGCTGCTGGTGCTTCAGCTCGTGCAGCCGGGCCTGGCGGGGTTGATGGACGGGTCGGTGTCGACGCTGGCGCCGGTGTTCGCCGCCGCCATTGCGACCCAGGCCACGCGGGATGCGTTCGTGGTGGGGCTCGCCGCCTCGCTCGGCGCCGGCATCAGCATGGGCTTCGCCGAGGCCCTGTCGGACGACGGCAGCCTGACGGGCCGCGGCCTGCCGTGGGTGCGCGGTCTGGTGTGCGGCGTCATGACCACGCTGGGCGGCATCGGCCACACGCTGCCCTTCCTCGTGCAGAACTTCCCCATCGCCATGGCCATCGCCATCGGGATCGTCGTGCTGGAGCTGGGCGTCATCACCTGGGTGCGTCACAAGTTCATGGACACACCGGTCCTGTCCGCGGGCCTGCAGGTGGCCCTGGGCGGCGCCATCGTGTTCGCCACGGGGGTGCTCGTGGGCGGCCTGTAACGCGGTGGCGGGCAACGGGTCCCGCCTTGCCGCTCGCCGGCGATCGGGCATATGTTCGACCGACCTGCCAGACGTCCCGTTCGATCCTTCCAGGAGCACTCCATGACGGTTCCGCAGATGCGCCCGATGAGCGTGGGCGAAGTGCTTGATCGCTCCTTCCAGACATTGCGGCGGCACTTCGGGGTCCTTTTCATCACGTCGCTGATCGGCTTCGCTCCGTTCCTCGCCATGTACCTGATGACGGGCACGGCGGGTTCGCCCGCTGTGTCGCCCGCGACGGGCATGCCGACGGTGGCGCCGTTCTTCGTCATCCTGTTCATCTCCAGCATGATCATGACCGCCGTGCTGTGGGCGGCGTTGACCCGGCAGGTGGACGCGGACGCCACGGGCGGCCCGGTGACCGTGGGCGCCGGACTGGGCACCGGCTTCCGTTCCCTGCTCCGGGTGATCGGTGCGGGAATCCTGATCTATCTCGCGATGTTCGGGCTGTTGATACCGGTGGGCATCGTGGGCGGCATCGCCGCCGCGGTGGGCGGGGCGACGGGCTCGACGGTGGTGATGGGCATCATCATGGCCGTGGGCACGGTGGGCGCGGGCGGCGCCGCCATGGTGATCTGGCTGTCGTTTGCCTTCCTCATGGTGCCGGCCCTGGTGATCGAGAGGCTTGGTCCCATCAAGGCGCTGCGGCGGGCGAACGAGCTGGCGAAGGGCGGCCGCCTGCGCGTGAGCGCGACGGCCGTCATGGCGTCTCTGGTGGTGATGCTGCCGGCCATCGGGCTGCCGCTGCTGGTGGGGGTGGGCCCGGCGCTGTGGAATCCGCAAGCGGCCGGCCAGGTGGGCACCGTGCAGCTGTATCTATACCAGTCCCTCACGTTGGGGGTGAGCGCCATCACGATGCCGTTCCTGGTGGCGACGACGGTCTATTCGTATTACGATCGGCGCGTGCGGCGGGAGGGCTACGACATGGAGTTGGAGTCCGCCTCCCTCGCCACCTCCGTCTGACGCGCGCATCGTCGCTGAAGAGCCGCGATCTCTATGCTGCTACAGGTGTCGGGCCCCGTGGTCGGCCGGATCACGGCGGCCCGGGTGGATTCCGCGCTGACCCGGATCCTGGCCCGGCCCGAGTTCGCGAAGGCCGAGCCGTCCGCGTTGCAGCAGTGGCTGCGCGACGCCGCCCAATGGGCCTGGGACCTGGTCGCGGGCGTCCTCCGGCGGCTTTTCCCCCATCTCGAGATGAGCCAGTCGGCCTGGTCGACGCTGGGTGCCTTCCTTCGCCTGGCGGGCGTGCTGCTCGGCCTGGCGCTGATGGCCTACATCGTCGTCCTGATCGTTCGCGCGGTGCGGCGGCGGCGCCGGCTGCTGGCGAGCCGCGAAGGGTCCGCTGTGGCGGACAGGACCGCGGAAGACTGGGAGGCGGCGGCCCGGGCGGCGGCGGCCAGGGAGGACTGGCGCGGGGCCGCCATGGCGCTGTACCAGGCGGTGCTGCTGCGCCTGTCGAAGGCGGGCGCCCTCACGCTGGACCGCGCCAAGACGCCGGGCGACTACCGTCGTGACCTGGGGCACGACAGCGCCCTGGCGGCACGTTTCGAGACCTTCCTGCTCGGCTTCGAGCGCGTGGCGTACGGCGCGTCCCGCCCGGGCCCGGACCAGTACGGCCGGCTGACCGCCTCCGCGGCGCTCCTGGGGTCCCATGGCTGAGCGCCGGCGGCAGTGGGTCTGGGTCGTGGTCGGCGTCGGCCTGTTCGTGCTGACGCTGGTGCTGCTGGCCCCGCCCGGCGGGACGGTCTCGCTGGACCGGCGCCTGTCGACCATGCGCACGACGCCAGACGGCGCCGGGGCCCTGTTCGCCCTGCTCGAAGCGCTGGACGTGCCGGCGACCCGGCGCATGACGCCGCTGGACGGGCCTTCGCCGCTGGGCCACGCGGTGGCGTTGCTGGACCCGACAGAGCCGCTCACGCTGTCGGAGCGCAAGGCACTGACCGACTGGGTCCGATCGGGCGGCACACTGGTGGCCGCGCCCTCCTTCGGCGATCCGCTGGCCGCCACGCTGGGCCTGGTTTCGTTGCCGGTGGGCGGATTGCACGGCGCGGCTACGCGGGCGGAGCCCGGCCCCTGGACGGAAGGGGTGGATTCCGTGGGGCGGGTGCACATGGCCTTCGCGGTGCGGGACTCCACCCGCCTCCGGGACCTCCGGCCGCTGGCGGTCCTCGCCGGGTCGCGGGACTCTGCCCTCGCCAGCATCGTGGTGCTGCGGGCGCGTTACGGCCGTGGCCAGGTCGTCCTGTTCAGCGACCCGTGGATGCTCTCCAACGAGCGCATCGCCGGCGGCGCGGCGGTGCTGTTCGTGAGGGCGGCGGAGAACGGCGTCGCCCGCGGCGGGTCCATCCAGTTCGACGAGTACCACCACGGCTACCGCGGCGGCAGCCCGACGCGTGCGTTCCTGCACTTCCTGTTCTCGCGGCGACCGGGCTGGCTGCTCCTCCAGCTGCTGGCGGTGCTGGTGCTGGCGTCGTTGCCGGCGGCCATCCGGTTCGGTGCGCCGCTGGCGAGCTCGGCCTCGGGCCGGCGCTCGCCGCTGGAGCACGTGGCGGCGCTGGGCGAGGTCTACCGCCAGGCGCGGGCGGCGGACCTGGCCCGCCGCCGGTTGGTGGTGGGATTCGCCCGGCGGCTGGGCCGCGAGCGGCCGCCGAAGGGGCGTGAGATCGACTTCCTGGAGCGGCTCGCGCGCGGCGCGCCCGCCGGCGCGACGGCGGTGGCGGCGGTGGCGCGGGGCTGGACGGAGCAGGTCCCGGTGGCGGAGCTGGCAAGACGGATCGATGAGGCACTCAACCGACTGAAGGGGACGACGTGATGGAGCGCATCGAGGGAGCGACGCCCGAAGAGCAGCCCGGGGAGCGGCGGGACACGTCGGCGGGCCCAGGCGGTGAGGCAGCGTCCGGCGCCGAGGCGGCGCCCGGCAGCGAGGCGGC
>CAZUFP010000030.1:2769-49930 GCA_964619835.1 uncultured Gemmatimonadaceae bacterium | reverse complement strand
GCCCAGGCGGTGAGGCAGCGTCCGGCGCCGAGGCGGCGCCCGGCAGCGAGGCGGCCCCGGCCGGCCCCGCGGCGCCCGGCGCCGGCTCCGCCCTGGGCGAGACGATGGATGCGCTCAGCGCGGCCGTCGAGCGCGTGGTGCTGGGCCAACCGGGGCTCGTACGGCAGCTCCTGGTCACGTTCCTGGCGGGTGGCCACGCGCTGATCGAGGGTGTGCCGGGCACCGCCAAGACCCTGGTGGTCCGGGCCCTCGCCCGGGGCCTGCACCTGCGGTTCGGGCGCGTCCAGTTCACGCCCGACCTGATGCCCACGGACCTCATCGGCGTGAACGTGCTGGACCCGCGCACGTCGGAGTTCGTGTTCCGGCGGGGTCCCATCTTCACGGACCTGTTGCTGGCGGACGAGATCAACCGGGCGCCGGCCAAGACGCAGGCGGCGCTGCTGGAAGCCATGCAGGAGCGGCAGGCGACGGTGGACGGCGAGACGCACCCGTTGCCCGCCTCGTTCACGGTGCTGGCCACGCAGAACCCGGTGGAGTTCGAGGGGACGTACCCGCTGCCGGAAGCGCAGCTCGACCGGTTCCTGCTGAAGATCCGGGTGGGCTACCCGGTGGAGGAGGCGGAGGCCGCGATCCTGGACCGGTACGCGGATGGCTTCGATGCGGAGCGTACGGAGACGTTTCCCGTAACCGCGATGGTGGAGGCCGGGTCGGTGGAAACGCTGCGCCGCCACGTGGCGGCGGTGCACGTGGAGCCGGCGGTGCGCCGCTACATCACGCGCATCGTCCGGGCGACGCGCGAGCACCCCACGTTCCAGCTGGGGGCCAGCCCCCGCGCGGGCGTGGCCCTGTTCCTGGCGGCCCGGGCGAACGCGGTGCTGGAAGGCCGGGACTTCGCCACGCCCGACGACGTGAAGGCGCTGGCGGTGCCGGTGCTGCGCCACCGGGTGATGCTGACGCCGGAAGCGGAGGTGGAGGGGCGGGGTTCCGACGCGTGGCTGGCCGACGTGCTCACCACGGTCGAAGCCCCTCGCAGCCGCTGACGCCCACCGTGCCATTCCCGTCCCGTCGCCTGCTCGCGCTGCTCGTCGCCGCCGCGCCGCTGCTGCTCTGGCGGCCGGGCATCGCGCTGCTGGTGGATTTCATCCTGCTGGCCGCCGGGCTGCTCGACGCCTGGCGTGCGCCGGTGGTCGCCGTGTCCCGCCAGGTGCCGGCCCAGCTGGCCCTGGGCGACGAAGGCGTGGCACGGCTGACGCTGCGTGCGCCGGGCGCCCGGCCGGTGCGGGTACGGGTCACGGACGACCTTCCGCCGGAAGCCGTACGGCTGGACGGCGACGTGGCCCGGCGCATCCTGGCTCCGGCCGGCGACGTCGTCTACCGGTTCCGTCCGGCCTCGCGTGGCCCCCACGTCTTCGGCGCCGCTCACCTGCGTGTGTTGGGCCCTCTAGGGCTGGCCTGGCGGCAGCGGCAGGTGCCGTTGCGCGACGAGGTGCTGGTGCTGCCCGGGCTGGACGAGCTGCGCCGGCTGCGCGCGCTGGGCATCCGCGAGCGGCTGCGGCGTGCGGGCCTGCGCAACGTGCGGCAGCGGGGGGAGGGGCGAAGCTTCGAAAGCCTGCGGGAGTATGCGGTGGGGGACGACCCGCGCACCGTGGACTGGAAGTCCAGCGCCCACCGGGGCGCGCTCATGGTGCGCCAGTACGAGGCGGAGCGCAGCCAGGACGTGGTGCTGGCCCTGGACGCGGGCCGCATGATGATGGAGCGCATCGAGGGTCGCGAGCGCCTGGACCACGCCATGTCCGCGGCGCTCCAGGTGGCCGACGTCGCCCGCATGCAGGGCGATCGGGTAGGCCTCTTCTGTTTCGCCGACGATGTACTCGCCTGGCTGCCGCCGCGGCGGGCGGACCCGTCGCGGTTCGCCGACGCCCTGGCGCGGGTGCGGCCCCGATGGGTGGAGCCCAACTACCCGCTGGCGTTCAGCGTGCTGCGGAGCCGGCTGGGACGTCGGGCGCTCATCGTCGTGTTCACGGACGTGGTGGACGCGTCCGCCTCGCAGGCGTTGATGGCGCAGCTGGCCCGGTCCGCCCAGCGGCACGTGGTGCTGACCGTGGCGCTGCGCAACCCGGAGCTGGAAGCGTGGGCGAGCCAGCCGCTGGATACGGACGCGGCGGCCTATCGCCGCGCGGCGGCCGAGGAGATGCTGGAAGCGCGGGCGGTGGCGCTGGCGCACATGCGGCGCGCCGGCGTGGAAGGGCTGGACGTGGCGCCGTCCACGGCCGTGGCCGCCGCCGTGGAGCGCTATCTCGCCATCAAGTACCGGGGCCGGCTGTGACATCGGGGCCGGCTGTGACATCGGGCCCGGCCCCCTCTCCACGTCCGGCCAGCAGCAGGTAGGCCAGGGCGACGGCCGCCACGACGGTGGCGATGCCCAGCTTGGCCGCCGCCGGGATGCGGGCCGGCGACACAAACCCTTCCATCAGGCCGGCCAGGGCCAGCAGCAGCGTGGTCCCGGCCAGCAGCGACACGCCTTCCCGGGCCCGTTCCGCCAGCGCGTCCAGCCGGCGCTTACGCCCGGGAAAGATGAAGGCGCTGCCCATGAGCAGCCCGCCCGCGCCGGCAATGCAGATGGAAGACAGCTCGATGACGCCGTGGGGCGCCACGAACTCCCACAGCATCGCTCCGGCGCCCTGGTTGTGGAACAATCCCGCCACCGCGCCGATGCTCACGCCGTTCACCAGCAGCAGGAACATGGTGCCCAGGCCCGCCAGGATGCCGCCGGCGAACGCCATGAACGTGACCTGCACGTTGTTGGCGACGATGCGCGACGACATGACGGGCATGAGGAAGTCGGGGACGTCCACGTAGCCGCCGCCCCGCGCCGCGCGCTCGTTCGCCGTGGTGGCGCGGTCGATCATCGTGTAGGGCAGCAGCTGGCGCGCCAGCATGGGGTCGTGGCGGACGGCCGCGAACGTTACGATGCCGGGCAGGAACAGCAGCGCCGCGGCGACGGCCACGTAGCGCCAGCGGGCACGCACGAGCCGGGGAAAGCCCTGGCGCAGCCAGGACGCCAGCGCTCGCCAGGATCGCTGCGTCGGCCGGTACAGCAGGTTGTGGCCGGCGCCCACCCAGCGCTCGAGGGAGAACACCAGTGGCCAGGCCGCGCGGTAGGTGCGTGCCCGGGCCAGGTCGGCGGCGGTGGCCCGGTAGGTGGCCGCGAAACGCTCCAGCTCCCGCGGGCTCAGGTGGTCCAGGCCGCGTCGGCGCGCGCGATCGAGCAGCTGGCGGTACTCCCGCCAGGTGTTCGCCTCCGCCCGGGCCAGCGCGGCGGCGAGGGGCGCCGCCCCCACGCCCGACCCCACCATGGCCGCGCGCCGGTCGGCCTCTTCCCGCCACACACCCAGCAGCCACTCCTCCTCGGGGCCCGCGGCGTCCGGCGGAGGCATGTGCTGCGCAACGCTTTCCGCCAGCTTCTCCGCCAGCCGCTTGCGTGCGTCGCGGCTCAGGTCCTTGCGTCGCGCGGCGTACCGGTCCAGGGCGTCGAAGACGTCGTCCGGCAGGCGGGGCCGTTCGGCCGGCGCGCCGCGCACGAGCCGCTCCAGCTCCTCGTCCGTCAGCTCCGCGCTGCCCCTGTCCCGGATCACCAGCGTGGCCGCCGCCATGTCGCCCAGGCGCTGCGTGCGCGGGTGCAGCATCATGGCCGCCCCGCCGACCATCCAGGTGAAGACCGGCTGGGCGTCGATGATGCGCATGAGGTTGCGGATGACGGCGCCGCGCACCGTCAGCGGGTGGCCGCCCTCGTGGATGACGCGTACGCCCGCCCACCGCTTGCCGGGCGTACGGCCGTTATGGAAGCCTTCCCAGAAGACGAAGTAGCCCCACACCAGCACGAACGCGAGCAGCGCCATGACCGCCCGCCCCCAACCTCCGACCAGCGGGGACAGCCGGGCCAGCGCGCCCGTCCATGCGGCCAGCAGCCCCAGGGCGATGAGCGCGGCCAGCAGCAGCAGCATGTCAATGACCAGCGCGATGAAGCGCGAGCCCAGGTCGGCGATCTCGAAGCCCAGCTCCACCTGCTCGGGCGTCTCGATGCGCAGCCGGCGCACCGCGTCCGTAGTGTCCACGGGGTTCATGCGCCAGGCGAACGGGCGGGCCGGCCGGCCGGGCCGGGAACACGACGTGTCACCATCCTGCCTCCTTCTGCAACGCACCATCCGGTGTCCGTAAAGGTCTGCCCGGTGCGGCGCATCCGCAACGGCGGTGGAGGGCGGGGCCACCGGTCCCGCGACCGTCGAACGACGGGACCACCGTTGCGCAGACCGTTGCCCTCCGGGGCGGGCCGGCCCAACCTTCCCCGGTCGGTCCCCATCCCAGCAATGAACGGGGACGGGGCCGACGCCTCCGGGGAGCGGGTCGGCGGGACGGGTGCGGCAACGGTCTGAACGGGAACGGCAATGCTCGGGAACCTGACCATGGACGTGCGGCTGGCGCTCCGGAAGCTGGCGCGGGCGCCGGGATTCGCCTTCGTCGTGTTGCTGACCCTGGCCCTCGGCATCGGCGCGAACACGGCCATCTTCACCCTGGTGGACGGCATCCTGCTGCGGCCGCTCCCCTTCCCGCAGCCGGACCGGCTGGTGCGCGTCTACCAGACGGCGCCCGAGCGCGGCGTCATGCGCGGCAGCCTGTCCCTGCCGGACGGCCGCGATTGGGGACGGCGCGCACAGCTGCTGCAGTCGCTGGGTCTCTATTCCACCATGCCCTCGGGCCTGGTCTACACGGGCGGGCAACAGGCACGGGAGCTGAAGACGGCCTACGTCTCCGGCGGGTTCTTCCCGACGCTGGGCGTCCCGGCGCTTCGGGGCCGCACGCTGCGGCCGGACGAAGAGCAAGGGGACAACCGGGTCGTGGTGCTGAGCTACGACTACTGGACGCGGGAGCTGGGGGCGGACCCCGCCATCGTGGGACGGACCCTCGACATGGAAGGATCCGCGTTCCGGGTCGTCGGCGTCATGCCTCCGGATTTCGCCTTTCCCCGGCCCGACGTGGAAGTCTGGACCTTCCTCACGGTCATTCCTTCCAGCTCCATCCCGCTGGAAGTCCGCTCGGTCCGGCTGTTGAACGCCGTGGCACGGCTGGCGCCCGGCGCCTCCCTCGCCCAGGCCCGCTCGGACCTCAGCGCCGTGGCCCGCGGGGTCCATGAAGAATTCCGGCCGGGGAGCCCGGAGTCGGTGGGGGCGGACCTGGTGCCGTTGCGGCAGGCCATGGTCGGCGACACGCGCACGGCGCTGCTGGTGCTGCTGGGGGCCGTGGGGCTCATCCTGGTCATCGCCTGCGCGAATGTGGCCAGCCTGCTCCTGGCCCGGGGCATCGGCCGGACGCAGGAGATGGCGCTGCGGGTGGCGCTGGGCGCACGGCGCGCCAGGCTCGTACGCCAGCTCATCACGGAGAGCATCGTGCTGGGTCTTGCGGGCGGCGCCCTGGGGCTGCTGCTGGCGTGGGCGGGCGTCCGGGCCTTCGTCGCGCGCAACGCCGGCCTGCTGCCGCGCACCTGGGAGCTGGGCATCCGGTGGGAGGTCCTGCTGTTCGCCCTGGGCGTGTCCCTGCTGGCCGCCGTGGCGTTCGGCCTGCTCCCGGCCGTGACGGCGTCGGCCACGGACCCCGGCCGCGGGCTCAAGGCAGGCCGGAGCCGCGGCTCCACGGAGGGCGGCCGCCATCGCTTGCGCCAGGCGATGGTGACGGCCCAGGTCGCGGTGGCGGTCGTTCTGCTGGTGGGCGCCGGCCTCATGGCGCGGAGCCTGGCGCGCATCAACAACGTCGACCCGGGCTTCCGGGCCCGGGGCCTCCTGGGCGTCACAATCACGCTGTCCGACGCCCTCTATCGCGAGAACGCGGACTTCAGCGCCGCCTACCACACCTTGCTGGACCGGCTGCGCGCCCTGCCGGGCGTGGAGGGCGCCGCCTCTATCCGCTATCTACCCATGCAGGGCGCCGGCGAGCAGCTGGATTACACGGTGTCCGGGGAAGCGCCGCCGCCGGCGGGCCAGGAGCCGAGGGCCTGGACGCTCCAGGCGAGCGACGGCCTGTTCCGCGTCATGGGCATCCCGCTGGTCTCCGGGCGAACGTTCACGACGGAGGACCGGGCAGGCAGCCCGCCGGTGGCCGTCATCAACGAAACGCTGGCCCGGCAGGCCTTCGGGGGCGCCGAGGCCGTGGGCCGCTCGTTGTCGTGGTGGGGCGAGGAGACGCGGATCGTCGGCGTCGTGGGCGACGTGCACCAGGCCTCGCTGCGGGACGCGCCCGTACCCACCATCTACCTGCCCCAGGACCAGGTCTTCCGAGCCGCCATGACGTTCGTGCTGCGCACCACGGGGAACCCGCTCCGCCTGGCGGGCAGCGTGCAGAGCGTCGTTCGTGAGCTGGACCCCGGCCAGCCCATCACGGCTATGGTGGACGTCGCCGGGGTGGTGGGCGGATCCACGGCCCGGTCCCGGTTCCTCACGCTCCTGCTGGGGGCCTTTGCCCTGCTGGCCTTCATGCTCGCGGCCCTGGGCGTGTACGGCGTCGTGGCCCAAATGGTGGCCCGTCAGACCCACGAGATCGGTATCCGCATGGCTCTGGGCGCCCGGCCCGCCGCCGCGACGGGCCTGATCCTGCGGCGCGGCATGACGCCGGTGGTGACGGGGCTGGCCGCGGGCATCCTGCTGGCGCTCGCGCTGACCCGGTCCATCCAGGGGCTGCTCTTCCGGGTGGCCACCACCGATCCCGTGTCGTACGTCCTCGCGGGCTCGCTCCTGGCGGCGGCCGCCCTGGCGGCGACGCTCGTCCCGGTGCGGCGGGCCCTCCGCATCGATCCGGGCGATCTGCTCCGGCGCGAATAGCGGCGCGGCATCCCGGCGCCGTTCGCCGGGGTCATGGCGACAGCGCGGCGGATGTGCTACCTATGGGGGCGACGTTCGCCAACCGTGCCAGACGTGGGGTTCATCCGCATCTTCCGGAGGTGCGCCATGACCCGTTGGCTGCCGCGCCTGCTCATCCCGCTGGCGTGTCTCGTTCCGCCCGCTCCGGCCCAGGCCCAGGACCCGCCGCTCCCCCGCGCCGCGTACCCCGTCGGCCTCGCCGTGTCCTACGGCATCGGCGCTTACGGCATACGCGACCAGGCCATCTCGCCCCAGCGCTATGAGGGCACGCTGCCCTACCTCGCCGTCGCCTGGACACGCGACCACGCACGCTACATCTACCGCGTCGAGTTGGAGTTCCGGCGGTCGGAGGACATCCGCAACTACACCGTCAGCACCGGCATCACCCGGTTCGTGTTGGGCCAGGCCTTCATCTATCCGGTGGCGACCCGGCCGGCACTGGGCCGCGAGCTCGGCCTGTTCCTCGGGCCGACGACGGAAGTCGCCGTCCTCCTGAACGAGCAGCACATCGCGGTGGACGCCCTCGGCTTCGCCGAATCGGTCGCCGCGCTGGTGTCGCTGGGCGTGCAGGCGGACGCGCTCCTGCCCGTCTCGGACCGCGTCACCGCCCTCGCCTCCCTGCGCACCAGCATCATCTCCCTCGGCGTCCGCGCCGTGGACGACGAGACGGACGACAGCTCGCCGGCGAAGCTGCTCACCCTGCCCACCGGAGCGAACGCCTCGCTGGAGACCGGCGGGATCTACCGCCTCGGCGGCCGGCTGTCCGTCCGGCTGTCCTACCTTTTCCAGCTCGGCCGGATCACCGCGTGGCGGCCCCTGCTGGATGCCAGCGACAGCATCGTGGGGAGGCTGTCATGGCGATTCTGAGTCCGGGCCGTCCGGCGGCGCTGGCCCTGTTCATCGCCCTGGCCGCGGCCGGCTGCGAGCCGCTCATCGTGGCGCCGGCCGGAAGCGACCGCAACGTCGCCGACTTCGAGTTCGTGTGGAACACCGTGAACGACCACTACCCGTACCTGGCGTTCAAGGGCATCGACTGGGACTCCATCCACGACGCGTTCCTGCCCAGCGTCGAAGCGGCCCGGGGCGACGAGTTCTATGCCGTGTTGGACGACCTGCTGGCCCGGCTCCGGGACGGACACGTCTACTACAAGCCGCCCGGCGGAGGCCGGGAGGTCTACCCGTGGGTGCCGCCGCGGCGGCTGCGCGACCAGCACCGCTACGACCCGTTCGTGGTCCGGCGCTATTTCGACGAGGCGCTTCGCCTTTCGCCCAGCGGCAAGGTCGAGTACGGCATCCTGCCGGGGAACCTGGGCTACGTCTTCCTGGCCGATTTCCACGACGACTACTTGATGCGGGACTTCCCGGCGGTCATGGCGGCCATGCAGGGCACCGCGGGGCTGATCGTGGACATCCGGCAGCGCGTGGGCGGCACGCCGGACAACGTGGCGGCCGTGGTGTCGCGGTTCCTGACGGCCCCGATGCCGCTTCCGCCCGCCTACCTCTACGGGACGCCGGTGGATTGGGGTGAGGTCGACCCGGCCGGCCCCGCGTACACGGCGCCGGTCGTCGTGCTGATCAACGGCCTGACGTTCAGCGCCGGCGAGTTCTGCGCCGAGATGCTCAAGCAGATCCCCAACGTGACGGCCGTGGGGGACACGACGGGCGGCGGGTCCGCGGGCGGCGCGTCGGCCCCCGGCTATCAGAGCCCGTTCCAGCTGCCCAGCGGCAAGTGGTTCGACATCGGCAACCTGGACATCCGCCGCTACGACGGCGTGCCCTGGGAGAACGTCGGCGTTCCGCCCGACATCCGGGTGCCCCAGCCGGAAGCGGACCTGCGCGCCGGCCACGACCGGCAGCTGGAATACGCCATCGAGTGGCTGGGAGGCGCCATTTCAGGGGCGTAAGAACCGCCGGCCCGCAGCGGCCGGGGCCGTCAATTTCCTTGCATCCGCCGTGCGGGCGAATTAAGGTGGGCGCGGTTTTTCGCGGTGGCGATGCCGTCGAGCCTTTCCGGTGCGTGGTCGTGCCGGCGGCGCCAGGTTCCATTCAGACCGGGAGGCTTGATGTCGTCGCGTCCTGCCCGCTTCACCGTTCCTCTCCTCGCCATGGCCCTGGCCGCCACGTTCGTGCTGGGCGCCTGCGACGGAAAGAGCTCGGGCCCCTCCATCGATACGGTCGTGGTCACGTCCGCCCTCGACACCATCATCCCGGTGGGCGTCACCGCGCAGCTCACGGCCCAGGCCACGAGCAACGGAACCGCCGTCAACACGTCCTTCGACTGGAGCTCGTCGAGCTCCGCCATCGCCACGGTGAGCACGGCGGGTGCGGTGCTGGGGAGCGCGCCCGGGCGGGCCGTCATCACGGCCACGGCCAGTGCCCAGGGCGTCACCGGCGTGGGCGCCGCCAGCGGCACCCTGCCCATGCACGTGCTGGACGCCGACGTGAGCGGTATCCAGGCTCTGTTGGCCGATCCGCTGGTCGCTCACCTCACGGCCGCCCTCGGCTCGCCCAGGACCGGCGTCGAAACGGCGCTGGACAGCTGCGACACCGGCCTCGGCTCCGGCAACCTGGTGCTCGTCATCGGCTGCTTCCAGACCGTGCAGGCCTGGGCCGGCGGCGCCGCCGACGGCACCGACCGGGTCCTGCTGGCCACGCTCGGCCTCGTCACCGACTTCGCCTCCCGCAAACTCAACTACTGAGGCAGGAAACCGAACCATGAACACGACATCAGTGTGGTCCGGCAGGATCCTTCGTACGGCTGTGCCCGTGTTGCTCGCAACGTTCGGCCTCGCCTCGGCCGCCGCCGCCCAGGAAACCTTCCACGCGTGCTACGTCCCGGAAGTGGGCGCGGTCTACATGATCAAGCTCCAGGGCCTGCCCCAGGCATGCCTGGGCTCCAGCCACGTGGAGTTCAGCTGGACCAGCGCCTCGGCACCCACCGACAGCAGCATCACGACGATCATGCTGGCCGACGGCTCGGTGACGGAAGCCAAGCTCGCCGCCGGCGCGGTGTCGCAGACGAAGATCGCGAATGGCGCGGTGACGGAAGCCAGTCTGGCCGACGGTGCGGTCGCGCAGGCAAAGATCGCCGATGGCGCGGTGGCGGGAACCAAGCTGGCGGACGGTGCGGTGGGCACCGCTGCCATCCTGGACGGAACCGTGACCCGGGCAAAGATGGCGGCGGTGAGCCGGGTCGTACAGTTCCAGATCGGCTCCGTCTCGAACCTGGCCACTACGGCGACCAACATCGGATCCGTCAACCTCAACACCAGCGAGCCCGGCGTCGTCATCCTGTTGCTGACCGGTACCGCAGTGACGTTCGGCGGTCGGACCGTCGCCATCGTGGGCCTCGGCTCGACGGCCCAGGCGACGGACTTCGCTGTCCAGAACATGGGCGTGCTCGACGGCACCGACACCGTCCGGCGAGAATTCCCGTTCGCGCCCACGGCGGCGACCGCCATTCCGGCGGGCACGCACACCTTCTACGCAACGGCGTACAAGCCCAGCGTGTTTTCGGCGCAAACGGTCAATCTGACGGACGTGCGTCTGACGGCCATCTTCATCCCCAACTGATCGCCGAACGGCCCGGTCCTCCCCGGGGACCGGGCCATCGAGTTGGTTCCGTACAACCCTCTCCCGGTTCGCGGTGTCTCAGGGGGTGTGAAGCTCGACACCCCCAACGCGAAACGGGAGAAGCTCCGTGATGGCCCCCGACACGAGGCTCCACAACAGCCCCCCCCGGGCGTGGACCGCACATAGATCGATGGCCGCGGCGGCGTTCGTCGCCCTCGCCTGCCTCACCCTCGCTCCGACCACGGGCCAGGCCCAGGACCCCGTGGCCGCGGCCGCGGCCGCGGCCGCGGCGCCGGCCCCGGCCAGCGCTCCGGATCTCCGGACGGAAGCGGCGCCGGTCGCCCTTCAGCTTCAGCCCGATGAGGTGGAGGCCGTGCTGGCCATCCTGGACCTGCGGGCCGAAGGCGCCCCGGTCCCCGAATCCGCGTGGCAGCGCCTGTTCAACGCGGAAGGTTACACGCGGATGATGGAGCGGGAGAAGAGCATCGACGAGCGCATGGGCCTGAACCGCGGGTTCACCGACGAGAAGCACCGCCAGTTCTTCGCCACGGACGCGGCCCTGCTGGAGCGGCGGGAGGCGCTGCACGACGCCCTGGACGCGTGGAAACACGTGCGCATTCAGGAAGCGGGCGAGCGCGCGCTGGCCTACCTGCCCGCGGGCACGCGCATCCACGGCACCATCTACCCGCTCCTGAGGGCGGCGACCAACAGCTTCGTGTTCCAGCTGGGCTCGGACAACCCGGCCATCTTCATGTACATGGACCCGGGCGAGACGCCCCGGTCCCTGGAGAACACCCTCGCCCACGAGTTCCACCACCTGGGCGTCGCGTCCGCCTGTCCCCGGCCGCCGGCCACCGATGACCCGCGCGCCGCGGCGTTGTACGACTGGACGGGCGGCTTCGCGGAAGGGCTCGCCGTGCTGGCCGCCGCTGGCTCGCCCGACGCCGACCCGCTGCCGGACGGGTCCTTCGAGCTGCGGCAGGCCTGGGCCATCCGCCAGGACAGCGTGGCCGCCGACATGGACGCGCTGGGCGACTTCTTCCTGGCCATCCGCGACGGCCGCCTCGAAGGCGATGAGCTGGCCCGCACGGGCTTCAGCTTCATCAACCGCCCCGGCTTCCCGCAGGGTCCGTTCTACACCCTGGGCTGGTTCATGGCCTCCACGGTGGAACGGGAGATGGGCCGCGCGGCCGTCATCGACGTGGTATGCGCGCCCGCGAATCTGCTCCAGAGCTACAACCGCGCCGCCGAGACCATCAACGGGCGCAGCCGCCGTACGACCGTGAAGCTGCCTCTCTGGTCGCCGGAGGTGCTGGAAGCCATTGGCGTGCGCTGATGTCAGGACCGGTCACGCCGTGGCCTGAAGAACGCAACGGCCGCCCGGAGCCAATCGCTCCGGGCGGCCGTTCATTTCCGCGCCGGCCGGGTGCCGGCGCGGTTCTGCGCGAGACCGACCCGTCAGCCGCCGAGTGGCGTCCCGTGCCAGTACGCGTGGCCGGAAACGACGGCGCAGTCGAAGCTCACGCCCAGGTCCACCGGAATCGCGTCTCCACTCTTCAACGCCGCTTCCACCTGTGCTTCCGTTGTGAGGTGCGTGTTGGCCGCCTGCTTGCTGGTGAACAGGACCTCGATCACCTCCCACGCCACATTGAAGTCGCCGCCGCTGGCCGGCGGAGCCAGCAGGTGGTCATGACCCACCACGGTCGCCGGGTCCGTGCCGTAGACGGTCGGTTCGGCCTGCGTCGCCACGCTCGCGACGAGGCCATCGTGGTCCGGGCAATTGCCGGGCACGCCTTCGCAGTTCAGGGTGCCTACCGTCGAGCCCTGTGGATAGACCACCATGTACAGCGGCGCCACGGCATGGCCGTTGGCGTTCGTGGGCAGAGGCGCCTTTTCGGGAGTGAGAATGTACAGCAGGTTCCCGGTGACGTCGTCGTACGCCGGTTCGATCGCCGCCTTGCCCACCTGGCGTTCTCCGCTGGGCAACTGCCCCATGCCCGGCGTCGCTCCCTGATCGAACGCCGCCGAAGGAGTCGCCAGCGCCTGGGGACCCGTCGGCGTTTCCGAACAGCCGGCGGCCAGGGTGAGCAGTCCGGAGCAACCGAGCACAAGCGCGGTACGCAACGGGATAGTCATGATTCGCCTCCCGGAACACGATGGAACTGAATTGTGGATTGGGTGCCGCAGGTCGTTCCCGCCCGCGTGCCGTCCGGCGCGTCCTGGTCGCCGGCGCGCTCTCCCTCGGCGCGCTCCTGCACCCGGGCCCGGCCACCGGCCAATCCGATGGCGACCCCGTCGCCCTGGGCACGTACCGCGTGCTCCATTCGGACATCCTGGGCGAGGACCGCGTGCTCCAGGTCCACCTGCCCGACGGCTATGCGTCGTCCGGATCCAGCTACCCGGTGGTGTACCTCTTCTACTCCGACTGGCCGGACGGGTACTTCGCCCAGGTCGTGAACGACCTCTACCTCCTCGCCATGGACCGCATGCCCGAGGCGATCCTGGTGGGGATCCCCAACACCCAGCGATACCGGGATCTGCTGCCCTGGCCACGCCCCGGGCGTGAAACGGAGGAGGGGCACGCCGACCGGTTCCTCCGCGCCGTGCGTGAAGAGATCATCCCCTTCGTGGAACGGGAGTACCGCGCGAAGCCGTACCGGATCATGGTCGGCCCGCAAGCGGCGGCGGTCTTCGGGGCCTACGCTCTCGTCGAGGCGCCCGGCACCTTCCAGGCGTTCGTCCTGAACGACCCCTGCCGCTTCGACGACGATGCGCGGCGATCGCTCTGTGGCGAGATCGCGGACTTCGCGCGCACCGCCCCCGCCCGCGGCGTCTACTTCGCCGTCAGCCACGATGCCGGCGAAACGCGCTGGGACCCGCGCCGCCTCGCAGCCCTCGACACCGCGCTTGCCGCGGCCAGCGCCGGAGGCTTCCGCTGGCGCATCCGCCTGGAGCGCGACTGGCCCTTCTTCCTGGCTCCGGTGGACGTACGAGGGGCACTGCTGGATCTCTTCGCGGCCTACCCGTTCCCCGCACCGGAACGCGCCGAAAACCTGGCGCAGATCCGGGCGCATTACGATTCCGCCTCCGCCAGCGTGGGCTTCCCCATCGATCCGCCGGACCTCGTCCTCACCCTGGCCGCCAACGGCATGATGCGGCGCCAGGCCTATCCGGCCGCCCTCCATGTGCTGCACCACCTGGTGGAGTTGTACCCGTCCTCCCTCAACGGACCCTGGAACCTGGCCAACCTCCACCGCCTCATGGGCGACACGGCCACCGCCGTCCGCTACTACGAGGAGTGCCTGCGGCGGGACCCGAACATGGTGCCGGCGAGGGAGTGGCTGCGGCGGCTGACGGGTGGTTGAACCACCGACCCGTCATTCCACCCTCAGGTTGTCCACGACGTCGGCGCGGGCCGCCCGAAGTCCGGGCCTCAACGAGGCCACGACGACCGGCTATTCCGCCCCGGACCTCACTCCGCCCGCAACGCCACCATGGGATCCACGCGTCCGGCCCGCCGCGCGGGGAGGACGCTGGCCAGCGCGGCGACGGCCAGCAGCACCACGGCGACGGCGGCGAGCACGGCGGGGTCGTGGGGAGATTCGTCGAACAACAGGGGCTCGATCCAGTGTCCGGCGGCCAGGGCGATGGCGAGGCCGAGCACGACGCTGACGGCGGCCATGCGCAGGCCTTCACCCAGCACCAGCCGCGTCAGGTCGCCGACGCGGGCGCCGAACGCCACACGCACCCCCAGCTCGTGGGTGCGTTGCGCCACGTCGTAGGCGATGACGCCGTAGAGCCCGATGGCCGCCAGCGCCAGCGCCAGCAGGCCGAAGAGCACGAACATGACCGTGCCCAGGGCCCAGGACCGGGTCTCTTCACCCAGGATGCTGCTCATGGGCGTGACCGTGACGTACGAGGCGCCCGGCATGACGGCCTGAAGTGAGCGCCGGATCGTTTCCTTGTAGTGCGTGGCGTCGCCGCGGGTGCGAATGGCCAGGCCGCCCATCGTCGGGAAGGCCTGGGCGGCGGAGACGTAGTAGTACAGCGACGGGTCGTCGCCGCCGAAGCGCTGGGCCCGGATGTTCTCGGCAATCCCCACTACGTAGCTGCACGGCGCGTCACTGGACTGGAAACGCACGCACTGGCCCAGGGCGTCCTTGCCCGGCCAGAGCGTGCGGGCCATGTCCTGGCTCACCACCATGGCGCCCGGCGCACCCGCCACGTCCTGGTCGCTGAGACCGCGGCCGCGCAGGATCCGCGTGCCCATGGTCGCGAAGTAGTCCGGCGACACGGCGTTGACGTCGAACTCACCCAGCTTGCTCACGGAGTCGATGCCGGCCACGTAGAGGTCGGCGCTCCACGTCCACATGAACGGGATGGACAGGCGGCGCGCGGCCACCTCCACGCCGGGAATCCGCCGCGCCGCGTCCAGCAGGTTCTGCCGCAGGGCCACGGCGTGGGCGCTGTCCAGGTCCACCCCGCGCATGTTCAGGTCGACCGTCGCCACCACGCCGGGGTCGTAGCCCAGCCGGACACCGCGCACGTTGACCAGGCTGCGTACGAACAGGCCCGCACCCACCAGCAGCACCACGGACAGCGTTCCCTGGAACACCAGCAGCGCCGGACGGAGCTTCGACCGGGCTCGCGTGCCTTGAGCCCGGGTGGCCAGGTCGGTGGTGAGATCCGTGCGACGGGCCTGCAGGAGCGGCGTCAGACCCGCCAGCAGGCCCGCCAGCAGAGCGGCGCCGCCGGCGAACAGCAGCGTACGGGGGTCCTGGAACACGAAGATCGACGGCGCCGGCGTCCCGTTCGTCCCCGTCAGAAGCCGGGCCCGCAGCAGCGCGCCGCCCCACTGCGCCACCATCAACCCCGCGACACCGCCCGCCAGCGCCAGCAGCATGCTCTCCGTGAGAAGCTGCGCCGCCAGGCGGCCCCGGCTCACGCCCAGGGCCAGCCGCACGGCCACCTCCCGGCGGCGCCGCAGCGCGCGCGCCAGCAGCAGGTTGGCCACGTTGGCGCACGCGATCAGCCACACGATGAGCGCCACACCGCTCACCCACAGAGCCACCTTCGCCGTGCTGTTCGGCGTGGGCCCCCGATCCACCAGCACGGGCCCGGCGATGGCCGCGCGCTTCGCATCCTCCGGCGTGAGCTTGCGCCCATCCGCGGCACGCTGCGCCGCGACGCTGCGCTGGACCGCCTGCGTCAGGTCCGCATCCGCCACCTTCAGGCTGACGCCGTGCTTCCGCTGTACCAGCATGTCGGAGAACACCAGGCCGTACATCGTCGACCAGTCGCCGCGAAGGAAAAGGCGGGCCGCGCCCCCCCGCCCGAACGCGCCGTTGGCATACGCGCTCAGCGGGACATACGCCGCCGCGGGCGTCCGCTCCCACACCCCGTCGAAACCCTTCGGCGTCACGCCGATGACCGTGTAGGTCACGGGCCCGATGTGCACGGCCTTCCCCAGGGCATCCCGGCGCCCGCCGTAGCGGGTCTGCCAGAAGCCGTAGCTCAGAACCACCACGTCCGTGCCCGTCGGAGGCGCGTCCTCGGCCGCGGTGAAGTACCGGCCCAACGCCGGCGGGGCGTCGAAGAAATCGAAGAAGCTGGCGGTGACGGTGCCGATCGTCATCTGGCGCGTCTCATCCCCCACACCCACCGCCAGCCGTGGACTCGCGAACTGCGCCGTGCGCACGAACGAGTGCGTGTCCCGCGTCAGATCCACGTACCGGGCGTACGGCATGCCCCGCCGGACGACGAGCCGCCCCTGGTCCAGCTGCCGCCGATACACTCGTTGCGTGTGCGACGCGTCCTTCAGCATCGGCGGGTCCCGGAACAGCGTCCGGTCCACCACCGAGAACATCGCCGTGTTCGCGCCGATCCCCAGCGCCAGCGTCAGCACCACCGCCATCGTGAAACCCGGCGTCCGCCCGAGCCCCCGCAGCGCGTACCGCAGGTCCTGCAGCGGCTGCTCGATCCAGCGCACGCCCCGCACCTCCCGATGCGCCTGCCGCGCCTGCTCCTCGCCCCCGAACGCCACCAGCGCCCGGCGCCGGGCTTCCGCCTCCGACAGGCCTTCCGTCCGCATCAGCTCCTTTGTCTCCAGCTCGATGTGGAGACGCATCTCGTCCGCCAGGTCACGGTCCACAACACCACCGCGGAACAAGGCCCGCACACGACGTCCCAGCTCGCTCCACCAGCGCATCATGCCTCCTCCCGGCGACCAATCCGGCCGTTCCGGACCTCGCCCAAACCACGCTCCGCGCATCTCCGGTCCATGGGCACCGTCCTCACGTCGCCGCCAGGACCTGCTCCACCGCCGTCGAGAACGAGCGCCACGCCGTTCGTTGCGCCGAAAGATGATCCCGACCCGCCGGCGTCAGCGTGTAGATCTTCGCTCGTCGACCCTCTTCGCTCACGCCCCACGCCGACGCGATCCAGTCCTTGCCCTCCAGACGGTACAGCGCCGGGTACAGGCTGCCCTGTCCCACCTCCAGCACCCCGTCCGACAACTGGCGGATCCGCTTCGAGATCGCCCAGCCGTGCAACGGGCCCAGCACCAGCGTCTTCAGGATCAGCAGGTCCAGCGTGCCGTGCAGCAGGTCGGGGCGTTCGCCCATGTCCGTTCTCCCGTGGTTGGATACCTTGGATATCGACAATAGGACCCCGTATTGTCGATTGTCAAGGCATTGCCCGCCCTGCGCGCCAGCCGGGTGGATCCGCTGCGAGCCCTGCGCCTCAGCTGAAACGGTACCTTCAGAACTTCTCTCCGCGCGCCTCCCGCAGGTGGCTGCCTACAGGCCGGATGCGGGGCCACATGGTCCAGAAGTAGAGGGCGAGGCCCAGGATCTGGCCGAGACCGCCGAGGACGACGATCCAGGCAAGGATGCGGGACGCGGACCAGGCGCGGGCGGCTTCCGCGAGGAAGCGGCCGGTGGTGGCGAGGAGCAGGATCCAGTAGGCAGCCTCGGCGCGGGCGGGCTTGTAGCGATCGTCGTCCTTGGGAGGCCGGGGGAAGAGCCAGAGGGCGACGCCGAGGATGAGGAACATGACGAATCCGACGAAGACGGCGTGGGCGTGTGCGGAGACGAGGTAGGGGCTGGGCCAGATGCCGAAGAGCTCGCGGCGCACGAGCATCCACGCGCCGAGGGCGAGCCCCGCGAAGAGGAAGACGATGCCGGTCTTGATGAAGCGGCGGACGAGGGTGTACACGAGTCGGTCCTCGGGCGTGAGTAGGCGGCCGGGGCAGCCGCGGTCGCGTTGAGCCTGCCGGTAGCGGCAAGCGCCTGTCAAGTCGGCGATCGACCGTGCCAACGGCGGGCGGCCGCTCTATCTTGTGGTCGGTCTTCGTGGCGGAGCGGCCCGGCCGTCATCGGAAACCGGAGCGCCGCCGCGGGGAACGCCGCGCGGCACGGATCCCAACTGCGACCCCGCGTGCCGAATGCCCGCCGACCACAGGTGCCGCGCCATCTCCGTCCTGCTGTCCCTGCTTGTGCTGCCGGGCGCCCTCCACGCCCAGACGCCGTCCCGGCCCGTGGTGCGCGCGGGCGCGGCACCGTCGGACCTGAGCCTGGACGGCCGGCTGACGGAGCCGGCGTGGGCCGCGGCGGACTCCATCGCCGGCCTGACCCAGGTGGAGCCGGTGGAAGGCGGACGCCCCACGGGCCGGACGGTGGTCCGCGTGCTGGCGAACGCCGACGCCATCGTGGTGGGGATCGTGGCGTACGACCCGTCCCCGGGCGGCATCGTCAGCCATGCCCGTGCCCGGGACGCGGACCTGGACGACGAGGACCACGTGAAGCTGGTGCTGGACACGTTCCTGGACGGCCGCAGCGGCTACGTGTTCGCCGTGAACCCGTCGGGTGCGCGCTACGACGCCCTGGTGACCAGCGGCGGCGGGTTCGGCGGAGGCACGACCAGCGAGAACGAGAACTGGGACGCGGTGTGGGAGGCCGCCACCGTACGCACGCCGGAGGGCTGGTCCGCGGAGATCCGCATCCCGGTGAAGAGCCTCATCTTCCGGGAAGGCCTGGACCGCTGGGGCCTGAACGTGGAGCGGCGGGTGCAACGGCTTCAGGAGACGAACCGGTGGGCGGGCGCGAGCCGGGACTGGAACGTGACCCAGACCGGCGTGTCCGGGTTCGTCACCGGCCTGCCGCCGTTCGACCTCGGGCTGGGCCTGAGCGTGCGGCCGTCCATCACGGGAGGCGTGCTCCACACCGTCGGCGAAGGCTACGACAACCGTGGCGAGCCGAGCCTGGACGTGACCCAGCGCCTGGGGGCCAACCTCCTGGGCTCCCTTACGGTGAACACGGACTTCGCCGAGACCGAGGTGGACACGCGCCAGACCAACCTGACGCGGTTCCCCCTTTACTTCCCGGAGAAACGGACGTTCTTCCTCGAGGGCTCCGACATCTTCGATTTCGGCCAGGGCCTCAGCGGCGATGACGCGGCGCTCATCCCGTTCTTCAGCCGCCGCATCGGCCTGGTGGAGGGCCGGCAGGTGCCCATCGACGCGGGCGTCAAGGTGAACGGCCGCGCCGGCGCCGCCAACATCGGGGCGCTGGCCGTGCGCACGCGTCCGGTGAACGGGCTGACACCGGCCACGGCCATGGGCGTGCTCCGCCTGAAGCAGAACGTGCTGCGGGAGTCGTCGGTGGGCATGATCGCCACGGTGGGCGATCCGCTGGGCCGGCCCGGCGCCTGGACGGCAGGCGCCGACGCCACCTACCAGACCTCGTCGTTCGCCGGTAACCGCAACCTGGTGCTCGGGGCCTGGGCCCTCGCCGTGAACCGCGACGGCCTGGCCGGCGACCGCACGGCGGCCGGCGGCGCACTCACCTACCCCAACGACCTCTGGAACCTCGAGCTGACGTACGCGCGCATCGGCGGCTCCTTCCAGCCATCCCTCGGCTTCGTGCCCCGGCCCGGTGTGCACACCGTATCGGCCGAAGCCACGTACGCACCGCGCCCGGGCCGGCTGGGCATCCGCCAGTGCTTCGTGGAGAACCGGGCCGACTACGTGGCCGGCCTGGACGGGCGCTGGCAGAGCTGGCGCTACTTCATGGCCCCCATCAACTGCCGGCTGGAATCAGGGGATCGCTTCGAGTTCAACTGGGTCCCGCAGGGCGAGCAGCTGGACGCCCCGTTCGACGTCGCGGACGGCGTGGCGCTGCCGGCGGGCGCGTACACCTTCACTCGCTGGCGGCTGGAGGCCGAGACGGCGAGCAAGCGACCCGTCTCGGTGCAGGCGACCTGGTGGTTCGGCGGGTTCTACACCGGTTCGCTGCACCAGATCGAGCTGGAAGGCACGTGGCGCCCGACGGCCCTCGTTGCGGTGGAAGTGAACGCGGAGCGCGATATCGGGCGGCTGCCCGAAGGGCGCTTCACCATCGACCTGGTGAGCGCCCGGCTGCGGCTGGGCTTCTCCCCGGACCTGGAAGTGGCCAGCCTCGTCCAGTACGACACGGAGAGCGCATCGCTGGGCGCCAACACGCGCCTGCGCTGGACGTTCAGTCCCCTGGGTGAGCTGTTCGTCGTCTACAACCACAACATGCAGGACCGGCTGGGCTTGCTGCGGCTCACTTCCAACGAGCTGCTGGTCAAGGCCCAGTACGCGTTCCGCTACTGAGCCGCCGGCCCCTCAGTCGGCCTTCTTCGCGTCCATCGCCCGGCCACGGGCGAGCACCCAGATCGCCGTGACCACGTCCTGGGCCGATTCCAGCGCCGACGCCACGTCGGGGCCGAAGGCATCCGGGGCACGCTGGCGCACCTCGTCCAGGGCCGTGCTCATGGCCGCACCCGGCTCCTCGCCGCCCGCCAGGTGTTTGGCCGCATGTTGGTCCAGCATGTCCGCCGCCGCCAGCACCAGCGAGGCCGGCGGGATCTCGTGGCCCGATAGCCCCACGGGCTGGCCGGACCCATCCCAGCGCTCGCGGAAGTTGTTCACGATGCGCATGACGGACGGCGGCGTGTCCAGGTTGTGCAGGAACTCGGCGGTGCGGGCGGCCAGCGTGTTGGAGTCGGCCACCGGGCCCAGCAGCCGGCCCAGCTCGTGGGCGCGGGCAGCCGACTCGAGGGCTTCCTGCTCCCGGGCGTCGGGAGGCACGGGCAGGTTGGAGGCCAGCGTGCCGGCCAGGCGCGCCACGCGATAGCCGTGGCCCGTGCCGCCCTCGGAGCGCTGATCGGCCAGCTCCAGCCAGTCCACCGGCAGGCCCGTGCTGAGGTCATCGGACTGGGCGGCGCGTCCCGAGCGGGCCAGCGCTTCCGTCGTCTCCAGCAGCTCCACGCGGGAGAGTGCCTGATCCAGGGCGGCATCCAGCTCGAACAGCTCGAACGGCTTCAGCAGGTAGCCGGCGGCGCCGGCCTGGAGCGCCTTGCGGGCCAGCGTCTCTTCGCCATCCCCGGTGATGAGCAGAACGGGCTTCAGGGGCGAGTGCGCCAGAAGCAGGCGCAGCAGCTCCACCCCGGACAGGCCGGGCAGGTGCACGTCGGCGACGGCGACGTCGAAAGGGCGACGTTCCCGGGATGCTCGCAGCAGAACGGACTCGGCGTCGCCCGCCTCGATGACGGTGAACCCGCGCTTGCGTAGATGGCGCGCGAGCATCTGGCGCAACGATTCGTCGTCTTCGACGACAATGACGCGCCGTCCCGACACTTCCCTCGTCATAACCCCGTCCCTCCCATCAGGAGCTCCCTGTGAGTCTCAATCCGACGGACGCTGTGCGTATGCGTCCGATGTGCCCGGCACGTCGTCGCCCTCGTCCGGCGTGGCGTACGGGTCTTTGCGGCCCACGTCCTCGAGGCCGTAGCGTGCGATCTTATCGTACAGCGTCGTGCGGCCGATGCACAGGATGCGGGCGGTCTCGGCCCGGTTGCCATCCGTGTGCTCAAGCACCCGCACGATGTGGCGCCGCTCCACGTCCTCCAGCGAATCCAGCGGCCCCACCGACGGCGCATGCGTCCGCACCAGGTGGTCCGGCAGATTCCCGGGCCGGAGCGTGTCTTCGTCCGGGTACAGGATCAGCACCCGCTCGATGACGTTGCGCAACTCCCGCACATTGCCCGGCCAGCCGTAGTGCACGAGTGCGTTCAGCGCCGTATCGGAGATGCGCTCCGGCCCGCGCCCGATGCGTTGCCGCAGATCGGCCAACGACGAATACACCAGCGCGGCGATGTCTTCCGACGCCCGCTCCCGCAGCGGCGGCAACGTGATGGGCATGACGGCCAGCCGGTAGTACAGGTCGTCGCGGAAACGGCCGGTGGCCAGGTCCTTCTCCAGCGGCCGGTTCGTCGCCGCGATGAGCCGGATGTCCACGTCGATCTGCCGCGTTCCGCCCAGGCGCCGGAACGTGCGCGTCTCCAGCACCTTGAGCAGCTTGGGCTGGATCTCCAACGCCAGGTCGCCGATCTCGTCCAGCAGCACCGTGCCCTCGTCGGCGACCTCGAACAGGCCGCGCTTGCGCTCCTTCGCGTCCGTGAACGCGCCTCGCTCGTGGCCGAACAGCTCCGATTCAAGGAACGTCGGGCTCAACGCCCCGCAGTTCACTTCCACGAACGGGTGCGAGCGCCGTTCGGACAGCCGGTGGATGCGCTCCGCCACCCAGCCTTTGCCCGTTCCCGTCTCCCCCAGCAGCAGCACCGTGCTGTCTCCGGCGGCCACGCGCTGGATGCTGGCCGCCACTTCCCGCATGGCCGGCGAGCTGCCCAGCGCCTCCAGTTCCGTCGACGTGCCGCGGCGGTTCGCCAGGTAACGGTTGCGCCGACGCAGGCGGACCGTGTCCAGCGCCCGGTCCGCCACCGCGACCACGTGGTCCAGGTCCACCGGCTTGGTCAGGAAGTTCTCCGCCCCGCGATGGACCGCGTCCACCGCAAGCTGGATGTTCCCGTGGCCCGTGAGTATTACCACGCCCGCGTCCACGTCCAGCGCTTTCACGCGCTCCAGGACGGTCAGGCCCGATGTGTCTGGCAGCTGCAGATCCAGGATGACGACGTCCGGCGATTCGCTCTGCACCGCGGCCACGGCCGCGGCACCGTCCGAGGCGGACACGACGTCCCACCCGGACTTCTCGAAACGCCGCGCCAGTACGTCCAACACGGCGCGGTCGTCGTCAACCACCAGGATCCGCTGCGGCATGGTCATGATCATGGTCCGCAATGAGCCGGATGGCGGCTTGCGCGATCTCCGGGTCGAACTGGCTACCCAGCTTCCGTTCCAGTTCCCGGGCCGTCTCCGACCAGCTCATTGCAGGACGGTAAGGGCGACGCGTCGTCATGGCGTCCATCGTGTCCGCCACGGCTACAATGCGTGCCGCGAGTGGGATGACCTCCCCCCTCAACCCTTCCGGATACCCCCCGCCGTCCCAGTGCTCGTGGTGGTACGCCACGATGTCCAGCACCATACGGTCGCTCAGCAGGCCGGAGAGGATGCGCGTGCCAATTCTCGTGTGCGCTTCGATCTCCTGCCTCTCATCTTCGGTCAGTGGGCCTGCCTTCTGAAGCACATGATCGTGCGTGCCGATCTTGCCGATGTCGTGGAGTTTCGCGCCCGTCTCCAGAGAGCCCAGCTCCCGGAACCCCAGCCGCTTCCCGATGGACAGGGCGTACTCCGCCACACGGTCCGAGTGGCCCCGCGTGTACGGGTCCCGCGCCTCCAGCGCCGTCACCAGCGAATGGATGCTCGAGATGTAGAGGCGCGTCAGGCGCTCGCTCTGTTCCCGCAGCCGGTCTTCCAGCCGGTGCTGGTAGTCCCGCTCCTCCAGCAGAAGACGCCGGTGCTCCAGCGCCCGGCGCACCGCGTGTACCAGGTGCGCCCGCTCCACCGGCTTGGCCAGGAAATCATCGGCTTCCATGCGAAGCGCCTGCACCACCGTCTCGATCTCCGCATAGCCCGTCATGACCACGACCTGGACCAGGTTGTCCTGCTCCTTCAACTGGCGGGTCAGCTCCAGCCCAGAACCGTCCGGCATGTATACGTCGCACAGCACCAGGTCCGTGGCGCGCGACACCCGCGCCACCGCCTCATGGGCGGAAAACGCCGTCTCACACTCCAGGCCTTCGCGCTCCAGGATCCGCGCAAGCGTGCGTGCCAGCGCCGGATCGTCATCCACCACCAGCACCCGGCCCGTCAGCGGCACCGCCGCACTCTCCAATATGAACTCCGTGGGCATTTCACCTGCCGTCATACTGCCAGCACCTCCGCAACCAGGTCCAGGAGCGTCGCCATTTCGAACGGCTTCGCCAGAGTTCGTACCGCACCCAGGTGACTCGCCGCATCCAGCATCGGCGTGCCCCCTAGCCTGTCCCCACCCGAAATCGCGATCAGGCGCGGCGGCACCGGCAGCTCGCTCAACGCCAGGATCAACTCGATTCCATCCGTGTCCGGCATATATACGTCTGTGATCACCAGATCCGTCTTCACGGTCCGGATCGTCTTCAGTGCCGCGGCCCCGTTCGCGGCCGTGTGCACTTCGTGGCCGACCCGCACAAGCCCTCGCTCCAGCGTGCTCCGCAGGGCGGAGTCATCGTCCACGACTAGAATGGTGGCCATATACCTTCCACCCGCGCCGAAACGGAACGGCCAAGGACCAGGCAGGAACAACGAGGCGAGTCAAGTACCCCGGAAACGGGAGCACCCTGTTTGGGTCTTCGCACGGTTCGCGAGGACACGGCACCGCCGCACTCATGCTCCTCCGAAGCCCGAGGGTCGCTCGCCGCCCATCGCGCCAGACGACGCCGGTGAAGCCGTCATTACGTTGGCCACTCGTGTGCACCCCGGGGAGCGGGCGACACACCAATGAGTATCTGTACGGCCGTTTCGGTGCAAGACGCTTCTTTCATATTGTGGCAAGCCCCTTGCCAAATTTGTCGGCATAACGGACATTTTTTGACGTATACATCCAATCCCCATGCGCATAAGTCCTGATCGGATCATGGGTTAGCGGGCGGCCCGAAACTTGTACTTACTGGATTTCCGACGGACGGCGACCGAACCGGGACCGCGATACCTCCTCGACGGATTCGGACAGGCCACGATGCGGCGACGAGCAGCGGGCGAACGTGGGCCGGCACGCCTGAAAGAGGGCCGTGCCGGGTTTACGTTCATCGAGGTTATCGTCGTCCTCATGGTCATCGGCATCCTGGCGACGCTGGTGCTGCCGTACGTGCCGCTGGCGCGGTATCGTATGGACGGGGCCGTGCGGGGCGTGGCTCTGGTCCTGGTGGCGGCGCAGCGGGAAGCGGTGAAGCGCCAGCGGGACGTGATCGTGTCGTTCGATACGGAGAAAGGCGAAGTCTACGTCCACGTTGACACGAACGGCAACGGCCAGGTGGACCCCGGCGAGCGGATGCGGGTCCTGAGCCTGGACGACGGCGTGACGTTCGGCCGCGGGGGCGCGCCGGCGCGGCCCATGGGTACGGCAGCCGTGACGTTCACGGAACGGGAGTCGGGCCGGCCGGCGGTGACGTTCTTCCGAAACGGGAGCACGGACGAGCAGGGCGGGTTGTACCTGACGACGAAGCAGGCGGAGGCGAATCCGGGGCACGAGAACCATGCGCGGGCCATCGAGGTAGAACGGGCCACGGGGCGGGTATCGTGGTACTACTTCAACACGGCGGTCGACAGCTGGAACCGGGGTTTCTGAGATGAGGAACCGCGAAGGGTTCACCATCGTCGAGATCCTGCTGGCGGTCCTGTTGTTGAGCTTCGTGGTGATGGGCTTCCAGGCCGTGACGGGTGAGATCATCCACGTATCCGCCCGGAGCAACCGGGAGTCGGTCGCCACACAGCTGGTGGAGGACCGGCTGGAGATGATCCGCATCTATCCGGGCTACGACCACCTGGCACAGGAGTTCGGGGGAACGGAAACGCTGACGGACTTTCCCGGTCTGGTGCGCACGACGGTGGTGCGCCCGATGGCGGACACGCTCATGATGGCCGGCATTGCGCACTATACGCGCATCACGGTGACGGTGTCGGGCACGGGCCTCACCGCGCCGGTGTCCCGGACCATCTCGCTGGCGGCACCGTGATGTCCGGGCGCCTGCTCCGGCAGCGCTCCGGCATGTCCATGCTGGAGCTGCTCATCGCCATGACGATCTTCAGCGTGATCATCGTGGCGAGCATGGGCTTCTTCCAGTACCAGGGGAAAGCCTTCTCGCGGGCCAACGAGCTCATGGCGCTGGAGCAGAACCTGCGCTACGGCGTCTCGTCGCTGGAGCAGAACCTGCACACCCTGGGCGTCAACGTGCCGCCCGAGCAGCCCGGCCTGGTTTACGCCGGCACCGACGTGGTGGCGTTCAACGCCGATTACGCCACGAGGGACCCCAACGACCTGTTCGCGGTCTACTACGACCGGGGTCTCAGTGACAGCGCCGCGAGCGCCCTGACCCATGCCGACCGGTTCCAGCTGCCGCGCACCACGTTCTTCTATCCGGACACCACCTACACCACGGGCGATGCCAACAGCCCGGCCGAGACCATTATCTTCTTCTTCGCGCCGGACTCCACCACGGTCCGCGGTGACGACTACGCGCTCTACCGCCAGGTGAACCGCATGGCGCCGGAGCTCCTGGCGCGCAACCTGCTCAGGACCGACGGCCAGCCGTTCTTCGAGTACTACGAGGTGGAGCCGGGCGTTTCGCCGGACTCGGCCATCCGGAAGGTGCTGCCCGCCGATCTGCCCCTGGAGCACTCGGTGCCCATCCACGGAGCCCTGGGCGACACGGCGAACCTGGCGCGCATCGACCTCGTAAGGGGCGTCCAGGTACGCTACACCACCACCAACGGGGACGCCGGGCCGGACCAGCAGATGCGCAACATCTCCCGCCTCATCCGCCTTCCCAACGCCGGGCTGAGCACGCCGCGCATCTGCGGCAACCGCCCGTTGCTGGGCAACACGGGCTTCAAGGCGCTGGTGAAGACGGACGCGGACGGCAAAGTCTACGTCGAGCTGAGCTGGGGCCCGGCGACGGACGACGCCAGCGGCGAACGGGACGTCGTCCGCTACGTCGTCTGGCGCCGGACATCGCCCGCCCTGCCCTGGGGCAACCCGTTCGTGAGCGTGCCCGCGGGGCAGACCTGGTACGTTCTGGGGGACAACAGCGTGCAGACCGGCGTCGGGGCCACCTACTACTATCGCCTCGCCGCCCAGGACTGCACGCCGCAACTGTCGGAGATGGCCCTGTCCGCGGCGTCGGTCCCATGACGCGCACGCCCGCTGTGCCGGACCCGGCGCCCGTGCTGCGCCACGATCGCGAAGGCATCGCCCTCCTGCTGGTCATCCTGCTGACCATGGTGGTGGCCGCGGTGGCGGCGGGCGCAGCGCTCATCGGGGCCAACTCCCGGCTCATCAGCGAGTACGACCAGCGCATCAGCCTGCTGGAGAGCGTGGCGGACGCCGGCCTGGAGGAGTCGCGGGCCATCCTGAACCAGGACCCGTCCCTGTTCCCCGACAGCGGTTACGTGGCGCTGGAGGAAAACGCGGTGGTGTACGACGCGGACCGGCGCGTCGTCCCGGGGGTGACGCGCTCGGTGTACGCGGGGCCGGTGGGCGGCGGTGTGGGCCAGTTCGGCAGCTTCGGAGCCATCGTATCGGTGGCCCGGGACGCCGACGGCGCGGAAGTCATCCGGCGGCGCGACATCGAGCGGGAAAGCTTCGCCAAGTACGCCTACTTCACCAACAGCGAAGGCAACAACATCTCGTTCGGCAACGGCGACAAATTGTACGGGCCGGTGCACAGCAACGACAACATCAATATCACGTCGGGCGGTGCCGCGTTCTTCGGGCCGGTGACCACGGCGGGCGTGATCAACGGCAAGGAATACGCGACGTTCCTCGACGGCTACACGGAGGGCGTGGACAGCATCCCGCTTCCCTCCAGTAGCCAGCTTGCCGCGATGCAGAGCCGCGCCACACCGGGCTACATGACGTTCACGCCGGTGCCCGGCGGAATGCCCGGCCAGTCCACGCTGCGTATCGAGTTCGTGGCCCTCGACCTCGGAGGCACCCAGCCCACCGGCTTCTTCAAGGTGTACCACGCCGACAGCAACCCGGCGTACGTGACGGCGTCGCCGGCCATCAGCCGGGACGCGTGGGCGCAGTCGCGCAACTGCGGCGACTTCGAGGACGGCCACTTCACCTCCGCCTACGCGGCCTTCCTGGCCAACGGGTACAACGTGGATGCCGGAATCTACCAGCTGAAGCGGTCCCAGAGCCGCTGCTTCCTGGGCGGGGCCGACTCGCTCTGGTGGAACACGTTCCACGCCACCGACACCCAGGGCGGCTGGATCCCGTACCCGGGCCCCACGCCGGCGGCCCTGGTGGCCTCCGGGCGCCCCGACTCGGCCTACCTGTTCCCCATGGACCGGGACCTCAACCCGGGCTACCGGGGCGTGATCTTCGTGAACGGCAAGGTGGTGGTCAGCGGGGTGGTGGCCGGCCGGGTCACGCTGGCGGCCACGGACAACATCATCATCGGCGACGACATCACGTACGCCACCGATCCCTCGGCAGGCACGTGCCAGGACATCCTGGGCCTGTGGACCGCCGACAGCGTGGTCGTGGCCGACAACGCCATCAACGCGCCACAGGCCGTGGAATTCGACGGCATCTGGCGTTCCTACGATGACTCCAAGAGCGAGTTCGTCCAGGCTGTCATCCTGGCCAACGCCAGCTTCGCCGTGCAGGACCCGGGCGACGGTTCCAGCACCGCCGAGCCGTGCGACGGCACGCCCTACGGCCGCGGCTGTCTCTACCTGACCGGGGGCATCATCCAGGCCACGCGCGGCGTCGTGTCCTTTCCCACCCGGGGCTACATGAAGCGGTATTCGTACGACACCTGCGCCGCCGACAACCCGCCGCCCTACTTCCCCAGCACCGGCCACTTCTACCGCAGCCGGTACTACGAAGTGAACCCCAACGGGTTCAACGTGGCGCAGTACTTCGCCTCGCTCAACTGACCGGATGGGGGCGATGAGCAGACGACGCGGGTTCACTCTCATCGAGGTGATCGTCGCGCTCGCCATCATGGTCACGCTGGCGGCGGTCGTCCTGCCCAGCGTCGTGAGCTCCCTCGACCGCGCCCGCCTGGACCGCGCCCAGGACTCGCTCCAGGCCATCGCCGACGCCGTCGTGGCGTTCCACAACGACGTCGATCGCTACCCGGCCACGCTGACCCAGCTCATCGACCCGCTCGACAACTCCGCCCGGGACATCTGCCACCGGACCATCCCCCACTCGGACCGGCGCAACTGGAACGGCCCCTATATCCACCGGGTCCTGGCGTCCGGCGGCCTGCCGGTGGCCATCGGCACGGCGGCCGACGACTTCACCGTCATCACGAACTCGGGCAGCAGCGACGAGTTCATGATCGTCGTGAACAACGTCGAGCTGGCCGACGCCGAAGGGCTCGACGATCACGTGGACGGCGACGGGAGCCAGTCGTCGGGCACCATCCAGTGGACCAGCCCCGACGCCGACAACTTCGTCACGCTGGGGTGGGTCCTGCCGTTCCCCGGCTGCTGATGCCGTCGACGCCGCGACCCCTCCGCCTCCGCCAGGGGTTCACCCTCGTCGAGATGGTCGTCGTGCTGGCTATCATCGTCGCGCTGGCGGCCGTCATCCTGGCCCAGGTGGCCAACCAGGCGAAGCGCGGCGGCACCGCCGCCCTGGCGCAGAACCTGAACGCGGTGGGCACCGCCATCAACGCGTTCCGCGGCGACGTGCGGCGCTACCCGTCCTCGGTGGCACAGCTCAGCCGGCCGCTGGTCAACGGCGACGTGGACGCGTGCGACGGCAACATGCCGGCGGCGGTACGCAACCGCTGGCGCGGGCCGTACCTCCAGCGGGCCATTCCCGCCGGCGGACTGCCCAGCGGCGACGCCACCATCCTGAACGGACTGCTGCGGGTCCCGGCCACCGGCAACTTCAACTCCACGGCCACCCTCTACGTCATCGCCGTCAACGTGGACCGGGACGCGGCCACCGAACTGGAAGCCCAGTTCGACGGCAACGCCGACTTCACCGGCGGCACCATCCTGTGGATCCAGGGGGGCGCGGCCGGGGACACCCTCCGGTTCGCCATCCCGATCCGGGGCTGCTGACCGGGCCCCGGGCCGGCCCCATCTCGGGCCCTGACGCGTCCGGCCGCCCCGGTTGCCGCGCCCCGCCCGGATGCGGAACGGGCCGGCAGGTTGCCCCGCCGGCCCGTCTGGGCGTTTTGGTGTCGCCACGACAACGCCGCAGGCGGTTTGCCCGACGATCCTGGGCCGTTCACGCCTTTCCACGAGAGGCGGCGCAGCGTCGCCGCTCCTGCGGTCACAGCCCCGCGATGACAACCCAGAACAGCATCGCGAAACCGACGAGCACGAGTGGCGTTCCCGCTGCCGATATCTTGTTGCCCGGGCTCTTCTCGCCAAAGCCATCCTGAACGCCCTGTATCCAGTTCGCTACGAGGCCCAGATCGAACAGGGCGACACCGCCGAGCAGGACGGCGGCACCAGCGGTTTCCAGTGCGCCGCCGGCACTCGAGGAGCCAACCGCGAACGCCAGGCCAAGGAGCAGACCTCCCTGAATCAGCGCCGCGAGATGTGCGGCCAGCAGATACCGCGGAGCCCGGGCCGCCTTGCTTCGCGCGGCGATCATCCCTATGCCAAGCAGAAAGCCGCAAGCCACCATGCTCATGCCGCCCAAGATCAGAATCCGAGTGCCGGTATCCACGACGCAGCCTCCAGGGTTGACGCACCAGGTCCGTTCGGCCGGCCATTGAGGAGAATGAACCGGCACGCAAAATCACAATCCGTCCCGAGGGTCGTGCGCACAACTGGATACCCGCTGGCGACAAAATACGAACCCCGGAAGGGGTGGAGCCCTTCCGGGGTTCTGATCAGACTGTCGCGTAGAGCGCTAGTCGATCTTCTTCAGCTCGTTCACCAGCGCCGTCAGCGACTTCTTCGCGTCGCCGAACAGCATCCGGGTCTTGTCCTTGTAGAACAGCGGGTTGTCCACCCCCGCGAAGCCCGGGTTCAGCGAGCGCTTCATGACGATGCAGTTGTGGGCATTGTGCACCTTGATGATGGGCATGCCGTACAGCGGAGAATCCTTGTTCTCCTCGGCATCCGGGTTCACCACGTCGTTGGCGCCAATCACCACCGCCACGTCCGTGCGCTCCATCTCCGGGTTGATCTGGTCCATCTCGAACAGCTGGTCGTAAGGCACATTCGCCTCGGCCAGCAGCACATTCATGTGGCCAGGCATACGACCTGCCACCGGATGGATGGCAAACTTGACGGTGACGCCACGCTCGCCCAGCAGCTCGGCCAGCTCGCGCACCTGGTGCTGCGCCTGCGCCACGGCCATGCCGTAGCCCGGCACGAACACCACCGAGTCCGAGTAGGCCATCATGATGGCCGCGTCCTCGGCGTTCACGTCGCGCACGATCTTGCCTTCGGCGCTCGTGCCGCCGCTGGCCGCCTGCGTCTGCGAGCCGAACGCGCCGAACAGCACGTTGGCCAGCGACCGGTTCATGGCGCGGCACATGATGTTGCTCAGGATGATCCCCGAGGCGCCCACCAGCGCGCCGCTGATGATCAGCGCCGCGTTGCCCAACACGAAGCCGGTCGCCGCGGCGGCCAGGCCCGAGTAGGAGTTCAACAGCGCCACCACCACGGGCATGTCGGCACCGCCGATGGGCATCACGAACAGGACGCCCAGGATCAGCGACACCACCGTCAGCACGATGAAGATGTTGACGTGCTGCCCGGACACGATCAGGAAGATGCCCGCCGCGATGCCCACCAGGAAGATGAGCGCGTTGACCACCTGCTGGCCCGGGTACGTCATGGCCTTCTCGAAGTGGCCTTCCAGCTTGGCCCAGGCGATGAAGCTGCCCGAGAAGGTCACGGCGCCGATGAGCACCGACAGCACGATGGTCAGCGACACGGTGAACGACCCGGCCGAGCCGCCGCCTTCGCGCAGGTACTCGGCCGCCGCCACCAGCGCCGAGGCGCCGCCGCCGAAGCCGTTGAACACGGCCACCATCTGCGGCATGGCGGTCATCTGGACCCAGCGGGCCAGGAACGCGCCGATGGCCGAGCCGACGACCACACCCACGATGATCCAGGTGAAGCTCATGATGTGGGTGTCCAGCAACGTCGCCACCATGGCGAGCAGCATGCCGATGGCGCCGATCATGTTGCCGCCGCGCGCCGTTGTGGGCGAGCTCAGCCGCTCAAGGCCGACGATGAAGAACACGGCGGCCAGCAGATAGGCCACCTCGATGACGGTCGGGAGGATGCCAGTGAGTTCCATTGGCCTATGCCCCCTTCTCGCCCTTCTTGCGGAACATCTGGAGCATGCGGTCGGTGACCATGAACCCGCCGACCACGTTGATCATCGCCATGATGACGGCGATCACGCCCAGAATCGTCCGGATGGGATCCGATACGGCGCCCGCCACCAGCAGCGCCCCGATGATTGTGATGCCCGAGATCGCGTTGGACCCCGACATCAGCGGTGTATGCAGGATCGTCGGCACCTTCGTGATGACCTCGAAGCCGACGAACATCGCGAGCACGAAAACGTACACCGCGAATAACAGCCCTGGTACCATGGTTGGTCTCCCTCCGAGTCTTTCCTAGGAAGCGGCCCCGACGGCCTCGCGTACCCTCTCTTGGACGATCTCGCCCCCGTGCGTCACGCAGCATTCCTTCGTGATCTCTTCTTCGAGATCCACCGTCAGCTGGCCTTCCTTGACCAGGTGCTGCAGCAGCTCCTGCACGTTGCGCGAGTACATCTGGCTGGCATGGCGCGGCAGCCCGCTGGGCGCGTTCACCATGCCGAGCACCCGGACACCGTTCACCACCGCCTCCTCGCCCGGCTTCGTCGCGGAACAGTTCCCGCCCGTCTCCGCGGCCAGGTCCACCACCACCGACCCGGGACGCATGTCCTGGACGATGTCATCCGTGATCAGGACGGGCGCCTTACGGCCCGGCACCTGCGCCGTCGTGATGACCACGTCCGCTTCCACACAGAGGTCGTGCAGAAGCTCGTGCTCCTTCTTCTGCTGGTCCTCCGTGACCTCCTTGGCGTAGCCGCCCTTGGTCTCGGCATCCTCCAGCTCGATGCCCACGAACTGGGCACCCAGGCTCTCCACCTGCTCCTTCGCCGCTGGCCGGATGTCGAACCCCTTCACGCGCGCACCCAGACGGCGCGCCGTCGCGATGGCCTGCAGACCGGCCACACCGGCGCCGATCACCAGCACCTTGCCCGGCGGAATCGTGCCCGCCGCGGTCGTCAGCATGGGCAGGAACTTGTCCACTCGCAGCGCGCCCTCCAACACCGCGAGGTAACCCGAGGCCGTGGCCTGCGACGACAGAGCGTCCATGCGCTGCGCCACCGTGATGCGCGGCACCAGCTCCATGCTGAAGCTCGTCACCTTCTGCGCCGCAAGCTTGCGGACGAGCTCGGGAGAGGTCATGGGGAGCAGGAAGCTGATGAGCGCGCCACCCTGCTTCATCGCGGCGACCTCATCCTTGCCGCCCTCTACCGTGGGCGGCGCCACCTTCAGCACCATGTCCGCGCCGAGCGCGCCGGCCGCTGCCTGCACCGTCGCACCGGCTTCCCGGTACTCGTCATCGGAAAAACCGGCCTCCAGACCAGCGCCGGTTTCCACCACGATCTCGAAGCCGTTGTCCACCAGGCGCTTCACCGTCTCTGGGATCAGCGCCACCCGCTTTTCACCCGGGACCGTCTCCTTGGGAACCCCGACCTTCATCCGTTCCTCCTTACGTTGCCTCCGTACACCGCGTTCTGGCGCGGCCGGACTCGCACCGACAATTTATAGGTTTGCCGCAGACAGGCCACCCCGACTTTGCCTGATATTGCGGTGGTGCTTTTCCCCACAGCGCGGTGCGGGCGATGCACGACACGGCGGCCGGAGAAAACGGCGCACGGGGCCGGTCACGGAGCCGGATCCGCCGGCACGGCTTCTCCCTCATCGAAGTGCTGGTGGCCCTCATCATCGTGTCCGGGATGCTGGCCGTGCTGGTGCCGGCGGTCCTGGACCAGGTGAACCGCAGCCAGCCCACGCGCATCGGCTCCGACCTGGCCGCGCTGGCCTCCGGCCTGTCCATGTTCCGGGCCAACGTGCTGACGGTGCCCGACGACATCGAGGACCTGGCCAACCCCATCGACGCGGCGGACCGGCAGCTGGACGAGCTGCCGTACTCCGTCTCCCAGATCGAGAGCTGGCGCGGGCCGTACCTGGACCACCCCATGCTGGAGGAAGGGCCCGCCGACCCCTTCAGCCCCGACTCTCTGCCTACCGGCTTCAAGGCGTTCATCCTGCCCCAGCTCGCCCTGTTCAACTCCGTCACGAACGACTCCCTGCCCGCCGCCCTGGCGCAGGACGCCAACTACGCGGCCCTCATGATCTCCGGCTTGAGCGATGAAGAGTTCGAGGACCTGAACCGGCAGGTGGATGGCCCCGCGGAAGCCCGGGGCGCCCCGGGCTGTGTGGCATGCAGCTGGGACCGGGGCAAGCTGCGCCGGCTCCGCGCCGACGGCGTGGCGTACTACCTGGTGATGCCCTACACCCCTCGCTAGCGCCCCACGAAACACGCAGTCAGAGCCATGTGATCGCCCCCGCCCGGGTGCGGGTGCGGGCGCGGGTGCGGGCGCGACCCTCGTGCCCGGCCGTTCCCCGGGATCCGGGCGCGGGCACCGGTGCCGGCCCGCGTCCGGCCCGCGGGCGCTCGCGATCGTCGCCGGGGGGACGGCCGCCAGACTCCAGGGAGACGGATCCGTGCCCGTGCCCGTGCCCGTGCCCGGAAACGGGCATGAGAAAACCCCGGGCTCGTTGCGCGCACCCGCACCCGCACCGGGACGGCGGGGGCTTCTCCGCAACACCACCGGCCCGCCCGCCGCCCGTGCATGCGGCGGTCCTAGGGGCGCAGCACCGTCACGGGCCCGAGCACGTCCGGCTTTTCGTCGAATTTCTGCACGTCGCCGACGATGAGGATGACCATGCGGGCCGGGTCCATGTAGCGCCGCACGACCGACAGCACGCTGGTGGGCGTGACGGCCTCGATGCCGCGGACGTAGCGGGACAGCCAGTCGTCGGGGAAGTCGTCCAGCAGGAAGCCCATGCGGCGGGACACGATCTGGGCGGGGCTGGAGAAGCTGAAGACGAAGCCGTTGACGATGCTCTCGCGGGCGAGGGTGACCTCGCTGTCGGAAGGCGCCGCGGTTCGCATCCCCTGCATGGTGCTGAGGATGAGGCGGGTCGCGCGGATGGTGCTCGACGCCTTGGTGTGGGTGATGGCGCCGAGGATGCGCTCATGCCGGCGGGAGGCGCCCCACACGGAGGCGGCGGTGTAGGCGAGGCCTTCGTCGGTGCGCAGGCGCTGCACCAGCCGGCTGTTGAAGCCGCCGCCGCCCAGGATCCAGTTGGCGATGCGCGACGAGAAGTACGACGGGTTGTCGCCCAGCCTCACGCCGCCGGCCTCCCCCACCACGATGGTGCTCTGGGGGATGTCCTTGGGGATGACGTAGACCCGGCGTCCGCTCTCGATGTGGGGCAGTGCCGGCTCTTTCAGGCGCACCGGGCACGGTGCCCAGTGGCCGAACGCGGCTTCGAGGCGGGCGCGCGCCGCCGCCTGCGTGATGTCACCGGACACGCCGAGCACGGCGTTCTGCGGGCAGAAGATCTCCCGGTGCGTGGACCGCATCACCGAGGGCGACAGCCGCGCCGGCGTCAGGTCTGACGGCTTCATCATCCAGCCGGTGGGGTGGTCCCCGAACATGACGCGGTTGAACTCGAGCACGGCCAGGCTGCCCGGGAAGTCCTGCACGCGGCGGGCGGCTTCCATCTCCTTGGTGCGCCAGGTTTCCACCTGGTCGGGATCGAAGCGCGGCCGCATCAGCATGTCTGCCCACAGGTTGAACGCCACGTCCAGGTTCTGCGTGAGCGTGTTCATGGCCAGCAGGTAGCGTCCGCCGCTGGACGCGGTGGTGACGTTGAGGGCGTAGTCTTCGATGAGGTCGTCCACCGAGTCCGGCGAGAGGCTCCGCGTGCCGCCCGTGCGCAGCAGTGACGCCATGGCGCTGGCGGCGGCGTACCGGTCCCGCGGCAGGTAGGCGTAGCCGCCGCGGAACTCGGCAATCAGGTCCACGAGGGGCAGGGACGAATCCCGCAGGAAGAAGACCGTGATGCCGTTGGACAGCCGGAACCGCGAGGGCTCCGGCGCCTTGAAGCGCAGCCGCGGGTAGTGGAGCGCATCCACGGCCGCCCGCCCCAACGGCGGCATCTCGGCCGTCGGGGCCGCGGGCGCCTGCACCGGCTGGCTCGTGTCCGCCGGTGCGGGCCCCGGCGCGGGAGCCATCGGCGGAGCCGCCGGCCCGCGGCGCAGGCCGCCGCAGCCGGCGGCCAGCACGACGAGCGCCACGCCGGCACACTGCGCCCAACAGCGTCCCCGCCTGCCGGCTCCGTTCCGCTCGTGGCTCATGGGGTCCCGTCCGGTCGAGAGAGGTGGCCCGAGGCCGGCTGTGCGCCGCCGGCAGCGGCCGTCCCCGCTCCGCGCTCGTGGGCCCCGGGCCGCCGGGTCCAGCCGACGGTCCGGTTGGCCTCGGTGAAGTACTTCTGTGCCACGCGCTGCACGTCCCCGGGCCGCACGTCCTGGTAGGCGCGCCAGCTACGGAAGGTGTGGCGCCAGTCGTTGTAGTAGACCTGGGAGTCGGCGAGCTGGAAGGCGAGGCCCAGGTTGGAGCCGAGGCGGCGGACCTGGCTGGCCTCGATCTGGTTGATGATGCGCTGCACCTCTTCCTGACGGGGCGGCTTCGCCTTCAGGCTGTCGATCTCCTGGTAGATGGCCTGCTCCAGCTCCTGCGTGGTGTGCGGCGCGTTGGGCTCCGCATCGATGGTGAACAGCAGCGGGTAGCGGAACGCGGGGCCGATGGATGCGCTCACGCCCAGAGCCATGCGGTCCCGCTGCACCAGCCGCCGGTTCAGCCGGCTGGTCCGGCCGCCGGCCAGGATGGAGGCCAGCACGTTGAGCGCCGGCATGTCGTGGTCGTAACCGTCGGGCACGTGCCAGCCGACGAGCAGCTCGGGCTCCGCGTCGAAGAGCACCTCGATGCGCCGCTGCCCCCGCTGTACCGGCTCCCGGTCCCACACGGGCCGCGGCGTCGCCCGCGCCGGGATAGGGCCGAAGTACTCGTCCGCGTAGCGCACCACCTGGTCCGGGTCCACGTCCCCCACGATGGCCACCACCGCGTTGTTCGGCCCGTAGTAGTCGTGGTAGTACTGCCGCACCTGCGCCCGCGTGAAGTTCTGGATGTCCGACATGTAGCCGGCCACCGGCACGCCGTAGGGGTGCTCGTGGTACGCCGTGGCGTAGAACTCCTCCGTCAGCAGCCCGCCCGCCGTCGTCTCCAGGCGTGTGCGCCGCTCCTCCTCCACCACCGAGCGCTCCGCGTAGAACTCACGGAACACCGGGTTCTCCATGCGGTCCGCCTCCAGCACGAACCACAATTGAAGCTTGTTCGCCGGCAGCTCCACGTAGTACTTCGTCGCCTCGTACGACGTCATGGCGTTCATGTTGCGCGCGCCCGCCCGCGTCAGGATCTCGTCGTACTCGTTGCTGATCTCGTACTGCTTCGCCTGCTCCTCCAGCCGCTCCAGCCGCGCCTCCAGCTGCCGCACCCGCATCGAGTCCCCCACCACACCCTGCCGCGCCAGCTGGATGGAGTCGTTCACCGCGTCCTGCTGCCGCAGCACCGCACGCTCCCGCACCATGTCCCGCGTGCCGATGGTCGTCGTGCCCTTGAACAGCAGGTGCTCCAGCATGTGGGCGATGCCCGTGTCGCCCAGATGCTCGTTCACCGAGCCCACGTTGTACTGCGTCACGAACGCCACCGTGGGCGCACCCGGCCGCGGCAGGATCAGGAACTGCATCCCGTTGGCCAGCCGGTGGATCACCACGGGCAGGTCCTCGCCCGACGGCATCGCCCGCTGCGCGTACGCCGGCGAGGCCGGCGCGAGCAATGCCGCCAGCACGGCCGCCACGCACCACCACCACGCGGATCTCTTCATCTGCAATCGCGACTTCACCGGTTGATCTCCAGAAGTCCTGCGGGTTCCCCAGAAGCTAACGCTCGACCGTGTGCGACCGTGACCATACACCCGAAATCGAATTCGAATTCGAATTCGAAATCGAATTCGAATCAGACGACGGCGATGGCCTCGATCTCCACCAGGATCTCGGGGTCGATGAAGCCGGACACCTCGACGAGGGTCGTGGCCGGCCTGGCGTGGCCGAACACCTCCTGGTGGGCGCGCCCGACTTCGCGCCACAGCTTGGCACTGCGCACGTAGATGCGGGTGCGCACGACGTGTTCCGGACGGGCGCCGGCTTCGGCGAGGGCGCCGACGATGATCTCCAGAGCGCGCTTCGCCTGGCGGTAGGCGTCGCCCGGAAACGCGATATTGCCGTCGTCGTCGACGGGCGCCGTCCCGGACACGTAGATGGCGTCCCCCACGCGCACCGCCCGGGAGTATCCCACTTCGCCCGTCCACGGCGCCTGTGTGGGGACGCGCCGTCGTTCGGCCATGATCCCTCCGTGTTCGAACACCACAGGGCCGAGGCGCCGCCGGATGTGGCGCCCGGCGCGCCTCACGTCGTCCCGTCCCTGGAATCTAGAGGCATCCTCCGGGCGCGGGAATGGCGCGGCGGAGCCACCCGCCGCGCCGCCGCGTCAGATTCCGAGCCAGTAGCTGAGCTTCACCAGCAGGATGTTGTCCGGCCGGGACGAGAAGAGCGCACGCTGGTCCCGCCCCAGGGAGAAGTCGCCATACGACGCGCTGCCGCTGCGGCTCTGCGTCCAGACCACGTACAGGGTGGAGCCGGGCAGGTACTCCCAGCGGAAGACGGCGTTGCCGCGCAGCGACCGGAAGTTGAAGTCGGGGTCGTCGAACTCGAAGGACGCCGCCGGGCCCGCGCCGTCGGGGTCGACGGTGTAGACGCGGCCGTCCGCGGTGTCCTCCAAGCGGATGTCGCCGGCGTCCACGCCGTAGACGCGCGTGGCCAGGCTGCGGGGCGCGGCGAACTCCTTGAAGCGCGAGTAGCGGGCCGCGGAGATGAGCGGCTGGGCGAACAGCTCCAGCGACATGGTGGGCGAGAAGATGACGTTCACGCGCGTGTCCATGGACACGGTCTTCTGGTCGATGTCGGCGAAGACGTAGCGCGTGCCGAAGAAGGCGGCGGCGGTGGCGTCGTCCTCGCTGGTCACCCATTGGTACGGCCACAGCTCGCTGCTGTACGACGGCCCCACCGACAGCTGCACGTTGGACAGCGGCTTCACGGTGACGTACACGTTGGCGTCCACGCTGGATGGCACGCCGTCGACCCAGCCATGCCCCACGTCCAACGACAGGTACACGGGCCGGCGGTCGTCGCTCTGGAGGCTGGCGGAGGCGTAGTCGCTCGTTGGTCTCCGGACCACCGGACCGCCCCGCGTCATCTGGTCGTCCAGATGGCTGGGCCGGTGGATGATGAACGCCGTGGCCCACCAGTAGAACGGCGTCTGGGTGCCCACCCAGGCCTGGAGGTCGCGGCTCGTGACGTCGCCGTCGTAGTTGAGCTGCTGCTGGCCGCCCACGATGAAGTCGAAGCGACGGTACCAGCGCGTCGGCGTGGTGAACTGCCGGTTCAGGTTGGCGTTCATCCACACGTAGTCGGCCCGGGACGCGAAGGCCAGGTCGTTGGCCTCGAAGCCCGGCGAGCGGAAGTTGACCGACGTCTCCCAGCGCCAGTTCCCGCCGTCCTTGGCCAGGCGCGCGTAGCCGCCATAGCCCCGCAGCACCGTCGCCGACGGGTCGTACGCGTCGCTGAACAGCCCGTTGCCCCCGGCCTTCCGGTCCGGCCGCTGGAAGTAGTGCGCGCTGGACTCCTGCCGCAGCAGGATGGCCGCCGGGGAGCCCACCACATTCGTCACCGCCAGGTTGCCCATGAACCGGTACGTGTGGTCGTGCCACCAGTACGCCCAGTCGATGCCGCCCGTCTCCGCGTGCCGCGGCAGCTCGGCGGCCAGCGCGTCGCTCCGGATGCCCCGGTAGACCGACGTGGCGATGCCGCCCAGCACCAGGTTGCCCCCCAGCAGGTCACGACGCAGGCGCGCGACGGCGTAGTTGGACACCGGCTCCACTTCCTGGCTCAGCCGCTCGCCGGCTTCCGTGAGCACGTGGGCGGTCTCCCGCGACGTCACCGCCTCCAGGGCGCCGATGGACCAGCCCGACTCCGTCCGCCCCGTCACCTTCGCGGCGCCCAGGATGGCCGTGTTCTCCGGCACGTCCGCGTACTCGCCGGCGTCGTACGCCGCGTCCGCGCCCTGCGGCGAGCGGCCGATGCGCCGGGAGTAGAACAGGTTCATGGACGACACGTTGCTGCAGAAGAAGCAGTTGAAGCTGCCGAAGCTGAACAGGCCCCGCCCCTCGATGAAGAACGGCCGCTTCTCCTCGAAGTAGGTCTCGAACGCGCTCAGGTTCACCACCGCCGGGTCCACCTCCACCTGCCCGAAGTCCGGGTTGACGGTGGCGTCCAGCGACAGATTCGGCGTCAGCAGGTAGCGCGCGTCCAGGCCCACGCGGAAATCCTGGAACGCCGGCCGCGCGAACGGGTCCCCCGCGTCCTCCGGCCGCACGTACGACGAGCGGCCCACCACGTACGGCAGCACCTCCGCCCGCTCCGGACTCGCCTCTATGTCCAACCCCTCCAGGTGCCCGAACAGCGGTGGGCCGCCCACTTCGTTCTGCCGCCAGAAGGACCACATGTCCGTCTCGTTCAGACGGTTCACGCCCCGCCACATCTGGAGCCCCCACGTCCGGTCCGGACCCCGGGTGAACCGGAGCTGCGAGAACGGGATCCGTATCTCCGCCGTCCAGCCCAGGGAGTCGATGGCCGTGGCCACCTCCCACACCGGGTCCCACGACTCGTCCGGGCCCGTGCCTCCCGGCCCGTACGCGTCCTGTTTCACGCCCGACGGGTTCACCGTGAACATCGTCCGGCCCAGGTGGTCGTGCTGCGTATCGAAGATCAGACCCAGGTAGTCGCTCGATAGATCGCCGTCCCGGCGCGTCAGCCGCGTGCTCACCCCCGCCGCGCCCCGCTCATCGTACATGCGGGCCCCCACGTACAGGGCCTCGCCGTCGTACGCGAAACGCACCTCCGTGCGCTGCGTCGCCGGCTGCCCCTCGTCCGGCTCGTTCTGGGAGAAGCCCGTGGCGACGGGCGCCGTCCGCCACACCGACTCGTCCAGACGGCCGTCCAGACGGATGGACTCGCGCAACGCCACCGCACGCACCGCCGGCCGGGCAGAATCGGGAGACGTCTGGGGCGTGGTCTCGGCCGCCAGAATTGCAGGCACGGCGAGCATCATGCACAGGGAAAGTGCACGCATCGGAGAACTCCATGTTCCCTCTGGCACGATGATGCCTGCATGGTGGGTGAGACAAAGGTACAACGCGTTTGGTTGCCTGGTTGGGACAGGCTCGTTTGATGGCGCGACTGGATGTTCGGGCGTCATAGGCGGGCAGGTCGGCCTCGACGGACGGGGAGAAGGGGGAGACGGGGGAGACGGGGAGCGCGGTGTTCGCGGGTGACTCGTGGTGGGCGGGATTCCCCGCGCGGCGAGCGCTCAGGGGCGGCCCGCGGCCTTGGCGAGGGCGGCCGGCCCGGTTATCTTGCCCTCACACGGGACGTGGCGCAGTCCGGTAGCGCACCTGAATGGGGTTCAGGGGGTCGCCGGTTCGAATCCGGCCGTCCCGACTGGGTAACACCTACTGCTACATGCAGTTACGCCATCCTGCAATTCCGCACCTTGTGGTCCGGGGCCAATAGTCTTTCCGGTGCGTTCGGGCTCGGCTCCCGGGTCTTTCCCTCTTGTGAAGTTCCCTGCGGCTGTTTTTCTACATTGGCAATGCAGTCGCCCGGTACGATGAAGAGAAGGGCATGAGAGTTCGATTACGAGGGCTGGCGAGGGCCTTGTGGATGCCGTTGACCCTGCTGGTCGGCGTTTACGGTTCCGATCTCCTGTGGCCTGACACACCCGGCCCGAGGCTCAACGGTGTTGCAGTCGCGCTGCTCGCGTTGGTCGGGCTCATTGCGCATTACCCTGAAATTGTTCACGGAAGACGGAGGCGATCGCCGACGGAAAGGTTGGTGGCAGGGAACGTTCCAGCCTCCGGGAGAAAGAGCAGTCCTCAAAACGAATTGACCGAGCGTTCGGACCTGGGAGTGGGCAACGAACCGCATGAAGATGTGCCCCCTTCGGTATCCCGCCCGGCCCTCCGCCGCATTGCAGCCACGCCCGCGGGTACCGCTGCCATTGGCGCCGCTTTGGGCGCTTTCCTGGCCTTGTTTTTCCTGCTCGTCTCTGCAATGGGTCTGCTTTTCGGGCTGCTGGCCGGCATACATACGGATCTGTCGGATTGGCGCGTCATCCCGTATTCCATTGGCGGGTTTGCTTTCGGAGGGATGGCAGCGGGTGCCCTCTGGTCCGTTCGGCGCTGGATCGGCGGGAGCTACGGGCTCGGAATCGTGATGATGAGCATCGCCTTCATAGCCACCATGCGGGCAGAGGATGGGCCCTTCTCCGGCTGGGATACCGCTCATTGGATCATCGTGGTCGCCTCGGCCGTTCTGTTTGGTGCCGTCCTTGGACATGCCACGCGCCATGACACCCTCGATTGACCGTTCAGTGAATGGCCCGAAGGGGCTCAACAAGTCAAACCGGTGCGTTTGAAATCATGGAGGCCAGTTGGAAAACGATTGCCGCACGTCTCACGCACGAGAAGGGCCTCCCCAGCTGCCCAAGGGCGGCCCCGGTTAGCGCCCGTCCTCAGGCGCGCTAGCGGCGTTCCTCAGCCGCCATTCACCACCTGAAGGCATCCCACCACGTGAGGAAAGGAACCAGAAATGCGACGTGTCCAGCTCGCCGTATTGCCTCTGCTCTTTGCTACCGCAGCGTGCTCCCTGAGAGGGCGTGAAAGGCTCATTCCGGCCCCTTCGAACGGGACGACCCCTGCGGTCGAGGTCGGCTGTCCGTATGCCAAGTCGAGCCAGGTCAGGAACACGGTCACACTGTCCTTCGTCGTTCTGAAGAACGGCTCCGTGGCGCCGTCGAGCATCCGGTTCACCCCGGAACATCACGACACGGACAACCAGGTCTTCATCCAGCGCGCCGTGGACATCGCCCGGGGCTGCGAGTACAAGCCTGCAATGTCCAACGGGGAGCCGGTGGAGTCGACGGTCAGGAAGACCTTCTACTTCGGGGAGAACTGACGTCTGGCGGCGGCGGGCCCTGCTGGTGGGCCCCGCCGCCAACGTGTGCCGCCAGGGTCAGGCGCGGCCTGTCCTCAATGCGTCTGGAACTCTATCGGAACCGAAACCCAGACCGGCACTTTCCTGTCGCGGTTCAGGGCCGGCGAGAACTTCATCATCGCCGCCACCTTCTTGGCCGCCGCGTCGAACGCTTCGTACCCGCTCGGCTTGTTGACCTGCGTCTTGACCACGTTGCCGTTCCTGTTGATGAAGAACCACATGGTCACGGTGCCGTCGATGCCGGCGTTGCGCAGCAGGGGCGGATAGAACCGTTGCAGCGCCTTGGCCACCTGCGCCGTGTTCTCCAGATGCGGACGTACGGTGAACGGCGTGAACGTCGGGGCGGCCGAGATATCCTTCAGGGACGCCTCGGACGGCGGCGGCGGCAGGTTCTTGACCGGGTTCGCCGCGAACGTCGTGGGGGCAATCGTGATGTTCTGCTTCACCGACGCCGACGCCACCACGGGCGTCGCCGGCCGCTGAATCGGCTTCGGGGGCGGCGGGATCTTGATCTGGGGCGGCAGCTCCACGGTTTGGAGCGCCTCGGTGGGTCCCGTGCTGATGTTCGCTGCCGCGAACGGGGGCGTGACGGCGAACACGAGGAAATGAATCACCACTGCCGCGGCCAGCCCACCCCAGAACCAGCTTCTGAAGCTTCGTTTGAGCCGCTCGTTCGCTGTTTCGCCGACCTCCGGCCGCCGCGTATCGACTGAATTCTCTGTCATCGACAGAAACCTCCGCTGACGCAAGGTTTTCTGCTCAATAACAGATGCACAGCGTGTGCCTCCGCCGCTCCCGGACGCGCGCCCTTCCAGGGGACGGCCCAGGGGGCTGAAGATGGGCGCCGGCTGTCGATTTGCGGCTTGCCGTGACGTCGTTGGGGCGCGGTGTCGTGACCCGGCAGCACAAGCAGAGCCGGGCCACGACGGCCCGTCAGCGATTCAACACCTTGTTGGCGGCGGCGACGTCGGCCTCCAGGCGTGACACGCCCGCTCCCGCGTCCTGGATGTATCCATCCGCCACCTGCACCATGGCGGGCGTGGGCGGCACCAGGGCCAGCTCCACCTGGGACGCGATGGACGTGAGCCAGGAGCGCAGCCGGCCGGGATACACCAGCGCGCCTTCACCGGACTGGATCTTGAGGTCCACCAGGTTGTCGATGTCGCGGTTCAGGCCAGCCAGCGCGGCCTTCGCCTGACCGGCGGACACGCTCCCCTTCGCGACCGCCTTCTGCAGGGAGTCGCGGGCGTCGATGGCCCTGTTCAGGTTGGTGTCGAGGCTGTCCACCGCGGTGTGGATCCGCATCAGCAGATCGAAGCGCTGCTGCAGCTCCGCCTGCGTGGTCTGCAGCCGCGGGTCCAGCGTGACGACGAACGGCTCCTTCTGCGTGGTGGAGCCGTAGGTCAGCGTCACGTCGTAGGTTCCCGGCACGATTTCGGGACCCACGGGTCGGGCGGCCGAGAAGAAGGAATTGTAGATGCCCTTCACGTCCGTGGCGGTCGGGTACCTCATGTCCCACTGGAATCGGTTCATGCCGGGGTCGATGGCCGTCAAACGCTGTTCCCGCCCGTTTCGCCCGGCCGCGGGGTTGCCGCCCGACGGCGTCGACCTGCCCTTCCCCTTCGGGTGCAGGGTGAAGCTGCGGATCACCGTGCCGCCGGTGGTTGTGAAGGTGAGCTTCGCCGGCGTGCTGCCGTCGTAGTCGGCGGGGACGCGGAAGAACACCGTGACGCCGGGCGCCAGGTTCTCGCCGCCCGCTCCGCCGCCGCCGAACCCGCCCCGGGCCGCGGTCAGCCAGGTCTGCTGCGGCTTGAACAGGTGCGCCGCGCCGCTGTCCACCTGCGCGGTGCCCACCTGCTCGAGGAACTGGAGGTCATCCAGCACCCAGAAGCCCCGGCCGAAGGTGGCCAGCACGACGGCGTGCTGCGCAGGCTGGATCTCCACGTCACTGACCCGTACGGCCGGCAGGTTCAGGCTCAGCGGCTGCCACTTCCCGCCTCCGTCCAGGCTGAAGTACACCGTGGCGCTGGTGCCTGCGAACAGCAGCTGGGCGTCATCCGGATCCTGCCGCACGCTCTCCACGTACTGGTCGTCGGGCAGCCCGGTGGTGATCTCCGTCCAGTGCTTGCCGTAGTCGGTGGTCCTGTACACGTACGGGTGGAAGTCATCCCAGTCGAACCGGCTCGCCGACACGTAGGCGGTGCCCTCGTCGGTGTGGGAAGGCTCGATGCACGTGATGGTGGACCACGTGGGCATCTTCGGCGGGCGCACCTGGCTCCAGTGCCCGCCGCCATCGGTGGTCACGTGCACCAGGCCGTCGTCGGAGCCCGTCCAGATGATGCTGTCCGTGAGCGGCGAAAAGGCGATGGACGAGATTGTGCCGAACATCTCCTCGCCCGTCACGTCGGCGCTGATGGGGCCGCCCGGCCGCGCCATCTTGCTGCTGTCGGCCCGCGTCAGGTCCGGACTGATGACCTTCCAGTGCGTGCCTTCATCGAGCGTCTCGAACAGCACGTTCGCGCCCATGAGCAGCTCCTTGGGGTTGTGGGGCGCGAACACGACGGGGTGATGGTTCCAGCCGTACCGGTACCTGATCTTCGACCCGGCGAGGCCGAACTTGTACGATGGCCAGGGGCTCACGTTGGTGACCAGGCCCGTCCTGCGGTTGTCTCGCCATTCCTTGCTGTAGTACCCGCTGGCGTAGGTGATCCAGGGCCGGCCCGGAGTGGGCACGACGAAGCTCATCTCGCCGCCCTGCACACTGGGCCAGACGGGCGGAATGGCTCCGGCGGGCACCGCGCTCGGCGCTTCGTACGAACCCCGGTCCTGCTGCGCGCCATAGATGTGGAACGGGAACTGGTCGTCCAGATTCACGTGGTAGAACTGCCCGGTGGGCTGGTTGTCCTCGGAGCTCCAGGCCTGGCCGCCGTTCAGGGTGACGGTGGCGCCGCCGTCGTTGCCTTCGACGAAGATCTGCGGGTTGTCCGGGTTGATCCACAGCACGTGGTTGTCGCCATGCGGCGGACGCAGCCCGGACAGCGTCTTTCCCCCGTCGTGCGACACGTACAACCCGGCGTTGGGCAGGTAGATGGTGTTGGGGTCCGTGGGGTCGACATACACGGTCGTGTAGTAGAACGCGCGCTGCGTGATGTCCATGCTGTTGTTGACGAGCTTCCAGCTCCGGCCGGCGTCATCGGACCGGAACAGGCCGCCCGCCTGACCCTTGTAGCTGGCCTGGATCAGCGCGTAGACGACGCTGGGACTGCTGGGCGCCACGGCGAGGCCCACCTTGCCGAAGATGCCGGAGGGCAGCCCCGGACGGTGCGTGATGTTGGTCCAGGTGGCACCGCCGTCCGTCGTCTTGTAGATGCCGCTGCCGGGCCCGCCGCTGGAGAACGTCCAGTGGCTCCGGGACATCTGCCACATCGACGCGTATAGCACGTGCGGATTCAACGGGTCCATCGCCAGGCTGACGGCCCCGGTGTTCTCATCCACGTAGAGGATCTTCTTCCAGGTCCTGCCGCCGTCGGTGGTCTTGAACACCCCGCGTTCCGGGTTGGGCCCGAACAGGTGGCCCAGCGCCGCCACGTACACCACGTCCGGGTCGTGGGGGTCCACGACGATCCAGCTGATGATGTGCGTCTCATCCAGCCCGAGGTGCGTCCAGGTCTTTCCGCCATCGACGGACTTGTACATGCCGCCGTCGGGCGTCGTCAGGACCGTGTTGCGGGGTGCGGAGTCGCCCGTGCCCACGTAGATGACCTCCGAATCGGAGGGCGCGATGGCCAGAGCGCCGATGCTGCCCGTCTTGAAGTCCTTCCCCGAGATGTCCTTCCAGTTGTGGCCGTAGTCGGTGGTCTGCCAGACGCCCCCGCCGGCCGTGCCCATGTAGTAGACATTGGGCTGGGCCGCGATGCCGGCCACCGCCGTGACGCGCCCGCCGGTGTAGGGTCCCACGCCGCGCCAGTGCAGGGCACCGGTGAGTTGGTCCGGCGGCACCTGCGCCACGCTCGCCGCCGGCCAGGCCAGGGGCAGAGCGGCGAGCAATACCACACAACATGCTTTGAACATTGGGGGGTCCCTCTCTTTTTCGTGAATCTGTTGCTGGGACGCGATGAAACGCGGCTTGGACCTGTCAACGCAAGGTTGGGACCGGCGTGCGGCGGGGCAGGCGCGAGGCGGCTATCAGAGCGCGCCGCTGAACACCCGTTGCTCATGCCCGGGAAGGCCGATCGATCGCGCCGACGCAAGCCACGAGGCCACGACGGACGTGGATCGATTGTGCCGACGCAAGCCACGAGGC
>CAZUFP010000030.1:0-2669 GCA_964619835.1 uncultured Gemmatimonadaceae bacterium | reverse complement strand
TGGCGGACGGGCCCGCGCCGGACGGAACTGCACAGTGGTCGCTATGGCGCTACAGCCGGTCGCAGAAGGGTTCGCTATCCGGACCAAACGTCGATCTGGCCCGACCCGGCCATCGGCGGAATCGCAGTTCAGTCCGCTATGCGGCGCAAAGTGTCATTCCAGCCCGCCGACGGATGGCGATCGCGCAGAAAGGTCCGGGCCGTGAAGTCCGCAGGCGGTGAGCCACGTCACGCCGCCGTGGGTCCTGGCGGCCCGACCATCGATGCCGCCCAGGCGGCTTCCCATGCACTACCGCACGAGCCGCGTCGACTTTCTGGACACGACCGACGCCTTCCTGGCGCGCATGCAGCGCCTCACCGCCACACGAAGATCGTCGAGGGTGCGGCGCCCGCCCGGCCGCGGGCCACGTCGTCCGGCTCCCGCCAGAAGATCCGCGTCCAGACACCGGTCAGGCGCACCTCCCAGCGCGCGTAGCGGTCGGAACTCACGGGGACGGCGAGATCCAGGCGCCAGAGCCGCTGCGACTGGGGTGGCACGGCCACCAGCAGCCCTACCCCCACCCCCACCCTGGTCCGGCTGTCCACCCCGAAGGGCGCATCCCCCGCCCACACGCGGCCGGCGTCGGCGAAGGTCGCGAGCCCGAGGGCGGCGCGCCGCCCGAGCCTGCCGAAGGACCAGCGTTCCTCGATCCGGACGATGCCTCTCCGGGCGCCCGCGACCCGCGACGCGGCATAGCCCCGCACACCGCCCTGCGGGTCGCCGAGCCTGAGCTGGAATGGGATCCGCTGCTGCCAGCCACCGCCGAACTCGACGCTACCGATGAACGTGTGCTCGGCTGCGGGCTTCACGTACCAGGCGAGGCGTCCACTGCCGAGCATGGAGTCCCAGCGGTTCGTGCGCTGATCCTCCCGTGCCTCGCCTTCCACCCGCACGGCGGCGAACGACGTGGCCGAGCCGACTCCGGCGTAGAGGTCGACGGAGGCGAAGAGGTTGTCGCCGGTGGACCCGAACCGGGGGATGCCCCACCCCACCAGGGTGCCGATCTGCACGCCGGTGGCCACGTCCTGCACAGCCACGAGCGCGTCGAATCCGCGCACCGCCATGAACGACAGGGCGCGCACGCCGACGACGGCATTCAACCGCAGGTTTCGGTAGGCGGGGATGGGGCCGCCCAGCGCCGAGCTCGTGTCCGCCACGAGTCCCGAGTCGGAGACGACCACGGCGCCCGCCGCCGGCGTCACGTCTTCCTCCGTGAGCAGGGCACCGACAAAGGCGCTTCGGCGGCTGCCGCCGACGCGACGTACGCCACCCACGTCCCACAGCCGGCGACGCACGGCGAGGGAGAGCGGGTCACCCTCCGGGCGATCGAAGGACACGTAGCGGTTCACGGCCCTGTACCCCGCGTGCCAGGCGGTGCGCTGCAGGTCCGTGAAGAAGGGATGGCCAAGGGCGAGCGTGAACGTGCTGCCCAGGGGTGCGCGCTCCGCCGCCAGCGCGGCCGTGTAGGGCCGGCCGAGCACCTGGTGTGCGACACCGTACACGCCCAGGCCGGTGCGATACGCGAAACCCCGCTCCACTTTCGCGGCCAGGTAGAGGCCCTGCCCACCGATGTTGCCGTTGCCGAAACGGAGCGCCGAGGGGCTCGCGCCGTGGAGCCGCATCGCGAACACGGTGGGAATCTCGTCGATCGTCTCGACCTCGATACGCACGCCGCCCGTGCCGTCGGGCAGGGCGCGCACGGTAGCCTCGGCCAGGAACGGCTGCAGGCGCAGGATGCGCTCCGACTCCGAACGCTGCCGCTCGGTGCATCGCTGGCCCACCTCCAGGAGCAGGAAGCTGGCGATGGTCTTCCCCCGGGTCGTCGTGTGCAGCACCCCCACGGCACGCGCGAGGGCGCGCATGCTGCGGGGCACATTGAGAAAGGACGGATCGTTGGGCGTGATCTGGATCGCGGAGATGATCTTGCCGTCACACGACGCCACCGCACGGGTCGCATCCTGCGCGGCCAGCGCCCCGCAGGTGACGGCCAGGGCGAACGGGGCGAGCGGCCACGCGGCGCGGCGCATCAGGGGCCGCCCCGATCCGATCCCTTCATTCAGGGGACCCGTCCTTCCCGACCGTTTGCTCCGCCTGGAGCCAGTCCTGGACCGCGTCGCCCCCCTCACCGCCCCGCCGCTCATACAGCGCGAAGGCCTCCTGGGCGACGAGGGCCCTGGCCGCGTCCGGCGTCGCCGCCTCGATGGGATCGAAGATCCGGTACGCGAGGAGCTTCAGGCGGTCGTTCAGGAGGAACCACACCAGCGCATAGCCCCACACGAACAGCGCCCAACCCCAGCCGAGGGGTGTCATGAACAGGCCGTACACCGCGATCAGCGTCGCGACGGCCTGCGTGCCGAGCACCGCCGCCCAGAGGACCCGCGCGGGCCGGATGGACCAGAAGGGACCGCGGGTGCGCGTGAGGAAGATGGTCAGGTGCCCCGCCACGGACAGCATCAGATACATCAGCGTTTGGATGTGTGCGCGGTCCAGATGATAGACACGCTCGCCGAGGTAGAACAGGCCAAACGCGGCCACGGGGCCGACGATGCCCAGCACCGTGGCGATCCCCAGCACGAGGCGCATGTTCCAGGCCTCGGGCTGGTCCTTGTAATGAACGTTGTCATAGGCAA
>CAZUFP010000029.1:5745-57099 GCA_964619835.1 uncultured Gemmatimonadaceae bacterium | reverse complement strand
TACCTGCCTCGTGCCCGCCACTCGCCCGCCATCGCCCGAAAAAAAAGCGCGGACCGGTCGTCGTACCGGGCCGCGCGAAGGTGAAACCCCTGAGTGGAATCCGCGTTCCACGACCCACAAAAAACCAGAGAGCCGGCCCGCAGCGCGGACCGGCTCTCACCGTACCCCGGTTTGCCTCTGTCTAGTGCAGGGCATCGATCACCGGTATCAGCAGGAGCGCAAGCGTCCCCACGTACACGACCACACCGGCCAGGGTACGGGCCGCCAGAGCGACCACGTCACGCTTCGTCATCGGTTTCCTCGTATGTATCCAGGTCATGCCGGTCTCCGAACCGTTGTTTGCTGGTCTCCAGTGATACGATGAGCGCCCATCGTTTTCTATCGGTCCCTACGGGAACGGGACCACCCGTGTTTCAACTCTTCAAACAGTTGGATGCATCGAATCGCGAAAAGGTTAGCTGGGCTCGGAAATTGGCTGCGGGACAACGGCAGTTGACCATCATAGGAAAGGCGCCGCGCGCAAATTGCGCGCGGCGCCCCTGTCGCGGTGTCGTGGATCGCCGCCGCGGCGCCCCCCGGATCAGCCCTGCTGGAATCTGGCGGCGATAGCCTCCACGCGGGCAATCAACGAGTCGGTCCGGGGCTCGATCTTCCGCATACCGTCGAGCAACTTCTCCCGGAACGCACCGATGCGTGCCGCGATGCTGTCCTGTTGCATGGCCGCCAGACGCGCCTGCTGCACCTGCTGGTTCAACGCTTGCGCTTCCATGACGACGCTCTGGAGCTTCGCCGTGTCCTGGGCCGCACGGGCGGAATCGAACTGGGTCTCCAACTCCTTGAGCCGTGCCAGGCGCCCCGCCGCCTGGGAGTCCGTCGCCACGACCGAGGCTTCAATTTCCGTCTCGATGGAGTCCCGTTCGGCCGACAGCTCCTGGTTGGCGGTGATGGCCTGCTGCTGCAGCTCCGCCAGCCGCTGTTGGATCTGTTGCGCCTCCACCAGCAGCGTCCGAAGCGTGTCCTGGAGGGCGGGTGACATGGCCGGCGCCGGCTCTGCCTGAGGCGCGGGCGCCGGTTGCGCCGGAACGGGCTGCACCGGTTGCTGCGCGCTCGCGTTCGCGACGGCAAACAACAGCAGACCCAAGGCGCCGGCGCTGGCGGCGAGGCTCCGGCTGCGATACTTGTGCATCTGGGAAGTCTCCTGTCCCTGTGTGAACGGCGTCCGACGGCACGGCCCGTCCGGGCCAGCATAACTTCCCGTCAGATTGACTGGCCTTGGGTACACCGCCCGCCGACACGCAGTTCCGGAGGAGGACACATGCGTGAAGCACAGATCGGGGCGACCCGGTTGAGGTTGGTGCGGGGCGACATCACGGCCCAGGCGGTGGATGTCATCGTGAATGCCGCCAACTCGAGCCTGCTGGGTGGCGGCGGGGTGGACGGGGCGATCCACCGCAAGGGCGGCCCGTCCATCCTGGAGGCATGCCGGCAGATCCGGTCCACCACACACCGGGACGGATTGCCGGTGGGCGGGGCGGTGGCGACCACGGCGGGCGCGCTGCCGGCGCGAGCGGTGATCCATACGGTGGGCCCCCGCTGGGGCGGCGGCGGACGCGGCGAAGCGAAATTGCTGACCCGTGCGTACCGGAGCTCCCTGGACGTGGCGAGAGAGAATGGCTACCGCGTCGTCGCGTTTCCCTCCATCAGCACGGGTGCCTACGGCTACCCCGTGGAGCGGGCCGCCGGTGTGGCGCTCAACGCCGTGGTCGAATACGTGCGTGAACACGGCGACGCCTTCGATGAAGTGCGGTTCGTGCTCTTCTCGGAGGACGACCTCGAAGCATACGAGCAGGAGCTGGACGCCAGCGTCCGGTGATGGAAACGGGGCCGCGTTGCCGCGGCCCCGTTCGGTTCCTCAACCGGGCATTCCTGGCCCGGGCGCCTCCTCGGTCAGCGCCCACCGCCTGCCGGGGCGGCCGGTTCCAGGTCCAGGCCCAGGGTCCGCCCCTTGTCCACCGCCGGGACGCCTTCCTGCAGCCACACCGGCGCCGGTGCACCCTTGAGGTAGTGGTCGAAGAACTGCTGCATCCGGATGTTCCAGTCCCGGATGGTGGCAGGCGTCGTGGGCCAGTGCGGCATGTCATTGTAGTTGATCAACCACACGGGTTTCCCGAGCCTGCGAAGGCCGACGAACATCTCGATGCCCTGGGTGAAGGGAACGGCCGTGTCTTTGTCGTTCTGCATGATGAGCACGGGCGTCTGGACCCGGTCCAGGGCGAAGACCGGCGAATTCTCCAGGTAGCGCATGGGTGCGGCCCAGAGCGAGGCGCCAATGCGGCTCTGGGTGTGCTCGTACTGGAACATGCGGCTCATGCCTGGGCCGTAGCGCAGGCCGCCGTAGGCGCTGACCATGTCGGACACAGGAGCGCCCGCCTCGGCGGCGGCGAACAGGTTGGTGCGCGTGATCATGTACGCGATCTGGTACCCGCCCCAGCTGTGTCCCTGGACGCCGACGCGCTTGCGGTCGATGTACGGCCGTTCCGCCAGCAGCTTGAGCACGCCGGGCACTACGGCATTCACCGCGCTCTCACCCGGGTAGCCTTCCTTGTACACGATGTCGGGCATGAACACCATGTAGCCGCGGCTGGCGTAGAACGTCGGCCGGATGACCGAACGGTGGGGCAGCGGCGGGTTGTACGCGTACAGGTTGTCCGAGTCCCGTTCGTAGAAGGTGACCATCATGGGGTACGTCTTCGATGGGTCGAAGTCCTCCGGCTTGTACAGCATGCCCTGGAGCGGAATGCCGTCGGCCGAGATCCAGCTGACGAGCTCGACGGTCGCCCAGTTGTAGTCCTTCTGCTGCGGATTGGCGTCGCTGATCCTGTGTGCGTCCGCGAACGTGGGCCCACTCACCCACAGGTCCGGGAACTCCTTCACGTCCTCGCGCGTCCACAACAGCACATCGGCGTGGCTGGCCTTGCGGGGCCGTGAGAAGCGCTTCTCCGCCAGTACCAGCCGGGCCGGGGCCGCGTCGCCGCTCACCCGGTCGTTGTAGAAGCCGGCCACCTTGGTGTGGACGTTGAACGCGGACAGCAGCAGTGCAGAGTCCGGGTCGACGGCCGGAGCCTCGGGGTCCAGGCGGATGTAGCGGAACTGGAGGCTATCGCGCCGGCCGGCACCATCCGTGATATCCCGTGGCGCGGCACGCCCGGCGGGATCCAGCGCCCAGACGTCGAACCGGTCGTAAACCAGCAGCTGGCGGTCACCCTTGGTCCAGCCGGCGGCGCCGTACGGCGGCGGCGGCATGGGATGGTCATCCAGCTCGTCCCACACGGGGTGTGGCAGCGACTTCGTGAGATTGACGGGCTCGCGCCGGCGCACGTCCATGGCGAACCATGCGCGCTTGCCGTAGTCGTACCAGGCGAGGTAGCGGGCGCCGGGCGAGAGGGCGGTGCGCGCCGCCTGCACGCGCTCCAGCACCTTGTCGTGCTTCCCGGTGCGCACGTCCACCAGGTAGTAGTCCGACCAGCCGGGCGCGTCGATGCCCACCAGGTGGCGGTAGGGCAGGTCCGACTCGCCCAGCGCCACGTCGGCGTCGCCGTCCATGCCGACGTCCACCTGCGGCACGTCGAGCGTCGCCAGCTGCACGATGCGGTCGTGCCGGTTCAGCAGCACCACGGCCCGGTACCCACGCCTGCGCTCCCGGTCTGCCTGCAGGAGCTGCATCGGCTGGATGAGCGGGTCCTTCCAGTTCCACACATCCACCTTCACTTCCTCGTCGGGCAGCAACGTGTCCTTCGGCTCCGGCGCCGGGCGCGGCTGCGTCTCGAAGAAGAGGCGGTTCCCGTCCTTCGAGAATTCCGGCGCGGCGAACTGACTGACCACCCAGCCGCCCGGCACGCCGTCCATGCCCGTGCTGGCCACCACTGCCGGCCGGCTCGCGCCGACTCGCCAGAGGTACAGCGCGTACGTGGGCTGGTCGGCGGCCCGGTCGTCCCGGTCGGTGAGGAACGCCAGGCGGTCGCCCGCCCGGTTCCACGCCAGGCGGCGATACGCGCCGGGGCCCTGGAGCAAGGGCGCTGCCGTGCCGGCCGACGTCTCCACGACGTACACTCCGCGTGCGGTGCTGTCTTCCGGCACGGCGACGTACGCCAGTCGTGCTCCGTCCCGGGAGAACTGATACGAGTCCACGTCGTCGTACTCGTGTTCGGCACCGCTGCCGAGGTCACGGATGACCAGGGTAGACCCGCCATTGCCGTTCCGGCCCCGGCCACCGCTTTCGCCCTTCTCGTCAGCCTTCGCCTCGGCGGGGGCCGCGGCCTTCAGATAGGCGACGAGCGACACACCGATCCGCGGGACCGTGAACGACTTCACGTCGGGGATCTTGACCAGCGCACCCGTGGTGAGGTTCAGGATGCCCAGGCTGTCGTGCGGCTGTTCGGCGGGCTTCTTCTTGGCCAGCTTCGCCGCGCGGACCGAGTCATGGGCCGGCAGGATGCGGAACACGACGAACTGGCCGTCGGCCGTGAACGCGGCGCCCGTGCCGCGAGGCACGACATGGTCCGTCGTGGAAGTCGCGCTGCGCACGTGCAGCTCGCCGTCGCCGACCCGATGGGCCAGCACGTAGTCCACCCACGCGCCGTCGGGCGACAGCGCCTCATCATCGATGGTCCGCCAGACGTCGTAGACGTCGTGGTCCAGCGGCTTCCTGGCCTGCGCCGCAACGGAACCAGGGATCGCCACCGCGATCGCCAGCATCAGCAGTTCGCGTGTACGCACAGTATCGCTCCGTCGGTCCGAGGAATGAATCGGCGTAACCTACAGGCGGACCCTTCCTCTCCGCCACCATCTCGAGCGGGAGCCGGAACGGTCTGTACACCGGGCGGCGCGGGGTGCACTTTAGCGGGACGCGGACTGAAACAGACCCTGTCGACGGGGAGTGTCGCCCCATGGATGTCCATAGCTGCCGGGACGGTCGCTCACGCTTCATGCTCGCGGAGGTGTTGGGCCTCCTCGCCTTCGTCCCTGTTCTCTTCTTCCGTCCTGCTTCGCTTCGGGGCCAGCAGGTGTCGCCGGACTCTCTGCCCCACGACAGCTCGGTCATCGCCGTCGGTGAGATCGTGGTGCGGGTGGCGCGTCCCGTGGCGACGACGGGTGGTGCCAGCGCTTACGTTGTCTGGCTGGATTCGCTGCACGCCATGCAGCCGGTGCCGACGATGGACGAAGTGCTTCGCGAGATGCCGCTGGTGCAGGTCCGGGCCAACTCGCGGGGCGAATCGCAGCTCTCGCTCCGGGGCGCCGGAGAGCGCCAGGTGGCGGTGCTGGTGGACGGCGTTCCGCTCACCCTGGGTTGGGACCACCGGACGGACCTGTCGGTGCTGCCCATGACGGCGGCCCGGAGCATCACCCTGGTGCGCGGGCTGTCTTCCGTACTGCACGGCCCGAATGTGCTGGGCGGTGTGGTGGAGGTGGGCGTGGCCCGCAGCGCAGACCTCGTGGAAGGCCCGGAACCTACGCGTTTCATGGGCTCCATGGACCAGCTCGGCGGTTACACCGCGGGCGCCGTCACGGCGGCGAACACGACGCTGGGCTCGGGCAGCCTGAAGCTGCGCGCAGGCGGCGGGTACCGGGCCCGGCCCGGCTTCGCCCGCTCCCACGGCCTGCCCGATCCGTTCGTCGCGGGGGACAGGCGTCTGAACAGCGACCTTCGCAACGTGGACGGGTTCCTGGCGGCCCGGTACATCGGGGGCGCCGGGCAATGGGCGTCGTTCTCCGCCTCGGGCTTTGACGCGGAACGAGGCGTGCCCCCGGAGCTGCACACGGACAAGCCGCGGTTCTGGCGCTATCCGGACGCCCGCCGGATGGTGGCGGCGCTGTCCGCGGGCACGGGCGACCGCGCGACCGGCCTGGGCGTGGGGGACCTGGAGATGAGCTTCGGCCTCGACCTGGGGCACACGCACATCGACGATTACGCGTCCATGGCGTACGACCGGATCGAGCAGACGGAGCTGGACGACGATCGCACGTTCACGTTTAGGGCGCTGGCCGAGCACACGCTGGGCGGCGGCGCGCAGGTCCGGACGGCCGCCACGTTCGCCGACATCCGCCACGACGAGAGCATCCGCGATCTCACGACCGGCGAGACCTTCCCGGGACTCTACGCTCAGCGGCTGTGGAGCTTGGGCAGCGAGCTGGCCTGGCACATGGAGCGCCCGGCCGGCGCTGCCGTCGGCGGTGGACGCCTGAGCGCGGGCGTCGTGATGGACGGCAGCGACACGCCCGAAACCGCCGGAGCACCGTCCGCCGGCACCATCCGGGAATGGGGCGGCCGCCTGGGCGCCACCCTCATGGTGTTCGGCGATGACATGCTGCTCCACGCCGCGGTGAGCCGGCGCGGGCGATTCCCGGCGCTTCGGGAGATGTACTCCAGCGCGCTGGGCAAGTTCGAGCCGAACCCCGAGCTGGTGCCGGAGATCCTCGTGGCGGCGGAGGCGGGCGTCACAACGCGCCTGGCGGGACTGGAGCTGCAGGCCGTGGGCTTCCACCACCGCATGACCAACGCCATCGTGCGCACCGGCGCACCGGACTGGTCGACGGCCAAGTACATGCGCATCAACCGTGACGAGATCCGCAGCACGGGCGTCGAGTTGCTCACCGGCTGGCGCTGGAGCCGCCTGGCCGTCGAGGGCGACCTCACGCTCCAGAAGGTCGAAGCCATCGAGCCCGGCGCCGTCGTCCAGGCGCCGCACGTGGAGTATCAGCCGGGCGTGGCGGGAAATCTGGACCTGACCGCGTCCCTCGCCGCGCGCCTCCAGGCGACCGCCGGCGTCGAGTACATGGGCCGCCAGTATTGCGTCGATGGCGCCCAGCCGGATGGTTACGCGGCCATTGCGCCCGTGGCCGCCCTCGACCTCGGCATCGGCCGGGACTGGCGCCTCCGCCAGGCCGGTGCGTTCCGCACCGTGAGCACGACGTTCGTGGTGGACAACGTCACCGACACGAACCGCTATGACCAGTGCGGACTGCCGCAGCCGGGACGGACGTTGCGTTTGCAGGTCATGGTCCGGTAGGAATCGCCCTGCCCCGGCCCCACCTCGACAGGGGGACCCACCGCCCCGGCAACCGCCCCACCGCCGGGGCGATGGGGGACAGGGAGAAGATGAACCGCCACCGCCCCGGCTTTGCGCTGAAAGCCCGTCCTCACCATACTCCCCGACATTCATCCACCCCCAGATGGAGCCAACACCGTGAGCGTACCCACCGTGCGCCACCGGATCCCCGGATTGGCCGCTCTCGTTCCATTGTTCTGCCTTCTGCTCGTCCCCGGGCAAGCGCCAGCCCAACAGGGTGCGGCCAGAGACACATCCGACGGCAACACCATCAACGAGAAGCTCCTGTCACCGTTCAAGTACCGGCTCATCGGGCCGGCGAACCAGGCGGGGCGGGTGACGGCCGTAGCGGTGCCGGACAGCATGCGGCCCAAGACGATCTACGTGGGCTACGCGTCGGGCGGGGTGTGGAAGACGACCAACGCGGGCACGACGTGGCAGCCGGTGTTCGACAATGAGTCGTTCGCGTCCATCGGCGACGTGGCGGTGGCGCCGTCGGACCACGACGTGGTCTGGGTCGGCATGGGCGAGCGCAACTCGCTGCGCTCCGAAGGCTGGGGCGACGGCGTGTACAAGTCCACGGACGGTGGCAAATCGTGGAAGCACATGGGCCTGACAGAGACGCGGGAGACAGGCCGCATCGTCATCGACCCGCGGGACGCCGACGTGGTGTACGTGGCGGCCCTCGGCCACCTCTGGGGCGCCAACCCGGAACGGGGCGTGTTCAAGACCACCGACGGTGGCGCCACCTGGAAGAAGATCCTGTTCGTGGATGACACCACGGGCTTCGTCGACCTGAAGATGGACCCGCGCAACCCGGACGTGCTGTACGCCGCCGGCTGGCACCGGCTGCGCTGGGGCGGCGGCCACATGGAGGGGGCCGGCGCCGGCAGCGGCATCTGGAAGACCACGGACGGGGGCAAGAACTGGACGCGCCTGAGCGGTCCCGGCACGACGACGGGTCTGCCGACCGAGCAGGACATGGGGCGCATCGGACTGGCCATCGCGCCGTCGAACCCCGACCGGGTATACGCGGTCATCCAGGTGGCCGAAGGGGCCAAGAACCCCGACGTGAGCGTGTACGGCGGGCTGTTCCGGAGCGACGACGCGGGCAAGAGCTGGACGCGGGTGAACGACCTGTCCGCCGTGCCGGACTACTACTACAACGAGGTCTGGGTGGACCCCAACGACCCGGACCTGATCTACCTGGGCCAGACGGTGCTCCAGATCTCGAAGGACGGCGGCAAGACGGTCGCCAACTTCCGCATGCAGCGGGTGCACGTGGACAACCACGCCATGTGGATCGACCCGGGCGACTCCGACTTCATGCTGCTGGGCAACGACGGCGGCCTCTACATGAGCTACGACGAGGGCAAGACCTGGGCGCACGAGACGATGCCCGTCGGCCAGTTCTACGAGGTGCAGCTGGACACCACCAAGGTGCCCTACCAGGTCTGCGGCGGCTTGCAGGACAACGGCGTGTGGTGCGGGCCGTCGCGCACGCGGGAGCGCGCCGGCATCACCGACCGGGACTGGCGCTCGGTCTACGGCGGCGACGGATTCTACTCGGCCATCTCGCCGGATTCGCCCAACATCCGCTACGCCGAATCCCAGTTCGGCACCATCGGGCGGCTGGACGTAGCCAAGTGGGAGAACACCATCATCCAGCCGTACTCGGAGGACGCAGGCGTGCAGAGCGGCTACGAGTTCCGCTGGGACTGGAACACGCCGTTCATCATCTCGCACCACGACCCGACGGTGCTGTACATGGGCGGCAACTACCTGTTCCGACTCACGAGCCGGGGCAAGGACTGGCACATCCTGGGACCCGACATGACCCGGGCCAACCGGACTGACCCGGAACCGGACACGGGCCACACATCGTACCATTCGCTGCATTCCGTCGCCGAATCCACGCTGGACGCGCGCATGCTCTGGACCGGCTCCAACGACGGCCTGCTCTGGGTCAGCCGCGACGAAGGTGCCACCTGGCGCAACGTGACGCAGAAGATCCCGGCGCAGCAGGCCCAGCGCTGCTGGGTGGCGGAAATCGAGCCGTCCAGCCACGTGGCCAATCGGGCCTACGTCGTGAACGACTGCCATCGCCGCGACGACTACCGCCCCTACGTCTTCCGCACCGACGACGGCGGTGAAACCTGGACGTCCATCGCCGCCAATTTGCCGGAGGACGCCGGCAGCTATGTGGTGAAGGAAGACCCCGTCAACCCGGACCTGCTGTTCGTGGGCAACCAGCGCGGCGTATATGTGACGTTCGACGGCGGCAAGCGGTGGCTGCGCTTGAAGAACAACCTGCCCACCGTGCCGGTGCGCGACATGAACATCATGCCGCAGCGCCACGAGCTGGTGGTGGGCACGTTCGGCCGCAGCATCTACATCCTGGACATCGGCCCCCTGGAAGAGCTGTCGGACTCGCTGGTCCAGCAGCCGGCGCACCTGTTCGCCGTGAAGGACACGCGCACGTACAACCGGCGCAACACGTACGAGTCGTTCGGCGACCACTTCTTCCGCGCCGACAACCCGCCCTACGGCACGGCCATCACGTATTCCCTGAAGGCGGACCAGGGCAAGGACGTGACCCTGGCCATCCGGAAAGTAGCGGACGACGCGGTGATCGCGCCGGACTCGACCCCGAAGGGCGACGTCGTGCAACGCATCACAAGCTCGGGCCGGCCCGGCATCCACCAGGTCGTCTGGGATCTCCAGTCGGCACAACCGCGCCCGAGGGGCCTGGGCCAACCCACGTCGGCCAACGCCCTGCGTGAGGTCCTGCCCGGGACGTACGCCGTCACGCTGAAGGTGGGCGACGCGGTCATGACGCGCGTGTTCCACGTCGCGGAGGGCTGGGTCCAGAAGGACCCCGGGAGTATCCGGTAGCGGCTGCGCCGTTTCGACCGACGACCGTTGACCGCCGTGGGCTCGCGGCGTGTTCGTTGGCGCCGGGGTTGGCGAGGGCTCGCGGGGTAAGCTCGATCGACGACCGGTGATCGACGATCGGCTGCTGCTGCGGTAAGCCGGGTCCGGCGGAAGATGGAGGGTGCAGGGCGTGAGCGTGGTTCGGGTGCGGCCCGTGGATCACGCTCACGCCCAGCGCTCCGGATCCAGTATCCACGTTTCACCCTTCACGTTTCACCCTTCACGTTTCACCCTTCACGTTTCACGTTTCACGTTTCACGCTTCACGTTTCACGCTTCACGTTTCACGCTTCCACGGCCCGGCGGCGCCCGGGCGTCGCGCACTTCGGAGAGCGCCGGGGAATGGCACCTTCAAGGGAGGCTCGCATGATCCGCAGGTTCGACGTGGCTCGGACGGCAATCATGGTGATCGCCAGCCTTTCGGCCGGCTCGCTTGCGCCGCTGGCGGGGCAGGATGCAGGCGCGCGATTGACCGGCCCGGTGGGGCAGACCGCCGCCGACACCGCCACGAAGCCGTTCCAGGCACTGGACGTGTTCGCGGTGCAGACAGCGGCGGACCCGCAGATCTCGCCGGACGGGCGCCGGGTCGTGTTCGTACGCAGCGGCTACGACATCATGACGGACGGCGGCACGGCCAACCTGTGGATCATCAACGCGGACGGATCCGGGTATCGGGCCCTGACGACAGGCAGTCGATCCCACGCCTCGCCTCGCTGGTCGCCGTCCGGCGACCGGGTGCTGTACGTGTCCAACCAGGACGGCGGCGCCGAGATCTGGGTCCGCTGGATGGACTCGGGCCAGGAGGCGAAGCTCACCGACCTGACGGGCTCACCCGGCGGCGTCACCTGGTCGCCGGACGGCCGGTGGATCGCGTTCACCATGTTCGTGCCGGAGCACCGGCAGGCGATCCGGGTCAACATGCCGGAGAAGCCGAAGGGCGCCGACTGGGGGCCGCCCTACCGGGTGATCGACTACATGGACTTCCGGCAGAACGGCAACCCCGGGTTCGTGGAACCCGGCTTCCGGCAGGTGTTCATCGTGTCGGCCGACGGCGGCGCGGCACGGCAGGTGACCGGCGGTCCGTACAACTACGGCGCGCCCGTGTGGATGCCGGACGGCGGCTCCCTTCTGGTTTCGGCGAACCGGCGCAAGGACGCGGAACACGAGCCCATGGACACGGAGATCTACCGCTTGGACGTGGCCACGGGCGCCCTCACGCAGCTCACCGACCGCTACGGCCCTGACGCCGACCCGCAGCCTTCGCCCGACGGCAAGCTCATCGCCTACACCGGCTTCGACGACCAGCACCTGGGCTACCAGCTGTCGCGTCTGTACGTCATGAACGCCGATGGCAGCGGAAAGCGCATGGTCAGCCAGGGCTGGGAACGGGACATCTCGAACCCCGTTTGGAGCTCCGACGGCCGCGGCCTTTTCTTCCAGTACGACAGTGAAGGCAACGGCAAAGTCGCGTTCATCGACCTGGGCGGGAAAGTGACCAGGCTGCTGGACGACGTGCAGGGCCTGTCCACCAGCCGGCCTTACGGCGGCGGCCAGTTCTCCGTGTCGCGGGATGGCCACATCGCCTACACGCTGGGCACCCCTGAGCACCCTGCCGATCTGGCCCTGGCAGACCGCCGCGGCGGCTCGATGAAACGACTCACGAACCTGAACCAGAACCTGCTGGGCCACCGCGTGCTGGGGGAGGTCGAGGAGATCTGGTACCCGTCGTCGTACGACCAGAAGCGCATCCAGGGCTGGATCGTGAAGCCGCCCCACTTCGATCCGGCGAAGAAGTACCCGCTGCTCCTCGAGATCCACGGCGGCCCCTTCGCCGATTACGGCGACCGGTTCGCCGAGGAGCTCCAGCTCTACGCCGCCGCCGGCTACGTCGTGCTCTACACGAACCCCCGGGGCAGCACCAGCTACGGCCAGGACTTCGGCAACCTGATCCACCACGCCTATCCGAGCCACGACTACGACGACCTCATGTCCGGCGTCGACGCCGTGATCCAGCGCGGCTACATCGACACCGACAACCTGTTCGTCACCGGCGGCAGCGGCGGCGGCGTGCTCACCGCCTGGATCGTCGGCCACACGGACCGCTTCCGCGCCGCCGTCGTCCAGAAGCCCGTCATCAACTGGTACAGCTTCGTGCTCACCGCCGACGGCCCCGCTTTCTTCTACAAGTACTGGTTCGCCGGCCCACCGTGGCAGGGCGACAACCTCAAGAACTACATGGAGCGCTCGCCCATCTCCTACGTGGGCAACGTCAAGACGCCCACCATGGTCATCGACGGCGAGATCGACTATCGCACGCCCATCTCCGAAGCGACGCAGTTCTACGAGGCGCTCCAGATTCGCGGCGTACCCAGCATGTTCGTGCGCATCCCCGACGCGCACCACGGCATCGCGTCCAAGCCCAGCAACCTCATCGGCAAGGTGGAGTACGTCCTGGCCTGGTTCCGGCGCTACGGAGGTGAGTCGGCGCACTGAGGGCGCAGGTCTGGAAGGCAACCCGTCGGTTGTGGGTTCCCGCCGGTTGCGGGGCATGCCGGTTTCCGGGGCCGCGGCAAGACACATGACTTTGCGGCTTGTCATCCGGATGACAAGTCCCCGGAAGGGAATGCCGCACAGACGACGATGAAGGCAACCGCCGCCCGCGAACCCGACGAGCCGGAGACACGGACCTGCCACCTGCAGCCCGCGCGCAGCGCGGGCGCCCTGCCACCTTGCTGTAGCGCGCCCTGGCGTGGAGCCCCGCAGAAGAGCCTGGCGCGCGCTTGACACGTCGTTCCGCCCCCGCCTACTCTTCCGGCCTTCGCCTGGCAACACCTGGGCGCCCAGAAAGGGCGCCGTTCCATTCCCGACCAAAGGAAGGCAGACCATGCGTCGAGCCCGCTTCGTTCGCACGCCGGTGCTGGCCATTGCGGCGTTGACGGCGGCCCTCGTCGGCTGTGCGCCGGCCACCATGTCGGCCCAGCAGGAGGGTGTGAAACCGAGCGCACCGGCCGTCGACACAGCGTTCCTGCACCCGTTCGAGTGGCGGAACCTGGGGCCGAACCGCGGCGGCCGGTCCATCGCGGTGGCCGGCAGCGACAGCCGTCCTCTCGAGTACTACTTCGGCGCCACGGGCGGAGGCCTGTGGAAGACGGCGGACGGTGGCACGACGTGGCATCCGGTGACGGACGGCAAGATCCAGAGCGCATCGGTGGGCGCGGTGGAGGTGTGCTCGTCGAACCCGGACGTGGTCTACATCGGGATGGGTGAGGCGGACATCCGGGGCAACATCATGCCGGGCGATGGCGTGTACCGCTCGGATGACGCGGGCAAGACCTGGACACACGTGGGACTGGAGGACGCGCGCAATATCGCCAAGATCCGCATCAGCCCGTCGAACTGCGACGTGGCGTGGGTGGCGGCCATGGGCCACTACGGCGAGTCGAACCCGGAGCGGGGCGTCTTCAAGACCACGGACGGCGGCAAGACGTGGAAGAAGGTGCTGTACAAGGACGCCAACACGGGGGCCGTGGAGCTGGCGCTGGACCCGAAGAACGCCGACGTGCTGTACGCGGCCATGTACGAGTTCTTCCGCAAGCCGTGGGGCATGTCCAGCGGCGGCCCGGGCAGCGGGCTATACAAGAGCACGGACGGCGGCGACACGTGGACGAACCTGTCCCGCAACCCGGGCATGCCGTCGGGCATCATGGGTAAGATCGGCGTATCGGTCTCGCCGGTGGACGACAGCCGGGTGTACGCCATCATCGAGAACGCGAACGGAGGCGTGTTCGTCTCGGATGACGCGGGCGCGACGTGGACGAAGACGAACGACGAGCGCAAGCTGCGCCAGCGGGCGTTCTACTACACGCGCATCTACGCGGACCCGCAGAAGAAGGACGTCGTGTACGTGCTGAACACGGCGATGTACAAGTCGACGGACGGCGGCAAGAAATTCGACACGCGCATCCGCACGCAGCACGGGGACAACCACGACCTGTGGATCGCGCCGAGCGACGCGAAGCGCATGATCGAGGGCAACGACGGCGGCGCGAACGTGTCGGTGGACGGCGGCCAGAGCTGGACGTCGGAGGACTACCCGACGGCACAGATCTACCACATCTCCACGACGACGGACAAACCGTACCACATCTGCGGGGCGCAGCAGGACAACGGCACGTTCTGCGTACCGGTGGACCGGCCGCAGGACTGGTACTCGGTGGCGGGCGGCGAGAGCGGCTACATAGCGCCGGACCCGAACAATCCGGACATCACGTTCGGCGGCAGCTACGGCGGCTACCTGCAGCGCTACAACCGGGTGACCCACGAGTCCCGCATGGTGAACCCGTGGCCCGACAACCCCATGGGCTACTCCTCGGAGGACATCGCCGAGCGCTTCCAGTGGACGTTCCCCATCGTGTTCTCCCACGTGGACCCGAACGTCATGTACGTGGGCTCGCAGCACGTGTGGCGCACGGACAACCAGGGCCAGAGCTGGGAGCGGATCAGCCCGGACCTGACCCGGCACGCGCCCGAAACCATGGGACCGTCGGGCGGGCCCATCACGAAGGACCAGACGGGCGTGGAGACGTACGGGACGGTGTTCACCATCGCGCCGTCGTACCAGGACGCCAACACGATCTGGGCGGGCAGTGACGACGGCATGGTGCACGTGACCCGGGACGGCGGCAAGACGTGGACGGACGTCACACCCGCCGGGCTGCCGGAACAGACGCGCATCAGTCTCATCGAGGCGTCGCCCATCACACCGGGCAAGGCGTACATGGCGGGGAACCGCTACCTGCTGGGCGACTTCAAGCCGTACCTGTACCGCACGGAGGACTACGGCCAGACCTGGACGGAGATCGACGCGGGCATCCCGGAGGGCGACTTCACGTTCGCCATCCGCGAGGACCCGTACCGGCAGGGCATGCTGTACGCGGGCACGGAGAAGGGCATCTGGGTGTCCTGGGACGACGGCGCGCACTGGCAGTCGCTGTCGCGCAACCTGCCGGTGACGCAGGTGCCGGACATCGCAGTGGAGCGCCACGACCTGGCCATCGCGACCCACGGGCGCTCGTTCTACATCCTGCGCGACATCGACGCCCTTCGTCAGCTCACGCCGGACATCGAGAAGTCGGACGTCCACCTGTTCCAGCCGTCCAACCCGGTGCGCAGCGAAAGCCAGCTCGCCGTGTACTACTGGCTCGAGAACCCCGCCAAGGAAGTGAAGGTGGAGATCCTGGATTCCAAGGGTGACGTGGTTCAGACCTACACGGGCCACCCCAAGAAGAAGGGCGAGCAGCGCGGCGGCCAGAACGACGAGTTTGCCCGCTTCTTCGGCGGTGGCTCCCAGGAGCCCGACGTGACGGCGGGTATGCACCGGTTCAACTGGAATCTGCGCTATCCGGGCGCCACGCAGTTCCCGGGCATGGTCCTGTGGGCGGGCAGCACCCGTTTCGGCCCCGTCGCCGTGCCGGGTGACTACACGGTCCGGCTGACCGCGGACGGGAAGTCGCAGGAGGCGCAGTTCACCGTGGAGATGAACCCCAACAGCAAGTCCACGCTGGCGGACCTGCAGGCGCAGTTCGACCTGTCGCAGAAGATCGTGGACAAGACGTCGCAGGCGAACAACGCCGTACGCCTCATCCGGGGCGTGAAGAACCAGGTCCAGGCGCGCATGGACTCCTCAAGCGACGCGCAGGTGGCCGCGCAGGGCAAGGCGCTGAACGACTCACTCAGCGCCGTGGAGCAGGAGATCTACCAGGTCAAGAACCGGAGCAACCAGGACCCGCTCAACTTCCCGATCAAGCTGAACAACAAGATCGCGGCTCTGCTGGGCGTGGTTCAGGCCGGCGACTATCCGCCCACGGACCCGGACTACGAGATCTTCCGCATGTTGTCGGAGAAGCTGGACGCCCAGCTGGCACGCATGAATGGCATCCTGGATGCCCAGCTGCCGGCCTACAACGACCTGCTGAAGTCCAAGGGGTTGAAACCGGTGACCCGGGAGATGATCCCGCAGGAGGAACCTACCCCCGATTCGGGTTCCTGACCCGCCCGACGACGGCCCCGGATCACCGGGGCCGTCGTGTTTTCCGGAGGCATGCCGTGACACGGGACGGAACAGCGTTGAACCAGGTCCGGCGCCGCGACCGCGCCGTGGATGACGAGTCGTGGCTGTGGCAGAAGCTGGCCGGCGCCTCCTTCGGCGTCCTCGCCATGGCGGACGGAGATCAGCCGCTGGTGAACGTGAACCTGTTCGCGTTCGATCCGGACCGCCGCGTCCTCTACTTCCACACGGCGGCCATCGGCCGAACACGGGAGACCATCGAGCGGAACGCCAGAGTCTGCTTCGTCGTCGCTGACATGGGCCGGCTACTGCCGGCCGACGAGGCGCTGGAGTTCAGCGTGGAGTACGAATCCGCCGTCCTGTTCGGCCAGGCCCGCGTCGTCGAGGACGCAGACGAGGCGCGCCACGGGCTCCAGCTGTTGCTGGACCGGTACGCACCGCACCTGCGCCCGGATCGCGACTACCGGCCCATCGCGCCCGACGAGATACGCCGCACGAGCGTGTTCCGCGTGGACATCGAGAGTTGGAGCGGCAAGCGCAAGCTGGAGGACCCGGACTTCCCCGGGGCGTTCCGTTTCGCGGATAAGGCCGGACGCGGATGAACGGCGCGGGTGCCGCGTGAGCCGCGTGCTGTTGGTGTTCGTGGACGGCGTAGGTCTGGGCGACGACGACGCCACGATCAACCCGTTCGTCACCGCCCGGCTGCCCGTGCTGGAGACGCTGCTGGACGGGGCACGCCCCCTCCGGTCCGCAGCGCGGGGCCAGGTATCGACAGACGACCAACCGGAAGGCGACTCCGCGGCCGACGGCTCTTCCCGCCTTCTCGCTCTGGATGCATCCCTCGGCGTTCCCGGCACGCCGCAGAGCGGCACGGGCCAGTCATCTCTGCTTACGGGCGAGAACACCGCCCGGCGCTTCGGCCGCCACTTCGGGCCCTGGGTGCCTACGGCGCTGCGCCCCCTGGTCCGCGAGCGCAGCATACTGCGGCGTGCACTGGATGCCGGGTTGCGCGCCGCGTTCGCAAACGCCTATCCCCGGGCCCTTCTCGAACGGGCGCAGTTGAGCCAGAACGGCCGGCACCTGGGACCGCTGCGGGCCGGACCGCCGCTGGCGGCCCTGGGCGCCGGCCTGCTCACCCGCCACGCGGAAGACCTGCGCCGCGGCAACGCCGTCGCCAGCGAGATCGTGAACGACGGCTGGCGGGAACGCCTGGGCCACGTCGAGCTGCCGGTGGTGACCCCCGCCGAGGCGGGGCACAACCTGGCCGCCATCGCCGCACACAACGACCTGACGCTCTTCGCCCACTACACCACCGACTACGTGGGCCACCGCGGCTCGTTCGAGGAGGCCGTCGCCGTGCTGGAACGGTTCGACGCCTTCCTGGGGGGCCTGCTGGAACGTCTGCCCGACGACACCCTGCTGCTCGTCGCCAGCGACCACGGCAACATCGAAGACGTTCGCCGCGAACACACGCAGAACCCGGCCTTCGGCCTGGTCTGCGGCCCGAATGCCGAAGTCCGCGCGCGGAGGCTCCGGAGCCTCGTGGACGTGGCGGCAGTGGTGATGGATGCGCTCAGCGCGGCCTAGAGCTCCCGGCGCCGCAACGCGAGCCCGGCCAGGATGATGGCCACCGCGCTGTAGCCGGCGCAGAACGCGAACGCGTCCCAGGGAATGGGCTGAACGTTGGCGAAGGCGCCCTCCACGGCGTTGAGGGCGTTCTGCGGCGGCAGGACCAGGCTGATGACGTGGCTCAACCCGGGCCAGTGGGGCAGCATGCCGGCGTTGTCGAGGGTGGTCCAGCCCAGGGCGGCCAGGGCCGCCAGCAGTGCGAGCCAGGCGTCCAGGCGCGTCCACACGGACAGCAGTGCCGTCAGCCCTCCGTAGACCAGCACCTGTGCGGCAATGAGCACGAGGGTGGCCGGACCGGCCCACGTGCCCAGCATGATCACGTCGAACGCCGGCATGACGAGGGCACTCAGCACGAAGGCGACACCCATCAGCGCGGCCAGGCGGGTCCCGTAGATCCTCACGGGTGACACTCCCCGCACCGACAACAGCCGGGCCTGCCCCGTGGCACGATCATCACTCACCAGGCCCGCGACCAGCGTCAGGGCCGCGATGAGCGGAAATCGGCCCAGCACCCAGCCGGCCAGGATGATGCCGGACACGAGCGGGTACCCGCCCGTCGCGAACAGCGGATCCAGCTGGAGCCGCCCGCCGGGCCCGCGTCCCATCATGGCCGCCACACCGCCCACCACCAGCAGCCCGATGCCGAACGCCGCCAGCAGGAGGATCCGGCGGCGCCGCGCCGCCACCGTCAGCCTCACCAGGGCGCCGGTCTTCATGGGTCGACCCCACCGTCCGGCGGCTCGCCGTTCACGCGTCTGTCCGCTGGCTCGCCGTTCACGTGTCCGGCCGTTGGCTCATCGCTGGCGCGTCCGTCCAGCGCCTGGCGGACCCGCTGCTCCAGCGGTTCGACCAGAGGCGTGACCTCCTCCAGCGTCACGTCGCGCCGCAGGAGAGCGGCGAGACGCTCGCTGAGCTCCACCGCATCAGCCACGACGACGACGTACTCGGCGGGCGCTTCCAGCAGGGCGGCATCGGGGAACACCTGAGCCACGATTGGGGACGGGCGGGCCAGCCGGACGCGGTAGCGTACGGGCCGCGCGGATTCCGCGACGTCCATGATCTGCTTCAACCGCCCATCCTCCAACAACACCACGTGATCCGCCACACGCTCCACCTCCGCCAGCGCGTGGCTCGCGATGAGCACGAGTCGGTCGGGGTTCCGCAGCTCCGCGACCAGGTCCCGAAGCCGGATCCGCCACAACGGGTCCAGGCCTTCCGTCGGCTCGTCGAGGACCACGACCGGCCGGCTCGTGAGCAGCGCCTGCGCCAGACCCACGCGCTGGAGGAGGCCATGGGACAGGGCACCGACCGGGCGCCCGGCATAGGCGTCCAGGCCGAGCCGCTCCATCGCCTGGTCGGCCCGGGCCCGGGCCGTCGCTGCCCGACAACCGTCCAGACGGGCGAACGCCTCCAGTACGGCGCGCACGCGCCAGCCGGTGGGCAGCGTGAAGCGCTCGGGCAGATAGGCCGCGCCGTGCCGTCCGACGAAGCGGCGAGGTGCCTCGCCGCCGAGCGTGACGCGGCCCGCCGTGGCGCGGAGGAAGCCGAGGGCCAGTCCGAACAGCGTCGTCTTGCCGGCGCCGTTGGGGCCCACGACGGCCCAGACACCGCCCGCCGGCACCTCGAGAGAGACGTCGCGCAGAGCGGTCACATCCACGCCTGGCGCGCGGAACCGCCGGGTCACGTTGTCGAGAATGAGCATGCGTGGCTAATGCTACCGGATGAAGCCGCGACAGTCCACGTGCCGCACCGGCGGGCCATCGGACGCCGATCCCCCGCCCGGGAGCCGGCGGCCCGGCGAGTCGTGGCACGGAGACGGGTCTTGCTCTCCGCCGACTGCGAACGAACATTGCGCGATGGGCTCCTCGGTCGGAGGATGACGCCATGAACGGGCGCACGGTTCGCCACTTCTCCCTTCTTCTCCTTCTCGGTCCGCTTCTCTCCTGCACCAACACCGACGCTCCCGCGACATCCCGGGTGAATCTCCAGGGCACTGTGAACGAGGCGGACACGGACGCGCCGATCGACGGCGCACAGGTCCAGTTGCGGATCGCCACGTCCAGCGGGACCGGCGCATGGGCGTCGGACAGCACCCGCGGAGGGGACTTCACCATCGAAGCGGAAGTGCCGGGCGGTTGCGAAGGCCGTGATTCGGTGGACGCGGTCCTGCTCGTGGAAGCCGCCGGCTTCGACACCTACGACACCGGATCCGCCGGGTCTGGCCTGAAGGTCGCCTGCCAGGTGGAGACCCAGGCCGTGGCGGTGATCCTCGAGCGCCCCATCTCGCGGACTCCGGTGGAGGTATACGGGAGACTCCGGGTAACCGCCGTATCGGCAGGGGCCGCCTACGCCTGCGCCATGACGGGTGGCGGCGTCTACTGCTGGGGGCTCAATTCGGAGGTTCGCGGTGCCGCGCCGGGCTCTCCCGACACGGACGGGACGGGCGTCGTGGCGGTCCCGACACACGTGAGCGGCGGAGCCGGACTCATGCAGGTGAGCGCCAACTACAAGGTCGCCTGCGGGCTGGACACCGACAGCACGGCCTACTGCTGGGGCGACAACGGCTACGGCCAGCTCGGCGTGTCAGACCCGTCCGTACGGTGGGCAGACCACGCCATGCGGGTGGAGACGAACATCCGGTTCGTTCAGATCGCCGCCGGCTCCCTGCAGGCATGTGGGCTGACGGCGCAGGGCGCCGTGTACTGCTGGGGCAACGGCGCGACCATCGGGGCCGGCGACGGCTATGACACGTTCTCGCCCACACCGACGCCCATCGCCTCGACTCTCACCTTCCGGCAGATCAGCGCGGGCCAGGGCCACACGTGCGCTCTGGACGACGGCGGCCATGCGTGGTGTTGGGGGCGGAGCGGGGATGGTGAGCTCGGCGACGGACACGCGTCGCCGGGGTTCGTGAGAACGCCGCAGCCGGTCACCGGCGGGCATCTGTTCGTCCAGATCGCGGCCGGCGGCTACCACGCCTGCGGCCTGACTGCCACCGGAGCGGCGTGGTGCTGGGGGCGCAACAGCGATGCCCAGATTGGCGACGGCACCGGCGGGCAGGGCGCGGACGACAGGCTGGAACCGGTGGCTGTCGCGGGAGGACGAACGTTTCTCGCCCTGTCGGGAGGCTATGTCCACACGTGCGGCATCGCGTCGGACGGAGCCGCGTACTGCTGGGGTGGCGACTATACGGGGGACCTTGGAGCGGAAACGGACGCCGATTGCACGGGCGCGCTGGCCACGAAGTGCGCGCGGCAGCCCATGCCGGTGTCCGGCGGCTTGACGTATGCGAAGCTGGCTGCGGGTTGGGGAGTCACGTGCGGCACGACGCCGGCGGACCGGCTCTACTGCTGGGGGCTGAAAGCCGCCCTCGGTGCCGGGTAGCCGGCGTCGCTCAATTCCGCTCTGTCTTCTTCGCGCACGGCGCCGGGGCCGCCGGCCGCGGTGCGATCTGCGCGCGATGCACCGAAGCAAGCTCGTAGAGCCGGACGGCGTCGCGTGGCTCGACGCTCACGGCGGCCGCAGTGTCGCACCGGGTCGGCGCGCCGGCCCGGGCGGCCGGGGGGCTGCCATGCCAGCCGTTGGCGGCATAGGCGGTCAATGCCACACCGAGCGCGAATGCCGGTGCCAGAGTCAATCCGAATGTCGTTCGCTTGAACATGGGGTCCGTCCCTTCGTTTCGTTCCTCCTGGAACCCCATACGGGATGGCCCCGGTTGAAGATTCAAAGGGACGGCCGCTCGCCGATCAATCGGCGGCCTTCCGCCAGCCGCTCGTCGTACGTCTTCTCCAGCGCGGCGTTCACTCCGCGGCAGCCGGCCACCACCGCTTCCGTCCAGTCCAGGTACTCGCGGCGGCGCTCGTCGCTCCAGCCGGCGGGCGGTGCGTGGGTGACGTCGGTCACGTTGCAGATCTTGTCGGAGATCTTGATGAGCTTGGCGCGGCCGGAGAGCCCGGGCGCGTGCTCCACCTGGAGCCGCTTGCGCTCCCGGCTGCGAAGGCGCTTGTCGTCGGTCATCTCGGCGACGAGGCCGGCAACCTCGGCGCCGAACTCCGCCTCCAGCTCCGCCAGCGTGGTCTCCGTGTCCTCGATGGTGTCATGCAGCACGGCCGCCTGGAGCACGGCGATGTCCGCCACGCCGCCGATTCGCGCCAGTACCTCGGCCACCGCGATGGGGTGGTTGATGAACGGCGACGCGTCCTCGTCCTTCCGCCGCTGATAGCTGTGCTTGCGGGCCGCGAAACGTAGCGCAGCCAGCAGCTCCGTGGTGTCGTTCTTCATCAAAGCTCGTTCTCGATCACGCCTCACCTCGTGCGTCTACGGCAGGCCCTCCTGCCGCCCCACCCAGTCGTGCACTTTGCGGTCCAGAACGTCCAGCGGCACCGGTCCGCTCTCCAGCACGACGTCGTGGAACGCACGCACATCGAACCGCGTGCCCAGCTCCCGTTCCGCGTAGCGCCGGAGCTGCAGAATCTCCAGCTGGCCCATCTTGTAGGCCAGCGCCTGGCCGGGCCACGCGATGTAGCGGTCCGTCTCCGTCGTCACCTCATGCAATGACAACGCCGTGCGCGACGCCATGTAGTCGATGGCCTGCTGGCGGGTCCAGCCCATCCAGTGGATGCCGGTGTCCACCACCAGCCGGCAGGCCCGCCACATCTCGTAGGTCAGCCGGCCGAAGTCGCTGTAGGGATCCGTGTAGAACCCCATCTCCTGGCCCAGCCATTCCGAGTACAGGCCCCAACCCTCGCTGTACGCGTCCACCCCGGCATGCCGCCGGAATACTGGCACGTCCGTCAACTCCTGCTGCAACGCGATCTGCAGGTGATGGCCCGGCACCGCCTCGTGCAGCGTCAACGACTCCAACGCGTACAATGGCCGGCTGGGCAGATCGTACGTGTTGACCCAGTACGTGCCCGGCTGCGTGCCGTTGATGGGCGCCGGCACGTAGCGGCCGCTGGTGTACTTCGGCGCGATGTCCGCCGGTACCGGTGCCACCGTATACGGCTGCCGCGGCAGCTTGCCGAACTCCGACGGCAGCTTGCCGTCGATGCGCTTGGCGATCCACGCCGCGTCCTTCAACAGCTCCTCCGGCGTCTTCGCATAGAACTGCGGGTCCGTGCGCAGGAACTCCAGGAACGCCGGGAAATCGCCCTGGAACCCCGTCTTCCTCATCACCGCCCCCATCTCCGCCTGGATGCGCGCCACCTCCGCCAGCCCGATGCGGTGCACCGAGTCCGGGCTGACATCCAGTGTCGTGAAATGCCGGACCAGCCAGCGGTAGTAGGCCCGCCCGTCCGGGAGCTCCGACGCGCCGATGCTCGCCCGGGCGCGCGGCCGATATTCCTGCGTGAAGAAGGTGAGGAACGTTCGGTAGCCCGGCACCACGGCGTCCCGGATGGCCGCACGGCCTTCCGACCTTAAACGGGCCGTGTCGGAAGCCGGCACACCCACCGGGAACGCCCTGAACGGCGCCCAGAACACGCTCCGCTCCGGGTCGTCCACGATATGGCCGGAGATGGTGCCCTCGAAGCCTTCCAGCACCACCTTCGGCTGCACCATGCCCGCGGCCATGCCTTCCCGCATGAGCGCGATCTCCTGGTCCACGTACCGGGGCCAGGCCTTCAGCCGCGCGATGTAGCTCTCGTAGTCCCGCGTGTTCCGGAACGGCGTCGCCCGGGGCAGCATGGCGAACGACGTGTGGAAGCCGCCCTCCGCCGTGATGGGCATCAGGTACTCCTTGAAGCGGTACGACGCCAGCGCGTCCTCCAACTCGCGCCGGAACATGTCGTAGCTGATCCGCTCCTCGTCCGTCAGCGGCTCCCGGTCGATGGCCTCCAACTGCTGGAGAAGCTCCCGACGATGCGCCGCCCGACGCGCCTCGTCCGCACCCGACTCCGAAGGCAAGCGGTCGTTGTACCGGTCATCGCCCACGTACGTGGCCGCAATCGGGTTCTCCCGCAAACGCCATTGCCACCCCTGGTCCAGCAACGAACGGAGCTCTTCCGAGGCCGATTGGCCGCGCGCGGAACGCGCCGTGGGAAAAGACAGGACGAGAAGCACGAGGAGCAGGCCGGTGAACCGGAGTGTGCGCCGCATGTGCATGCTCCGTTCGAGGGAGGACCGGGTGCCGCAGACCATGGCGCCCTGGAGACGATCGGGCCCGTCAATATACGCGGCGAACGTCGTCTTCGCCGTTCCCACGGCGTTCTCCTGCGCGCCCCTCCTTCCCCTTGACATTCTACAAGTCGTACGGCATCCCTTGTAGAGTGTCTAGGGGAACAGCCAGGAGACGGACGATGACGCTGGGAGACGACGACCGCGCGAACAGCGACGTGCTTCAGGGGACGCTCGACCTGTTGATCCTCAAGGCGTTGTCACTTGGGGCGATGCATGGCTGGGGCATAGCGATGCGGATCCAGCAGGTGTCGGAGGATGTGCTGCAATTGAACCAGGGCTCGCTGTACCCGGCGCTGCATCGGCTGGAGCGGAAAGGCTGGATCGGGGCGGAGTGGGGCACGTCGGAGAACAACCGTCGGGCGAAATACTACCGACTGACGGCTGCGGGGGAGCGGCAGCTGGGGGTGGAAGAAGCGCACTGGCGGCGGTTCGCGGGGGCGGTGGAGCGGATGCTGGCGGAGGGGACGGCATGAGTGCGCGGAGCGAGCTGTGGACGCGTGTGCGGGCGCTTTTCCGTCGGAGCGTTGTGGAGCGTGAGCTGGACGACGAGCTGCGTCACCATCTGGAGATGGAAACGGAGGCGGGCGTGCGGGGCGGGTTGGCGGAGGAGGAAGCGCGTCGTCGTGCGCTGGTGAGATTCGGTGGTGTGGAGCGGTACAAGGAAGCGGCGCGGGACGAGCGGGGCGTGCGCTGGCTGGAGGAGGCGTGGCGGGACGTTCGGTTCGCGCTGCGCAACCTGCGCAGGGGCCCGGCGTTCACGGTGGCGGCGGTGCTGACGCTGGCGCTGGGGATCGGTGCCAACACGGCCATCTTCAGCGTCGTGGACGGCGTGTTGGTGCGGCCCGTGCCGTTCCGAAACGCCAGGTCCCTGTACATGATCTGGGAGACGGACCGGAACAGCGGGACGGTGCGGGAGCCGGCATCATACGCGGACTACGAGGATTTCCGGCGCATGTCGGAGCAGTTCTCGGACCTGGGCGCACTCATGTCGACGCAGGTGACGCTGACCGGTGACGGAGTGACGCCGGCGCGGGCGGACGTCCTGTGGGTGACGCCGTCGCTCCTTTCCCTGCTGGGCGTGCAGCCGCTGGCAGGCCGGCTGTTCGCGGAACGTGACGCGGAAGACGGGTCGGCGCTGGTGATCCTGGGCGAGGCGTTCTGGCGGGCGCGGTTCGGAGCGGATCCAGGCGTTGTCGGCCGAACGATCCGGGTGGACGACAAGCCCATGACGGTCGTGGGCATCCTGCCGCAGGCGGCGGATTTCGGGTTCCGCCAGATGCTGTCGCGGGCGGCATATGGCGGCGGCTTCGCCGGCGATGGCCGGCGGGCGGTGGATCTGTGGATGACGATGCCGCTGCCGGCGGACTACCTGGTGCGCAACACGCATCCGTTCTTCGTGGTGGGGCGGCTGGCCGAGGGCTCCACCGGCCAGGCGGCGGCCTCGGAGATGGATCGGATCATGGCCGACCTGGAGGCGCGCTACCCGGTGAACGACGGCCGGGGTGCGCACGTGGAGTCGTACGCGCAGGTCGTGTTCTCGCCGGTGCGGCCGGCGCTGCTGACGCTGCTGGCTGCGGTAGCGCTGGTGCTGCTGGTGGCGTGCGTGAACGTGGCGAACCTGTTGCTGGCGCGGGGCACGGCCCGGACCCGTGAGCTGGCGGTGCGTCAGGCGCTGGGCGCCGGCAGCGGACGGCTGGCGGGCCAGTTCCTGGCGGAAGGCGTCGTTCTGACGACTGCCGCCGCGGCTGCGGGCATCGGTCTGGCATACGGCGGCCTGGACGTGCTCAGGGGCATGGCACCAGAAGAGCTGCCACGGCTCGATGCGGTGACCGTGGACGGCCGCGTGCTGCTGGCGACGCTCATCGTGTCGGTTCTGGTGGCGCTCCTGTCCGGTATGGTGCCCATGCTCCAGGCGAGGCGGTGGAACGTGTGTGGCGGACTGGCGGCGGCGCGAGGTGCAGGCGGTGGCGGCCGGCGGACCCGCTCACTCCGCTCCGTGCTTGTGGTTGTCGAGATGGCGTTGGCCGTCATGCTGGTGAGCGGCGCCGGGCTGCTGCTCCGCAGCTTCTGGACGCTCGTGCACACCGACCCGGGCTTCCGGGTGGAAGGCGTGCTGAAGGCCCAGTTCCAGCTGCCGGCCGCGCGCTACCCGCAGAACTACCGCGTCTGGCCGCGTTGGCCCCGGCACCAGGCGTTCATGCAGTCGGTGCTCGCGTCCCTGGACGCGACTCCGGGCGTGGAGTCGGCGGCCCTGGCCGGCGCCAACCCACTGGACCGAGGCTTCACCAACTCGTTCGTGGTGGTGGGACGGGAAGCGGAAGGCAAGGACTGGCCCGAGCTGCCCATGCGCCTCGTGACGCCCGGCTACTTCGCCACGGTCGGCGTGCCGGTCGTGGAAGGCCGCGGGTTGCGCAGCGGCGATGACGTGGACGCGCCCCGCGTCGCGCTGGTGAACCAGGCCATGGTGAAACGCTACTTCCCCGACGGCTCGCCCATCGGACACTCCATCCGCATGTGGGGCACCAACTGGCGCATCGTGGGCGTCGTGGCCGACGAACACTTCTACGGCCTGGACCAGCCGGCGCCGCCCGCGGCGTACATGTCGCCGGCCCAGGCGCCCCTCAGCGGCGGAACCATCCTGGTGCGCACGTCCGGCGACCCCATGGCCATGGCGGGAGCCGTGCGGCGCGCCGTCCACGATTTCGACGCCCAGCTGGCCGTGTTCGGCGTCGAGCCCCTCCGCCAGACCCTGTCCGCCTCGGTCGCCGGACGCCGCTTCACTACCCTGCTTCTCGGCTTGTTCGCCGCCCTCGCCCTCCTCCTCATGGCCGTGGGCATCCACGGCGTCCTCAGCTCACCGTGGCCCAACGCACCGGCGAGATGGGCATCCGCATGGCGCTGGGCGCCGGACGCGGCGCCGTCGTCGGCATGGTCGTCCGCCAGGGCCTGGGGCTCACCGCCGCAGGGCTCCTCCTGGGAATCGCCGGTGCACTCGCCGGCACACGACTCCTCACCAGCATGCTGTACCGGGTGCCGGCCCGGGACCCTCTCACGCTGGTTGCGGTGGCGGTTGTCGTGGTGGTGTCGGCCCTCGCGGCCACGGTCGCGCCCGCCTGGCGCGCCACGGCAGCCGATCCGATGTCTGCATTGCGCGCGGAGTAGCCGGGAACGGGGCCGCGTCGGCGTTTCCCATCCCCCCGTTTCGCCCTCTCCCCGTATCGCCGCAAGCCACCCCGAACCGTGAAGGCGGCGGAGCAATACTTGCGTATTTAGCTAATTATCTTATATTCCTCCGCCATGGACGCGTTCAAGGCTCTCGCCGACCCGACCCGACGCGCGATTCTGCGGATGCTGCGTGAAGGGCCGCGCACATCGGGGGAGATCGCGGAACGGTTCGACTCGACCTGGCCGACGGTATCGCGGCACCTGGGCGTGCTCCGTGCGGCGGGTCTGGTCGTGTCGGAGCGTCATGGGCAGGAGATCGTGTACGAGCTGAACACCACGGTGTTCCAGGAAGTCATCGAGGAGCTGCTCGACTGGATGCCTGGAAGGAGGAAGGATGCGTGACTGGATGATCGCGATGGGGCTGACGCTGGGGCTGGCGGGCCCGGGTATGGCGCAGGCGACGGGCCCGTACACGTTCCGCATGGTGGCGGGCGGAAATGCGGTATCGAGCGACGTGGTGACGCGGACGCCGGCGCAGGTGGACGTGGACCTGATCTACCAGGCGGCGAGCCAGCACTGGCACTACACGATGACGTTGGCGCCGGATCAGCGTGTGACGCGCATCACCGGCGCGTTCTACCGGCTGGCGCAAGGGGACACGACGCCATTCCAGACGGTGGTGGCGGACTTCGTGGGTGACTCGGTGCACGTGAAGGTCTCGGGCAACGTGACGCGCACGGAAGCGCTCGCGACCACGCCCGGCGCCATCCCGTACATCAACCCGTCGAGCGGGATGATCGAGCAGGTCCTGCGGCGGGCGCACGCGATGGGCGGGACGACGGACACGGTGCCTATCTTCTTCCTGGTCGGCGGCCGCACGATCCCGGTGACCGTCACCTGGCAGGGACGGGACTCGGCGGTCATGAACCTGGCCGGCGTGGAGATGCATGCGAAGGTGGGGCCGGACGGTTCCATGCTGGGCCTGGCGATACCGGCGCAGGGTGCTCGGGTGGTCCGGCTGGAGGGCGCCCACCCGCTGGTCATGGAGAAGGTCGACTACGGAGCGCCGCCCGGTGCCCCGTACACGGCGGAAGACGTGACGGTGCACACGCCGGAGGGGCTGTCGCTGACCGGCACGTTGACATTGCCCAAGGCGCGAGCCGGCCGGGTGCCGGCGGTGGTGACCATCACGGGGTCGGGCGCGGAAGACCGGGACGAGCGCATTCCGTCGGTGCGGGGCTACCGTCCCTTCTGGCAGATCGCGGACACGCTGGCGCGCCGCGGCATTGCGACGCTCCGGCTGGACGACCGGGGTGTGAACGGCTCGTCGCCCGGTCCGGCAGGCGCCACGTCCGCCGACTTCGCGAACGACATCCGTGCCGGGTTGGCCTACCTCCGGACGAGGCCGGAGATCGACGGTTCACGCCTGGGGCTCGTGGGACACAGCGAGGGCGGGCTGATCGCGCCCATGGTCGCCGCGACCGATTCGTCCCTGAAAGGCATCGTGCTGATGGCGGGCCCGGCGTACACCGGGCGACGCATCCTGGCATACCAGCAGCGTGATGCCGTGGACCACGCGCCGTCGCTCACGCCGGAGGAACGGAAGCAGGCGTTGGCGGAGAGCGCGAAGGCGACGGAAGAGCAGGCCGCGAAGGGCGGCTGGCTGGCGTTCTTCATGGACTACGACCCGCTGGCGACCGCCCGAAAGGTGCACGTGCCGGTGCTCATCCTCCAGGGTGAGACGGACCACCAGGTCACGCCGGAGCAGGCGGACTCGCTGGCGGCCGCGTTCCGTGCCGGCGGGGACGCGGATGTCACGGTCCGCAAGTTCCCCGACACCGACCACCTGTTCCTGGCCGACCCCAGTGGTCTGCCCGGTGGCTACGCGGCGCTCCCCTCGCATTCGGTGCGGCCGGAAGTGCTGGGCGCCCTCGCGGATTGGCTGGTGAAGCACCTGGAAAGGCCCTAGCGATCACGGCCTGTCGGGCACGCCTCCGCCGCCTTCGGTCACGTGGCCGGAGACGGCGAGGGCCCGGACCTTCGGGCTCGCCTCACCGCAGCGGTCGACCATGAACACATAGGCCGCGTCCGGCGTGTCGGCCCGCCCGTTGGGATGCACTTCGAACTCGCGCACGGTGCCGGGGAGGATCCGTGTGGACCAGCCCTGTTCGCCGTGGAGCTGGATCACCCACTGCCACGGAGTGTCACCGGGGCCGGGTTGGAAGCGAAGGGCGAAGCCGTTCGTGCCGGCCACTCGTGTGACGGTGGGTGGGGCCGGCGGCGCACCGTCCAACCACGGCGATGCCGGCACGAGCGCGGCCTCCTGATACGCCCGGTCCCGGAGCATGCGCGCCACGGAGTCCTGGCGGGGCAGCAGGGCGCGCATGCTGAACAGGATGTTGCCACCGGCGCCGGCGCCTCGGGTGACGTAGATCTCGCGCAGGATCTCCGTGGCGGACCAGCCGTCGTCCGGGGCGGCGTCGCCACCGACGCGGCTGGGGATCAGTCCGGGCCACACGTGGCGCTCGTAGAGGTTCTGCCGCATCCACCAGCCGAGCAGGACGGGGAAGCTCACATCGCTCCGCGCGATGGGCCAGTAGAGCTGAGGTGATATGTAGTCCAACCACCCGTTCCACAACCACTTGCGCGCATCCGCATAAAGCTTTGCGTAAGCGTCGTAGCCGCCGGTCTGTGATGGGTGTCCGGGACGCCAGGTCCCCATGGGCGCGATGCCCAGCTTGACCCATGGCTTTGCGGCCTTGACGGAGTCGTAGAGCGCTTGGACGAAGGTGTCGATGTTGGCGCGGCGCCAGTCGGTGCGATCCAGCGTGCCGCCGTCGTCCACGTAGCGCCGCCAGGTAGCGCTGTCCGGGAACGGCACCGTGTCGCCCGTCGCATCCAGGACGGGGTAGGGATAGAAGTAGTCGTCCAGGTGGACACCGTCGATGTCATACCGGCGCACCACATCCATGATGACCTTGATCGTGTGGGCGCGGGCCGCCGGCTCGCCGGGATCCAGCCACAGCTGGTCGCCGTACTCCCGCACGAGCTCGGGGTGCGTGCGGCTGACGTGGTCTTTCGAGACGCCCTCGTGCAGGCCCGCGCGGCGGGCGCGGAACGGGTTGAACCAGGCGTGCAGCTCGAGGCCGCGGGCGTGGGCCTCCCTGACGGCGAACTTCAGCGGGTCCCAGGACGGATCCGGCGCCTTGCCCATGGTGCCGGTGAGGTACTCCGACCACGGCTCGTAGGGCGAGTCGTAGAAGGCATCGGCGGCCGGCCGCACCTGCAGGATGACGGCGTTCAGGTTGAGGGCGGCGGCCCGGTCCAGGATGGTGAGGAGCTCCCGCTGCTGCTCCTTTGTGGACAAACCCTTCCGTGACGGCCAGTCCACGTTCCCCACGGTGGCGACCCAGACGCCGCGAAACTCGCGGGGGACCGGCGGCGGCAAGGGCACCGCGCTGTCGGCCGCCAGGCGGCCGCGTGGCTGGACCACCGTCTGGGCGGCCGCGGGCGTGGCCGGCGCCGCGGTGAATCCCGCGAGCGCGGTGCACGCGCCGAACGCCAGCGAGACAGCGTATCTGGACGCGGACCGGTGCGCGCGAATCGCGCCGGGCGAAGGCGTCGTCATCGAGTGGGTTTGTGGCATGCACGGAAGCTGGACCCGCCGGGCGTCGCGTCAAGGGGCGGTCGTCGCGAGATCGGAGGGCGCCGCCGCGGTTGCTGCGAGGGCGCCGGGGTCATTGCCACCATGGCGCTTCCGCCCCTAGCTTCGCGGCATGCCTATGCCCCCGCTCCCCGAAGGCTGGCAAGCCGTCCTGGACCACGAGCAGACCCGGCCCTACTTCGCGAGGCTGAGTGCGTTTCTGGACGCCGAGTACGCGACGCAGGAAGTCTATCCGCCGCAGCCCCTCATCTTCCACGCGCTGGAGCTCACGCCCCCCGAGGCGGTGCGCGTCGTCATTCTGGGACAGGACCCCTACCCGAACCCCGGGCAAGCGCACGGCCTGTGCTTCTCGGTGCCGGAAGGCGTCGAAGCGCCGGCGTCGTTGAAGAACATCTTCCGGGAGTTGGAGGCCGACGCGGGGGTGTACGCCACGTCCACGGACCTGACTCCGTGGGCGCGGGAAGGCGTGCTGCTGCTGAACGCGGTGCTGACGGTACGGTCGGGCGAGCCGGGCTCGCACCGGGGACGCGGGTGGGAGCGGTTCACGGATGCGGTCATCCGGTCCGTGTCCGACGTCGCCGCCAGGGCTGCCATTCTGCTCTGGGGCAAGGACGCTCAGCAGAAGCGGGCCCTCGTGGACGAGTCGCGCCACACGGTGCTGACGGCGGCCCACCCGTCCCCGCTGTCGGCCTGGCGCGGCTTCTTCGGCAGCCGTCCGTTCGCCGGGGCCAACGCAGCCCTCGAGGACGCGGGGCTCGAGCCGGTGGACTGGAGCGTGGTCAGCTAGCCTTTGCGCCCGGACAAAGTCCCACCCTGCGGTACCCGCAGAACCAGCATTCCTCGGGATGTTCCGTGAGCTCCGCCCGCCCGTTGCCGACGGCGCGCGCGGCGGCTTCGAACGCCTGACGCGCCCGGGCGCGCGCTGCGCCGTCCAGGGTCTGCCTCACGTGGGCCGCGGCCCGGGAGAACTGGAAGGCGAACCAGTCGACGGGCTGTCCGGCGATGGCCCCGGCGGCGGTCACGTAGACGTCGCGTTGGGGGGCGTACTGGCGCGCCTTGGCATCCACGGCGTCGGCGTCGCACTGCGTGGTCTTCACGTCCAGGATACGGAGGCCGTCGGGCCCGGGCGCGGCCAGGTCGATGCTGCCCAGGGCGCTCACGCCGTCGCCGTGGACGTACGCGAAGCCCAGCTCCCGGCGCGCCTCGGGCCGGTCGAAAAGCTCCCGGTAGTCCGGGTGCTGGATGACGCGCTGGATCTCGTCCTCCAGGTGCGCCCGATAGCGGCGACCGGGATCGCTGTCGGGCGGCGGTGCGGACTCGTCCCAACGTCCGATGGCCGCCTCCAGCAGGCCGGCGAGATGGTCCTCTTTGTCCAGGCGCTCGAGCACTTCGTGCACGATCTGGCCTCGCCGCACAGCGCTGATGAGCGCCGCTTCGGAGCCCCGGTGGTCCGGCTCCGGGATCCGCTCGACGTAGCGCAGCCAATGGCGACGGCGGCACCGGCTGTGGACCAGGAACTCGGTGGCCGAGTGCCGCGTGGGACCCATCGGCACACGCACGGGCACGGGCGGCAGGTCCAGGGTTTCCGGGTCTTCGACGGTTCCGGGCTCCGGCGGTGGCGCTTCCGCCGCCGCCTCCACGCCGGCGTCGAAGGCACGGGCTTCCTCATCGGCCAGCCGGACGGCCAGCGGCCAGGCCCGTCCGTCCGCGCCGGTAAACGACGCTGCCGGCTCGGCCGCAAGCAAGCCGGGTACGAGACCGGCCAGCACCTTCCCGGGCGGCTCGCCCCGCACGTTCTCGCCCAGCGGGACGCCGGACAGGATGAGTCGGTCCTTGGCCCGGGTGGCGGCTACGTACCAGAGCCGGCGGTCCTCGGCCGCCTCCTCCGCATGGATGCGCGCGAGCAGGTCCTGCCACGGCTGCGGCTGCTCGTCGTGCTTGATGTCGGGCCGCCCCAGGCGCATCTCGCCGCGCGCCGTGAGCAGCTCCGGGTAGAACTTCACGGGTGCGCGCACCAGGTCGCCCCAGAAGACGACGGGCCATTCCAGGCCTTTCGCGCTGTGGATGGACGTGATGGTGAGCACGTCGTCCTTCTCACCGAACAGCGGCGCTTCCGGCACTCGGTCGCCCCGCCCGCGCCGCTCCTGGATGGCTCGCAGGAAATCGCCCAGACCGGAATCCGCGGCGCCCCGGACCATGTGCACGAACTGGCGCACGTTGGCGAGACGCTGCCGCCCATCGTCGCCCTGGAGCGCCAGATGCGCGGTGTAGCCGCTGTCCCGCAGCAGCTCTCCCAGCAGCGACGCAGTGGCCACCCGGTCCCGCAACGCTACGAGCCGGTCCAGCATGCGAACGCCGGCGAGCAGGCGCTCCGTCTCCTCTTCCGGCGCGGCGTCGAGGGCCAGGTCATCCCGCCGTCGGCCGCGGGCCAGATCGCGGAGAGCCCACCAGTAGGGTCGGCGTGTGTCGCGGGCGATGCGCAGGAGGGTCTCGTCCTTTACGCCCACGAACGGCGAGCGCAGGAAGCCGAACAGGACGCGGTCGTCCCGCGGATCGCGAACGGCTTCCAACGCTACGATGAGGTCCACCACTTCCCGCGTTTCCAGGAACCCCTCGCCTCGCAACGCGTAGACCGGCACGCGGGCGCGTGCCAGCGCGGCGCGGTAGACATCCAGCGCGCCCCAGCTCCGGAGCAACAGGGCCATGTCGCCCCAGCGCACGCCGCTCTCGTGCAGCTCGCGAGCCCGGTTCGCGATGGCGGCGGCCTCGATGGCGCGCACATCGTCCGCCCGCCGCACCTTGCCGTTGTCGGGCCGCGGCGGCACCAGGATGGCTTCGACGGCGGGCCCGTCCGGCGCCGGCCGCGTGGCACGGACCGGCCGATAAGGCACCTCGTAGTCCTCCAGCGCCCGGCCGTCCAGCGGCGTGTCCAGCATGCGGCCCACGGTGGCGTCCACGGCGGCCAGCACCTGCGGCACGCTACGGAAGTTGTCCTCCAACGGCACGACGACACCGTGCCCGCCTTCGGCGAAGTCCCGCTCCACCTCGCGCCAGACGGTCACGTCCGCGCGCCGGAACCTGTAGATGCTCTGTTTTGGATCGCCCACCAGCATGAGGCGGGGCGTGTCGTCACGGCCTCCGGCCGGTTCGGCCAGCAGGTAGGCCAGCTCCTTCTGGATCGGATCCACGTCCTGGAACTCATCGATGATGAGCGTGTGGATCCGCCGTTGGAGCGTGCGGCGCACGGCCACGTCGTCACGCACCAGGTCGCGCGTCCACGCCACCATGCGGTCGAAGTCCACCGAACGGGACGCTTCGAGGCGCCGCGTCAAACGCTGTTCCGCGCGCACGGCCAGCGCGACGAGCGTCCGCTCGTGCCCGTCCAGGCGGGCGTTCCTCAGCGAGTCCAACAGGGAGCCATCGTTCAGGAGGCCCACCATCCAGCCCATGATGTCGTTCGCGGATCGCTCCCCCAGCAGCGCCTCCAGTCCTGGAACCGCGCCCTGTTCCAGCGCGGCCAGCAAAGCCTCCTTCGCCACATCCGCCACCAGGGTGGCCGCGGCGCCCTCGTCCAGCACCTCGCGGAACGGGACCCGCCCGGCGCGGAGCGCGAAGTCCCGCAACACGTCGCCGCAGAAGCCGTGGATGGTCCCGATCCGGGCCAGGTCCACCTCGTTGGCCTCCGCGGGGCGCCCGGCCTGGCGAAGGCCCGTGCGCAGCTTCTCCTTCAGGTCCGCCGCCGCCTGGTTGGTGAACGTGATTGCGGCGATCTCCCGAAGGCGCACCGGCGACTCCCGCCGCTCGCCATGCAGCGCCACGCCCAGCAGGTACAGGATTCGCCCCACCACAGTGAAGGTCTTGCCCGTGCCGGCGCCCGCCGCCACCAACACGTGCCGGTCCGTTTGCCGGATCGCCGCCCATTGGGAAGGGCGCGGCTCGCGGGCGCCGGCCGGGATGGGCCCTCCGGCGTGTTCGCGCGACGTGGCGGCCATCAGCGGTCCTTCCCCTTCCGGGGGCCGCCGGCCACCCGACAGATGTCCCAGGCATGGCAGAACGGCGGACAACCGCAGGACGGCGCCGGCCGGGCAGGGAACGCGCCGGCCCGGGCCGCGCCGACGTGCCGCCCCACGGACTCCAGGGCCCGCCTCATGCGCGCGGCCGCGTCGTCGTTCTCTTCCAGGCGTCCCGTTCTGGGATCCACCTGCGCCAGCTGAAGGGAATGCAGCACTTCCGGCTGGCGGATGGACCGGTACTCCACGCGGGCGACCCGGTCACCGGGCCGGAGTCGCGTCAGGGCGTAGGCGTACAACGGGACCTGGAGGACCACGTCGTCCTCCCACGCCGCCTTCTTTCCGGCGCCGGGCACCGAGTACTTGCTGGTCTTGTAGTCCACCGCCGCGACGAACCCCGCCGCGTCCACGCGCTCGTCCACGCCTCGCTCGACCCGGTCGACGATGCCGTGGAACCGCAGCCGCACGCCCGCCACGTCGAGCTCGACTTCGTCGAAGGCCAGCTCGTGGTCGGTGACCCCCGTACGCAGGATCTTCGGCGCGTTCCGCTTCGTGGTGCTGAACATGTCCTCGTTGCCCCGCACCTCGAAGGCGAGGTAGTCGAGGAGCAGTTTCTGGAGCTCCTGGCGGCGGGCGGCCCGCAACGCCGGGTGGCCCAGCCAGACCTGGCCCGCCTGCTCCAGCGCCTCGTCCAGCGCCTCCACGGCGGCAGCACGCGCCCAGTCCAGGTCCGGTTCCCGGAGCAGGACGGGCCCGCCGGTGTGCTCCAGCGCCGCTTCGTAGAACCGGCGCAGGGCGTCGTGCAGGACGGTGCCCCGCACGCGCGGGTCGATGTCGGCGTCGGGATCGTCCTTCTTCTCCAGGTACAGCAGCCGGCCGGAGAAGTAGGCCCAGGGGCACTTGGCGTAGTCTTCCAGCCGGGTGGGGCTCCAGACGCGGTCTTCGCCCAGCCTCCCGGCGAGCCAGGCCCGCAGCTCGCCGTCTTCAATGAGGCCGTTGTACGGCGACGGAAGGCCGGTCTGGCGCAGCCGCTCGATCCGCGCGCCGTGCAGCGCGGCGTCCATCGCGCGCTCCGAGAGGACGGGCATGCCGGGCGTCAGAACGCGCCAGGCCGCGATCTCGTCCTTCGGCGCATCGACGACGCTCTGCACCTCATCGACGAACGCGGACGCCACCACCTCCGAGCCACGCTCATCCTGGCGCGCATAGCTCAGCGTCAGGCTGCGGCGCGCCGCGGCCACGAGGCTGCGGAACGCTTCCCGCTCCCGGGCCTCCCACACCTCGCGCAGCTCCAGGGGCAGTCCTGCCGCGGCCAGCGCCTCCCGGTCGTGCTCGTCCAGGATGGGCGAGCGGGGCGGCACGGACGGGAAACGCCCGCTCTCCAACCCGATGATGAACACGTGCTCGAACGACCTCTGCAGCGCCGCCAGCGCCTCCAGCACCTGCACGCCCCGTCCGGTTCGCGTCCACAGTGCGGCATCGCCCGAGAGCATCTCCCGCAACCGGGCCTCGAACGCGCCCGTGGCCAGGCGCTCCTCTCCGCCGCCCCACGCGCGCACCGCCTCCCGCCACTGGGCCACGATGCCACGCACGCCCATCCACGCGGCGGCGTCCACCGCCACCACATCCAGCCGGTCGGCGGGCGGGTCGTACACCCGGCGCTCGACGCTCCACGGATCGTCGTCCACGAACGACGCCAGCCAGTCCAGCCACGCGTCCAGCGGACGTTCCCCGTCCAACGCACCGGCCAGCGACGCGAAGTCCCGGAACGACGTGAGGGCTTCGGCCACGCGCTCCGCCGCGGGTGGCGCGCTCCGGCGTTCCATCGCCGCGTCTTCTTCGTCTTCGGCGAGACGACGCTCCCATTCCACGGCTTCCGCGTGCAGCGCCTCGATGGCGGCGTCCCACGCCGCCAGACCCTCGACGCGCCTGCGGTAGCCGATGTGGTTCACCACCCGCACGTCCAGGCCGACGCCCAGGTACGGCTGCTCCGCCAGCTCAACCAGGCCGTATCGCGTCCAGCCCTCGGCCGCGACCCGGAACAGCGTCAGGAGCGACCGGACCACGGGGATCTCCGCCAGTGCCAGGCGACGCCGTGCCGTCGCGGGCACGCCCACCCGCGCCAGGGCATCGATGGCCAGATCCGTGAACGGTCGGGCCTGCCGCGCCACCACCGCGATCCGGTGCGGCGCCACGCCGCCGTCGATGAGCGTGCGAACGCGGCGCGCCACCTCCTCCACCTCCCGCTCCGTGTCCGGCGCCGCGAATACGCGTACGCGGGGCGCCGGGGCGGTGCTGGCGCCGCCGGCGGGTGACTCGCCGGCCGGGAGAGGGGCGCGCACCACGTCCGCCGCGTCGAACAACGGCAGTCCAGCGAGGCCTTCGTCGGCCGGTGCCGTTGGCGCGGCGGGAGCGCGGATCAGTCTGTCGGAGGTGGCTTCCCCATCGGTCCCGACGCCACCGCCGGTGAACAGGCGGGCCGCCAGCGGCGCGGCGCCGTCCAGCCACAGTGTCTCCACGTTCACGCCGGGCAGCTCCAGCGGAACGGACGTGTACACGGCCACCCGGTCCAGCGCGGGGGACGCGGCGAGCGTGCGCAACAGGACCGGCCAGCCGCCTTTCAAGTCCTGGAGCCCGAGCAACCGGATCTCACGACGCCCGCCCAGGCGCGCCGTCAGCTCGGCAGCGTCCTCCGCGGCCTTCGCCGCGTCCACCAGCCAGTCCCGGCCATCGCGTTTCCCGGAGGCCGCCAACGTGTCCATGTACAGCCGGTAGCCGGCCGCCAGCTCGTCGTCCCGACGACGCTCGAAATCGTCCCGGCTCGGACGGGCCGCCATGGCCCGGACCAGGTCGTCGGCGCTCACGCCTTCTGCCGCCATCTCACCGAACAACCGGTCCACCGCGTCCATGAACGCGTCCGGCCGATTTACCCGCCCGAACACGTCTCCGGCAACCCGGCGCATGCACTGGCCCGCCAGCACCAGCCGTTCATAGTCGCCGCACGGCACCCGTTCGGTGGCGCCCAGCCAGTCGGGCAGCTGGCGGAACACGCAAAGGGGCGGGTCGAACCAACCGCGCACGCCCAGCTCGGCGGCCCGTGCGAACAGGTCATCCCGCAGGGCCGCCTCGCGCAGGACCAGCAAGTAGGTCGGGGACAGGAACGGACGCGCCGGATCCGGCGGCGGTGGGGACAGGAACGCATCCGCCGCCGCATCGAGCAACGCAACCGGTCGATGGGACAGGACGACGTTCAGGCGAGCCATGGGTCTCCAGGCGTGGGCATCGGCATAGGGTACGAGCGGGACCGGCTCCCATGCAACCGTGTGGCGGATGCCTGGCTCCATCTTGCGCGATCATGTCTCCACGTCGTAGCTATGTAAGCAATTACAACACCGTGCCTGACCGCCGACATTGCGGTCTTCCTTCCCGACGGAGCCGGGCATTGCCGATTCGCCTGGACACCCTCGGCACGCTGCGTACGTACCGGGACGGCCAGGAGCTCGAACGGCTCCCGGCCCAACCCGTCCGCTGTGCCGTGCTGCTCTACCTCGCCATGGAGCGCGACGTACCGCGCGAGAGCGTTCTGGGCATGTTCTGGCCCGACAGCGCTCCGGACCAGGCGCGTCACACGCTCAACCAGACGCTCTACGAGCTTCGCCGCATCCTCGGCGACGACTGGGTCGAGTTGCGCGGCGACCGGCTCCACGTGTCCGACCGGGTCGAGGTGGACGCCCTGGAATTCACCCGCGCCGTGGAACAGGGCGATGCCCCCTTCGCGCTCGGCCTGTACCGCGGCCCGTTCCTGGGCGGCGCGCCGCCCGCGACGACGCGCGCGTTCGAAGGGTGGACCGACCAGTGGAGCGCGCGCCTGGGCCGTCTTCACCGACGCGCCTCCCGGGAAGCCATCGACGAACGCGTCTCCGCCGAAGATCTGCCCGGCGCCGTGCAGCTCGCCCGCCGTTGGGCCGACATCGATCCTCTGGACGACGAGGCGCAGCATCGGCTCATCGAGCTGCTTGCCCTGTACGGCGACCGCTCCGAGGCGTTGCGCCAGTATGAACGGTATGAGCGGCTGGTGCGCGAGGAGCTCGACCTGGAGCCCCTGGACGAAACGAAGGACCTCGTCGCGCGGATCCGCTCGGGTGAGATCAACGGCAACAGCACGACCCCGCCGCGTGCGCCGGACGCTCCGCCAGCGACCGAGGACGACGATGCGGCCGGTGGAGCCGTGCGCGCAGGCGCGGCGGCCGGCATGCCGGTCCCCGAACCGTCTCTCCGGAGCGCGGCCGCACCCGCGCCAACCACCGGACCCACACAGCCCGCGCCGCTGGACGGCGCGGCCGACGCCGACGCGCGCAGCCCTCTGTCCCGCATGTTCAACGAGCTGCGCCGCCGGCACGTCATCCCCTGGACTCTCGCGTACCTCGCCGCCGCCGTGGTGGCCATCGAGATCGTCCCGTTTCTCGCGTCCGCGCGCGGGTGGTCGCCCGCTGTCGCGCGCGAATTGCCCGCCATCCTCGGATTCGGCGCAATCGCGGCCATCGTGCTGGCCTGGTACCACGGCGCTTCCGGCCAACGACGGGCCACGCCCACGGAAGTGGGCATCCTCGCGACAACGGTGCTCGCCGCGCTGACGTTCGCCACCGTGACTGGCGAAGGGCGGGAAGCGCCGACCGTGGCCTCCATCAGCCGGCTCGGTCTCGCCCGCATCGCCGTCCTGCCGTTCGAGGATCTCAGCAACAGGGGCGATCTCGCGCCTCTCGCGGGCCAGATCACCGACGCCCTGATCGATCGCCTGGCCCAGGTCCCCGTCCTTCACGTGCTGCCCCGTGCCGCGACGACGCCGTTCGCGGGCGGCACCACGCCGTTCGACAGCATCGTGAAGGCCCTCAACGCCGGCGCCATCGTGGAAGGTAGCGTGATGCGGACCGGCAACGACTACCAGGCCACCGTTCAGCTCATCGATGCCGCGTCATCGTACCACATACTGAGCACCACGTTCGCCGCGTCGGTGACCCAGACGGATCCGGCCGCCGTCGTGGCGGACAACGCGTCCCGCGCCCTCCTCACGAAGCTGCATTCCGAACTCGTCCTGCGGGCCATGCACGCCCGCGCCTCCAACGACCGGGCCTGGGACCTGTTCCTGCACGCCCGGAACGTGGCGACCATCGAAGCCGGGGAGCGGGCCGAGCTTTGGAAGGATGACCCGCGTGCCGCCGTCGCCTTGTTGAACCAGGCCGACTCCATGCTCCTGCAGGCGGAGCACCTGGATCCCGACTGGCTGGACCCCACCGTCCTGCGCGCGACCATCGAAACCGTCCGCGCCCGGAAGACGGCGAGTCCGGGCGAGAACTTCGAGCCGGCGGCCACCCGCCGCGCCGTCGCCCACCTGGACCGCGTACTGGAGCGCAACCCCGAATACGTCCCCGCCCTCGCGGAACGCGGCCTGCTGCGCTACCACCTCGGTGAGAACGCGCCCGCCGCGAAAGCCGACACGCTCTACTACCTGGCTGAAGCCGACCTGCGCCACGCCGTGCGCGTCGACACGTTGCAGGCAGAGGCCTGGTACGCCCTGAGCCGGATCGACCATCGCAAGAACGCCCTCAATACGGCAGCATCCGATGCGCTGCGCGCCGTGAGGGCGGACGTCTTCGGGGAACAGACGCCGTTGTTCGCCTGGCAAGCGTTCATCTCATACTTCAACCTCGAGGACCGCCAGCAATCCGAACACTGGTGCACCGTGCTGACGCAGTCGCAACGCGCCAGCAACCAGATCAAGGGGTACTGCAACCTGTTCCTGATGAGCGCCATGCCCGGCGTGGCACCGGACGTCGATGGCGCGTGGCGTTGGGCCCATTACCTGCGCCCGCGCGAATACGGCGACATGTTCGTCGCCAAGACCCTCGCCCGGGCCGGCTTGCCTGACAGCGCCCGGGCCGTCCTGCGTCGTGACCTTGCCCAGCCGACCGACTCCATCCTGAGAGCCATCGCCTACGACGCCGCCCACGCCTGGCTCCTGCTCGGCAATCGCGACAAGGCCATGCAGTACCTCAAGGTCTGGACCCGGCTCAAGCCGGCCGCGGCCCAGTCCCTGCCGCGGGACTGGGCCTTCCGCCCGCTGTGGTCCGACCCCGAGTTTCAGCGGCTCACCGGAGGCGGCGGGCCCGGTTGAGCGGGCATCCTCAACGACTCATTCCGGATCCGGATCGACGACCACCTCGGGATCCGCCAGATGCACGTCCCCACTCCCCTCGTCGTAGAAGGCCACCGAATACTTGTAGGTTGCAGCCTGGCCCTTGTGCCGGCGCACCTTCGCGCTCTTGCCGTCCCGGTGGCGCCGATGGCGGTCGTTGTCGTCGAAGGGACCATGCGCCGATTGACGCTCGTCGAACACCACCACCCACGGTCCCAGAGGACACTCCCAACTCAATGTCCCGCCAGACGCTACGTGCGGGGCACCGGGCGGATCCGTCGTGATCTCCTTCCCTTTCAGCCCGATCGTGATCCGCAACTCCTGGGACGCTGCGTTCTTTCCGTTCATTTCGCCTCCGGGGATGCGTTGGAGAGTCAGAGCAGGAACATACCGACGGTGCCACGGCGCCTGCCGCGGCGACCTTCGGAAGGAGGTCCGCGCCCGGGCTGGAAGCCCCGGCAAGCAGGTGGTCCGAATATGCACCCCGCTACTCCGTCGTTCAACGTCCGCCCGCTTGCGCACGGACGCCCCAATCCTGACACTACCCCGGTGACAACACGGACAAAACGGATCCACCTGGACGAAAACGTGCTCATGACCGACAACCCTGCACAACACGACGCGCCCGCCGACGCTCAGGAGCAAGTACCTGCATCCGACCCGCCACCGCTCCGCACCCTCGACCTCCGCGTCGCACGCGTCCAACGCGCCCGGTCCCACCCCAACGCCGATCGGCTCCTGGTCCTGGACATCGACCTGGGCGACGAACAGCGCCAGATCGTCGCGGGCATCGCCGCCCACTACCATCCCGACGACCTCGCCGACCTCCACATCGTCGTTGTCGCCAACCTGGCCCCCGCACGCCTGCGCGGCGAAATCAGCCAGGGCATGCTCCTCGCCGCCCAGAACGACGACACCCTCGGCCTGCTTCTCGCCCCCGAGGCCGCCCCCGGCACACGCCTCACCGCGGGAACGGAGGCGCCCGGCACCATCTCCATCGACCAGTTCGCCGCACACGAACTCCGCGCCACGCCCGACGCCGTCACCCTCGACGGCGAGCCCATCCGCACGGCGAAGCTCGCCGTCGACCGCGGCGTAACGGGCAAGCTCCGCTGATGATCCAGGCTGGCGGCCGCGCTCTGTTACATTACCGTTACATTTAGCGCAAGCCATTCTGCGAGTGACGATTATCGCGGACGTGATGGGAGGGCGGGCACGGTTTGTCGCCAGAGGCGGGCTGCCGGTTGTGAAGTTTTGACGTCGTCGTGCAATTACCTGTGTGACGGCACCCAAACCGTCCGGCGGTCCCCGGGGGGCACCCCCCTTTGGCACTCTCAGTTCCCCCGGGGCCGCCACCCTCTCGAACCCGTCGTTCCACCTCCAGTGTTGCCGCGATTCGCCGCGCGGCGGATATACGGCGTCAGAGAATGAACGCGAGCACGATCTCCACGACGATGAGCAGGACGATGGTCGCTTCCAGCAGCTCGGCGCGGGCGGCGGCGGCCTCGTCGAAGAGGGCCTGGTAGGTGTCGCGGATGATGGCGAGTTTCCGGTCCACGGCATGGCCCCAGGCCTTCACGCGGAAGAGCTCGAGGGCCGCCGCGTAGATGCGGGCCAGGTAGACGTCTTCGGTCACCTTGAGGGCGTTGTCGACGCGTTCGGTGAGCTCGGTGACTTCGGCGACGAGGGTGCGCAGCTCGCGCGCCAGGCGCCCGTAGCGGCGCAGCGTGCTTGGCGCCAGGTTGCCCCGGACGCGGCTTGCGCGGGTGTACATGCGGGGCAGCTCATCATCCAACAGTTCGTCGTAGTAACGCTGCTCCAGCAACTGGGCATTGGCGACTTCGAGCACGTGCGCCACGTCGGGATCTCCCCTGGGCTCCACCAGCAGCGCCCGGTCCCACGTGAGGAGCGCCAGGTCGTCCCGGTAATACGAGAACCGGTGTCGCAACAAGTCGGCGCGGGCTGCATCCGAAAGCGGCAGGGTCTCGCCACCGGACAGGAAAGGGATCGGATCCACGCGCTCGAGCAACGCATCGGCGGACAGCACCGGCTGCGTACTTCGCACCACCGCGATCAGGTAGTCCTCCTCGAGGCCGGAGTCGGAAGGTCGCACGAGGGCGGGTTCCACGAGGGTGCGCAGGCGGTCCCGGAGTTCGGCCCAGAACGGTGCCGCGACGGCCGGTTTCGTGGCGCGGTCAGCGGCAAGGGCGGCCGCCAGGAAGTCGTCCCACGTCGTGTCGGACAGGGTGACCGTCAGGCGGAAGGACGCCGCACCGAAATCGTACAACCGGACCCGAACGTCCGCCTCCGGAACCATGGTATCCCCGGGCAAGGCGACCTGGCCGAGCGCCAGTTCTACGGACTCCACGCCGTACGTCATCGCCTTGGGCTCCGTGCGCACCAACCTGGGCCTCGACGCGCCTGCGGCCAGCGCTTCCACGCGCGCAATGTCGATGCCGTACGCCACGTCGTAGAGGCGGAGCACGGAGAGCCCACCGTCGACGACGCGCAGGGCCGGAGCCGGGGATTCTGGCATGCGGAGAATCTAATCGTCCGGCTGGCGCCGGTGCAGCGGGTCCGTCAGTCGCTTTCGCGCGCCTGCCGCATCGCTTCACGCATGCGCATGGGCGAGAGGTCCAGGGCCTCACCGGCCGAACGGATCAGCCGCGTCTCCGCGGGATGCAGCTCGTCGTCGGCGACGCACACGTCGTAGACCGCCGCGATGATGCGCATCTTGCCCTGTTCGCTGAGCAGCGGCGCGATGCGTACCAGGTCCCGGATGGGGTCGGGGACCCGACGCCGCATCCGGTGAAGCTCTTCCGCAAGCTCGCCGGTGTTGAGGTTCCGGCCGCCATAGCGCTGTAGCACGCGCCGGGCCACCTCCAGTTCCCTCGGCCGGATTCGGGTGTCCACCATGACGACGGCCGCTACCAGCGACTGGATCGCCGTCTCATCTTCCGACAGCCCGCCGTCCGCCGCGGCGCCCGGCGCGAACGTACGGCCGCAGCCGGCGCACTCCAGGAACGTTTCCGTCCGGCCCACCGGCAGGATGGCGCGGCCGTGCAGCGCGAGCCACCATCGCGTGGCACGACGGACACCCTGGGTGCCGTGGCAGCGAGGGCATTCGAAGGGGACGCGTGTGGCGGCCCCCCGCGTCCGGCGCAACGAGATCCAGCTCATCGGGGCACGCGGTGACAGGGATTGAGCGGGCCACCCGCTCTCCCTGCAACGTTCAGGCGGCGGTCGTCTCTCGCAAGGGTCGGGTGGCCCGGGAATTGCCTCCGTGTATATTGGCTTTTCTACGGCGCCGCGCCTGTGCCGGGTGCGACGCCGTCGTAGCGCGACAGAAACGTAACTGCGAAACCGGGTTGGGATCATGGACAGGAAACGAACGGCGGTACGCGGACTGGCGTGGTCGCTCGTATTGATGTTGCCGCTCGCCGCGTGCAACAGAGGGCCTTCCAAAGAAGTCCAGCAGGAGCTGTCCACGCTGCGGGCGCAGCGGGACAGCCTCATCCGCGAGGAAGCGGCCAAGACACAGACCATGGAGCGGCTCAGCCACGCGCTTGAAGCGATCCAGGGCACGAGCGGCGGTGGCGCACTGCCGCCCGAGTCCCTCCGCGATCGGATCACGGCGATGGCTACGAACCTGAACACGGCGCACAGTGAGCTCGCGACGGCGCAGCGCCGGATCCGGGCGCTCACGCGTCAGCGCGCCAGCCTGCGGGATTCGCTGCAGAGCACCCAGGCCATGAGCGACTCCCTGATGGCGCTGCAACGGGATTCGATCTCGTCGCTGCACGGTGCCATGACGGCCAGCGTGGACAGCCTGAACCAGCAGGTGGCGGCGGTGTCCGATACGTTGCGCAATCTGGAGAAGGAGCACTACACGGTGTACTACGCCGTGGGGACGGAGAAGGAGCTCCTGGACCAGGGCATCGTGACCAAGGAAGGCGGCTCGCGTTTCCTGGGCTTCCTGTGGAGGACGGGCCAGTCCCTGGTGCCGGCTCGCAACCTGCAGACCAGCGAGTTCAAGGCCATCGACCTGCGGACCACCCCGGACATCCAGTTGCCGGCGCAGGGCACGTACCGTCTCGTGTCGCGTCAGGACGTCCAGTACCTGAGCCCGACGCCCGACGCATCGGGCCAGTTCATGGGCAGCGACCTGAAGATCACGGACGCGCAGAACTTCTGGCAGCACAGCCGGTTCCTGATCCTGGAACGCGTGCAGTAAGTCGCCGCACAGAAGTCCGGCCTCTGCCCGGGGCGCCGCGTTGCGCGGCGCCCCGGGCGGGTCCGGGTGTCGTCGGTGGGCCTTTCGCGACCGTGGCCCACGCCGTAGGGTTCCCGTCAACCACCCGAACCCTGGACGACCATGCCCGAACCCCGCTCTTCCCGACCCGACGACGGCGCGCCTTCGGATGGCGACGCCCACGATGGCTTCTCTCGCCGCACGTTCATCAAGGTCGCCGCAGCCGGCGGTGCTCTCGCCGCCGCCAACCCTCTCGCGCTGGCGTCCTGCGGACCCACAGGGAGCGGCAGCAACGTGTCCCGAGCTTTCCCTCACGCGGAGCTCGAAGGCCTGACCATCGGAGAGCTCCAGGTCGGCCTGCAGTCCGGCCGCTGGTCCTCCCACGAGCTCGTACAGGCTTACCTGGACCGCATCGAAGCCATTGACCGCTCCGGACCCACGCTGAAAAGCGTCATCCAGGCCAACCCCGACGCCCTGGACATCGCCGACGGGTTGGACCGGGAACGGAAGAACGGGAACGTGCGAGGACCGCTGCACGGCATTCCCATCATGGTGAAGGACAACATCGATTCCGGCGACCGCATGATGACCACCGCCGGGTCCTACGCCCTCGCCGGACCACCCGCTCCCTCCGATGCCTTCATGCTGGCCCGCCTGCGACAGGCGGGGGCCATCCTGCTGGGCAAGACCAACCTGAGCGAGTGGGCGAATTTCCGTGGCTACCAATCCTCCAGCGGTTGGAGCGGGCGCGGCGGTCAGTGCCGCAACCCGTACGTGCTGGACCGCACGCCGTGCGGCTCCAGCTCGGGCAGCGGCGCCGCCGTCGCCGCCAGCCTGTGCGCGGCGGCAGTGGGCACCGAGACGGACGGCAGCGTGGTGTGCCCGTCGTCGGTGAATTCCGTGGTCGGCATCAAGCCGACGCTGGGGCTGGTGAGCCGGTCCGGCATCGTGCCCATCGCGCACAGCCAGGACACGGCCGGCCCCATGGCCCGCACGGTGACGGATGCCGCCATCATGCTGACGGCCATGGCGGGCCTGGACCCCAACGATCCCGCGGTGGCGTCGGCGCGCGGCCATATCCAGCCGGACTACAGCAGCTACCTGGACAAGGGCGGTCTGCGGGGCGCGCGGTTGGGGTTGGTCCGCCAGCGCCTCATGGGCTACTCGCCCGAAACCGACAAGCTGGCGGAGGAAGCGGTGGCCGCGCTGAAGGACGCGGGCGCCGTGATCATCGATGACCTTGCGCTGCCCCACTACGGCGAGTACGGCCGTGACGAGAGCACCGTCCTGGACTTCGAGTTCAAGCACGATCTGAACGCCTACCTGGCCACGCGGCCCAACGCGCCGATCCATTCGCTGGCCGACGCGATCCGCTTCAACGAGGAGCACGCGGACGAGGAGCTCCAGTGGTTCGGCCAGGAGATCTTCATCCGGGCGGAGGCCACGGACGGGTTGCAGGACCCGAAGTACCGCGAGGCGCTGGAACGGTCCAAACGGCTGGCGGGGCCGGAAGGCATCGACGCCCTGATGAACGAGCACCATCTCGACGCGCTCATCGCTCCCACCAAGTGCCCGCCGTGGGTGATCGACCTGGTGGATGGCGACCACTCCTTCGGCGGCGCCTCGGGCCCGGCCGCCGTGGCGGGGTATCCGCACATCACGGTGCCCATGGGCTACACGTTCGGCCTGCCGGTCGGGTTCAGCTTCTTCGGGCACGCCTGGTCGGAGCCCACGCTGCTGAAGCTGGCCTATGCCTTCGAGCAGGCCACCCGCAAACGGCAGGAGCCCCTGTACCAGGAAACGGTGCCGATGACCTGACGGCGGTACCGACGGAGGTGGACGGCGAGGTCAGGCGGTCGCCGGCCCCGGCTCGGGCCGGGGGCCGGCCGTCGGCAGGTAGACCTCGAAGGTGGTGCCCTGCCCGACCTCCGTCTCCACGGACAGGCAGCCGCCGCTCTGGTGGACGATGCCGTACACGGTGGACAGGCCGAGACCCGTCCCCTTGCCTGGCTCCTTGGTCGTGAAGAACGGATCGAAGATCTTGCCGAGGTGCGCGGCGGGGATCCCCGCACCGGTGTCGTGAATGGCGATGCGGACGTAGCTGCCCGCCGCGATGTCGTCCGGTTGGCCCTCTTCCATGCGGGACAGGGTCCGGTCGTTCACCTCGATGGTCAGCACGCCGCTTTCCGCCATAGCGTCCCGGGCGTTGATGGCCAGGTTCAGGGCCACCTGCTGGAGCTGGCTCGGGTCGGCGACGACGTAACCACTGTCGGCGGAGAGGGACATACGGAGCTGAATGTGCTCGCCCAAGGAACGCTCCAGCATGGGCGCCAGCTCCGCAACGACGTCCGCCGGCCGCAGGACCCGGGGTTGCCGCACCTGCTTCCGCCCGAACGCCAGCAGCTGGCGGGTCAACCCGGCCGCCCGTTCCGCGGCGCGCGCGATCTGCTCCACTTCGCTTCGCATCTCGCCTTCCGGCAGCTCATCGCGAAGCAGGCTGGCATGGCCCGTCACGACGGACAGGATGTTGTTGAAGTCGTGTGCGATGCCGCCGGCCAACCGGCCCACCGCCTCCATCTTCTGGGATTGGCGGAGCTGCTCCTCGAGACGCACGCGGTCCGTGATGTCCCGGGTGTTGACCACAATGCCGTTGATCGCCGGTTCGTGGAGAAGGTTGGCGATCCGGCACTCGAAGACCCGGTCTTCGCCGCTGGCGTGCCGGAAGCGGAGCTGGGCCGACACGACGCTCGCGGGGTGGCTCAGCACCTCCTGGAGGCTCTGACGCGCCCGTTCGAGGTCGTCCGGATGCAGGAAGTCGAAAGCGCTCTTCCCCACCAGCTCCTGCGGCGGGTACCCGGTGAGGCGGATCGCCGAAGGACTCTCGAACCGATTCACGCCGTCCGCGTCCAGGACGGTGATGCCGTCGGACGCGTTCTCGATCAGAGCCCGGAACTCCGCTTCCCGTCGTTTGAGCTCCGCCTCCGCACGTTTCCGGTCGGTGATGTCGCGGGCGATGGTGGACGCTCCCGTCACCGCGCCCGATGCATCGCGGATGGGAGAGACCGTGAGCGAGACGGCCAGGTGGACGCCGTCCTTGGCCACGCGCTCGGTCTCCAGGGTCTCCACCGCATCGCCCCTGGCCACCGCCTGCAGGATGTCCTGTAGCTCCTCCAGGCGATCGCGCGGGACCAACGTCGAGATGTGGCGGCCGATCATCTCCTCCGCCGTGTATCCATAGATCCGCTGTGCACCGAGGTTCCAGCTGGTCACGATTCCATCCGGCGTCTTGCCGATGATGGCGTCGTCGGACGACTCGACAATGGCAGCAAGCCACCGGCGAGCCTCTTCCGCCCGGTGCCGCTCGCTCATGTCCCGGATGATGGCCGTCACCGTCTCCCCGTCGGACGACCGGGCGCTCACCTCCGCCATCACACAGCCGCCGCCGCGACGCACGAAGCAGCGTTCGTCGCGGACCGTCCGGCCGCTGAGGGCGGTGGCGAGGTCGAGCGGGCGCCGCTCCACGTCGCCGGGGTCGACCAGCAGCCGGACATCCATGCCCACCAGCTCCTGGCGCGGTCGGTCCACGAGCTCGGAAGCCCTGCGGTTCGCCCACTGGATGACGCCATCCCGGCCATGGACAATGATGGCGTCGCCTGCGTCTTCCATGAGCAGCCTGACCCGCTCCTCGCTGTGCCGGAGCTTCTCCTCCGCCGCGAGCCGCTCGGAGATCTCGGTGTGCAGGTCCCGGTTGTTGGTCTCGAGCTGCCGCGCCCGGCGACGCACGACGCCACCGAAGTAGAGGGACGCGGCCAGGAGCGCCGACGTGAGGAAACCCAGCAGCAGAGCCCAATCGGGGGCCGAGGTCCGTTCGTCCTGGATCAGGGCGGCGCTGGGCGTGACGTCAACCTGCCACCGCATGCCCCACACAGTGACGGGCGCGCCCTGGCGATACGGCCCGCCCGTATCCCCGGCTCCGGCGATGGCCTGCCCTCCCGCGGTCTCCAACCCGATCTCATACCGCGTCAGATCGTTGCGCCGCGTCACGGCGGCCAGTACGGAAGAGGGGTCCACCACCCCCACCACCAGCTGCTGGCCGGAGGTACCCGGCACCGCGGCTGTGCCGACCAGCGTCCTGGTGGCGTCATCCCAGACCAGCGAAGCGCTCGCCGTGTCCGCCCGCGCGATGGCCCGGGCCAGGGGCCGCGTGCCTGGCGCAATTGTCGCCCCCGCCGTGTACCGATCCAGCAGGCGCGGCGGGACCCCCGCCCTCACCAGCGCAACCGCGGAGAGGCCCGGGTTGTGCTCCATGGCCAGCTGGACGTTGAAACGCCAGTCGTCCGGCGGCGGCCGGAATCGGGCGGTCCATCGGGCCATGTCGGGCACGGCGTTGACGGGCCCCATCAAGGCCGCCTGAACCTGGGTCGCGATGCCGTCGGCCAGGGAGCGCGTTCGCGCCTCGACGGCCGACGCCTCCCGGGCTTCGATGCCGAACGAGATCAGGAACGAGGCGGTGATACCGGCGACGGCGGCGAGGATCGCGCCCCACTCCAGCGGATCGGTCTTCTCGGACGTGAGCGAGAGCAGGGCAACCGACGGGCCGGCGACGAAGAGGCCCGCCGCGGCGGGCCCCGGTAACGGGGCAATGGGCACCGAGGAGCCGACTTTGAAGATCATGGCATCGGCTACCAGGTTGCCAAGCCCCAACCCCATGGCGAGTGCACCCGATGCCACGATCACGAGGTGGCCGAGTCTCGACACCTCGCCCCGGGCCGCCGCCATGACGCTCGCAGCCAGCAGGGCCAGGGCCACCGATACGGCCGGGCTCGGCCAGGGGGGGCGCTGGACACCTACACTCCACGGCAGGAAGACCGCGCCCGGGTGGTGCCCGCGGTTGAGCAGCGCACCGCCCAGGAAGTAGAGAGCGGCGCCCACCAGGGCCACGCCCAGCCATGTGGCCGCCTTCGGGCGTCTGCCTGCCAGCAGGACCAACGCCAGGCCGAGCAGCGAAAAGAGCACCGCCGTGTCCCCCGACGGCAGCCGCGCCCCCGCCGCACCGCTCACAGACACGGTCGGCACCGCGAGGGCGACGACGCCCAGCAGGAACAACACTGCTCCTCCGAACCCCGCCAGCCCGCGCCACACCCGTCGAAGGCCTGTCATCGGCTGGTCTGCCATACCGTTTTCTACGCAGTCAGCAACTACCGGCCCACCCTTCCAGAAGGGCCGTTCCGGTCGCGACTCGGTTTTCCGTGATCGAACGCACGCCCGGCTGAGATTTTCGGAGCGTCACGCGATTGTCATTAATAACGGATGCCGATCGTGCAAACCACGGGGTAGACCCGCCCCTCGTTCAGCGAACGAAGGGCGGATCATCGTGCAATGCGTCCCCGGGATGCAGAGGTCGACTGCGGGGGTCAATCAGCGCCCTGCAACACTCCGCCGAGCCGGTCCTTGAGGCCCTCCAGTTGCTTGGTCAACGCCTGGAAACGCTCGTATGCGTCACGCCCAGGCCTCTGGTCCGCCCGGGTGGTCATGCCGTACAGGTAGGCAATCTGGTCGATGAGCATGGGCTGCGGGTAGCTGGAGATCTCGCCCGAAGCGTTTGTGACAAGCTGGGCCCTGATCCCCTCCAAACGCTGCCGCTCGGTCTGCGCCGGGCCCGTCTTTCCGAGAGTCGCCAACGCTGAATCGATGCGCGCGCCGGTCTCCTGGGCGGCGCTCATGAGGTCGCGTACCTGGAGGTTGAGGCGGAGCTGTTCCGTCATGTCGCCAATGCTGACACCCGACGCGACTACCCGCGGATCCGCCTTCACCTCCAGCGGCTGCCGGGCGACCACGCGGCCGCCCACCTGCAGGCGCACGGTGTAGGAGCCCGGTACCGCCATGGGGCCGCGCTGTCCCCGCTGCCGCTGACTCTCCGTCCACGGACCCGGATAGGTGAGGTCCCAAAGCAGCCGGTGGGCCCCCGGCCGCGTGTCGACACGGGCTCCGGCAATGCGTGCGGCGTGCGGCCGGTCCATGCCCGGGAACGTATACTGCCAGCCATCGCCCTCGCTCGAGAAGCCACGCACGACGTTGCCCTGAGCGTCGACGATCTCGATCACAACCTCGCCCGCCGGCTTCGAGAACACGCGGTAATCGATGGTGGCGCCCACCGG
>CAZUFP010000029.1:0-5645 GCA_964619835.1 uncultured Gemmatimonadaceae bacterium | reverse complement strand
GTGATGCCGTTGTCCGTGGACCGGTGAACGTACTGGGACCCGAAGTAGACGGTGCCCGGATCCTGGGGCGCGACGGCGATGGGGGACACGCGCTGGAACCGGTACTTCAGGTCGCTGGCCGCGTGGCCGTAGATGTTCTGCGCGCCGATGTAGTACTGGCGCTCCTGGCCGGTGGACTGATCGTAGACGCCGAACCGGCCTTTGCAGTTGGAGTAGACCAGCGTGCTGCCGAGGCGCGGCACGGCGGGTCCGGTTTCGCAGCCGCCGACTTCCTCCCAGCGGGCGGCGTTGTCGGCCGGGGGCGAGGAGGTAGTGGGGCGCGACGGCACGCCGACGGTGGACTCGTCCTGCTGGCCGCTGAACATCCAGTAGGGGAACCGGTCGTCCAGGTGCACCTGGTACAGCTCGGCGGTGGGCTGGTTGAGCTGGGTCGACCACGTCTCGCCGCCGTCCTGCGTGATATTGGCGCCGCCGTCGTTGGACTGGATGAAGACCTTCGAGTTGTCGGGGTCGATCCACATGTCGTGGTTGTCACCATGGGGCGTGGACAAGCGCCGCCACGTCTTGCCGCCGTCGACGGACTTGAAGAAGCTCTCGTCGTTCACGTACACCACGTCGGCGTTCGTCGGGTCCGCGTCCACGTTGGTGTAGTAGAACGGCCGGTTCATGAGCCCGGCCTGGTTGCTTACCAGGCGCCAGGTCTCGCCGGCGTCGTCGGAGCGGTAGAGCCCCTCGTCCGGGTCGGTGGTCTCCACCAGGGCGTAGACCCGGTTCGGGTCGGCGGGGGAGACGGCCAGGTCACTCTTGCCGATGAGCCCGGTGGGCAGGCCCTTCGTCTTGCGCTGCCACGTGTCGCCACCGTCGGTGGACTTGTAGATGCCGCCCACCTGCCAGCCGCCGGAGATGATCGTCCAAGGCTTACGCCGGACGTGCCAGAGGGAAGCGTAGATTGTGTGGGGGTCGTCCGGCTTCAGCTCCAGGTCCACGGCGCCCACGCTGTCGCTCACGAACAGCACGTTCTGCCAGGTCTTGCCGCCGTCCTTCGAGCGGTACACGCCACGGTCCTTCGACTTGCCGAACGGCGTGCCCAGTGCGGCCGCGTAGACCAGGTCGGGGTCTTTCGGGTCTACGACGACGGCGCCGATCTGGCCCATGTCGCGCAAGCCCAGGAACCGCCAGGTCCGGCCGGCGTCGTCGCTGCGGTAGAGGCCCCGGCCCAGGATCACGTTGGAGCGGATGCCGTCGGAGCCCGTACCCGCGTAGATGATGGACGGGTTGGACGGCGCCAGCGCGATGGAGCCCATGGACGGCGACGCGAAGTAGCCGTCGCTTACGTTGCGCCAGGTGATGCCGTAGTCCTCCGTCTTCCACACGCCGCCGCCCGTGGAGCCCATGTAGAAGGTGCCCTTGTGGACGGGGTCGCCCGCCACGGTGGTGACGCGGCCGCCCCGGGACGGGCCCACGTTGCGGAACTCGAGGCCGCCGAACAGTGACGGGTCCACCAGCACGTTTGCCGGATCCGGCTTCACCACGTCCTGGCGCGGCGCCGCCTGCCGCATCTCCCGCTGCGGCATCGGCCGGCCCTGCGCGGCGGCAGGCTGCGCGGCGGTCGCCACGCCCGCCGCGAGCATCGTCAACGCCAGGAACGTCTTTGCGCCGGAAACCGTCGGCCACCGGCTCGAGTCCGAGCCCCTGCCCCTGCCTGCTGTTGCGCGCATGTCGCTGCTCCGGATGATTGCGGGACCGTGAGATCGCGCAAGATGGGGAGCACTCACACGCGGGGGCAACCCGAGGCGCGGCGCCGGCTCGGTTGCTCCGGCATGGCAGCGGCTACTGCACGACCACCCAGCCGATCATCCCCGTATCCTCATCCGGGATGCTGAAGTACTTGTAGGTGCCGGCCACGGTGAACTTGTGACTGTAGGACCCGTTCGGGGCGATGGAGTCCGAGTTGAACGGCGCGGCGCCGGCCGGCAGCTGGACGTTCGTCGAGTCCCGCGCCAGCGAAGGATCCGCCGTCACCGTGTGCCAGGTCGAGTCGGCGTTCGCCCACGTGACGGTGGCGTCCACCGGGACGACGATGGTGTCCGGCACGAACGCGCGCTGTTCCGTTATCAACACGGATGCCGCTTCCAGCATGGGGACACCCGTGAAATCGGTCGCCGAACAAGCCCAGGCCAGGCCAGCGGCCAACCCCAGCAGCGCCACCTTGCCGGCGGCGAATATCGGTTTCTTGGTCATGGTGGGTTCACCTCCCGTCGACGTTCTCCGAATCCACCGATCCTGGACGACCTCGCATTGACCGTGCCTGGCTTCCCCGTTTCCGGAAAACGTGACGGGGCCGGACGGGAGGAAACGCCGCCCCCATCGCGAAGCGCGTGGAAATGCCGTGGCGACCCACCTATCTTCAGGACACGCAGCGCCGATCGCTGGGTGATCATGGAACACACCGGCGCGGCGACCCCGGGGAGCATTCTTGCGAAACGATCATGTCACGTGACCTGAAAGTCCTGGTAGCGGACGACGACCCCCTCGTCCCGCGCATCACGGCGAAGGCTTTGGGCCGGAAGGGATGGACCGTGGTAACGGCGCCGCGGGCCGCCGAGGCATTGACCCTGGCTCACGACGAGACGCCGGACGTCATCACGCTGGACCTGCACCTGCCCGGCGGCGACGACCTGGCGCTGCTGGCCCGGCTCAAGGCCGACGCCGCCACGGCGTCCATCCCTGTCGTCATCGTGAGCGGCGACGTGGACCAGGGCGCCGCGGCCACGGAAGCCGGCGCGTTTGCGTTCCTCGCCAAGCCGGTGGACCTGGAGGCCCTCTACCGCACCTTGTGCGACGCCGCGGGCACGGAATACGGCGGCCCGCTGGGCGTCGGCTGAGGCGGTGCGGTGAACCTCATCAGGCTGGGCGTTTCGAGCATCGACGCCACCGTGGGCGCGTTCCGGTCCAACACGGACCGCGTCATCGACATGGTGCGCGCCATGGCCGCGGATGACGTCACCGTGGCCTGCTTCCAGGAGCAGGTGCTGGGCGGTTACCCGCCGGAAGACCTGGTCCAGTGGCCGGCTTTCCTGAATGCCCAGCGGGAAGCCCTGGAGCGGGTGCGCGACGCCACGGCGGCGCTGCCCACCGTCGTCGTCCTGGGCGCCGTCACGGCCATCGACGGCGACATCTTCAACGTAGCCGCCGTGCTCCACGCCGGCCGCGTGCTGGGTCTGGTTCCCAAGGAGAAGCTGCCGACGTACGAGGTCTTCTACGAGGCACGCACGCTCTCCCGGGGCGCACCAGGCCTCGCGCTGGATGCCCAGGGCCTGCCCCTCGGCGACTACCTCTTCCAGTTCGACTTCGGTACCCTCGCCGTCGAGGTGTGCGAGGACTCCTGGACCCCCGACGGGCCCATGCGCCGCCGCTGCTTCTCCGGCGCCGAGATCGTCATCAGCCCGTCCGCATCGCCCTATCGCATCGGCTTCCACGCTACCCGCCGTGAGATGTTCGCGACCCGGTCCCGCGACAACGAGGCGGTCGTGGTCAACGCCAATGCCGTGGGGGCTCAGGACGCCCTGGTCTTCGGCGGCGGCGGCTTCGTCTTCCAGAACGGGCGGCCGGTCCTGGAAACGCCGCGGTTCGTGGAAGGATGGTGGAGCGCCGTCGTGGACCTGGACCGCACGCGGCGGAACCGGCGCCAGAACACAACGTGGCGCACGGATGCCGAGGCCTTCCGCGGCGCGGAGCGCGGCGTGCCTGTCCTGCGAAGCGACGCGCCCACGGCCGATGCCTCGCGTCTCCGCTACCCGGCGCCCGACGGCGACTTCTTCCTGCCCGCCGCCGGCACCCGCACCGTCGATCCGCGTGCCGAAGCCCTGGACGACCTGTTCGACGCCACGGTCCTCGGCCTCGCCGGCTACGCGCGCAAGACGGGCGCATTCCGGGGCCTCGGCGTCGCGCTGTCGGGGGGCAGGGACTCGCTCCTGTCCCTGCTCGTCGCGTGGGCCGCCGTACGCCGCCTGAACGGGGAGAGCCCGGGCTCCCGGCCCGGCCCCGACGGGGAGAACCCCGCCCCTGGGCCCCACCCCGACGGGGAGACCCCCACTCCACCCCCGACCACCACCAGGGAGACGGGGGGAAGGGGAAGGGGCGAGCCGCACTGGCTGCGGGCGTTCTACATGCCGTCACGCCACTCGCTCGATGCCACGGCGGATGCCGCGCGGACCATCGCGCAGGAGCTGGGCGTGCCCCTGGAAGTGGTGCCCATCCACGACGCGGTGGAACGGGAGATCGAGGCGGCGCGCGCCATGCTGGGCGGCAGGGAGCCGGATGAGATCACCGTCCAGAACATCCAGGCGCGCATCCGCGGCACGCGCATGTGGAACTGGGCCAATTCGGCGGGCGGTTTGTTCGTGCAGACGGGCGACATGAGCGAAAAGGCCGTGGGCTACACCACCATCGGCGGCGACCTGGAAGGTGGGTACTCGCCCATCGCCAACCTGCCCAAGACCGTGGTGACGGCGCTGCTGGAGCGGCTGCACGCGCGTTTCGGCTTCGACGGCGTCCGCCGCACGCTGGAGACGGAGGCCGGCCCCGAGCTGGCCGACGACCAGACGGCCGAGTCGGAGCTCATGCCGTTCCGGATCCTGGACGCGTGCCTCTACCTGTTCGCCGGCGAGAAGATGTCCGCCGCGGAAGTGGCCGCCGTGCTGCCCGACCTGTTCCCCGAGGACGATCCGCCGCAGCTCCGTGCCTGGGCCGAGCGCTTCGCCGGCCTGTTCACCCGTTCCATCTACAAGTGGGTGAGGGCGCCGATGGCGGTTCACGTGGGCCGGCTGGACCTGGATCGTGAACGGGCACTGCAACTGCCGGTGGTCCAGGAACGCGACTGGGAGTCGTAGGGGTGGTTCACAGCGGGTGCCGAGGGGCGCCCGTTCCTGCCGGGCCTACCGGCCAAGGCGCGCTCATTGTGACGGGGAGACCCCTTCCTCCCCCGGCCGCCACCCTTCCTCCCCCCGTCCACTCCACCACCAGGGAGAGTGGGAGACGGGGGGCACCGGCCGGGCTGGCTTCGCGGCGTGGGTCGACCTTCCGGGCCGAGCCGGCTCCGGGAACGGGGCGCTTCGCGCCGGGCGCTGACGCGCCGGCGCTCCCCGGTGGCGGAAGGGAGTGCGGGGATAGGTGGCGGCGGGGAGGGGCGGCGGGCGTCACCCTGTCTCCCCGGCGGCGGGGAGGGGGGCAAGGGGGGCGCAGGAAGGGCGGCGGAAGCGGGGAGAGGACGTCTCCCCGTCAACGCAGCGCGCCCGGGCATTGAAGCTCTCCGGAAACCCAGCGAGCCTCCGGGGTATATGAACAACGACATGAGCACGACTCCCACGCAGTACTGGTCTGCTCTGCCCGACGGCAGGGTCCAGTGCGACCTCTGTCCCCGGGAGTGCCGGCTACGCGACGGCCAACGAGGCATGTGCTTCGTGCGCATGAACGAGGGCGGCCGCGTGGTACTGACCACCTACGGCCGCTCCAGCGGGTTCTGCGTCGATCCCATCGAGAAGAAGCCCCTCGCTCATTTCCTCCCGGGCACATCGGTGCTTTCCTTCGGCACCGCGGGTTGCAACCTGGCGTGCAAGTTCTGCCAGAACTGGGACATCTCCAAG
>CAZUFP010000028.1:0-58775 GCA_964619835.1 uncultured Gemmatimonadaceae bacterium | reverse complement strand
CGTTCATGTAGCGCACAAGCTCCTTGTTGCGCTCCAGCGCCCGGTCGGAACCTGTTTTGTCGCACCCTGCGATGGCCGCCGTGACCACAACGATCCATGCAAGAGCCAGAGAGATGATTCTGCTGGAGGTTCTGCCAATCATTGTCTGTCCCCCTGCACATGGCTGACATCGGATCCCGCATCACGAACGCCTGAGCGGCACGACGTTCCCGATCTGCCGGTTTGTGGCTCGGCCACGCCCTCCCCCTGGGTCAACATCTCGTGCAGCCGGCTGACGAACCGCCCCACCGGCGCCCCATCGGTGACGGCGTGGTCGAACACGACGGACAGGGCGAGGATGTCCCGGGGGCCGTCCGGGGTGCTCCGCTGCTGGATCCCGCCCACGCCAACGGCCAGGGGGTGCAGCGCCAGCGGGATGCCCCAGGCCAGGATGCCGGGCGTTGCCATGCCGGCGGCGCTCACCACCACGGTGCCCATGGTGCGTTTGATGCGCGTGGGGCTGCGGAGCAGCGGGCGCCAGAACAGCAGGTCCCGCAGCCAGGCCGGGGTCCGGAAGAACAGCCGCTGGAGCCACGCCGGGGCACCGGGCTCGATGGACGACGACCCGCGGCCCACGGCGGCGTCCTGCGCCCGCCGGATCTCCTCGTGGATGTCCGCCGGGCTCTTCCGGTCGGCCTGGCGGATCACGACGGGCATGGGCAGCGTCTCCCGTTCGTTGCCATCCTCGCCCACCGCCCGCTCCACCAGCACCGCCACGTCCACGTCATCGAACAGGACCAGCTTCCGCCGGCCGCGGCGGACCGCGTGGACCCGCGGGTGTTCCGCGGCGGCGCGCGCCACGCAGCTCACCACCCACGCGGTGAAGCCGAGGCCTCGCCCGCTGCTCCGCCGGAACGCGCGGATGGCCTCGCGCGCGGCGGTGACGTCCACCTCCAGCAGGCTGGGGATCTGGAGGCGCTTCTTCGCCCAGCGCAGCGTGTCCAGCGTCGCGTTGCGCTCGGGCCGGAAGGGCACGACCCGGTAGGATCCGACCCGGTAGGACCCTACCCCGTCAGGGCCGTTCATGAGGCGGGGCGGCGTTCCGGGTCACGAGAGCGCCAGGGAGAACGCGTTGTCCACTTCCTGCCGGACGCGTTGCAGATCCGCGCCCCGGTGGAGGGCGTAAACGAGCCAGCCCAGGGCCCGGATGCGGGCGCGGAACGCCGTTCGCCGGAGGAACGCTTCGTCGGTCGGCAGGCGATAGGCGGCCAGCGCGTTCTCCAGGAACGCCCGGCCGTGCGTCGCCAGCAGGTAGCTGAAGTCCAGGGCCGGGTCCCCGAGGGCGGCTGCGCTCCAGTCGATGATGCCGGAGAGCCGCTTCGAATCGGGATCGACGATGATGTGCTCGGGCTGGAGGTCGCCGTGCACGAAGGACGGCGGCCCGGCATACTCGTCGGGCAGCTGGGGCCGGGCGCGCAGCCACTCGAAGTGCAGGGGCGCCACCTGGCTGAGGCCGTCCACCCGCTCCGCCTGGCGCACCAACATTGAAAGGTCGTCCTCCATGGCGCCGGGCGCTTGGGTGATGCCCGTCCGCTCGGCGGCGTACGGCGCGATGGCGTGGACCTCCGACAGCGCCGCCCCGAGCTGGAACGCCAGCTCCGGAGACGCCGGCGGGTCCAGCGGATCGGCTTCGGCGCCCGGGATCAGCGCATGCCCGAAGAAGCGGTGGGGGAAGCGTGGCCCGGCGGTTCCCCACATGGTGATCTCCGGCACCCGCACGGTGGGCCCGACCGAGCGGCGGACCATGCCCAGGATCGCCGCATGGCGGTCCAGGCCGTTGGCCACGTCCGCGTAGCGGGGGAAGTGCACGGCCAGCGTGCCGTCCACCAGGAAGACGTCCCGCTCCCAGCCGGAGCCCAGCAGCTCGACGGACCGCAGCGCCAGCGCCGGGAACTGCTCCGCCAACACCTCGCGCACGAGGCCGGCGTCCAGCGCCCGGTCGCTGGGCGGCCGTCCCATGATGTGGAACGGCGCCGGGCTCATCGTGCTCATCGCCACCCCCGGGTGCGCGGCCTCAGCGCCGTGAGCGGGCCGGTCATCGTCGTTCTCCCACGGCTTCCGCGGCCCGCCCCGCGTGGAACGCAGCCCGGTCCCGGGCGAAGCCGGCGACGTACGCCAGGTGCTCCAGCACCAGGGCCGCCAGCAGCGCCGACCAGCACACGGCCAGGACCGTGTCGGGCTCGAGGCCCGGCAGGCCGAACACCGAGATCTCCAGCCCCACGATGAACAGGAAGGCGGACAGCGCCAGCGCCGCCGGCCACATGGCCGCCAGCGCCGCCCGCGTGGGCGGCCGCATCATGCGCCGGCGGTCCCGCAGCAGCCGGTTCAGCCACACGGCGTAGGCCCACGCGGTCAGGTAGAACAGGACAAACCCGATGCCGCCGCCCACCGCCGTGAGCGCGACGAACAGCAGCAGGAAGCCGGTGCGGCCGTGGCGGGTCCGCAACCCGAACAGGCACCACGGCACGACGGCCACGCTCAACGCCATGGCTGCGATCCCCGTCGCCAGGAAATTGTGGATCACCGTGACGGCGGCGTCGGAGCCGTGCTCCCACATGCGCTGCGCCTCGCCGATGGACGCGATGCCCCAGCCGTTCGTCGGCGTGTTGCCCTGGAGCGTCTCGAAGAAGCCGTGGTGGAAGCCGGCGACGGCGAACACGATGCCCAGCACCACCGTGTTCAGCCACGTGGCGTGGTCGTGCGGTCTGGCCGGGGCACGGTTCGCGCTTGTGAACGCACCGGAGGTGGAAGCTTGCGATACGGCGGGCATAACGCACTCCCTGAGCCTGATACTCGGGTCGCGGGCAGGACGCCCGCGGAGGTCATCCGGCGGGATACTCTACTCCTCGCACGATGCGGCGGCGGGCCGTGCCGGGCAAGGTTTGTAAATGGGCGGACGGGCGGAGGCGCGCGGTGGCCTCCACGTCGGGGGCGATGACTCCCGAAGATCAGGCCGCGGGCGCCGTGCCTCCCACTTCCTCCTCCGGCCCCGCCACCACCGTGCGCCACACCACCCGCCAGCCCGACTCCCCCTCGTGCAGCACCAGGATGTCGCGGCCCGTTCCCAGCCAGCGCCGGCCCTCCATCTCGTAGTCGATGGTGTAGGGGCAGCATGCCACCGCCGTGGTGCCGAAGACGTCGATGTCGGGCTGTTCCACCCGGAACCGGTGGAGCACCGCCTGGCTCATGAAGTCCCGGTAGCTCTGGATGACCGCGTCGCGGCCCGCGACGCGGTGGGCCGGCGGCGGCGGCACCAGCACCACGCCCGGGTCGAACACGTCCTCCAGCTCGTCCAGCCGGCCGGCGGGCCACGCCGTGTTCAGGCGGTCCACGATGTCGCGGATGGATTTCACGCCGTCCCCTCCCGCGCCCGGGCCACTCCCAGCAGAACCAGGATGATCATGGCCACCGCGGCGTTCGCCAGCTGGCCCCGGAGCCGCGGCGCGCCGAACAGCAGCCAGCCGTTCCCGATGCCGTCCAGGAACAGCAGGATGATGCTCGCCGCGGCGAACGCGAACAGCCGCTGGCCGCCGCGGATCAGGAGCACGCCGGCGACGAACACGCAGCCGGCGAGGATGAAGGCGACCACGCCGGCGATGCGGATCAGGGCGTCGGACGCCGCCGCGCCGCCCAGCACGTCGGTGCCGGCGAACACCATGGCGAGCCCGCCCAGACCCCGGCCGAGGCCCACGACGACGAGGAGCGCGGCGGCGCCGAGCCTCGGGAAGTTTCGCTGCGTCACGGGTTCCATGGGCATGCGTTCCCGGCTTAACGGATCGTCTGCACCTCGTAGCGCCACACGTCCACCATCCCCTGCGCCACCCCCGGCCCCTGCCGGACCCGCACGGAGTACGACACGCCCGGGCTGACGTTGACGCCCGCGTACGAACCGCTCGTCTCCGCCAGGTCGAACGACGCGCCGCCCTGGCAGGACAGGCGGCCCTGCCAGCGGTCCAGCACGGCGTCCAGGGTGAAGCCGCACGGGCCCACGTCCACCGTCCGCCCCACGCCCAGCGTGTCGCTCGCCACGCCCGTGCGCGTCACCTGCACCTTCTCCGGAAAGTAGGCGAAATACACGTTCGTGCCGCTGTACGCCACGTCGTGCTGGGTGCTGTCCCGCACGCTGCCGCCCACCTGCCGCACGTTCAGGGAGAGGCCGCCCGACATGCTGTTCTGCCAGCCGATACGCACGCTTCCGGCCTTCAACGCACGCGTCACCACCCGATGCTCCGACTGCGACCCGAACGCCGTGGCGCCCAGGCTCGCGCAGTTGCCCGCGCCGTCGAAGAAGAGCCGGTCCAGCCGGGTCATGGTGACGTCCGCCAGCACGATGTGCACCTCGCCCGTGCTGGCGCCGTTGGCGCCGGTGACCAGCGGCCCGAAGTCGGCGCTCAGCTTCGCGTCCGCCGCGTTCGCGTAGTCCATGCGCACCGAGTCGGCGCCCTGGAAGTTCTCCACCAGCGTGTCGCCCAGGAAGCAGCGGTTGACCTCCGGCTGCCCGTTCACCACTCGACGCCCCAGCGACGGGTCCGCGGTGGCCGGCTGCATCATGGTGTAGCCCGGCGCGAAGCCGTCGATGGGAGCTGGCGAGACGCGGCCGGTGTGCAGGCATCCGGCCGACGTGCCGGCCGCGACGGCGAGGATCAGGACTTCAGGTATCGAGCGCATCGGTCACCTCCGTCACGTGGTCGCGCACCTCGTCCACCAGCGAGCCCAGCCAGTTGTTCCGGTCCTGGACGTACCAGGCGAAGTCGTTCTCCTCCTCCAGCCGGTACATCTCGCCCAGCAGCGCCACCTGGCCCCGCAGCCGCCGGTCGTCTCCGCTGCCCTCCCAGCGCAGCCCGTACAGCCGCACCGTGGTGCTCAGCATGTACATGCCCGTCTCCTCTTCGCCGTCGGGGATGGGCGCGCGCACCGAGACCACCACCTCGTGTCCGGCGGCGTTCGTCGACACGTCGGCCGGGCGCCCGTGGAAGGCCGTCCGCAGGCGTCCGGCGATGGCTTCCGTCAGGTCCGACAGGCACGTCTCCGGGACCGCGCCCGCCGCGCACAGGAACTGGCCCGGCGCATCGTAGCGGACAGGATTCAGGGGACTGAACATGGGGCGCTCCGTACGCAGGGGGGACACGATCACGGCCGCGACCACGATCGCGGCCGCCAGCAGGATCCCAAGCGTGCGGCGGCCCTTCACGGCGCCGCCGCCGCCACCAGCGCCGCCACGATCCAGAGCCCCAGCCCGTACCCCGTTGACTCGTCCATGAATGCCTCCGCACGGCTTCAACAATCAACACGATGCGCGGCCCGCTGCCGCCTCGTGTCCGGTGTACGTCGGGTTCGCGTTTTGGGGATCCTGCGCCGGGCGGCTTCGGAGCCGGCCGGCCCGGCCGCCCGCGTGGGGTTGCATCCGTCGAGGCGTGGGAAGCTGCGGCGGCCGCGGAACGGCTGGACCATGATGCGTTCCGCACGCCGGTGTGTGCAATGGTTTTGAAACGCCGCAGGACGGCGTCCCGCCGCTTCAAGCCGCGTCGGGGCGGACCCGTGACGCGGCAGGTCCCTCCAGCGTTACGCCGGGTTCCACGCGATCTCCCACAGGTGCCCGTCGAGGTCCTGGAAGTACCCCGAATACCCGCCCCAGAACCGGTCCCTCGCCGGGTCCGTGACCTGCGCACCCGCCGCCGCCGCCCGCTCCATGATGGCGTCTACCTCCGCCTTCGACGCCACCAGGTGGCCCAGCGACAGCTCCGCCGTGCTGGGTGGCGTCGCCGCCACGTTCGCGTCCTTCGCCAGCGCCGCCCGGGGATAGAGCGACAGCACCAGGCCGCCCTCCAGCTCGAAGAACACGACGGCGCCGTCCTCGGACTCCGTCCCGACGATCCCCTTCGTCGGCAGGCCCAGCCCGTCCCGGTAGAAGGCGAGGGCTGCCTCCAGGTCCGCGACGGCCAGCGTGATGAAGTTGATGTGTGGCTCCACGATCCTCCTCCTTCTCCGGCCCGGCCGGATCCCAGAACGCAGCGCCCTGTCACGTCCCGAACGTCAGCGACAGGACCCGCGGCGCCGACTCGGGCCCGTCGTCCGGGTGGTTCGCCTCCTCCAAGCGCGTCAGACGGAGCCCCGCGGCCAGCGCCGGGCCCACGAAGTCGCTCACCCGATGCACGTAGGCGGGAATGCGCACCTCGTCCGCCGCGGCGTCGGGCCGGAACCGCGCCTGCCCGCCGGCGAGCTGCCGGCACGGGTGGTACTCGCAGATGACCAGCGAGCCGCCGGGCCGCAACACCCGCGCCGCCTCCGCCATGGGCTCCGCCACCGACGCCATGTGCTCCAGCACCAGCGCGAACACGACGACATCCCAGGAGCCGGCGTCGAAGGGCAGCGTCTGGGCCAGGTCGTGCCGCAGGAAGCGCACGTTGGGCGCGGCGACACGGCGCTCCGCCTGCCGCAGCATGCCCTTCGAGAAGTCCACGCCCGTCACCCGCCGCGCCCGGGCCGCCAGCCACTCCGTGTTCAGGCCGGTGCCGCAGCCCAGCTCCAGCACCTCGCGGCCCCCGAACACGTCCGCCATGGCCCGCAGGACCGACCCCGCCAGGTCCCGGGTCCGGTTCGCGTCGTCGTCGTAGGACCCCGACCACCGGTCGTACAGGCCCGCCACGTCGCCGTTCCGTTCCAGCATCGCTACTCCGGCGGGTTGGTGAGGGCACGCACTCGCGGATCGTACTGCTCGATCCGGGTGCTGACCCGGGAGCCGGTCGTCCGGCCGAGCCACTCGAACGTCGGGACCAGCAGGTAGTCGATGGTCCGGCCGAGGTCGCCGCGCACCCCGTCGCTGTACGTCGTCGCGTACCACAGCCACGGCACCGCCTCCACCCCCGGGCCGCCCTCCAGGTCCGACGGCCGCGCCACCGCCACGATGAGCCAGCGGTTCTGCCAGGGCTGGCCCGTCGGCGCCGCCGGCAGCATGCTGCCCAGCTGCACGACGCCTGTCCCGCCGGCCGCCGGCGGCTGCCCGGCGCCGAACGCCGCCAGCACCACCAGGTCCACGCTGTCCCCCTCGCCGCGCGGCTCCACGATCTGGAAGCCACGGTCCGCCAACAGCCGCTGGATCTTCGCCTCCACCTCCGGGCCCAGCCCGGGGTCGGACGTGCTGGCCGCCACCACGGACACCCGCGCCGCCGGCGGCATCGGCCCCCGGTCGTGGGCGTCCACCCGGACGTCGTAGCGGATCGGCGCGCACGCGCCCGCCAGCAGACCGGCGCACAGGATCAAGGATTTCGCGGTTTGTTTTCGCATGGGAAGGTGTCGGGCGGAATGATGCGGCATGGGTCCGACCGCAATATGCCACCGGCGCAGGCGCAGGGGAAACCCGGCCACGGGCCTCAGGCGGACGATCCCCGGCGCGGCCCTTCGCCCGCGCTCCCACTCCGCCGCTGCACCCCGTGCAGCAGCACCGCCACCGCGGCGGTGAACACCACGTCCACGATCGTGTCGGTCCATAGCTCGCCGATGCCGGCGAGGGAGAAGAGCCACTGATTCGCGAACAGGTCGATGGATCGGTTCATGGCGCCCCGAGGTTCGCCGTCAGAACCGCAGCGTCGCCTTGCAGCGGTCCGCCTTCAGCAGCAGGTCCAGCGCGTTCTCCGACCCGTGGATGAACACGTTCGACGTCCACAGCGCCTCCAGCGCGCAGCCCTCGCCGTTGTCCACCGCCACCGCCAGGCCGCCCGCGTCCCGCACCGCCTCCAGCATCAGGCGGTCGTTGTTGCCGTTCCCGAACGCCGCCACGTGCCCGGCGTCCTTCTCCAGCACGAACGCCCGCTTCTGCTGGTCGTGCCGCTCGCCTTCCAGCAGGTGCAGCGTCACCGGCAGGCCGGCCAGCTCCCGCTCCGCCGTGCCGAACGTGTCGGACGTCAGCACGAACACGTCCACCAGGCCCGCCAGCTCCGTCAGCCGCGAGCGCACCCCGTCCCGCAGCTCCCCCTCGAACGCGTGCGTGCCGCTGTAGTCCGTCACCACCGTTTGGATCTCGCGCGGGCCGAAGCCCGGAATCTCGATGCGGATCATGGTCTCCCCTTCGTCATGAAGCTCGTTCCAGTCGGCCCCGACGCCGGTCCAGCGTTTCCGGACCGCGGTGGCCACGACGCTGCCGCCGCTGGCGTTGTAGAGCCAGACCAGCAGGACCCGGGTCGCGACGAGGTTGCCGGCCTGCCATGCGGCCCAGCCGGGCGCGCGGCCGACTTCCAGGAGGGGCACGATGTGCCACAGCCCAGTCGCCACGCCGAGAGCAAGGCCCGCACACGACCGGGTGCCCGCCCGCCAAACTCATCACACTGCTGGGCCTCGCCGCCGGACTGGGCTTCGGCCTGCGACGCTACACCATCGACCGCCTGCCCCTCGCAACCGCCGACGGCATCGACGTCCTCAGCATCCTCCCCGCCGACCGGGCCCTCGCGCCACGGTTCGTCGAGGCCCTGCGCCGGGACTCCGCCGCCAACGCCGCGCTCGAGTCCATCCGCGCCACGCCCGAAAGCCGCATCCTCGCCTACGTCGTTCCCGTCAACTACGTCATGCAGGGCATGATCGCAGACACCGGCGAGCGCTGGCGGCTGTTCCGCACCCACAGGACCCTGGCCAACATCACCGACTACGTCCTCCACCCCATCGGCCACCTCTCGCACGAGCACGCACACCCGGGCATGGCCATGAGCCCCGGCGCCATGCCGGGCCGGCGCATCATCGTCCTGGAGGTCGTCTCCCGCCGGCCCCTGCTGTCGCCGCGCGGGGACTTCGGCATCGACGACCGCCGCAATCCACGGTTCTTCGCCGACGTCACCCTTCACGACCTGCACGTCGGCCCCGTCCACACGCTGCCCGCCGGCACCGGCTGGGGCAGCGTGCCGACGCCCATGTTCTAGGCATCGGTTCAGCGGGGGTGCGGACCGCTCCCGCGTTCCGCCACCGCGGCCGGCGTTCGCAGGCTCCGGCGTATCCCCAACGTCATGAGCAGCAGGCCCGGCATCTGGATCAGATGGAAGATGCCGTTGTGGTCCAGCGGCCATATCAGCGTGACCGTCCAGTCGGTCTGCTGCGCGACCGCCGCGCACAACGACACCGACACGCCGGCCGCCACGAGAGCCGCGCCGGGGTGGTGCCGGGCCGTGAGCTGCGCGTACACGACCAGCGCGAACGTCACCGCGATGGCTTCGTAGGCGACGAAGGCCAGGAACACACCGTTCGCAACCGTCGTGACCCCGTAGAACCCGAACCCCGCGATGACCGCGAAAGGCAGCGCGCGTCCGGCGGCGTGCGCACCCCAGCGGTCGTACACGGCAGCCACCGCCACCAGACCCAGCATCAAGCCGAGGGACAGATTGAGCGGCTGCCACAGCCGGTGTCGAAGCCCTTCGCTCATGTCGAGCCCGTGGACCACGGCCCCCAGCACCGACGCCACCACCAGCAGGCCGAACGCCCCCAGCCACAGCCCGACCTTGTAGCGATCCGCCCGCAGGAGCGCCCACAACATGGCGGCGCACGCCATCGCCTCCAGGCCCAGCAGCGCGTCGGTGGCCCCGGTCGTCACTTCCGTGATCAGTGGATTCAACCTTGTCTCACAACAATGTACGCCCGACGTTTCCAGCCTCACCGGTGGCAACACTCATCCGACCCGGCCGACGGGCAAGGCCCGAACCCCGACCGAGAGGACGAACATGACCCGGCAACCAGGACCCGGCCACAGCCTCGTCATCCTGGACGACATCACAATCAACACCCTCGTCGAGCGCGACGTCGCCGGCGAGAAGGTCCCCGAGCCCCACCCCGTCCAGGCCGCCGGGGCGAAGACCTACCGCCAGATCCACGACGAGATCCGCGCCGCCCAGCACAAGCACGACGACGTCCTCGCCCGCGGTTCCGGCATCGGCTGGCTCCTGCGCGTCCTGCCCGGATTCCTCGCCCGCGCCATCGTGCGCCGCGCCACCCGCAGCATCACCATGGCGAAGCGCTACGGCGTGGTCGGCGTCACCGCCATCGGCATGTTCGGCGAGGGCGCGTCGTGGGCCATCCCGCTCACCAGCGCCACCATCACCGTCACCGTCGGCTCCATCGTGCGACGCCCCGTCCTGACGGACGGCGCCCTGGAGGAGCGCGAGCACCTCTGCCTCACCCTCTCCTTCAACCACGACATCGTGGACGGCGCGCCCGCCGCCAGGTTCATGAAACGGTTCGCGGAGGTGCTGGCGAGCGGTGAGCCGCTCCGGAGCGCCGTGGGAGCGGCCTGAGGGCCAGCAACGCGAACGGGTGCTCGGACGCATGCCGCGAGGCGCCCTCCATCGCCCTCTCCGCTCCGATGAAGAAGCTTGTGCCCGGCCCACCCGTGGATTAGCGTGGTGGCCTCTCCTGAAACTGCTGGTGCACGCAAGCCCCATGTGCCGGGCGAACGTCGGGTGGCCAACCCTGGCCATACCGAAGCCGCTGGTGTGCGGCACAGACTCTCAGAAAAACGAAACCGACGATGCGAACAGTCACACGAGTAGGGCTGGCCCTCGGGGCAGCGCTGGTCCTGGTTGCATGCAGCGACAGCACCGGCTCATCGAAGTCGGCCGATCCCAACGGCAACTGGACCGTGACGGCTCACGTGACCAGCTGCTACGACGCCACCGGCTCCGCAACCATCACCGTGGCGAACGACAGCTTCCCGTCTCAGCAGGTCTTCTCGTATTCGACCTACGGGCAGAACCAGACGGTCTCCGTGGAAGGGTCCATGACGCCGGGAAACGGCTTCTTCACTGTGTCGGGCAACGAGTACCTGGCCGGCACGGCATGCAACGGCGGCAACGGCTTCTACGGATACATCCAGGCCGACTCCATGGCGGGAACGGTCTACAGCTCCTGGGGATCGCTCAGGTTCGAGAAGAAGTAGCCGGCGCCGGCCGCGGCGGGGTCCGGGAGCACCGTGGCACCGGCCCAAAGGCGGTGCCACGGTGCTCCTCCCGGCCCTCCGCTACCGCACCACCACCGTGTCCTGGACGAGCGGCCCCGACCCGGTGTGCGTGAACGTGACGATGGACTGCCCGCGCGCCACGGACTCGAAGCGGAAACGCTGCCTCGGGCCCCCCGGCGTGTACGGCCCCACGTCCGCTTCGTCGAGGAAGCGCACCGCGGAACCCGCCACGTCCGGCGGCACCGCGTACTGCCCGGGTCCGACGGTCCCCAGCGTGATCGCCAGCACCTGCCCCGAATCCACGGCGATGGTGCGCGATCCGCCGTACGTCACCTCCACCTCCGTCGGGTTGCCTCCACCGGCACAGCCGGCCGCGGCCAGCCCGACGACGGCCGCCAGCCCGCCCGCGCACCACACCCACGCCTTCCGTCGCATGATCCTCCTCCTTCCAACGCGCGGCCCACGCCGCGCTCCCTCAGGAAGAACGCGCGACGACCGCCGCCATGCACGGAGAGTCCGCCGCTACTTGCGTACCATCGGACTCGCGGGCAGCGCTGCCGGGCCCGTCCCCGGCGCCGGCGCAGCGACAACACTCCCACGGGTGCCTTACTCCGCGAACATCTCCCGCAGCACGCCCAGGGATTTCTTCAACGTGGGTGCCGACAGCTTCCCGAGGCGCCGCACCAGCCGCGCCCGGTCCACGGTGCGGAGCTGGTCCAGCACGATGAACCCGTCCTTCTTCTGGAACCGGCAGGGGATGCGAAAGGGGTAGGCGTGGCCGCCCGTGGTCAGCGGCGCCACAAGGTGCGTCGTCAGGTGTGCGTTCAACTCGTCCGGCGACACGACGACGCAGGGACGCGTCTTCCGGATCTCACGGCCCAGCGTCGGATCCAGCGCCACCAGGAACACCTCTCCCCGGCGCGGCGCCGTCACTCCCAGACCCAGCCTTCCTCGTCGAACTCCGTCGGCGTCGGCCCGTCCACCAGCCCGTCCTCGCCACGCTCGCGCACCGAACGGGCGGCCTCCTCCCACCCGACCCGGGCCGCCGATGCCCGCTCGATCACGATCCCCGACTCCACCAGCCGCAGCTCCACCTCGCCTTCCAACCCCGCCTCATCCAGCAGCGGCTTCGGAATCCGGACACCCTGCGAGTTTCCGATACGCACGATCTTCGCTTTCACACGACCCGTCCCGGCTCAATGTAATTACAATGTACTGCCGCCGGACGGGGGGCGCCAAGAGGAGCAGCGGAACGTCGTCACGCCCACGGTAGGATCCCCGATGGGGCAGGAACATGATCGGGTGGCCCGAAAGGGGGCAAACCCTTCGCCCCTGCTTCAGGTCGAGCCGCTCGAACAAGCCGCCGGCGCCGGAGTTTTCGCGGGGGGCCGCTCCAGCGTATGCAGCTCCACGGTTGCCTCGCCCACGTCCGATTTCGCTACGCCCAAAACATAATCCCGGCCGATCTCCAGCACGGTCAACACAACCGGCAGCTCGACGGTGCCAAGGACCCCGCCGTCGGGTGCCAGCACGGTCCACGTCGCGCCCGGCCCCAACGGTGGCGTGTAGTGCTCCAACCACACGTCGCCCACGACGTCCACGACCATGTCCGAGTAGATCGGCATCGAGTCGGGCCGGGCCATGGAGGACAATGCTGCGCGAAGCGGTGCCCGGGCTGCCTCCGGGACGTCGGCGAGGCTCGCGTCGAGCCATGCGGAGTGGACGTCGTTCGTGACGGCTCGCCGCGTGTCGGGCGTCCGGAACGTCCGCACGACGTGACCGTCGGAGGCCAGGACGCGCACGCCCGGCTCATCGGACCTCATGACATATGCGCAGTTCCCGGAGACGTCGAAGAGGACGTCTGGCGTGAACGCGATCGTGCGGAAGCCCCGGTCGTCCCCGACGCGGAGGGTCGTCCAGACCCGGCCCGGGAAAGCGGCGACAGGATCTGCCGTTCTCAGGTCGGGACCGTAGCGGTAGAACTCCGCCGTGTCACGTGGCATGTCGCCCGTCTGCCCGTTGAACGGCGCCCGCATGAATCCCACCCACGCACCGTCGTCCAGGCGGCGTAACGCAGATAGTGGGGTGCTCGTCGGCACGCTCACCGACCGCACGAAGGCATCATCGGGACCGAACACGGACACCCGGCCAAGCGACGCGTCGAAGGCGCGCACCGTGTCGCCCGCACCCACCTCCAGGCTGCTCAACCCTCGGAATTCGCCGGGGCCTTCGCCCTGCCGGCCCACGGCACGGACAAACCGCCCGTCGCCATCGTAGAAACGGAGCTCGCCCGTGCCCCGATTGGCCACGACGATGCCCCCATGGGAGAGTCGGGCGGCGCCCGCCACTTGGAAAAGCTGCTGCTCCGGGTCCGTCTGCGATCCACCGATGCGGAGCGAGGGCGTCGCTGCCACCTGCCATCCGAGCGTCGGAACGGCGTGTTCTGCCGGCCGGCACCCGCCGGACATCGCGAGGGCGACGATCAGCGGCGTCAGCAGGGCCGCGGATCGGCCAACGGATCTTCGTGAGTCGTGCAGAGGGAAGTCCTCGCCGAGTCCGGGCGCTGCCTGGCACCGGTGGCCCACCCGGCGTATGGCGTGCTGCAACCGGTCCCACGCGTGCACCACGGCCGCCAGCCGACGGTCGCGCGGCGTCAACGCCGCCTTGGACGAAGAGTCGTCGCGGCTGCCCTCTGCCGGGACGACCGTGCCGTTCTCCACCCCCGCCCGAAGGCTGCACTGGGAATGGCCGTCCACATCACTGACTGCGGTGAATTTCCGCGACACGCGGGCCGAGACCGGTTCCCGAGGTGCTGCGGTCGATGCGTTCATGGCAGGGACCTCCCGACGACTGCGGTTGGTGAACCCTACACTTCGCCCGCTCCCCTACAATTCACGTTCAGCGGGAGGGAGGAGCGCGTAAGACGTGGCGCGACTATTCCCTTGGGAACACGTGAGCGATGTGGATCCAGCGTCGCTCTTCCAGTTCCGGGAACACCGGTATTCCTCCTGGATCCAAGGCTACGCAGGCCCAACCGGCTTCTCAGCCGGTGCCGTCACCAAGCCGGCCAGCGGTCCATCTCTTCGCGTCTAGAAGAGCTCGAATTGCCCCCTGAACCGTTCGTCTCCGTCGCTTACGCCCTCCCAATCTGACAGGATCTTGGCTGCGGGATGGCGAGTCGCGAAGAACATGTAATAAAGCGTTCGATCCCCCCGGTCCGATATCCGTCGTTGCCGTCTCACATGTGGCCAGCCCGCGTCCCGGAGTCTGTCGGCGTAGAGCAGTTCCATGTCACGAAGGAACTCCTGAGAATGAGCAGAGGTCATGCGCTTCGCCGCGACGGGCCTCCAGTCTTCACACCCGTAGAAACGCGTGATGGCATCCGGATGCGAGACCGTAAACCCCAGGATTCGCCGGACGGCCATATGAAGTGGGAACAGCATATACAGGTCTAAACTCTCATGACCCTGGGCACGCAGGGCTTGCACGGTCGTCCACGGCCACTGCCTTGGCTTTTCAATGTCAGCGTAAACGAAAACCCAGGACTTCTTGTGGATGTGGCTCAACATCTCGGGAAGCACCAGGTTGGCGTCCGCGTTTATTGTGTGGATCTGGGTTCGCGGAAGATTGGTCAGGCCATCCGCCACCATCCTGTCCACACGGGCAGACAATGCCTCGTGGTCCGCGAGGTTCTTGTTGACGAGAAACACCTCAGTGAAGCCGTCGCCCGAGGGAAGCTGCGCGGACAGCTTCAGTACCTTCATGGGCGACCCCAAGTGCCTCTTGCCGGCGGGTTCATTCCAAACCCCCGGCCCCGCGAACAGGTCCACGTAGTGGCGCGTGACCTTCTTCTTCGTGGCAGTGAACGCCGCCGGGAGGTAGCGATCGAAGAAGGTCAGCTTCTGCGCGGCGTAGGCACCATTCTGTCTACTGCGTCCGGAAAGGATGGCCTGCCAAGGCTCAGTCATCTGGCCCCTGCAACGACTGCCTCGGGGAACTGATTCCATACACGCCGTGAAAGCGTTCGCCCGCCCGCCTTCGGCGTGCGGCCACCCCACTGCTTGAAGAAGAAAGGTACACCCGCTGCGACACATGCGTCGCGAATGGGCAACACCCAAGCCTCGTGCATCGGACGGTGATTCGGTCCACTCTCGCCTCCAACGATTACCCAGTGGATGCCGTCCAACACCATTTCGATGGGTCCGAGCAGGGGCTCGCAGGAAAGGAATCGCACCTCCGCCGGAACGGAGCGGAGATGGTCGATCCTGAACGCTGCCTCTTGATCCTCCACGGACGTGCCCATCCATACGTGCTTGGGCAATCTGCCGGTGGGGCTGAGGAAATCCGGGTTGTTCTTGAAGAACCGAGCGGCTCGCGCGGGACGTTTCGTCAGCACCTGGTATACATGGTGTGTGGCGTCCATCATCACGCTGAACACGTCCCGAATGAACGCCTCGGGAATGTCTGCGTGGAACATGTCTGACATCGAGTTGACGAAAATCATCCGCGGCTCTCGCCACGACGCTGGCTGAGTCAGTCGCTCAGGCCACAATCTGACCGCGAAGGGATCGGCTCTGTTCTCAGCCGTGTCGATGACCGGGAGCGACCTCCGGTAGACATGGCTCAATCGCCGATGCGCCAGGGTGTGCGCATAGCAGTTGTCACAACCGCGGCTCACCTTCGTGCAGCCGGTGACTGGATTCCACGTCGAGTGCGTCCACTCGATGGCGGTGCGACCGGGCATGGAGTTACCGGGACAAAAGGGGACCCGAACAGATACCGAACAACGTTAGCATGCATTTGTTCCCTGTGCAAGCAGCCAATTCCGGCAACCGCTGCCCGCCCGGGCATAGCCGGAATCGCAGTCCCACCCGTTGCCGTAGGGGTTCAGGTGGGCATGCGGCGGCGGATCGTTCCCGGCGCCCTCCACTTTCCGCATTGCCACGATCTCCACCAGCACGCCGACCATGCGCTGGCTCATGAGATCCGGCCGCCGCCGTGCTTCGAAGTAAACCCGCAGACCCGCTTCCCGGAACTCATTCGGCAGATTGACTGGATCGTAGGTGGTCCCGTCTTCCGATTTGATCACGTACGACCCACCCTCGACGTCCCGCCAAAGCACGGTCCCCGTGGTTTCGATAAGATCTCCACGAGCGTCCTCATGCCTTTCGGTCCGCGCGGTGGCGCACGCCGCCAGCACAAGTACCGCCACAATTGCCACGGCTTTCACATGTGCCTCCTTAGGCGCCTTCTCGGGCGTGAATCTGATAAAGCCGGTAAAGCCCGCCACCGGAAACGTAGCCGACCCGTAGGTCGTACGTCCCTGCGTCCAGAGACGCTGTGATGCGTGAGCAGTAATTGAGCGCTGCGGCATCGATGTTGTCGTTCAGGGCCAAGACCTGTCCGTTAGCATCGAGCAACTCCAGCACCGTATCACTTTCGTTGGCGTACCCGCAGGCGCCTGTCCAGCCCGAGGTCTCAAAGGTGTACTGGCCTTCCGGCACTGTAATCCGATACACGTCCACGTCAGTCGTGCTTGAGAACCCCGCCCGCAGGTGCCCATTGACAACAAGTTCGTCGGCTTCCGTCAGGGCATCATTGGGCTCAGACTCGTAGGGCCAGCCAACCGAGAACTGAGCCGTGTATGTGCCGGCGCCAGAAACGCCAATTGCTACCGGCGACGCAGTTCCGCTCCCGAATGCTCCCCACATGCGTCCTGGCCACCCTGCAAGCTGGTCGCCTTCCCTGTCCAAGCCAGCGAACACGTAGTACGAGCCGTCCTCAAGGCCGGGGAAGCTGTATGTTCCGTCTGGCTCCGCACGGACTGTACTGACGATGCTCCCACTGCCGGCATCATACAGCCGCACATACAGGTCGCGTTGTGGCGCGTGCGTAGCCGTGAGGCTGTTTCGAGCATTGAGCAACCCCCAACCGAAAATATCGTCACGACCCGGAGTTCCAAGGTCCACGGCATAGTCCAGGAGCCGCGAACGGAGTTGGTCAACGGTCAGATCCGGCTCACGGGCCAACAGCAATGCAGCCACACCGGAAACGTGCGGTGCGGCCATGGACGTACCTTGGAGGAATTTGTACGTCGGGCTGTTGGTGCTGAAATCCCAGTTTGTTGAGAACACTCCGTCGGTGGCGTTTCCATCGCTAAAGTCGCCACCGGGCGCGGCGATATCGACCGTGGAGCCGAAGTTTGAGTAAGAAGCCAGCTCCCAATCCGGGCCAACGGCGGAAACAGAAACCACATCTGAATAGGCTGCGGGGTAGTAAGGCGTCGAAGTGGAACCATTTCCGGCGGCGGCAACAACAAGCGCCCCGGCTTGCGTTGCGGCAGTGACGGCGTTGGACAGCACCGTGGAGTTGTTTGGCCCGCCGACGCTAAGGTTGATGATGCGGGCAGCGCTGGGTGCCTGGACTGTACCACCGGCGCCGTCGTCCGCCGGCAGCCCCGCCGCATAGAGTATCCCTTGGGCGATGTCGTAGTTCGACCCGGTACCATCGATGCCCAGGACCCGCACAGGGCGGAGCCGTACGGACCAGTTCACTCCTGTAACGCCAATGCCGTCGTTGCCGGTGGCGCCGATCGTCCCCGCAACGTGAAGGCCGTGGGCATCGCCATAGGCGCAGGTGGTAGAATCGAACTTGTAGGGTACTGTTGGGTCTGCATCGTACCCGTCGCCGTCGCCCGCCTTGTCGTAGAGAACGCCGCAAACGCTCACTGGCCCACTAGAGACGAAATCATATCCGTCGTTGGTGAGGTTGCCAGAAATTGCCGGATGGTCGAACCGGATACCGTCATCGACGATCGCCACGACAACCTGGCTGCTACCGGTGGTGAGGTTCCAGGCCTCGGGGAGGTCGATGGTGTTGTAATTCCACATCTGGGAACGCCAGTAGGGATCATTGGGAATGGTGACGCCAGTCAGTTCGTCAAAACCATAGAACAGCGTTTCCCGCTCGACCGATGCGACGTGAGGACTACGGAGAAGGGCCGCCTGCACAGCGTCTAGGCGCTCTGGCGGAACGCTTATGCGGGCCGCGAGCAGCGCGGGCGAGATACCCCGCAACCGGAGCCCAGTGGGAAGCTGGAGCGCCCCGGATGCGTCGACCGCAGCGAGCTCTGCCCGAATCCGCGTTTCAACGGACCGTGCTGTTACAGGAGATCGATAGGCCCGCGAGCCTAGCTCGGGCACGGCGAGAGCATTACTCCGATATGTGACGATCAACGACCCGGGGATGAAATCTCGATTGGGCTTGGCGAATGGTCGAACAGGGTTGGACTCTCGGCTTTCGCGTGAGAGTCCTCCACTCGAAACGCTGCCGGAACGCACCAGTCCGCCGTCGTCAACCGTACCCGTGGACTGCAACTCGCTGGTATAGGTAATCGCGCCGCTGATGATGGCGTTGGGCGTCGCAGTGGCGGTGAAGACAAGTGGGGTTTGCTCGAATCCCTTGACCGCTGCGATCACGGTATCGGTTCCGGAATGCAGGCCCAGCGTCCAGGTTACCGCGGCATTGCCATCCGGACCGGTGTCCAGGGAATCGGCGCTCACGGCGCCGCTGGTCGCGCCAGGCGTCCAGCGCACCGATACACCCGCGACACCGAAGCCGTTCGCATCCGCCACGTTCACGTTCAATGCTACGGGTAGTGCTTCATCTGCAGGACCGATCTGGGCATCGCCGGCGGAAATGGACGCTGCAGTGGCAAGCTGGACTACTCTCACCGTTGCCGTGTCGGATTGGTCACCCCCCACCGCGACGATTGCCGTGGAGCCATTGCCCCGGGCGGTCACAAGGCCATTGACGACAGAAGCTACCGTGCTGTCATGGCTTGACCAACTCAGTTCACCACCAGGCACAGGGTTGCCATATTGGTCGGTGGCTTCAACGTTGATCCGTGCAGTGTCTTCGAGTGCTGCAAAGAAGAGGCTGTCCTGCAGCAAGGAAAGCGATTGGACCTGCCCGGGCGTCGCAGTCGCCGTGAAGGTCACCGTTGATGAGATGCCAACGACGGATGCCTGAAGGCTGTGAGCGCCTATGTGCGTTCCGAGTGTCCACCTCCCAGAGGCATTTCCTGCTCCGTCGGTCTTGGTAGTCGTGGCGGCAACGGAGCCATCGGCGGTGGGCACCTCCCAGGCAACCGTGACGCCACTCATGGCAGCCCCATACTGGTCCTTCACCTTGACCACAAGCGGATTAGGTAGCGTTGCACCAGCGGCAACGCTTTGGTTGTCGCCACTGATTTTGGTCAACGTCATGGCGATAGGAGGCTGCCGGTCCTTGTCAGGCGACGTTCCATGGTCGCCACAGGCGATTGCGGCTGCAACAAGGGCTGCCGTCAAGAGCGGGCGCAGCAAGTCATTTGCCTGGAACATGGTGGTGTCTTGTCGAGAGGTGGGCACTGAGCAGCGAAGAGGTTTGACGGAACGTTTTATTGACTAGGTCGGTAGGCCCATTAGCACCGATCGCACTTCACGGGATCCTGCACCCGATCCTCACTGTGTAATTGCCTGACAAGCGCGAAACTTAACAACCGCGTCGATTCGCCAGCCAGGCACACTCTAATTCGCCGCTGAAATTCTGCCAATGCTTGAGCCAAGAACCGCAAGAGCATTTGGCCTGGGAGGTCCCATTGATGTTCTTGATCTTCATTTGAAGCCTCCTTTCGAGCTAGTTCCGTCGTAACGTGTCTGTTCCGTTGCACTCCGGCTGATTCGGCCCGATGAGACGCGCGAAAAACCGGCGTCTTTTGGCCAACCCTTGTACCATATCTTCACCTTTGAACCCCGGCCGTTGGGCAAGTACGTGATCATGTGTGCTCGCACGGACCATGTTTTGCGGCGCATAGTGTTTGAACAGGCTTCCGAGATGGTTCTGTTGCATTTGCTACACTCCACTGGTGCATCTCGATGGGGCTCGAAGCTTCGGACATTTTGGATTGAAAGGGCGTCGATAGGTCGAACGTGACCTTAGTCCGGACGGTCGTGCGGGAGAAGAACCTACACCGGCAGCACACGCCCAATAACGAGGGAGACCCTATTGTTCAACGGATTTCCTTCCGAACGCTACCTCGCGCCAGCCCCCGGAGCAAACTGGCAAATAGGTAACAGTTTGATCCGGTCACATGGGTAACACTAGCTCGTCATTCACGGGTTATTTTCGCCTCCTCCTGCGGAGTCGTTGGATAACTTGTTCCCACTCATCGAGTTCGGCCAACAGCGCCGGGCCGAAGTAGATATTCCAGGTTCCGGCCTCGTTCAGCTCGAGCCCGACGGTTTGACCGCGTAGGTTCTCGCTCACGAAGTAATATGAGCTCCGCCAGCGAATCTGGCCGTGGGTCGTGACGCGGCGGGTCTGGTAGGCCTCCGGATAGCTCACGGGCTCCAGCCGCTTGGGCATGCGCCTTTCGGCCGGCTGGTAGACGCTCGCCGGGGGCTGCATGTCCAGGGCTTCGTGAGGCCGCTCCTCGTTGTAGACGTGCCGGAACCGGTTGAAGGCCCGCTGCTGCTGCTCGGCCGTCATCCGCGTCGGTCGTGTGGCCTCGGCTTTCAGCGTTCGGTGCATGCGCTCGTGGGCCCCGTTGTCTTCCGGGTGACGCCTGCGGGTTCGCTCCAGCTGGATCCCCAGCCGGATCCACCACACGGCCAGCTGCGAGAGCCCGGCCACCGCCTGGGGGCTGCTGAACGGCACCTCGTTGTCGGTCCGGATCACTTCGGGCAATCCATAATCTGCGAACACCCGCTCGAAGGTCGCCCGCGTCCCGGCAGTCCGGGTACTGGGCAACGCGCGGCAGTCCAGCGGATACCGGCTGTGGGCATCGAGGATCGTGAGCGGATAGCACAGGCGTCCATTGCCCAGTCGGAACTCGCCCTTGAAGTCCGTCGTCCATACCCGATTCGGCGCGTCGGCCTCCGTCCGCGGCGGCCGCCAGGCCCGCGGAGCGGCTGGCCGCCGCCGCCGGGGCCTGCTGAGCCCTTCGCGCTTCAGGATCGCTCCAATGGTGCTGCTCGCCGGCCAACGCGTCTCCGGCCTTTCCCGGTCCAGCCAGGCGCGCAGTTTCCGTGGGCCCCACGTCGGGTGCTTCGAGCGCAGGGCGATGATCTCCGTTACGATCTCCGGCGCCGTGGCTGCGGCTTGCTGCCGAGGGGCCCGGGATCGATCCGCAAGACTGCTCAGACCCCCTTCCTGGTACCGCTGGAGCCACTTGTAGCCCACCCTGCGGCTGATCCCGTACTGGGCACACAGTTCCGTCATTGACGTCCAGCCCTCCAGGGCCTCCAGGACGAACTTCGCTCGCTCTTCCATCGGACAGGTCTCACTCCACGGCATCGGCCACCTCGCGCTCGAAGATGGCCCAGTATGCGTCGAGTGTTACCCATGTGCCCGGTCTGTTCTGTTACCCATGTGCCCGGTCTGTACCACCCCCGCCCGCCCCCCAACCCCCTCCACCAACCCCGCCGCCCCCTCCGCCCCCGGAAACCGCCGCATGATCTCCGCGATCCGCCGCGCATTCTCCCGGTAGCTCGGCTCCGACAGCACCCGCTCCACGGCCTCGCGCAGCCTGGCCGGGTCCACCCGCTTCCGCCCGTCCGCGCCCGTCTCCGGCACCACGACCTCGCCCGCGCCGGCCGCGGCGAGGCGGCGGGCGTTGGACTCGCGCTCGGAGTAGGTCGGGACGACGACGGCGGGCGTGCCGGCGAGGAGGCCCGCCTGGCAGGAGCCGTAGCCGCCGTGGTGGATCAGCAGGTCGCTGCGCCGGGCCATGGCCGAGCCGGGGGCCCAGTCGGCCTGGAGGAAGTTGGCGGGCAGCGGGCCCAGGTCGTCGGGGAGGGGGAGCCGGCCGGTGGTCAGGACGGCCTGGAGCGGCAGGTCGGCCAGCGCCTGCACGCACGCCTCCACCACGGCCCGGCCGTCGAACGGCGTGTGGTGCCCCGGCCGATACGCCGTGTTGCCCGGGTAGATCCAGACGACGGGCCGGTCGTCCGGCAGCGTGTCGAGCCACGCGGGCGCCGCGCCGTCGTCGTCGCCCCATTGCAGCGCCCCGATGTACGTCACGTCCGCGTCGTCCGGCAGCGGCCCGAGCTCGGGGATCCCCGGGACCAGGGTGAGGTCGCCCAGGGCCAGCTCGCCCATGGACGACACCGGCACCAGGCCGTGGTCGGCGAGCACCCGGTTCACCACGCCCACCGGCGACGGCAGCTCCGCCGGCGGCTCCCGCCACCAGAGGAACCCCTTGCTCGATGGGTGCGCCTCGGCCTGCATCACCGAGATCAGCGGCTTGCCGTGCAGCCGCGCGGCCACGCCCGCTAGCGGGTTCCAGAACGACGCCACCGCGTCCGGGTCCACGGCGGCCACCACGTCCGACAGCGCCGCCAGCGCCGTCCGCACGTAGTCCTCGTCGCCCAGGCCCATGACGTACAGGAAGTGGTCCAGGTTCCACACCTCCGCCGTCGCGTTCCGCTCCATGTGCCGGATGGCCCGCACGAGCAGCCGTACGTCCCGCAGGGCCCGGCGGGAGGCCAGCATGCGCACGACGTCGCCCCCGCGCATGTCGCCCGAGAGCATGCGGTACGGCGCCCAGCGGGGCACGTGGTTGCGGAACCCCGCCCGCACGACGGCGTCGTCCGCCGCCCTCGCCGGCGTGCAGAACTCCACGTCGTGCCCCCGGTCGCGGAGCGCCCGGGCGATGGGCAGCGACTGGGCCAGCAGGCCGAGGTCGTTGGACGGGAGGGTGAAGAAGAGGAAGGTCATGGTGTGTGCACGGCCAGCGTCGCGTCGGAGATCCGGGTGCCCCGCACCGTCAGGATGCGCCGGCCTTTCTGCTCCACCGACATCCACAGGCTGGCTTCGCCGTTCCGCAGCAGGATGAACCGCCCGGTCACGCGGCCGGGTCCTTGCTTCAGGCTCCAGATGTCCGACAGCGTGGCCGACGCCGCCTCGAGGATGGAGTGGATTGGCGCGTCGTCGATCAGGCGCGCCGCGCCGAACAGCACATCGGTGCGGCCGGCCCACACGAATCGGTCCGGCGATGCACGCAGCGGCCGGGCACCGACCATGAAGTACGTCATCGCCGCACCCTTCCTGTCGTGGAGACCGTCGTCCCGGATCTCGCGGGGCAGGTCGGCGGGCGTGCGTGAAACGAACGCGCCCAGCTGGTAGGCCGTGGCCGGCGCTTCCGCGCTGTCCACTGGAGCCGAGAAGATGTCCCCGCCGTCCAGCCCCCACAGCGGGGCCCTGGCGTAGCGTTCCGTGCGCATGTACAGCACCAGCGGCTCGTGGTCCCCGACCTGCAGCGTCACGCGGTACGTCCCGGCCAGCGGGCTCTCGCTGCGCCGGAGACTTTCCAGCTCCCGCTTCCAGAACCGGGCGCGACGTCTTTCTGCGCGCCGCGCCTCCAGCTCGGCCTTGTTCAGGGCCGGCGGCGTCTGCAGGCGCGCGTCCGGGCACGGGATGGCGCTCGCCGTGACCTTCAGGGGCGGTGGGCTTTCACCCACGACGTCGTAGTACACGTTCAACGTCCCGCGCAGCGTCTTCCCCCGGGCCGGCCTCAGCTCCACCTCCACGCCCGTGAACCCGTTGGTGAAGTGCAGCGACAGCGTGTCGCCGCTCCGCGACCATCGGCCGCCCACCAGGAACATGGTCCAGAACGGCGACGGCGCCCCATCCGAACCCGAGCTGAGAAGGCGGTCCGGCTCCGGCTCCAGGGCCACGTAGTCGGGGAACAGCGTGTCGGCCCGGTCGGGCTCGGCGCGGGCGTAGCTCAGCCGGTAGCAGACGCTCCCCTCCGGCGCCGCGAACTGGGCCGCGGCCGGCACGCCGTGCAGGAGCAGCGCAGCCGTGACCAGGCACACGATCATGGGACCCGCGTGAACCTCAGTCGACCCGGACACTACCCGTTTCCTCGATGTCCCTCTGTGGTCTCGCGCATCACAGTCAGGACCATGTGACAGGACCTGAAGAGATTTGAGAACGGATCCTGGTCCGCTACGAGCGCGGCTTCCGTGCATTTCGCCAGGTGCACGCCGTCGGTCGTGAGCAGGTAGAAGAACACGTCGCCACTCTCGGGGAGCGGGTATTCGGCGACAGCCGTGCAGGCCTCGATGAACTCGCGGGCGTACTGGTTCGTCCACGACAACATCTCGAGGCAGGCACCCCGGACGGCCTCATGCTCACCAGCCCCGATCACGCCGCCGCCTGTGGATGTGTACAGGCTAACCGTGCCGTCGGCCAGACAGACGAAGGCGGCAGAGCCGCCTCGATATCCCGTCTCCATCACCACGCCGAAGATCGGCGAGGCGCTATCGGGGCGCATGCCGAGATGCGCCGGCTGAACCCGCAGGACCTGCGCGCGCAGGTCGGCGAAGACGTCAGCTTCCGCACCTCCCCCCGCCGGGCGCCCCATGGGAAATGGACCCATCTTCTGCATCCTCCGGGCATGACATCAGAGACTTCAATCGCTCACCCCTTCACCCCTCCCGCCCGTCGGACAGTCGCTCGACCAGCGTCTCGAGCTCCTGGTCTTCCTGAGCCGAGTGCTCGAGGATCTGATCGGCGACCTCCTCGATACGGTCCAGGGGGACTTCCGCGGCGACATCCTTCAACCGCTCGATCTCCGCTGCACCCAGCGCTTCGGCCACCCGCTGCGCTTCCACCAGGAACTCCGCGGCGATCCGCCCGACCGAATCGTCCGCCTCGACCACGATCTCGTCGGCGCGGTCCGCCAGGTTCCGCAGCCGCTGCACCTCCTGATAGTCCCGGCCGGCATTTTCCAGCGCCGAGATCCGGACGTCGCATTCGTTGAGGAAGTCCCGCAGCACCGATTGCCGACGATCCAGCCGGGCCAGCGCCGTCTCGAACTTCGACACCAGCGCCGTCGCGATGGGAAGCTCCTTGCCCACGAGCTCCATGGAGTCGCCCTGCCTCGAGCGCTCCGTCCAGTAGGCGCGCGCATGGGACGCCTCCTGCAGAGCGGCGGCCAGCGCCTGCCGGGCCTTGCCCACCGCCGACCTAGGTCCCAGAAGCTCCGCCCGCCGGTGTTCGATCTCTCTCCGGAACGCCGCGCCGAGTGCGGCGTAGACGGTTGCCCTGCTGGGCAGTGGCGTTTCTCTCCAGTGCACGCCGAGAAGGACCAGCAGGGGCGCCAGGACGGCGCAGATGCCGACCATGGGCGCGATGGCGTCCGGGCCCATCAGGCTTCCGATGATGCCTCCCGCCAGAGCTCCGCCGCCGCCGGTGCCCAGGATGATCGCCCACCGCGTCGACTCCGAAACCTTCACACGAAGAATTTCCGGCGCGTGCTGCTGCACGAGCGCTCGCAGCTCCTCAGTCGGCAGATTCTCCACTGGCTCCAGTTCTCCGCTTCCAGGAAGTTACCTCAGCAGTCTGTTGTCTCTATCCCGGCCGTCACGATCATTGGCCACTGGCACGTCGTCCTCACGTGGCTACGAGCCTCCGCCTTCGGCGGCGAACCAGCCACCACGTGAGAGCCAGGACCAGGATCACCACGGAGACAAGAACCGCACGGGTACGTGGTTGGGCGTGTCACATTGGAGGGGTCGGTGGGCCGAACATGATGTCGATGCCGATGGTCGTTTAGCAGCGGAACGGCGGCAGCAAGAGCACGATAGCGAACGAGACGCGGTCGCTCAACCGATCCGAACGCTGCCTCCGGCCGACCGTCTTTGTCGATCTGGCGGATTCAGCGTCCTGTCATGTGGCCCAGCCGCTCACCCATGAGCAGGTGCTTGTAGCCCTGGCCGTCCCTGGGCGCGTCGAGGGTGAAGTCGACCCTGTCCTGGAAGAGCACGATGAAGTCGGACCCCCCGAACAGGAAGTAGCCGAGCGGGTCGCCCTTCTTCACCCGGGTGCCGGCTTTCACGGTGCTCTCCAGGTTCACCGATCCCACCGCGGCCATGCCGATGGGCAGCAGGGCAACCAGCCCGTAGTCGTCCGTTTCCAGGATCACGCAGGCGCGCGTCTCCAGCGTTTGCCAGCCCACGGCCGAGGGGTCGAAGACCACGCGATGCTGGTCAGGATCCCATGAAGTCCGGCCGCCCGTGGGGTTCATGCCCTGGATGATGCGGGCCTCCCGGATCGTGCCGCTCACCGGGAAGTGATACCGGTGGTAGTCGTTCACGTTGAGGAACGAGTGGGTGAGCGTCCCGTTGGCGAACGCATCCTTGTACTGGCTGTCGTCGCCGATGAGGTTCGCGACGTTTCGGAGGGTCATGGATTTGATGGCCACGCCGTCCGGGTCAACGATGTCGGAGGCGCTGTCGATGGCCCAGGTGCCCATGGGCACGGCATCGGCGGGGGAGACCACCACGGCATCGTCGTTGGGCAAGGCGATGGGCCGGGCGGCCGGCGAGCTCAGGTGGCGCGCGAAGAACTGGTTGAAGGTGTGCCAGTTGGACGGGTCCTCGTACCACCCGTTCTGCAGGCCGAACGCGGGATCGTTCTGGACCAGCCTGGTGTCCTCCGCGTTCCAGGACGCATCCGAGTCCAGGTACCTGCGCCAGGACTTGTTGAAGGTCGTCAGCCACGTCGCGAAGGGCGGGTAGTACTGCAGCGTGGGCCGGTACAGGCCCTTGCCTTCCAGCTCGGGCAGCGGTTGGTCGAGGACGAAATAGAATGCCGTGAACGCCGCGAAGATGTCGTTGACGGGCGTGGACGGGTCGCCCCGGACCAGGTTCCAGGGCAGGCTCGTTTCCGCTCGTTCCGTGTAGGCGAAGAACTGGTCGACCGACTGCACCGGATTGCTCACCGTGTCGGGGTTGAGCGCCGCGGCCGTTGCGATGGACTTCGCCAGCATGCTCTCCAGGGCCGGGTCGTTCTCGAGCTTCTCCCGCAACGCCCGGGTGGCCTCTCCCTGTCGGGTGTCCACCGGTGCGCCCTGCCCCTGGCCGCCGGAGCAGGCGGAGACGATGAGGACGGGCAGCAACAGGCCGCGGGTGACGGCAGTGCGGAGGAGTCGGGTCATGGCCTCGCGCCTCGAGATCTGGTGGGGGATGGGGTGCCTCGACCCCTCTCAATCTGCGGGGAGCATACGAGGAAAGCCACAATGCGGACTTGCACGGCGGGTGGCAAGTCAGAGCCTGCCGGCACGCCGGTCCAGGAGATCCAGCAGCGCCCCGACGTCGAAGGTCGTCGCGTTCGTCATGGCAACGGTTCCGATCCCGCGTTCCGGATAGAGGCGCATCATGCAGTGGAATCCTCCACCGCCGCCCTCCTTGTGGTAATAGCGGTCGGCATCGAGAGACCCGATATGCCACCCGTGAGTCATTGGAATCTCGGCCCCGTCTGTCGTGCGTGCAGGACGGTAGAACAGGGCACGCGTATCGTCGCCGAAGAGGCTGGAGCGCGGGCGGAGCTGGTCCTGGAGGAACCTCCCGAATGCACGTGCGTTGCCCACCAGACCGCCGAAGGCCGGTCCGTCCACGTAGTGCCCGACGATCTCGAGCCATCGCCCTTCGTAGTGGCCGATGAACTTCCCATCGAGGACGAGGCGCTTCACTACGTTCATGAACGAGTACTTCTCCAGGTATCCGGTCGCGTGTCTGGCGAGGTCGGGTATGGTGTAGCCCAGCTCGGCTTCCGGGATGCCCAGCGGGGAGAGAACATGCTCGGAGACGTACGTTGCGAACGGTTGGCCGCTCGCCGCCTCGACCACGGAGTCGAGGAGCCAGTAGCCGAGGTTCGAATAGCGGTATGCGCGGCCTGGAGAAGAAAAGCGACGACGGTTCCGTTCCAGCTGGCTGGCCAGCGCGGCATGCCCGTCGAACGTCGCGTGTTCCGCGAGCAGGTGCACCCAGCGCAGCGGGATGGGATTCGGGACGCCGGCCGTGTGCGTCAGGATCTGGCCGAGGGTGGCCGACGGCGAAGGAATGGAGGCGACATACCGCGATACGGGGTCCTGCAGGTCGAGAGCGCCCTCGTCGGCGAGTCGGAGCACGGCGGCGGCGGTGATCGTCTTGCTCATGGAGTACGCCATGAGGGTGGTGGCCCGATCCATGGGCCGCCGACTCGCAAGGTCCGCCCAGCCACCCGCGTACTCGAAGATCACGTTCGCCTCGTCAACGACGACGTACTGCATCCCCGGCACCTTTCCGTCTCCGACCAGTGCGTCGAGGTATGCGCCTACGCTCTCCCCCTCACGCATGTCCCGAAGGTGCCCCATGGTTTTCCTCAGATGAAGGCGGCAGCCGCTGGGGATCTCACGTTGTCACCGCTCATCCAGCGGAAGCGCTCGGCGTCAGGTAGACCTGCACGAGCAGGATCCGGACGACGTCGGCCAAGATGGCATCCGTCAAGGAACGTAGGTCAGCCTGATCACATCCTCGCCCATCCGCTCATGAGCCGTGAGGCGGAGCCGCGGCCGGGGCCCGGCGAAAAATGGCTTGCCGCCACCGAGCACGACGGGGTGCAGGTAGATTCGATACTCGTCGATCAGACCAAGTTCGGTGAGGCTTTGGGCCAACTCCGGGCCAGCGACTTCGATCTCCCCCTCGCGCCCGGCCTTCAGGTCGCGGATCGCGCCCTCGAGATCCCCCTCCACAAGCGTTGCGTTGGGGCCGACCGACTTCAAAGAGCGCGAGACGACCCACTTCGGCCGACTCCGCCACGCGGCCGCGAAGGCGCGTTCGTCTGCATCCCATTCCGGATGATCCTCGTCCCAGTAGCGCATGACCTCATACATCTTGCGACCATACACGCTGCCGGCCAGGCCCTGAGCCTCTTCGACGAAGTGGCGGAATAGCGTAGGGCCTGGCGCAAACGCCGTATGGTCGACGTAGCCGTCCAGGGACTGGTTCATTCCGAATACGAGCTTCGCCATACCCAACTCCCGTCCTCAGGACAATCCGGACGCGAAATCCCTGGGCCGTCGTGCCGCCGGCCCGGCGTCCGCCACTGCAGCCGAAAGGGTCTCATTCCGTCGGCTCCGATTTCATTCGCGTCATGGTCCGGGCGGGGAACCGGCCGACCCCTCCCGCTGCTTTTCGGCGATCCGGGCCATCGGCCCCGGCGAGCTCTCCTCTCCGATCTCGGCGGCGATCTTCCCGGAGCCATCGAACCGGTAGAGCGTGATCCCGCCCCACGCCAGCTCCTGGCCCGGGGCCGGCCCGCCCGGTGAGGCGGCACCCGTGAAGCGGCCGCGGAAGCGCCAGACCAATACGACGTTGTCTCCGTCGGCAAGACTCTGGTCAACGGTGATTCTCGCGTCCTTCCAGCGGCTGCAGAAATCCTTCGCAAAACTCCGGACCGCCTGCCGACCCCTGAGGGCGGGCGTGTGGTACAGCTCTTCGATGATCGGGTAGCTCAACACGACGCTGTCGGCGGCCAGCGCGTCCACCGCCGGGAGATCGCAGCCGTACACGCCCCGCATGAAGCGCTCGGCCTGGCCCTGGCGGCCAGGTCCGCGGATGATCCGGTCCTGCTCCGTCGGCATGCCGCGCATCGCCGAAATCCGCCATGTGCCGCCCCGGCGAACCATCACCCAGGTGCCGCGCGCTTTCCTGGACGGCAGCGCTTCGCCCCGCGCGTTTCGACCCCCGGTCGTCGTCGCGACGTCGAGCACCGCGACATCCGGCGCAACGAGTCTCACCGCGTGGACGTCGATGGCGACCCGGCGTTCCGGTTCCTGCCTGGCGAAGTAGTCCCGCCACCACCGCTGAATCGCCTCCCGTCCGGGCGCTACGGGGTCGCTGCCCATGATCATGTCGCCATCCCGCGCGAAGAACGCGGCCAGAGCCGACGGATCGTGTTCGTCCCACGTCGTCCGATATGCTTCGACGAACGCGCGTACCGCGACGGAATCTTGCGGCGTCTGAGAGGCCACGGCACCCGGAAGGCCCGCGATGAGGGCGCTCGCGGCGGCCATTGCCGCGGGCAGCTTGACGCTGCCCACGAACCGGCGGATTCCTGGAGAACCTGGCGGAGATGAGTTCATGTGTTCCCTCCTTGCGCTCTCACGGGCAGAACGGCCGCTCACGCCGCCGTTCCCATCGTGATCATTCCCGCCGCCAGGCCATCACGGACAGGGTCCAGGGATCCGGAGGCTCGGCCACCAGCACGAGCAGCGTGGAGCCGCCGCCCACCACCGGACCGGGCAGGGTCACGCCGGCCGCGAGGACGTCCCCGTTCAGCGAGTACACGTTGGCGGTCGTGGGCGCCACGAAGTAGGGGTCGGCCTCGCGGGGATCGTGACGCCCGTACTGGACGACGAGAAGCGAGTCGTCGATGGGCGCGATCTGCCGGACGACGGTGAACGTCCGGGACCAGTCCGCGACCCGGTCCCGGTTGCCTGGCGCGGACAGGTCGGACACGGGCGGCTCCGACACCGGCTCCCAGCGGTCCGGTCGAACGCTGAACGAGCCGACGGAGTCCCCCTGGAAGTCGTAGAGCCGGATGGTCGGGAAGAGGGACGTGTTCACCGCGATGGAGCGGCCCCGGACGGCGGCGTGGTCCGCCGCGAAGAAGATCCAGAAGGGGGTGCGGACGACCGTCGGATCCAGCGACCCGAACGTGCCGAGGGCGTTGCCGTCGCCATCGAACACCGCGAACCGCGTGTCCCGGGTGGCCACGCCGGCGACGAAGCCGTCCGGCAGCCTTTCCGCCCAGAAGCCGTAGTAGCCCGGAATCGTGGCCGTCCTGGGCGAGGAGTCCGGCGGGAAGCTCGTGAGCCGCGATCCAGCCCTCTGCACGACGAAGATGCGGCCGTCCGGGAGCTCCACCGCGCCGGTCGGACCCTCCAGCTCGCCGGGCCCCCGGCCGGGCTCCCCCACGACCCGGACCTGCCGCCCGGCGCGGTCGAACAGCCGCACGTGGCCCGCCCGCTCGTCGGCCACCAGGAATCCGCCTCCGGGACGCCGGCCGACGTAGCCGATGCCCACGATGGGATCGCCCGCGATCTCCTGGAGCTCGACGCGGCCGACCTCGACGAGATGGCCGCTCCCCGTCGGCGGCTGTCGTTCCGGTGGAGAGCCGCAGGCGCCCGCGAGAGCCAGCACAATGGCGAGTCGAGCTGCGGCCGTCCTTGTCGGACCCGATGTCTCCTCCACGGGCCGGATCTCCATCCCTTCACCTCTCATGGTCCCGCGTCTCGCGCGCACGCTCAATTCACAGTGCGTTCGCGGAGGCCCCACCAGGCGCCTTCCATCCCGTTCATCGCCGGATCGGCCCGAATCACTTTCATCATCTCCTCCATTTGATGATCTGCGCCGATTGCAGATGACGTTCTCAGAGTTGCGACGCCGGCGTGCGCCGCGACGTCTCCAGGCTCACGCTCTGCGACGACTTCCTCTTCCTCCTCTCGATCCCCAGCTGTGCGACCAGCCGCAGCAGCGGCCCTCGTGGAACGACGAGGGCGGTGGACGCCGAATCACCGCGATGGATGAACAGGAAGGCGCGATCGTCAGAATCAACGAGCTCGACCCAGCCTCGCAGTCCAAGAGACTCGCCGACCGAGCCGTCAGAGCCAATGAGAGTCAGCACTGTCGCTTTGTCACTGTCGATTAACTCGTTCGTCGCCCACAGCACGCCGTTATCGACCGCCGCCACGCCAGCTGGGATTGGAGGATCCGACGGGTGAAGAGCCCATCCGCCGGACGTCTGCTCAAACCACTCAGCCCGGCCAGGTGGCGGCAGCGGTAGCGAGGTGACAGACTCTGGCCCGCACGTTATGGACAGCAGACGCGGCTCGCGGATTTCCTCGGTATAAAACGTCAACACATCTTTTGACCTGACGAGAAAGAACGGGTGCTCCTGCCGCGAGAATCCGCGAATCGTATCGAGCCTGAACTCTGACACCGGGTGCTTCCATGTGCTATCGAATGCCGTGATGGCACCGGTGGGCAGGTATCCCTGTGCAACCGTGTGCATGACCAGCAACTGTCCATCGCAACCGATGGCGGCACCGCGAGAGCGACCCTCCAGCGGCGGCAGCCGTCGAATCAGCTTTCCGTCCGCTGAAATCAGGCTGACGGAGTTGCTCTCGGTCAGCAGGACCGCACCGCTGTCGGTCCCCTGCAGCGAAACGGGATGCCGTGCCTCTCCCGGTCCACCACCCTCGGGAACGATTGCACGGACGAAGGCGCCATCCCGGCCATACACACGAACGAACGGTGCATATCGATCCAGAACGGCGATCTCGTCTCGATCCAGGAATGTGGCGTCAATCACCGAGCCAAGCACAGCATTGACCCCGCTCGACGAATCCGATCCAAACGTGATTGAACCCGGAATCTCCGGCGCAGACACAACTGTGAGTCTTTCCGGAGGCTGATTCTGCACATTGCAGGCGACCATCATGCCCACAACGGCGACGTCTGGTATGAGTCGGAGCCAAACGCCGAGCCCGGGCCGAGCACTCGACAGCCGTGGCGACGATCCGGGCACTTGCTCAACTCTCGGTACTGTACGCAACGCTTTCACTCAGGCTCCTCATGCAGTCAGCGGTCCTGGCCCTTTCCTCCACTACCGCGCACGGTCGACGAAGAACAGGCCATTCTACGACGGTACTCGCACGGCTTCCATCCACCCTCGCATCTCCGCCATGCAGCTGTTCAAAGCGCCTTCGGCGGTCGGAGCGTCGTCGATCACCAGGTACGCCGGCGGTAGGTCCCCAACGACAACCCAAGGTGCTCGTCTATTTCGGGCGAGGTCGAGACGATTTGGCAAAGAGCTCGATGAAGCTGGCAGCAGGGGCACGATAACGAGCGAGACCCGCAGTTCAAAGGATATCTTTCGGCTCGCTACTCGTCGCATCAGGCAGGGGAGCGCCGGACGGCCGACATGGTTCCGGCGAACCGCCGCCCCGCGCCCCCGCCGCCCTCGCCGGCGTGCAGAACTCCACGGTGTGCCCCCGGTCCCGGAGCGCCCGGGCGATGGGCAGCGACCGGGCCAGCAGGCCGAGGTCGTTGGACGGGAGGGTGAAGAAGAGGAAGGTCATGGAGGCGAGACCTCGTTCGTGGACCGCTGGGCGACACGCCAGTGGTCGGTGTCCCATTCGAGCAGGCCGCCTCGTTCGAGCAGTTGCAGAGCCCGGTCCACGCTGGATCGCGGCAGCCAGAAGCCGGTCGCGTCTTCGACCTGCCGCGAGATGTCGCGGGCGAAGGCGATCCGACCCTCTGCCTCCAGCTGCCGCATGGCCTCGAGAGTCAGGCCCAGCACGGCTTTCTGGTCCTCCGCGAAGGACAGTGCGAGGCGCGCCCCGCACTCGTTGCATTTCTCCGGTCGAGCCCAGGCCTTGCCGCTCCAGATGAGCTGTCCGCACTCGCGGCAGACCGCATAGGCGCGGAAGGCGGACGCCAGGAGGAGCCCCGCCATGCCAAGCAGCAGGAGGAACTGCGGGATGCTGCGCGTGGCCACACCGAAACAGGCGAGCCAGACGGCGAAGCCCACCGCGGTGCGGCGCAGCCAGGTGAGCTCTCGCCGTGCATCATCCAGCCACCACCGCACCCACGACGACACCAGCGAAAGCAGCAGGAAGGACGCGACCAGGGCGAAGGCCACGTAGTGGCCACCCCGGAGCCACTCCAGGAGCAGCTGGTGGACCGTTTCCGGGAATGAAGCGAGCATCAGGGTCGCAGGAATCGTCACGTGTTCTGGTTCACCACGCACCCCCCACGGACGGCAGTCGGCGTGGACTTTCAAACCTAGACTTCAAGGCGCCGTATAATCGAACGGAATCAAGACCATTCGCTGGTTGAAATCGTCATACATCAACAGCTCGAGCACGTACGTGCCGGACGACAACGGATGCTCGATCGAGCCGGTGACCGTCCCGCCGGTGGTGGCATGTGGTGAAGAAACGGCGATCTGGGCGGTGTCCTGCGTGAGAAACAGGCGCCACGTGTGCTTTAGCATGGGTGCATCCCATATGATCTGAACACCGTCGGCGCTGGGCGTCACACTCTGCACCACCGGCCGCCCCAGAACGTGGCCGTCATAGTCGACCCGTCGGCGAACCGTCTGGCCGTCCTTGAATTCGACTTCCAACGTGTATGTCCCGGCCATCAAGCCTTCCGGCCGTTGCTCCACGCCGGTGGCGTCGTAGACGCCGCTTTCTGACTGGAATTTGTCGGGAACGGACGTCCGCAGCGCCCCATCCGGCCAGACGACCTCCATCTTCTGGATTTCAGCCATCTTGGCCATCGATGTGCCGGTCGCCAGGTGGACCTGAAACAGCTCCATGACTTGTTGGGCGGCTGTCGTGTCCGGCCCGCTTTGATTGATACGGTTCGAGACATCGAATGTGAACCAATCTGCGGGAATCGGCGGTTCGGTGGCACTCTTGCACCCCGCACCGACCGTGAGCACGACACAGGACAACACTGTCATGGCTGAGAGTCGTTGCGTGTTGAACATCACATGTCTCGCTTTCTGCCCCGGTGAACGACCCGGGAACGACGCATTGTGACTACCGGACCACGACCGTGCCTTGCGTCTCCAAGGCCTTTTGTCCCGCCCACGTCGTCCGCACCGCCAGCGTGTAGGTGCCGGCGCCCAGTCCTTCCAGGTCCAGCACGACGGCGCGCGGGAACACCTCCCCCTTCGACGGCTCGCTCCAGCTCAGCCGGCCGGGCCCCTCCGTGCTACCTCCCGGCAACAGGCGCTTCAGCGTGGCGATGAGTCCGCCGCCTTCCTTGCGCACCTCCAGTTCCACCTGCACCGTGGTGTCCTTCCCGGCGCCGTAGGTTTCCCAGTACACCCCGAGCTGGTCGCCGGTCTCCACCGTGTCGGTGCCCAGCATCATGGCCGCGGCCATGCGCAGGGAGTCCGGCTCCAGGTTGCCGATGGGCTGGTACAGAAGGAGATCGGAGACGCCGGGCCCTTCAGTGTCCAGAGGCTCCATCATGACCCGGTGCCGCCCGACCACGCCCGGCGCCACCACCTCGTAACTGGCCACGTAGCGGCCTGCCGGCACAGGGGCGAGGAAGACGGCGCGGCCGTCGTGGAAGGGCGACGTGAGGTGGATGGGGAAGCTCCCAGGGCCGTCGCTCAGGACAAGGTGCGCGGTGGCGTTGTCCTTTTCGGCGAGGGCGGAGCCGGCGAGGTCGCCACTGACGGCGACGACGGTCGTGTCGTCCTGGCGGAAGCGGGCGAGCTGCGCGGGCAGGGCGTAGTACTTCGCGTCGGGCGGTGTGTAACCTTCGTCGTCCATGGTGCCGTTGATGCGCCAGACGGGGTGGGCGAGGTCGTTGTCCGGGAAGTCAGGGACGAAGTGGTAGCGGGCCGCTTTTACGCTGGTCCAGACAAGAAGGGGGAACCCTTTTGAGTCGTTCGGGATTCTGCGCCATGAATCGACTTTGCCCCGGGGGACCGTTCGCGACACCATTGTATCTCTGTACCATTCAGGCGGTGGTCGCCGGTGAAAGAGCGAATCCCGTTTTTCCACGAAGTACAATGACAGCAAGCGGGCTACGTTTTCGGTCCAACGCTCGTTCCCAGGTAAGGCGAAGGCTGGGTCAGCCAGCCAGAAAACTGTGTCGGACAAGGCTTCCCTCGAAACGCAAGGTAGGTGCTCGGAGCGGTTTCGCATATCGCGTTGGAGCATCCAGGAAGCGTCGTTGAACATGCACCTAGCAGAATCAGGTGCAGAAGCCAAAGCTCTTTGGAACCATCGCCCGGCTTCTTCTGGCCGTTGTACGCGATCATAGACGTAACCTTTCAACATGTCGCACCACCATGCTGCGGCTCTGCAACCATTCACGACATTGAACGCGTCCATCTGCCGGCCGAAACCCATCAGAAACGAAGTGGCCCACCCCACCACAACGCCCGCATCAGGGTGTTCACTTGCCGCGCGGAACAAGAAGTCACCCAATTGGGTCTTCCATGATGACGGGTAACAATCGAAGTCCGGTGCGCACGCTATCAGTTCGGGACCCGTTCCAAAACAAGACTGTCCATCATCCGCCGAACACGCCGCGTTCATATCAACTCGAGTGTATGTGACGTTGATGCGTCCGATAGCCTGTTCATGCGCAGCAATGCGACGTTCGACTTCCTTGGTGATCTTGAGGGTGTCGGGTTGCTGAGGCGGCGGAGCCATGCCGACAGTCGTGGCAAGAAGAAGTGTGGTGACGAGCATCATCGCTCCTGGGCGAGCAAGACTGCCAACGAAGATTGTTTTCAACTCAGCATCAGCATACCGGAGTCCGGGCGGTCGCAGGAAACGTGTGAGGCGGGGCAGTTGACGGGAACGCTGCGCGACCATTGGGAGTATGCCATCAATACGGCGAGAAATGAGGCGCGCCATCGGCGGAGTGGCATACGAACGACGCGAGAACGCTGGTGGGCTTCAAGTGGCTGATCTGTGGGTGCATTGCTGGCATAGATGGTTGACCGACAGAGAGAGAGAGTTGGGCCGGCGAGGCTGGAAGCCGACCTCGACGAGATGGCCGCTCCCCGTCGGCGGCTGTCGTTCCGGTGGAGAGCCGCAGGCGCCCGCGAGAGCCAGCGCAAAGGCGATTCGAAGCACGGGATGGAGTCTCATGGTGCCAAAATTCACCACACGTCGCTGTCCCGCCACTCCACCGCGATGTCTCCCTGGAGGTCCAGCGGCGGACCGGCCCGCGCGGGCAGCACGAGCACATGCGCCTTGACGCATACGGCGGCCGGCGGGTATGGTAGCGGAACCATGACCTTCCCTCGCGTTGCCCGTCTTTTCGTCACCCTCGGCTGCGGCGCCCTGCTGGGCGCCTGTGCCACCGGCGAGACCGCGTCACCGCCGCCCACGCTCGTCCCCATGGTGGACCGCACCGGGCGCGGGGCCAGGACCTCGACGCTGACACGGCAGGCCGACTTCTCGTCCATGGCGGTGTCCGGCACGCCCGCCGACGTATGGCCGGCCCTGGTAGCGTGGTACGGCGAGGCCGGGCTCCCCGTCAACGGTTCCGACGCCGGGTCGCACGTCCTGCGCACCGAAGCCGCGCACCTTCAGCGCATCGCCGGCCAGCCCATCTCCCGCTTCTTCAAGTGCACCGGCACCGCGTACGGCAACAGCGCCAGCGCCGGCGACGTGTACGTCACGGTGTACAGCCAGCTCGTGCCGGCGGACGGCGGCGACAACTCCGAGCTGCGGATCCGGGTGGACGGCGTCGTCGTCACCCGGCGAGGCACGCGCTCACCCTGCTCCAGCACGGGACACCTGGAGCGCCTCACCTTCGAGGCCGTGAGCAAGGCGTCTTCAGGCGGCTGATCGCGCGCGGACCCTGCGAGCGGCTTACCACAACCCTTCCTCCAGCCCCACCACCCCCGGCTCCACCCCCCAGAACCCGGCGATGCCCCGTTGCCCGTCGTGCGCGTCCACGTCGAGGGTGCCGGTGAAGCGTCCGTCAGGCCAGAGCGTGGCCTGGCGCACCAGGTCGGCGTCCGGCAACGCGACGGTGCACACCAGCCGGTCGGGCAGGGGACCGGGCCCGTCCCGGTGGATGGGCAGCATCTGGGCGGCTTCGTCGATGAACGGCCCGCTCCACGCGCCCGCTTCCTCGTCCCAGTCGAGGAAGGAGAGGATGAACCAGGCGGGGGCGGGGGCAGGGGCGGCCCGCGCCCGCGCCCCCGCCTGCCTCACCAGCTGCGAGGCTTTGATGGCACCGAGGTCACGATCGGCCAGCCCGGGCCCGTCCAGCTCGTACCGGCCGTCCGGCACGGCGATGTTGAACTGGAACCGGACCTTCGGCGTCTGGGCCTTCGAAAGGCCGGCCACCTTGTTCATGGCGATCTTCGCCACGGCGGCTTTCAGGGCGGCGTCGACACCGGGGAAGATGTGGACCAGGTGCGATTCCTTGACGGCCTCGCCCACCCGCCGGGCGAGGAGGCCGAGGCCGCGGTCCAGGTCGCGGCGATAGCTGGCCTCCTGGCCGGGGCCCCAGAGGGGCGCGGGCGCCGGCTGGCGCGCCAGCGGGATCATGTGGGCGGCCTCGAGGAACTCCCGGGCGCAGTAGCGGCCCATGGCCACCTCGTAGCGGCCGGGGACGGCGGAGGTGAAGCCACCGAAGCCGGCGACGCGTCCGCCGGGCAGGTCGATGGTCTGGGGCTGGAGGCCGCTGCCGACGCCGAGGACGGGCGCGATGGCGATGAGCCGGTCGTTGGCGCGCTTGCCGGGCATGTCCATGGCGAGGTCGAGGGCGACGAAGGCGAGGGCGCGGAGCCATTGTTGGGCGTAGGGCGACTGTTCCGGCTGGGTCATGGCGTGGAAGTGGTCGGCCTGGCCCTGGAGGTCCGGCAGGTTGTCGGGCTCTTCGGCGATGACGCGGCGCAGCTCGCCGGTGAGGTCCATGGCGCCTTCGGGCATGGCGGTGCGGCGTGCGCGCTCGGCGAGTCGGGCGGAGCAGTAGTCGGCGAGTGCGTCGAAGTCGCCGGCGCCGGGGTGGTCCGACAGGGCGCCGGCCAGGATGTTGCGCACGACGTCGCGCTCTTCGAACCTGCGTCGTGCGCCGTACACCTTGTCTTCCTCGACCATCTGGGCCTGGTCCATGAACGCGGTCAGGACGGAGGCGGCGTGGGGCGCCAGGCGGTCGAGGGAAGCCTTGCGGACGAGGTCGGCGCCGCCGAGAGCCCCCAACGCGTTTGATTCCTGAAGCAACCATTGGACGTGGACAGGAACGCGGAAACGGGGATCGACGACGCCGACCTTCGGGTCGACGAAGATGATGCGGCGGTCGTAGTCGTGGCCGGGACGCAGCGCGTCCATGAAGGCGGCCATGCGGAACGCTTCGCGGATGGGCTCGTTGTTGAACGCGCCGCCGTCGAAGTAGGTGAACGGGTAGGCGTCGAGGCCGGCATCGGCCAGCCGCTTGGGCCAGCGCTCGGCGAACTCGTAGCGCTTGCGGGTGAGCACGACGGGCTCGAAGGCGAACGGGAACGCGCCGCACGCGATGGCCGTGGCGGTGATCTTGGCCCAGGCCCGCGAGCCGCGCAGGTCGCCGATGCCCGTGGTGGGGTCCGCCACCTTGTCGGCGGCGTGGTAGCGGCACCAGCGCGACGGCGAGTCCGGCGCCCGCTCCACGAACGACAGGTCGAACACCCGCACTTCCTTGTGCTCGTACGACGTCAGCCCGTCGCCCAGCCCCAGCCAGCCCGCGTCCGACGCCTGCAGGTCGCCGCGCGCGTCCACCAGGATCGGCGTGGTGTTGGACAGCGTGCAGGCGAACAGCACCCGGTCCGCCAGCAGACGGCGCCCCGAAAGGTCCAGCGTACCCTGGAACCCGATCCGGTGCCGGGCGATGGCGTCCACCGCCCCCCGGTCGACGAGGCCGGCGGTGTAGGGCAGGTTGGGGTCGGTCGCCCCGGGGCCGGCCGTGGACCCGGAACGTGCGTCGCCGGGCTTGCCCGCGTCCACGCCCAGCAGCCGGTCGATGCTGACCTCATCGACCCAGACGTCTTCCTGCGCATCCTGCACGGCCTGGGCGGCGATCAGGTCCCGCTTCGCGGCGTCGGGCAGGCCGCGGAACGCGGCCGCCAGCTCGGCGCCGAAGTCGTTCTCCAGGCGCTGCCGGGCCCGCTCTTCGGCCTCGGCGCTCCGCTCCGTCAGGGTGCGCAGCATGAGGGCCAGGGCCATCGCGCCGGCGGAGGCGCCGGAGAAGACGTCGATGACCACCCGGTCGTAGCGTTGCCACTGGCCGGCGTCGTCGGTGTAGCCGCCGTGCAGGACGGCCAGCTTGATGGCCTCGGACAGGGCGGCGCCGGAGAAGGTGCCGAGTGAAACGCCGCCGCCCATGGCGAAGCCGAGTCGGAGCTCGCGTGCCAAGGAAGCCTCCGGGGATGCGTGCTGCGTTCAAGTGTTAATTGCCGGACGGCGCGGAAACCTCACGGACCTCCCGCGCACCGCGGGCGACGCCCCGGGGGCGCCGCCCGCGGCCCTGCCGGCTACTGGCCGTAGTTGACGTATACGGGATGCCTGAGCTCGATGGAGCGCCACGCCGCGTAGTTGATGGCCTTCGCCCGCAGCTCGAGGCTGGCGTCGCTGGACAGCCGGATGACGTCGGCGCCGGCGACGTCGGCATCGGGGCTGCCGGCGCTGCTCGTGCCGCCGGCGGCGCAGGTCACCTCGATGGTCATGGGCGAGTAGATGTTCCACGTGACCACCGTCGCCACCATGTTCAGGAACGAGTGGTAGGTCTCGACCCGTGCGACGCCGTTGGGGCACTTCGACGCCGTCTCGACCGTCTCGATGGGCACCAGGCCGGCGACGAAGGACGTGGCCCAGGGGATCTCGATGGTCTGGCTCGAAGGCTGCTTGCCCGTCTCCACGATGACGTGGTAGCAGCCGCCGAGCCCGACGACGAGGGCAAGAGTGCAGGCCGTCAGGAAACGTCGCATGAATCCCTCCGTTCGGTTGGGGACGAAGCGGGCCGTGCCCGCCGGGGATGCGAACGCAGATGCTTGCTGGACCGGGTGGATCAGAGCGGCCGCGGCGCCGGGGATGGGCGCGGCGGCCGTTTCAAGCTAGGGAGTGGTCCCTCCGGGGGCAATGAAAACGATGGCTCAGGCGCCGCCGTCCCTGGGCCGCGTCTCCGGCGGCAGCGTGCCGGACCCCGACGGGCCGCGTAGGGGGCTCCGCTCCACCAGCTCCTCCAGGAAGAGCTGCCGGTCTTCCAGCCGCTCCATCCGGTCGGCGAGCGTGGAGATGCTGTCCCGCAGGGCCCGGGCGTCGGTGCTCTGGAGCGAGCCCTGGCGCTTGTCACTGAGCCACAGCTCCAGCGCGGTCCCCAGCCGCCGCATGATGGGGAACACCAGGATGGCGCCCACGATGATGACGACCAGGAGCAGCGTGAACAGCATGCCCCCCAACGCATTCGGATCCATGGCCGATTCCGGGTCTCAGCGATGAATGGGTGTAAGGAGTCAGATAAGTAGAAGGATCTGCCATCCGCCCACGGCCCGCAAGGCCGTTTCGCGTCCGCGCAAGCCCTGCCGGCGCCGGGCGGCGCGGTTTGAAGGAAACCCGGGCCGTGCAGCACGGGATTTGCTATATTAAGAAGAGGGCGGAGGCACGTTGGAACCATAAGGGCACGGAAGCGGTATCTGGAATCGTGGAGGAAAAGGCCCTCCCGGACCTGGAGGCCTGGAAATGCGAAAAGTCGTCCTGCCGCTGTTTGCAGCCGTAGCGCTTGCTGGATGCTACCACTACGAGACGCCCGCGCCTGCGGGACCCGCCGAAGCGCATGACACCTGGTACGGCCGGAACGAACCTCTCCAGGCCGACATCTGGTACAGCGAATTCACGGGCGATGTCTCCATCAGCGTGAGCCAGCCCGCGTATACGTCGGTGTTCCTGATCCGGCCCGGCATGGGCACCACCATGCTCTTCCCACGCTTCCGCGACGGGATGAACTACTTCAGTGGTGGCACGCACCGGTTGAACTCGTACTACATGGGCGGGTTCGGCGGCTATGGCTGGCGCAGCTCCTTCAACAGCTGGCTGGACCCGTGGGGCTCGGGCGCGTTCGGCTACGGCTTCGGCCACACGTACCCCTATTACGATTTCGGGTATTCGCCCTGGGGCTACGGTGGCTACGGCTACCCGGTCGGCTACGGGTACGGCTACGGCTACGGCTACGGCAGCTACAGCCGGTGGTCTTCGCTGAGGTTCTCGCAGCCCATGTACCTGGTGCTGGTGGCGTCCACCGAGCCGCTGCGCACGGGGATGTTCATGTCGGGGCGCCAGACCATGAGCCTGCGCTTCGCGAGCTACAGCGTGGCGCAGACCACGGATGCCATCACGAACGACATCGTGGTTTCTCCGGAGTACGCCAACTGGACGACGGCCACGTACGTCGTCTGGCCGCAGGCGCCGCGGCCGCCGGTCTACGCCATGGCGTATCCCTACTACATCCGGCCTTCGGTGAACCCGCTGGTGCGCGACTCCTCCACGTTCAGGGTGCCGGCGGCCTGGCGGCCGCGCGGGCCCGAGATGCCGCGCACGCCGGGGAGCCCCGGCGACTCGGTCCGCACCCAGATCCCGACGTTCCAGCCGGGCACGGGCACGCCGGTGCCGCTCATGCCGACGGAGCCGGGCCGGTTGGGACGGCCTGATCCGCTGACGCCGCAGGTGCCCACGGTGCCGGTGGAGCCGGTGGATGGCAGCCCCGAGCCGCCGTCTGCGCGTCGGCCGGAGGGGCGGACGCCCATCGATGCGCAGCCCAAGGCCGGCGTGCCGGAGGTGCCGCGCCAGGTAGCGCCCACGGATCGCCCGCCGGAGCAGAGGCCGGCGGCCCGCCCGGAGCCGCAATCCTCCACGCCGCGGGCCGCACCGGCTCCGCGCGCCACGAAGCCGCGCGAGTCGACGCCACGCGCCGCGCCGGCGCCGCGCCGCACGACGCCCAGCGCGCGGCCGGCACCTCGCGCACAGCCGGCACCCAGCAAGCCGGCGCCCAGCAAGCCGGCACCGCCGCCGGCGCGCGAGTCGCGCAGCTCGAGCCGGTCGCAGCCCGCACGGCGTTCGGCGCCCCGGGCGCGGCCCGCGCCGCGGTCCCGGCCGGCACCGAGGGCTGCGCCGAGGGCTGCACCGAGGCCGGCGCCTTCCCGCCCGGCGCCGAGGCCGTCGCGCCCCGTGCCGCCACCCGGGCACTGAGCGCCGAAGGCGCCAGGACGGGCAGGCCGCACGCAGACCGCCCTTGCCGGGTTCTCCACCGGCAAGGGCGGTCTGACGTCGAGGGGCTGTCCAGAGGCCGCGCCGGGGGTTGGCGTGATGCCCTTCGCAAGGCATCTTCCGGCGGCCCGCAACCCGATACGACATGAAACGACTCATCCCAACGAACCCCGGCTCCGCGGCCGTGGCCGCGGCCGGCGCCTCGCCTCGCCCGGCCGCGCGGGGTCTTCCTGCCGTCCGCGGGGCGGCCTCCAGCGCCAGGGCGGTGGCCCGCATCCTTGCCGCGGCCGCCGTCGTATTCCTCGGCGGCTGTGGCCCGATACGCAGCCTGCACCTGCCCCTGCTGGGGTCCGACGGCCCGTACGACCTGGTGATAACGGGCGGCACGGTGGTGGACGGCACGGGCGCGCCCGGCTACCGGGCCGACGTGGCCGTGGTCGGGGATCGGATCGTGCGCATCTCGAAGCGGTCGCTGGCGCATGCCCGCGCGGCACGCGTCATCGATGCCCGGGGCCGCGTGGTGGCGCCCGGGTTCGTGGACCTGCAGGAGCATCTGGAGGACCTGCCGCGGGCCCCGGACGCCGCCAACATGGTGGGCCAGGGCGTGACCAGCGCGCTGGGCGGCGCCGACGGACGCTCGCCGATGCCGCTGTTTCTCACGCTGGACACGCTACGCCGCACCGGCACGGCCATGAACGTCGGCTACCTCATCGGGCAGGCGGCCATCCGGCGGCGGGTGATGGGCGATTCTCGCCAGCCCGCCAACCTCGCCCAGCTGGATGCCATGCGCCGGCTGGTCGCCCAGGCCATGCACGACGGCGCCCGGGGCCTGTCCGCCGACCTGGCCGATCCGCCGGGCCGGTATGCCCCGACCACGGAAGTGGTGGCCCTGGCCGAGGTGGCCGGCGACAGCGGCGGCATCTTCGCCGCCGGCCTTCGGGACACGGGGCCCGGGCTGGCCGGCGCGGTGGCGGAGGCCCTGGAGGTGGGACGGCGCGCCGGCGTGCCCGTGCTGCTGGCCCGGGCGCGCGTGATCGGCGCGCCCGACTGGGGCGCCAGCACCCGCGTGCTGGCCATGGTCGACTCCGCCCGCGCCGCCGGCCGGACGGTGTGGCTGGACCGCGTACCTACCGCAGGCACGCCCGCCGACATCACCCGCCTGGTGCCCGAATGGGCCATGCAGGGGGGACGGCGGGCGTTCCTGGATCGGCTGTGGCGCCCGGCCCTGCGGGACAGCATCGTGGAAGGTATCATGTCCGCCATCGTGGACGGACCGGGCGGCAACGACCTGCGTCGCATCGAGCTGGTGGACGTGCCGTGGCAGCCGGACCTGGACGGCACCACCTTCCACGACTGGGCCGTCCAGCACCACGTGGACCCCGTCCCGGAAGCCGCCGCCGAGCTGGTCATCCAGGCCATCCAGATGGGCGGCGCCCGCATCGTGCTTCACGGCCAGAGCGACGACGACATCGCCCGCATCCTGAAGGACCCCCACACCGCCATCGTGTCCGACGGCCGCGTGATGCCAGGCACGCCGGGCGCGGCGGGCACGGAGGGCGCCACACGCTCCCGGGGCTCCGCGTCGTTCCCGGTGCCCCGCGACTACGGCGCGTTCCCCCGCATGCTGGGCACGTACGTGCGGGAGCTGCACGTGCTCAGCCTGGAAGAGGCGGTGCACCGGATGACGGCCCTGCCCGCCGCCATAGCGGGCCTCGACCGGCGCGGCCGCATTGCCGAAGGCTGGTTTGCGGACCTCGTCGTCTTCGATCCCGCCACCATCGGCAGCCCCGCCACCGCCGCCCATCCCACGCGGTCCCCCACCGGCATCGACTGGGTCATCGTGAACGGGAAGGTCGCGACGCGCGCGGAACAGACCACGGGCGAGCGCGCGGGGATGCTGCTGTTGAGGCGGGCGGGAGCGCGGAGGCGCTGAGGGGGTGGCGTGGGCGGGGGGACAACCTTGCACGTGCGCAGAGAGCGCGGAGCCAGCGTTTCACGCGGAGAGCGCGGGGACAACATCACGCGGAGAGCGCGGGGACGGCATCACGCGGAGGCGCAGGGGGCGCAGGGACTGCGTTCTTGGGGGGATAACCGTATTGGGGTGGGATGCTCGGCGGAGGCAGGCAGCGGGCCCCATTCACCCGGGTCGTGAGGCGGCGGTGACCCGCCGGGTGAATGGGGGGAAGGGAGGCCGGCGGCGTTCAGAAGCGTAGGCTGGCCATGAGCATCGGTGCGGGGAAGCCGCGTGCTTGCCCCGGGAGTCGAAGGGCAGGCACCACGGACATGGACAGCTGCGGGCCGTCGGACGGAGCGGGCGCGGCGTAGGCGGACGCACGGAGCGACGCGGCGGTGAGGGTGAGGCCCAGGACGGCGCCGGCGGTGCTGAGGGTGAGGCCGGTGGTCTGGCCGGGGCCGTCTTTGCCGGAGACGAGGGCGGCGGTGCCGACGCCGATGAGCGTGCCGGCGACGGTGCCGAGGTCGACGAGAATGCCCTGGCCGACGGAGTAGTCGTGGTTGCGCAGCGCGTGGTCGGCGATGAGGAAGCCGGCGGTGCTGCCGACGAGCAGGGCGGCGCCGCCGACGTGGGGGCTGTCCAGGCCGTCGATCCAATCGCTGACCATGAACCCGGCGAGGATGCCGGTGGAGTAGGCCATGCGCTGGATCTCGGCGTCGCCCCAGGTGTGCCGGCGGGCGTGGGCGTAGCCGGCTCCGACGGGCACGCCGAGCAGGGAACCGGCGAGGACCATGGCGGGCACCGCGTCCTCGGCGTTGTCGACGCCCAGGATCATGGCCAGCTCGAAGCCCGTCATGCTCCCCATGTCGCCCCAGTTGCCGATGTCGTGGGCGGCCCCCGGCGTCATGCCGGTACGGGCGGCCCAGGCGTAGCCGATGGTCGCTTCCAGGATGCTGCCGGCCATGCCGAGGCCGGCGGGCACGGATTCGTCGTCGCTCAGGATGTTGCCCAGCAGCACGCCATGCACCAGTCCGCGCGTGGCGCCCCAGTACCCCAGATTGGCCATGCCGTACGTCACCGGCCGCGTCTTGGTGAGCATGTACGGGATCACGAAGCTGGCGCCCGCCGTGAACATGTACGTGGCCACGGCGGCGCGTCCGTCCTCGATGTGCAGCGTCACGGGCAGAGCCCAGCCGTAGAAGCCCAGGCCGAGCGTCGTTGTGGTGGCCAGGAGCAGAGACCGCCCTTCCTGGTTCAGCGCCGCCTCCGGCGCTTCCGCCGCGACGCGCCGCGACACGTCCGCCCTCAGATCCGCCACCTGCGCGGCCGTCATAGGCACGCGCTGCCGTACCGTACGCTCCCCCTGCCGACTGGTCACCTCCAGCACGAACGCGCTGTCGCCCTGCTGGAACAGCCGGACGACGACCATGTCGGGGTAACGGTCCAGGAAAAGACCCAACCGGCGGGCGAGCCGCGCATCGATCTCGTCGATGCGGCCGGCCCTGTCGAGGGGCACCTGCACCTCCTGGGCGACGGTTTGGCCAGCAGAAAGGAGGAGCACGACGCCAGCGGAGAACACCAGCAAGGAGCGGAGCATAGGCCGGTCGGCGAACAGGTGGGTCCGCGGCCGCCCTCGTGACGGCCACGCCGTGAAGCCTCCCCAAGATGCATCGGGGTCGTCGCGCCGTCGAGGTTCCCGTGGGCGCGGGGACAGCATCACGCAGGCGCAGAGAGCGCGGAGACAGCATCACGCAGAGGCGCAGAGAGCGCGGGGACAGCATCACGCAGAGGCGCAGAGAGCGCAGGGACAGCATCACGCAGAGGCGCAGAGAGCGCAGGGACGGCATCACGCAGAGGCGCAGAGCGCGCAGGGGAGGCTCAATTCGGCATGGAGGCGCCCGGGAGGGAGGGGCATCGTCGGGAAAGAGCGAGACCGGACGAGAGGACGCGTGGGCATGAAGCGGGTGAGACGAGGGTCAGCCATGGAGCCGTTCCGGAAGAGAAGCGTCGATCTTCCCGAGGACGAGCTGAACCGCATCACGGGGGCCGTCATCGATGCGGCGGTGGGTATCCACACGCGCCTCGGCCCGGGCCTCCTTGAATCCGTGTACGAGATCGTGCTGGCACGCGACCTGGCCCGCCGCGGCTACCGGGTCGAACGCCAGAAGCCGGTGTCGTTCGAGTACGACGGGCTGGAGTTCGACAACGCATTCCGCGTCGATCTGGTCGTGCAGAACGCGGTCATCGTGGAGGTGAAGTCGGTGGCGGTCCTGCCGGCGGTCTTCGAGAAGCAGGTGCTGACGTATCTCCGCCTGATGGACCTCCGGGTCGGCCTGCTCCTCAATTTCGCGGTCCCGCTCCTGCGCCAGGGCATCCGCCGTATCGTCAACGGACTCTGAGCCCGCCGCCGGTCACGTCCCGCGTCTGCCCCGGACGGTCCCTGAAACGACGAACGTGCCCCCCCCGTTGCCCGGCCCCGGTATCGCGCCCGGGCTGTCAAGCCGCAGAGCCGCAGAGCCGCAGTGCCACAGCGCCACGAAGCCGCAGAACGCCCCGAACCCAGTCCGGCGCCCCCCAAGAAAACCGCCGTCCCTGCGCCCTCTGCGTCTCTGCGTGAAAGCAGTCCCTGCGTCTCTGCGTGAAAGCAGTCCCTGCGCCCTCTGCGTGAAAGCAGTCCCTGCGTCCTCCGCGCACTCAGTCCGTTTCCGCGCCCGCGTACCCCTGCGCCGCCGCGATCCCTGCGTCCTCGTTCACCGTGAGCAGGATGGCGAGCCCCACGACGAAGAACGCCAGGATGGATCCCATGGCGATGCGGTGGCTGCCGGTGATCTGGAGGAGCAGCCCGTAGGTGAACGGTCCGGCCACGGACGACAGCTTGCCGGAGAAGGCGAAGAAGCCGAAGAACTCTGCGTGCTTGCTCTCCGGCACGAAGCGGGCGAGCAGGCTGCGGGAGGCTGACTGGGCGGGGCCGACCATGAGGCCGATGAGGATGGCGGCGACCCAGAAGGCGGTGACGCCGGGTGCCGTGGACCCCAGGATGGTGGCGCCGGCCAGCACGATGAGCGTGACGATGATGGTGCGCTTGCCGCCAATGACGTCGTCCAGGAAGCCGAGTCCGATGGCGCCCAGGCCCGCCGCGACGTTGACCACCAGGCCCAGCACGATGACGTCGGCGGTGTTCATGCCGAACACGGCGCTGACGTAGATGGCGGCCATGGCGAAGACGGTGGTCAGGCCGTCGTTGTAGATGAGGCGGGCCACCAGCAGCTTGGCCGCTTCCCGGAACTGGCGGAGGTTGCGCAGAGTGTCGCCCACCCGCCCGAAGCCGATGGTCACGTAGCGGCCCAGCGGGGCGTGGCGACGCGCGGCGCGCTCCCGCACGAACAGAAACATCGGCAGGGAGAATACGGCCCACCAGCCGGCGACCAGCAGCGCGGTGGCCCGCACGTTCAGATGGCCGGCGGCGGGCAGGCCGCCGCGGACCATCCACAGGCCGATCAACAGGGCCAGCAGGCCGCCCAGATAGCCCAGGCCCCACGCGTTGCCCGAGACGCGGCCGATGGTCTCGCGGGTGGACAGCTCCGGCAGGAACCCGTTGTAGAACACCTGCGCGCCTTCGAAGCCCACGTTCGCCGCAATGAACAGCACCGCTGCCAGGCCCGCCTGGCCCGGGCCCACGAAGAACAGCAGCGCCGTGAACGCCACCGACTCCACCGTGATGAGCGCCAGGAACAGCTTCTTGCGCCCGGAATAGTCGGCCACGGCCCCCAGCACCGGCATGGCCAGCGCGACGATGACCGCCGATACGTTCACCGCCCGCGTCCACAACACCGCGCCCCGCAACGGGTCGGAGGCCACCACCTCGGCGAAGTAGCGGCTGAAGATGAACGTGACGATCAGCGTCGTGAACGCCGAGTTCGCGAAGTCGTATAGCGACCAGGAGAGGAGCTCGCGCCGCCGCACCATGAGTTGCACCGTCGTGGATGGGGGAACTTCGGCCGTCAATCCCGTGTGGCGTGGCCAACATGCGGAGCCCCGCCCCCACGCGCCACCCCGGGGGCGCGGAGGGCGCGGAGCCCGTCACGCGTCGGCGCGGCGTTTCATTGCGCGGAGGCGCCGGGTTATATCACGCAGAGCCGCAGGTTTGATCACGCGGAGTCGCAGAGAGCGCAGGGAAACAACTTTCTTTTGGTTGTTCTTTCCGGGGGCATGGGGTTGCCGGCGGGCCGCCCACGCCGCCGCGACCGCTGCTCTGCCGGAACAAACCCAGGAGGGTTCTCTGCGTTCTCCGCGCCTCTGCGTGATGAACCCTGCGTGCTCTGCTCCCTCCGGCTCCCTCCGCGCCTCCGCGTGAAGATGCTGCGCCCTCCGCACCCTCTGCGCTCTCCTAGTGGATGGAGGTCTCCAGGATGCCGCGGCCGATGGCCAGGATGCCGGCGGTCATGAGCAGGAGGGCGAGACCCGTGAGAGCGAGCTGGAGGCCGATGCTGCGCTCGCTCTCGGGGCGCCGCTTGTTGATCACCACCGGCAGGTGCGCCACGACGGCGGCGGAGAGCATGAGCACGATGTGGCCGATGAGGGCGGGGTAGAAGGGGCGGGTGATGACCAGGACGATGCCCAGGAGTACCTGCACATCGACGATGCCGCTGAAGACGACGGCAAGTCGCCGGGCGGCGGTGTTGTAGCCGCGGCCGCGGGCCAGGCGGAAGGCGGCGTGCAGCATGACGACGAGGCCCATGAGGAGCACCAGGTAGCGGAGTCCGGAATGGGCGTAGAAGAATGCGATCATGGCGGTGGCCTCCGCAGGGGTCGCAGGAGTCGGTCGTGCGTCGCGTTCAATTCAGCTCGCCGAGGCGCGGGTTCACGACGTTGTTGAACTTGGAGCCGAACCGGAAGCTGAGCCCGACGGACAGGTTGTACTGGTAGTCGGTGGCCAGCTGCTGGCGCTGCAGCAGGATGTCGGTGACGGACTGGCTCTCGGCGGGCAGGTAGAGCTGGTCGCGCACGAGGTCCACGTTGCCGTGCAGGTTCAGGTCCAGGCCCCGGACGATGCGCAGGCCGAGGCGCCCGTAGAAGCCGAAGCTGTAGAGGTCCGTGGGGTCCTTGAGGTAGTGGGACGCGTGCAGCGCGCCTCCGGCGTCGCCCCAGGGCTGAGTGGCATCCAGGGAGAAGGTGAGGGACTCCCGCACCAGGCTTTCCTGGAGCTTGTTGAAGATGGTCCGCTCGTCGTACTCCACGTGGCTGGCGGTGAGCTGGTACACCAGCAGCAGTTGCCGGCGGCTGGCCTCCTCGTACGGGAAGATGCTGTATTCGAGGGCCGGCCCGCCCTCCAGCACGAGCTTGCGGTTGGTGAACGAGGCGGACGACGCGCCGGCCCGCGCGCCGACGGACCAGTGGGTGGCCAGGCTGTACGCGGCGAAGCCGGACGTGCTGTAGGAATGCTGCTCGGTGATGTAGGTGGTGTCGTAGGTGGTGGTGTCCGCGCCGGTGATCTGCTCTTCGGTGGCGTCGTACTCCTGGTGCTGCTTGGAGCCGGACATCTGCCAGCGCACGCGCCACTGGTCGGTGATGCGGCTCGCGCTGAAGTTGCCGTTGTAGGAGTAGCGGCGGATGCTGGACTCGCCCCGGGCCGAGCCGCCGCCGCTCACGCGGAAGACCCAGCCTTTCCAGGGATCCTGCGCCGGCGACATGGTCACGGCCGGCGCGCCGGCGGGCGCTTCGTAGACGACGTCCAGGTTGCGGGCCACGGGCGTGGCCAGCAGGTACGGCACCAGGCCGAGCTTGATCTCGCGCAGCAGTCCGCGGCGCGTCTCGTCGGACGTGTCGGTGGCGTCGGAGGTGTACGAGAGCTCTTCGTCCTGGCCGTCGAAGCTGTCGCGGCCCAGGAACTCGATGGAGAAGCGCCGGCCGCCGCCCCCCGTGTGTTGCGTGGTCACGATGATGTGCACGTCCGCATCCTGGGGTTCGAGCATCCAGTTGACGAACGTCAACTCCTGGCGGAAGTACTGCATGTCGCAGGCACGTCCGTCGTGGCACTGGAGATAGACTTCCAGGGACGCCTGCGTCAGCGTATCCGTTGTCTGGGCATGCGCCGGCGCCGCCAGCGCCAGCAGCGCGCCGAGAGTGAGGAGGGCCCGGCCGCCCCGGCCGGGGCCTCCCCTTCTATCGTACCGGACGGGCACGTACACGTCCTTTCAAGCAATCCGTTTCGTTCTTCGGTGTGTGGCGCCCCTCCGCGGAGCGTCGCCGTCAGTCCCGCAATGGTGGTGCCGGCGGCGGACCCACCGGCTGGCCGGACCCGATGGGGTCGCCCGGCGGCGGCGCCACCGGCTGGGCCATGGGCTCGGGGGCCATGGGTCGGTCCAGGAACCGCCGGATGTCATCGGCGTTCATCAGGTCGGCGGCGCGGTCCGCCACGCTGGCCCGGCGCGCCGTGGTGGTCAGCCGGTCCTGGAGCTGGCGCAGCTCGAGGGTGGCGATGGCCCGTACCTGTGGCATATCGGCATTGGCCGCCAGGTCCATGAGCCGCTGCAGCACGACCCGGCGCACCGCCCGCTCGATCTCTGCCTGGTAGCCGTTGGCCGGCTGGATGCCGAACGTGGCGCCGAACAGCCGGTCGATGACCTGGTCCAGGCTCGGCAGCGTCGGGTCGAAGTCGTGCTGCTCGACAAGCCGCGCGGCCCGCTCCGGCTGCAGGATCATGGACACGGTGATGTCCGCCGCGGCCGCCGCCGGCGACACCGGGTCGAACACCAGGCCGGTGTAGCGGTTGAACAGCTCCTGCGTCGCCGGATAGGTGAACGGCCGGGGCGGCAGCTTGTCCAGGATGCCCTGCGGCAGCGCCAGCTGCGCCGGGTCCAGCGTGTTCAGCAGCGCGTCCAGCGCTTCCTTCTGCTCCGCCGCCGTCGGCCGGCGCAGCGGCTCCTGGCCGTCGCCCCGCATGGCGTACGTGTAGTACAGCCCGCCCAGCGTCTTCGAGGCTGCCACCACCTGGTAGCGTTGGAACAGGTAGAGGGGCACCAGCGCCTCTTCCATGGTGGCCAGCGGACGGCCCTCCCGGATGGCCGCTTCGCCGAACCGGTCCAGCGCCACACGACGCACCTTCATGAGCCGGTTCAGCTCCGCCGCCGCGTCCTTGCCGTTGTCCCACAGGTGCACCTGCGGATGCGCGCTGCCCACCGGCCGCGCGTCCTGGTCCGTCAGGAACGTGAGGCCGTTGGACCACGCGTTGTGCAGGATGGCGTCCAGCGCCGAGTCCTCGTTGGTGCCGGGCGCGAACTGGGAATAGCCGTACATGATGGACACCTTGTCCCACGCGCCGATGCCCGTGGCGTACGCGTCCGACAGGTCGATCTTCCCGTTCCCGTCCAGCTTCACGTACATGTATGGGTAGTCCATGACGGACGCCCGGCCCTGCGTGCTGGCGATGTAGTTGTGGGGCAGGCCCAGCGTATGGCCCACCTCGTGGGCGCCCAGCTGGCGGATGCGCGCCAGCGCCATCTTCTGCATGTCCGGCGGCACCGAGTCGCCGTGGGTGTAGGGCGAAAGCAGAGCCTCGGCGATGAGGTAGTCCTGGCGCACCCGCAGCGAGCCCAGCAGCACGTTGCCCTTGATGATCTCACCCGTGCGCGGGTCCACCACCGAGCCGCCGTAGCTCCAGCCTCGCGTCGCCCGATGCACCCAGTTGACCATGTTGTAGCGCACGTCCATGGGGTCGGCGCTGTCCGGCAGCACCTTCACCTGGAAGGCGTTGCGGAAGCCGGCGGCCTCGAACGCCTGGTTCCACCACCGGACGCCTTCCAGCAGCGCGGAACGGACCGGCTCCGGTACGCCCGGGTCCAGGTAGTACACGATGGGTTTCACCGGGTCGCTGATCTTCGCCGCCGGGTCCTTCTTCTCCAGCCGGTGGCGGATGATGTAGTGGTGCTCCATGGGCTGGCCCAGGGGCGCCGCGTAGTCCACCCAGTCGACGGTGATGTAGCCCACGCGCGGGTCGGAGCGCCGCGGCTTGAAGCCCGGCGGCGGCAGTTCCACGAACGACTGATGCTCCCGCACCGTCACGGCGTCGGGCGTGGGCGTCACGCTGCGGATCCAGCGGCCCTGGGCGTTCCCCTCGAACGTGAGCGTCGCCTCCATCTCCGTGTTCTTCGGGAACGCCTTGGTGCGCGGCAGGTAGATCGCGCTGCGCGTCTTGTCCAGGTGGTACGTGCCCTGGCCCGTGCGCTGGAGCGTCCGCGCCACGCCGTGGGCGTCGCGGATGAGGAAATCCGTGGCGTCCACCAGCACCCGGTCGCCCGTGCGGGCCGAGACCGTGAAGCCCCAGATCACCGACTTGGCGAAGGCGTCCTCCACCGCCCGCCGCTCCGCCGCGTTGTTCGTGACGGCCCGGTATTCCAGGTTCGGCTGGACCATCAGCACCTTGCGGCCGACGCGCTGGAACTTCACCAGCTTCGTGGAGCCCAGCTGGTCGCGGTCCAGGCCGATGTCGTTGGAGCCTACGCCCGCCGGCAACGACTCGATGTAGATCACCTCCATGTCCTGCCGGGGGATCTCCAGCCAGAGCTTGTTCGCGTTCTCGTCCCAGTACAGCGGCAGGAGCCCGTCCTTCTTCTCCATGCCCTGCGTCTTCTGTTCGATGGTCGGCAGCGGGCTCTGCTGCGGACGCGGCGCGGGGGCCGCCGGCGCCGCGACGCCCGCCGCACAACCCACGAGTACGAGCGACACGATGACCCCGGCGTGCAACACGCGACGTCGCATCGGTACCTCCGGTTCCGGCTTTGGATTGTAGGTCAGGGCGAAAATATGGGCCGCTGCGGCGTGCCCCGCCACCCCGTTGCACGAACGGACGGCGTGGGCTCACACGAAGGCACGAAAGACACGAAGGGTGCGTCACGGAAGGGCGGGCGTTTAGTGCGGGATGCGAAAGCCGGGGGGCGTGTCGGGCGCGCAGGCCGCGCGGTGTCCTGCTTTCCGCTCGCCGTTTCCGTTTTCCGCTTTCCGCGGGCATTCCCGGGACGGATTCGCGCCCCGGGGACACGCGCACGAAATCGAGCCGGTGCGCTCGCCCGCTACCCGATGCTCAACAGCTTCTTGAGCTCCTCGGGGGACAGGTCCTTCGTGCTGCGGGCACCGAGGCGCCGGCCGGCCCGGTTGGAGCGCAACGCTTCCGTGCGCGGCGCGGTGGCGCCGGCGTAGTCGTAGCCTTCCAGGGAGATGCGGGGGATGCCGTAGCCGAGTGCGCGCTCGATGGCGTGCACCTGGGCCAGTTCGCCGCCGGTCATGAACGTGATGGCGTCACCCGTAGCGCCGGCGCGGCCGGTGCGGCCGATCCGGTGAATGTAGTCCTCGGGGTCGTGCGGCACGTCGAAGTTGACGACGTGGCTGATGCCTTCGATGTCCAGGCCGCGCTGGGCCACGTCCGTGGCCACCAGCACGCGCACGCTGCCGTCGGAGAACTCGTCCATGGCGCGGCGCCGCTGCTTCATGTCCCGGTCCCCGTGCAACACGCCGACGCTCACGCCGGCGGCGCTCAGGCGCGCGAACAACAGGTCGGCCCCGGCCTTGGTCCGGCTGAACACCAGGACCTGGTCCATCTCCAGCTCTTCCAGCAGCTTCAGGAACAGATCCACCTTGCGGTCCGGCCGCACCGAGTACACCACCTGGTCCACCGTCTCGGCGGCCGTGGCATCCGGCGTCGCTTCGACCCAGTCCGGGTCAATCAGGATGCGCATGGCCAGCGCATGGACGCCGTGGGGCATCGTCGCCGAGAACAGGAGGTTCTGCCGCTCCTGCGGCAGGGCCCGGATCACCGCGTCGATCTGCGGCCGGAAGCCCATGTCCAGCATCCGGTCCGCTTCATCCAGCACCAGCACCTCGACCTGCGACAGGTCCACGGTGCCCCGCTCGATATGGTCGATCAGGCGGCCGGGCGTTGCCACCAGCACGTCGAAGCCCGCCGCCAGATCCCGGATCTGCGGGCCGATGGGCACCCCGCCGTACACCTCGCCGACCCAGAGGTCCGTGTGCCGCAGGAGTGAACGGGCGTCCTCCGCCACCTGCTGCGCCAGCTCCCGCGTGGGACAGAGGACCAGCGTGTACAGGCCCTCCCGGTCCAGCTGCCGCTCCAGTGTGGGCAGCAGGAACGCCGCCGTCTTGCCCGTGCCGGTCTGTGCTACGCCCACCAGGTCGCGGCCCGCACCCACCGGTGCGATGGCCTTCGCCTGGATCGGCGTCGGCTTCTCCCAGCCCATGTCATCCACCGCGCGCAACAGCGCGGGCGCCTGGATCAGGTCCCGGAATTCTGGGGAGCGCTTGGAAAGGTCCTGCGGAGGGGATTCCGATGAATTCAAGAGCGGTTCCGACGACGCCGTGCCCGCGCGTTGCGACGCCGCGCTGCCGCGGCCTTGCGCTTGCGCGCTTCACTGGGCTTCTCGTAAAAGCGCTTCTTCTTCATGTCCTGGAAACGACCCGACCGCAGCATCTTGCGCCGGAACTTCTTCAGCGCCCAGTCCAGCCGATCGTTTTCGCCCAGTATCACTTCGACCATGCACAACTCCTTATCGCACTCATGCCGACAGCGGGGTCCGACCCGACGGACCCCGCCGCCCGGACCGGGACGCGCCCGATCCGGAGCAGATGAATATACCGGTAGACTCGCCTTCCGTAAAGCGCGCGGCGGGCTCCGCGCCGCGTCGGCCGGCGGCACGGCGGGTGTCCGCTCGGCGGCCCCCGGCTCGCGGGCCGGCTCGCGTCAGAAGGCGAAGCCGAGCCGGACCAGCACGGCGCGATCGGCGAGCGGGTGCAGCCCGACGAGCTGGCTGATCTGGCCGTAGCGCAGGGTCACGCCGGCGAGCAGCGGACCGGCGTGCAGCATGAGGCCCGCGTCGGCGCCCCCGCCCAGGGCGCCGCTCTTGCTCTGGACGTCGAACACCGAGCCTGTCGCCTGGGCCAGCAACAGGTAGGGCTCGAGGAACGGGTCGAGCCGGGCCAAGCCCAGGTTGAGCCCGGCGCCGAACCGCAGGCCGATGGGCACGGCGAACGTCGTGCTGCTGGTCTGGCTGTTGGAGTCGGACAGGTGCGAGGCGCCCACGCCCACGGTGACGCAGAACGAGGTGACGGCGGGCACGTGCACGTTGACGTAGGCCTTGGCGTTGCCCACGTAGACGGCCGCTCCGGACTTCGACTGGCGGGACAGGCCCGTGAAGTCGAAGGAGACGGGCCCGGGCAGGCCGATGGCCAGGCCTCCGCCGTACTGTGCCCCGTCGATTGTCGGTTTGAAGTCGTAGCTGTAGTAGCCGCCCGCCCCGTAGACGGCGATGCCGGTGCTCGGCGCCGGAGACCCTGCGCAGGCCTGGCCGGCGAGGGCGGCCGGCAGGCCGAGCGTGGTGGCCAGGGCGAGAACGGCGCGGCCCGTCGAGGTCTTCATGAACATGTTCATCGGATCCGGATCAGGGAGCCGCGCAGGGCCTGCTGCGAAGCGGCGCCGGTGGACAGGTCGATCACGCCGCGGTGGTCGGCGTCCAGCGAGAAGCTGGAGAAGGCCGTGCCGCCGGGCAGCAGGTCGAGGGACAGGGTATTGCCGGCGCTCAGCGCATGGACCTGGAGCGGGAACGTGCTGTCCTGTGTGAGGGCGGGCAGCACGGACCGGAAGTCCCACGACGGTTGCGTGTAGCGGGCATCGATGCCCGGCACCGCGTCATCGGCGTAGACGGAAACGGCCCAGTCGCGCATCCACTCGAGGGGGTCGCTTCCGATGACGTTGCGCAGGTTATCGACGCCCGAGGACGTGGTGTTGACGAGGTCGTAGAAGAACGTGGGGCTGCCGCTGCGATCGGCGGCGTAGCGCAGGAACGACCAGATGGCGCCGCGCATGGACAGGTTGTCGACGCCCATGAGGCTGGCCGTGTCCGGACGCTCCAGGAAGCTGATGTAGCGGGTCAGGTTGGACACCGCGAACTCGTTGGCCGGCAGCCGGATGGCGTCGCTGGAGCGCAGCGTGTCCAGGGTCAGGTTGAGGCCCGGGTGCAGGTGTGCGGCGGCATAGAACAGCAGCTCCTCCGCGATGTGGCTGAGCCCCTCGTTCAGCCAGACGACCTCGAACTGGCTGGCGTTGTTGACGAACAGGCGGCGCGAGGCGTTGATCAGGTGCTGGAACTCGTGGCCCAACGTGGACACGGTGACGCGCCGCACGAAGTCGACGGAGAACGAGTTGCCGTTGATCACACCGTTGGGGTCGGGCGCCAACGCGTAGAAGATCTCGCCCTGGTTGCTGCCCGCGCATGCCGACAGCCGGCTGGTGGCCTGGTGCGGGAACAGGTCGCCCGCCCAGAAGAACCCGCCGATGTAGTAATTGGAGTTGGGCGGCGTGCGCTGGTTCACCGAGCTTGTGAAGAAGATGATGATGCGGCCGCCGTCGTTGTCGATGTCCGCCGGCGCCCCGAAGGCGCCCGTGTCCACCGGGTAGACCAGCGTGTCCATGGTGGCGGCGAAGTAGTCCACGTCCGCCTGGCTGAGCCCCGGAGCCGGGTCGGTCGTGTCCTCCACGATGACGGCGTACTGCGACACCGCGCGGACCCGCCCGGTACGGATGTCCTCCGCGGACGCGGAGCACGAGGCCGCCGTGTTGTAGTCCACCAGGTCGCCCACGTTGGGCACCGCGGCGGGGAGCGTGGCCTGCGTGCGGAGATCGCCGCGCGCCGGTGAGCCCGGATGGATCTTGCTGGTCAGCTCCGCGATCTCACGCCGCCGCATGGCGATGTCGAACGCCTCGTCGGGCCTCCGCTCCAGCGGCCGGCCACTCAGGTCGAACATGGGCGGACCGCCCGGCGAGAGGGGCGCGAGGTTCGGCAACGCGCCGCTCGATGCGGCGATCCCGCCCGCCAGGATGTCCACGGTCGCCTTCGGGCTCGCCGCCGTGTCCGACGTGGGCGTCGCCGCCAGGAACGGCACGAACACGTAGTCGCCGGCGGCGTCCGGACTCTCGAGGCAGAAACCGCCCGCCCCGCTCAGCCCGAGAACCTGACCGGCCGTCATCGGGGTCGCATCCCCCATGGCGCAGCCGTAGAACGATGAGCCCGGCCCCGTCGTGTTGGTCTCGCAACCGACGAGCGCCAGGCCGATGGTCATTACAAGGAGTTTCCCGCGCATGCCGCACACCTCCACACGCCGCGTTGGATTCGGTTTCGTGAGGCCGGTTGCAAGAACGTAGCCAGAAGCAGCTTCCTTATCTACAACGCAGCCCGACCGTTTGTTCGGACGGGCCTGTTGCCGGATGCTTGCACGCCGGCGGGAAGCGGGAGGCGGGGCGGGAGAAGACGGACGATATTCTCGTGCAGACGCTTGCACGCGGGACGGCGCAATCGGTGTGCAGAGCCCTGCACGGCGCAGGGAAGGGGCGCGGCGCGGGGGCCCGGCACAACCGGCCAGGCCCCGGCCGGGCGCCGGCCGCTAATCGTTGCGGGACACCGTGACACCGCCGTTCCGCGTTGTGAGGCGGATGGTGGCGCCGCCCTTGCCCAGGTCCGTCTCGATGCGGTGGCGGATCATGCCCTGGACCATGATGGGGAAGTCGATACGCAAGCCGCCGTTGACGGTTCCGGTGACCAGGTGGGCGGAGTAGCGGTCCGGCACCTGAAGGTGTACGCCGCCGTTGGTGGTCTGGACGTCCAGGCCCGGTCCGTCCCAGCGGTCGCCGCCCAGCTCGACGTGGAGGCCGCCGTTGCGTGTCTCGCCCTGGACGTCGCCCGCCACGGACGTGAGGTAGACGCCGCCGTTCACGGTCTCGAAACGAAGCGAGCCGTGCACGCCCTCGATGCCGATGCCTCCGTTGTGGGCTTCCAGGCGCAGGTCCGTGTCGCGGGGCACCGAGATCTCATAGCTCACCGACCAGCCCGTCCTGCGCTCCGTTTCCGGGCCATCGGCCTGGATGGTGCCGTCCGTCCGGACGGTCACGTCGCGGGCCAGGTCGCGCGCATCCTCGTCCGTCCGGGCCCAGGCCTGCACCTTGGCCCGAACCAGGACCTGGTTCCGGTCCCAGGCTTTCACGCTCACCCCGCCGTTCCGCCCCGCGTCCACCGCGAGGGACGACCGCGCCGGCAGCGTCTGTTCCCGCACCTCGCAGTACCGGCCGCGGTCGCCGCCGTCGGAATCGCGACACCACGGGTCGTTCGGGTTTCCGGCTCCCACCTGCGCCATCGCCGCGGCGCTGGCCGCCAGCAGCAGGGAAACCGCAAAGAAGGGAAGGGCCGTTC
>CAZUFP010000027.1:46271-59245 GCA_964619835.1 uncultured Gemmatimonadaceae bacterium | reverse complement strand
CACGCAGAGACGCAGAGGGCGCGGGGACAACAACAGCGGCACGCAGAGGGCGCAGGGACAACATCGGGGGGCAACACCCGCGGCGGGTCAGCGGTAGGTCCTGAACCGTTCCATGGCAGCGGCCATCTCTTCGGCGGTGAGCCGGGCGGGCTCTTCGACCTGGATCGCGCGCCAGTAGATCTCGGCGAGGGTCTCTACCTCCACCGCCAGGTCGAGAGCCGCTTGGGGGGAGGGGCCCAGCGCCACCATGCCGTGGTTGGCCAGAAGGCAGGCACGGCGGTCTTGCAGGGCCTGGACCGCGGCGAGGGCCAGCTCCGGCGTGCCGAACGTGGCGTAGGGCGCGCAACGGATGGAGTCGCCGCCGGCCATGGCCACCATGTAGTGGAAGGCGGGGATGCCCCGCCGCAATGTGGCCAGAGTGGTGCAGAAAGGGGCATGGGTGTGCACCACGGCATCGATGTCGGGGCGGGCGTTGTAGAGGGCGGCGTGCATGGGCCATTCCGTCGTCGGCTTCCGATCCCCCTCCAGCGTGCGGCCATCCAGGTCCAGGTGGACCGCATCCCGTGGTTCCATGGCCTCGTAGGAAAGGGCCGAGGGCGTGACGAGCATGCCGTCGCCGGCCCGCGCACTGACGTTGCCCGACGTGCCGCGGCTGAGGCCCAGGGCGCTCATCGACCTGGCCACTCTCACCACCGACGCCCGAAGCCGTTCCTGGCTCATCATGCCGTCGCCCCGGCCCTTCGCCCGGGTGATCCGCGGTCCGTCGGCCGCTCGGTCACCGTCGGTCCGCTCCTCCGCCGTCAGCCGCCGGGGTGGTACGTCCGTTCCGTGTGTCCCACGAGCTGGGACCGGTAATAGTACACGACGCGCAGGTTTCCCGTGGCGTAGCGCTCCGCTTCGTCGTCGAAGTGCGGAGACGCCGGGTCGCCGCTCTCACCGCCGGCGGTGACCGCGCGGGCGCGAACGCTGTCGCCGAACTCGACGGACGCGACGAAGCTGTTGCCGCTGGTGCCGTACCATTTCTTGGTGTTCGGGTACGCTCGGGCTCCGAACGAGGCGAGGGAGCCCCAGCGCGACGACGTGAACGCGACGGGTATGCTCGGCTTCGAGTCGTCGAAGCTGGGCTCGATGTTGTCGTTGATGCGCTGGAACCGGTTGATGTCGCCCCACGGGGTCTGCCAGGTTCCGAAATCCGCCGTCAGCTTGTCGGACGCCGCGGCCAGGGACCGGAGCAGCAGGTCGGTCGGCGCCTTCTGCGCCAGGTAGTCTTCGATGGACAGGCCGGCCTGACGCGCTTCCGGGTACCCCCGGCGCATGGCATCCTCGCCCCAGAACACGGCCAGTGACGTGGCGACGGAGTTGATGCCCCAGCGATAGTCCCAGTTGCGCAGCACGGTGATCTGCTTCGCCAGCTTGGCTTTGAGCGGATTCGAGTCGGGCGCGGCGTCGTATGCCTTGATGAGCGGCGGCAGCAGTGTGGCGAACGCGGGCAGGTAGCTGTCGAAGCCCAGCGCGGTCAGGGAGCTGATCGTGAGATCCTTCGCCTTCGGCAGCAAGCGCAGGGCATGGTATCCGCGTGGGGTCTCTTCCGTGCCGCGCTCCACGTACACGGGGAAGTCCTTCCGCTTCGGGCTATCCGGCCCGGCCGCCGACCAGGGCCAGTTGTTGGAGTTGTAGAGCCAGCCCACCTGCGGGTTCAGCAGGCCGGGCGTCTCGTCGATGGACAGCACGCCGTGGTAGTCGGTGCGCGGGTCGCTGCCGTCCACAGGCTTCGTCCAGTCGAAAGTCGTGTCGCGCCGCGGGATGTAGTTGGAGTGGAAGTAGGCGATATTCCCCTCGGCGTCGGCGAAGATTGTGTTGTTCGACGAGTTCGTGTGGAGATCCATGATCTTGCGGAACGCGGCGTAGTCCTTCGCCTTCGTGCGCGTGTACGACTGGGTCAGCGCCTTGATGGGCGCCTCCATCAAGCTCACGCTCACCCACTTGTCGCCCTCTTTGCGGACGATGGGACCGTGCATGGTGTAGTACGCCGTGAACGTGCGGTGGGCCATGCTGCCGTCGGCGGCCCGGTAAGGCACCGTGATTGTGCGCTCCGTCATGGGCAGCGTCTTGCCGCCGTGGCGGTAGCCCATGCGACGGCCCCGCTTCACCACCGTTTCCAGGAACTCGTCGATGTTGTCCACCCCGCTGGATGTGTGCATCCAGCCGGCGGTGGCATTGAAGCCCTGGTAAATGAAGAACTGGCCCCAGGTCACGGCGCCGTACGCGTCCAGTCCCTCGTCGCTGGCCATCTGCAGCTCGGACCGGAAATAGAACGACGTGTGCGGGTTGATGTAGAGCAGCGCGTGGTGGTCCAGCGTGTTCTTGGGCGCGATGGCGATGCCGTTGGAGCCCGACGGCTCCTGCCATAGCGCGTCCGTCTCCGCGCCCGCCGGGACTTCGGCGAGCGTGAACGCCGTCCCCGATGTGCCGGCCGCGTCCGTCTCCGCGGCACCTGCCCCCGCCTGCGCGTGCGCCCCGGTGGACGACCCAGCGGCACCGCCCTGGGGGCCGTTGGCGTAGAACGCCGCCAGGTCCCGCAGGTTCACCCGCTCGATGTCGCCGCCGATGCTGCCTTCCGTGAAGCTCAGCGCCATCCAGGGCTCGAAGCGCGTGATCACTCGGGGCTTCACCTCGGGATGCTTGTACAGGTAGAAGTTCAGCCCGTCCGCGAATGCGTCCATGAGCTGCTTGAGCCAGTCGGGACTGCGCGCGTACATCGCTTTCAGCGAATCCGGGTCGATGAACAGCTTCATGCGCAGGTCCCGCCAGATCTGGGACTCGCCCTCCGCCTCCGCCAGCATGCCCATGGCGTTGATGTAGTTGGTCTCCACCCGGTTGAAGTCGTCCTCCGCCTGGGCGTACTCCATGCCGAAGACCGCGTCCGCGTCCGTCTTGCCGTAGACGTGGGCGATGCCCCAGTCGTCGCGGATGATGGTGACGCTCTGCGCCTGTTTCTCCCAGCGTGCGATCTCCTGCGCGGTGGGTGCCTGGGCGGCGAGGGTTGCGGGGGCGAGGCTCACGACCGCGGCGACAAGTGCGAAAACGAGCTTCTTCATGTTCGAGGCTCCAGAGATGACGAACGGCTTCCCATCGTTGAACCCGTTCCCGACGTCGGGCCGGACGCGGCGGGCGTGTCTTGGTTTACTGTCCGGCGGGCGGCGTCGCAAGGTACCGGAGGCCGCGGAGACAGCAGACGGCGCCGGGAAAAGCACCACGCGGAGACGTTGAGACGCGGAGGACTGCTTGACGCCGAAAGCTCGGACGAACGGAGAGCACGGAGTTCTTTCCGTTTGTTGTCCGGTAGAGCGGCGGTCGCGGCGCAGTTCGTCGCTGTCCTCGAGACGGCTTTTCGCCATTGAGCCGCAACCGACAATCACCAGCACCCCTCTGCGCCCTCCGCGCCTCTGCGTGAGACGCCTTCCCTGCGCTCTCTGCCTTCCCTGCGATCTCCGCGCCTCGGCGTGAGACCGTCGTTTCCCCCTTTCGGCTTCCTCAGCGTCTCCGGCCCGGCGGCACATCGCCACCGGAAGCCTCGTCGCCGCCGGACGGGCTGCTCCAGAAGCTGGGTGTGGCGCCTCCCTGACGCGCCGCCGCACCGCCGTAGAACGCCGCGTTGAACAGCACCCGGAACGTGCCCCACGGCTGGCCACGCCACTGGGGGCGGAAGCCCAGCAGGATCACGTGGCCCTGGCCGCGGTCCACATCCAGCGCCGCAGCGTAGCCCTGGAGATGGTCGGCGCCCAGCAGGTAACCGGACAGGAGCGGTGAGCCGTCCTTCGCGTACTTCGCCAGGGCCGCCCCCTGGAACCCGGGCAGCGTGGCAAACACCGGACTTCCGTCGAAGAAGATAGCGGCCCGGTCCGGCATGCCGGCCATGACCGGGTGCGCGGGGTCCGTGATGACCTGGAGCAGCGAGCCGCTGGCGAAGAACTCCTTCCGCGGCACGTGCGCCACCACGTTCTTCACGGGCAGGTGCAGCTGGTCGATGGCGAACTGGCTGCTGTTGTTCATGCAGACCAGCGTGCCGCCCGCACGGACGAACGCGTCCAGCGCCCGGACTCCGGTCTCGCCCATGCCGCCGGCGTACCGGCCCGGCACCGTGCCTTCCTCGTAGCCGTCCAGAATGGAGCGGGGCCGGATGTCGGCGATGATGATGACGTCGAAGCGGCTGTGCAGGTCGCCGGCGCGCACGTCGGCGTTGTGGAGGCTGGTGTACGCGAAGTCGTACTGGTCGAACAGCCAGCGGGTCCAGCCCTCGTCCATGCTGGCGGTCCATGGATGGTAGATGGCGATGCGCGGCCGGACCTCCGCGCCCGTGGGCCGGCCGGTGCGCTCGCCGTTCAGGGCCAGCTCCCGGCTCCAGGCGGTGAGGCGACTCGATGAGACGCCGCCCACGACATAGCGGCCGCCGGTCCCCGGCGCGCCGTCCGCCCCGGCGTGGCCGGGCTCGAACCGCACGCTGCCTCCCGCGGCCAATGCCCGGTTCACGAGCCGGAAGGCCTCGTTCTGCGCCGGGTCGACGGCCAGCCAACCGCCGGAGCCCGTGATGCGACCCGGCGGCGGCGTGATGCCGGCGGCCACGGAATCCGTCGCGAACGGCGCGTCCTTCGCCGTGTGCCAGTCCACGGGCTGGCCGTGGACCGGGTGCATCGCCGCCTGCACGGAGTCGGACAGCGGCGAGTGGACCGTGACCACGCGCACGCCCATCTGGTCACCCAGCGTCCAGCCCGCCGCGTCGTACGGCTGTTGGGGCGGGCCTTCCGGATACTGTCGCAGGTCGGGGTAGTGCTGCACCTCCAGCACCGCCCTGGCCAGCTCGGCGAACTCCTGGTCCATGGGGATGACCCACGTGCCCGCCGGGTACGTCATGCCGTCCATGGCCGCCGGCTTCGACAGCTGATCGACGCGGATGCCGTTGAACGCCAGGCGCTTGAGCAGCGCCGCCGCCGCCACGGGATCCCGCTGCTTCTGCGGCACGACGTAGGCGTAGGGCGGCTCCTTCTTGAATTCGGCGATGGCGTCGCGGCCCGCCTGGTACCTGTTGTAGAGGAGCTGTTCCCGGTACTTGGCCGCGTACTCCAGCGCCGCCTCCGACGCCGTCATCATGTAGTCGACAGCGTCCTTGAGGCGCCACCAGCCGCCCTTCCACGGGCTGGAGTAGAGGGACTGCGGCCGCAGGTCGCGCATGTTCTGCGGGAAATCGCGCAGCGTGTAGAAGTACGGCGTCGCGTACCGGTAGCCGGCCGTCTCCGTCCAGTAGGCGACGGTGTTCTTCAGCATGGGCAGGTAGTCGATGTAGCCCGGGTACCACGCGTCGAAGGCGAGGCCCATGCTGGTCGCGCCCGGCTGCCCGTGGGAATCCAGCTCCTGAGCCATGGCCATGCCGATGGTGTTGACCTCGCGCGCCATGAGCGGGTTCACGTCCGGCGACACCGGCTCGGAGAACGGCGGCAGCCAGATACGCGTCGGGAACGGCGACGACTGGTGGTGCACGTGGATGATCTGCGGCTCCCAGTGGCGCCACGTGCGCGTGATCACCCGCGACTCGATGGTGTTCAGCATGTACGCGTCGCGGTTGTTGTCGTGCCCGACGTACTTCTCCCACAGCGTATACAGCGGCGCCGCCTCATACGGCGTGCCCACGTTCTGCCGGTACCAGTTCACCACGATGTCCTGCCCGTCCGGGTTCAGCGACGGCCACAGGAACAGCACGTCGTTGTCCAGGATCTCCTTCACCTCCGGCTCGTCCGCCCGGGACAACAGGTCGTAGGCCAGCGCGATGGTGTGCTGCGCCCCCGCCACCTCCGAGGCGTGCAGCCCGCCGCTTATGTCCACGAACGCGCGGCCTTCGCGCGCGAGCGCGTGCGCCGAGTCATCCGTCAGCCCCTCCGGATGGGCCAGCCGCTGGGCGATGGCCCGGTAGCGCTCCAGCTTCGCCAGGTTGTCGGGCGAAGAGATGACCGCCAGGTACCATTGCCGCCCGAACGACGTCGTGCCCACGTCCAGCAGCTGGATCCGATCGCTGGCCGCCGCCAGCGCCTTGAAGTAGGCGATGGACTGCTCGTACGTCGCCAGCTTGAAGTCGGCGCCCACCGGGAAGCCGAGCACGGACTCGGGGGTGGGCAGGGTGGACGGGCGGGCCACGGCACCCGGAGCCGGGGGTGACTCCGTCTGCTGGGCCGCGGCCTGCGGTAGGGGGCCGACCAACGTAGCGATGACGACGAGTGCGGCGAGCGCGCGAACGGAAGGACCAGCGCTCCACTTCATGAACGCCTCCGGGCTGTGAGAGAACGCAGAGAAGCTAGAGGGGGCAGGAGCGCGGGGAAAGCAGAGGGCGCGGAGAGCGGCGGTTCACGCAGAGACGCTGAGGGCGCGGAGAACAGCAAAGGGCGATCGACCACCGCGGACGGGGCGCCTGCGGACGGGGGGCCCCTGCGGACGGTGCACCAGTCGCCAGTCTTGACGCAACGCGCTATCCGCGTGGCTCGTCGCGCGAACGGGAATCGTCGGCAATCAGGGCCAGCCTCGGGACAAGACCGTGAGAGAATGGGACGAAACTGGCGACTGGTGCACCGTCCGCACGCCTCAATTTGCGACATCCGGGACTCTCCGAGACCCGAAACAACCGGCATGAAAGGTTGCGCGTCGAATCTCCCTGGCCCGGCTTCGAGCCCTCCCCTTGTCCGAGCCCTTGGTGCCAGGCAGTTGTCCTCCTCCGCGCCCTCTGCGCCTCTGCGTGACTGCAGTCCCTGCGCCTCTGCGTGAACCCGTCGTCCCTGCGCCTCCGCCCCCTCCGCGCGCTTGACGCGGCGCCAGCCGCGTCCGCAAGTTGGCCGGCGGTTTCCGTGTCCTCCAAACACCTGGAGCACTCCCATGCAACGCAGCCTGCCCAGCGCGGCGCGTGCGGGGGCGGCCGTCGTCGTATTCGCCATCCTGGCGGCCGCCCCTCTCATCGCCCAGAACGCCCCCATCCGCGGCTTTCCGGCATCCATGCTGTCCTCCGAGCGGCAGCTGGAGGCCACCGCCCACGCCGTGCCCTCGCCCGACAGCCTTCGGGCCCGCATGCGGCTCCTCAGCGAGGAGCCCCACGAGGCCGGCAGCGACCGGTCGAAGCACGTGGCGGAGCTCATCCTGGCGCGTTTCAAGGCCATGGGGCTGGACGCGCACATCGAGCAGTTCGAGGCGTACATGCCCGTGCCGGTCTCCCGCTCGCTGAAGCTGGTCCAGCCGGGCGGGTTCGTGGCCACGCTGGTGGAGCCGCCGCTGGCCCAGGACAAGGACTCCGACGATGCGCACCAGCTGCCCACGTTCAACGCCTACTCGGCGGACGGGGACGTGGAGGGCGACCTGGTCTACGTCAACTACGGCGTCCCGGAGGACTACGCGGTGCTGGACAGCCTGGGCATCAGCGTGAAGGGCAAGATCGTCATCGCGCGCTACGGCCGGTCATGGCGGGGCATCAAGCCCAAGGTGGCGGCGGAGCACGGCGCCATCGGCTGCATCATCTACTCGGACCCGGCGAACGACGGCTACGTCCAGGGCGACGTCTACCCCGACAGCACCATGCGCCCGTGGTTCGGCGTGCAGCGCGGCAGCGTCATGGACATGCCGGTCTACCCGGGCGATCCGCTGACGCCGGGCTGGGCCTCGGAGCCCGGCGGCCGCAAGCTGCCCCTGGACCAGGTCCGCACCATCATGAAGATCCCGGTGCTGCCCATCTCCTACCAGGACGCGCTGCCTTTCCTGAAGAACCTGGACGGCCCCACCGCTCCGCCGTCCTGGCGCGGCGGGCTGCCCATCACGTACCACATCGGGCCGGGCGTCTCGCGCGCCCATCTCGCGCTCAAGTTCGAATGGAAGAACCGGCCACTGTACGACGTCATCGTTCGCATCCCGGGCGCGTTGTCCCCCGACCGCTGGGTCGTCTACGGCAACCATCACGACGCCTGGGTCAACGGCGCGGAGGACCCGCTGTCGGGCACGGTCTCCCTGGAAGAGACGGCCCGCTCCCTGGCGACGCTGCTCAAGCAGGGCTGGCGGCCGGCCCGCACCATCATCCTGGCCGCATGGGACGGCGAGGAGTGGGGCCTGCTGGGATCCACGGAGTGGGTGGAGAAACACCAGGACGAGCTGCGGGACAAGGGCGTCGCTTACCTGGGCAGCGACACCAACTACCGCGGCTGGTTGGGCGCCGACGGCTCCCACTCACTGGAGGTCTTCATCGAGCAGGTCGCCCGGGACATCCCGGACCCCGACACGAAGAACAGCGTCCTCCAGGCGTGGCTGGATCACCGGCGGGAACGGGCGCCGCAGAACCTCGAGGACAGCGTCGCCTTCCACATCGGCGCCCTGGGCTCCGGCAGCGACTACACGGCGTTCCTGGACCACGTCGGCATGGCGTCCGCCAACCTGAGCTATGGCGGCTCCACGGGCGCTGGCGTCTACCACTCCATCTACGACTCGTTCGACTTCTACCGCCGGTTCCTGGACCCGACGTACCAGTACGAGGTCACCGAGTCGCGCACCATGACCAGCGCCCTCATGCGCCTGGCCGATGCGCCGGTACTCCCGTTGGAGTTCACGCGCGCCGCGAAGACGTACCGGGAGTACGCCGACCAGATCGCCGGAGAGGCGAAGAAGAAGGATGCCACGAAGGACCTGGACCTGAGCGCGGTCTACACGGCGTTGGACCACCTGGACCGTGCCGCGGCCCGGTTCGAGACGGCGATGGCGGCCATCGACGGGTTGGACGCGCGCACCGTGCGCGCCCGCTGGACCGACCTCCAGAAGGTCAACACGCCGCTGGCCCACGCCGAGGAAGCGCTCACCAGCGACCAGGGGCTCCCCGACCGCGACTGGTTCCGACACCTGATCTACGCCCCCGGTTTCTACACCGGATATGGTGTGAAGACCATGGCCGGCGTGCGGGAAGCCGTCGAGGACGTGCCGGACGGCCAGGTGGCCCAGGCGCAGGCGGCGAGGGTCGCCCGGGCGCTGGAACGGTATGCGGCGAGGGTGGACGAAGCCGCCGGGGCGCTGGAAAGAATCCGGTAGGAAAAGAGCGGAGCGGAGGCGGGGACGATCAGTCCCCGCCTGCCGCCGCACCCCGCAGGAACAGCCGGAACTGGTCCATGGGCAGGGCGCCCTGGATGCGCACGCCGTTCACGAAGAACGTCGGGGTCGCCTGGACGCCCAGGCGGGCCGCCATCTCGTTGTTGGCGGCGATTCGCGCCTTGACCTTGTCCGAGCCGTAGCAGGCCGCGAACGCCTTCCCGTTCAGACCCAACGACTCGGCATAACTCTGGAACAGGGTCTCGGGATCGGTCGTGCCGCGCCACTCCCGCTGGCTGCCGTACAGCTTGTCGTGCATGCGCCAGAACTGGGAGCGATCCTGGTCCGCCGCGCATTCCGCCGCCCGCGCCGCTTCGCCGCCGTTGGGGAACATGCCCATGACGAACGGCACGTACTTCCAGCGCACGGTGCCCTTGGAGATGAACTCGTTCTCGATCTGCGGCAGCGTCTGAAGCGCAAAGCGGCTGCAGTATGGACATCCGAAATCGCTGAACTCCAACACCAGCACCGGAGCGTCCGGACGGCCCCGGTCGAAGCCCAGCGTGTTCTGGGGCACACGCTGTTGCGGTTCAGGAGCAACCGCACGCGCCGCCGCCGCGACCCCACCGGTCCCGCTTTCCTGCCCCGCAGGCTCCTGCGCGCCGTTCGCCGCTTGACCGCAGGCCACCCCGAACACCACAAGAAGAGCAAGCGCCCCGGAACCGCGGCGCACCATTGAGCCCATCGTCATGACAACTCCAGGTTTGTTAGCCCGCCGGACCGCGAACGACCCAAACGTACGCCACCGCCGCCGGACTGGCCAGGAAACAGAGCTCCGGTCCCGGCCACGCCGGAACCGGCCGTCACTGCGACGACTGCGGCTCCGAAGCAGGCTCCTTCAGCAACCGATCCACCGCCTGCGAAAGCGTCACCTCCGCGAACACGCCCGTCACCGAATGACGGATCCGCCCCTGCCGATCGATGAGGAACGACGCAGGCAGCGTGGTCGGACTCCCGAACGCTCGGAAGACCTGGCTGTTCACCATGCCCACCGGATACGTGATGCCGTGCTGCGCCAGGTACCGCTCCACACCCGCCGCACCCGTCTCGTCCATCGACACCCCCACGATCCGGAAGCCCCGGTCCTTCTTCGCCTCATACACCTTCTGGAAACCCGGCATCTCGAACCGGCACGGCGGACACCACGTCGCCCAGAAGTTCACCAGCACGACGTCGCCCCGAAGCTGATCCAATGACACCTTCTGGCCGTCCAACGTCTTCAGCGTGAACGACGTGGCGGCTTCTCCACTCCCGCCCATGCCGAACACCGCCTCCGCCTGCGGCCAGAACCGGTATCCCACGAACGCCAGCACCAGCACCCAGCCCACCGTGCTGACGCCCACGTGCGCACGCATCCAACCCCACAAACCCGACGGCTTCTGGTCAGCCTGACCGTGACGTCGCGCCTGTCGCGTCGGCGCCCGGCCCGCCTGCTTTTTGCCTCGCTTTCGACTCATCACCTCGCTCCCGGTTCCCACGAAACCGACACGCCATACCGGCCGGCGCTTTAATCTACTACATGACCAAAGGGTAATACAAGCCGTGCCCGCCGTCGACCCGTACGATGGCGGGAACCCTTGCGCGCCGGTGGGGACGGGTGGTAGCTCAGGAGCACATGAGACAGATCTGGATTCCCAGAACAGGCGGGCCCGAGGTACTGGAGCTTCGCGAATCGCCGGACCCCGTGCCGGGTGCGGGGGAGGTGCGCGTCCGGGTGGAAGCCGCGGGCGTGAACTTCGCGGACGTGATGGCGCGGATGGGCATGTATCGGGGCGGCCTGGCCGTCCCGGGCGTGCCGGGGTTCGAAGTCGCGGGGCGGGTGGACGCGACGGGTGCGGGCGTGCTGGGATTGGCGGCGGGAGATGCCGTGGTGGTGGGTCTTCGCTCGGGCGGGTACAGCGACGTGGTGGTGGTGCCCGAGTCGCACGCCATGCGGGTGCCGTCGAACGTTGCCATGGAAGCGGCCGTGACGTTGCCGGTGAATTACGTGACGGCGTGGCTGACGTTGATCTGGCTGGGGAACGTGCGGCGCCACGAGCGCGTGGTGATCCACTCGGCGGGTGGGGGTGTCGGACTGGCAGCGATCCAGATAGCGCGCTGGCGCGGCGCGGAAGTGATCGGGCTAGCGAGCGCGTGGAAGCACGACCGTCTGCGGGAAGAAGGCGCCGACCACTGTGTGGACTACAGGGCGGAGGATTTCGCGCCGCGGGTGATGGAGCTGACCGGCGGCCGCGGTGCGGACGTCGTGTTGGATTCCAGTGGAGGCAACTCGTTCCGCCGGAGCTATGAGTGTCTGGCGCCGCTGGGCCGCCTGTTCCTGTGCGGTGTCGCCGGACTGGCGCCGGCCCGAACGCGCCGCATCGTTCCGGCACTGCTGTGGTGGCTGCGGCTGCCGCGGTTCGGTCCCCTGCGGCTGATGATGGAGAACCGGGGAGTGTTCGGGATCCACGTGGGGCAGTTGTGGGAACGGCGCGAGGTGCTCCAGGAAATCATGGAAGATGTGTTGTACCTGACATCGGATGGCACGTTGCGGCCGGTAATCGACCGGACGTTCCCCCTGGAGGAAGCGGCGGCGGCCCATACGTACCTGCAGGACCGCCGCAACTTCGGCAAGGTGCTCCTGACGCCTTGATCGGGCCGGCGCCCTGAGCTGGCCGGCGTCCCTCAGTCGGGTTTGCGGCGGCCCAGGCCCAGGCGGCGCAGGTTGGGCATGACCAGCTGGTTCCAGATGGGGCAGCGGTCGTAGACGGCCGAGAAGATGACAACGGCGCCGCCCACGGCCAGGAGTGGTTGCGTCACCATGCCGAGCCACACCAGCAATGCGCCGGCAACCAGCCGGAGTCCCCGGTCCAGGCGGGACGGCCCGCCCGACGTCGGCCGCGTGCCGGCCTCCGCCGCGATGAACATCTGCTCCAGCGCGGTGGCTGATTGGACGCCGGTCCGGCGTCCGAGCTCCTGTCCGCCGGCGAACGCGATCACCGTCGGGATGGCGCGCACGCCGTGGGACCGGACCAGGCCCGGGTCGTCATCGGCGTTGACGCGCCGGACGGCGACCCGGCCTTCGTAGCGTTTCTCGAGGCGGTCGAGCGTCGGCGTCATGACCCTGCAGGGGGCACACCAGGGTGCCCAGAACTCCAGGATCACGGCTCCAGGGTCGTCCGCGGTTCCGTCCCGTTGTCGTGCAGCGTCGCTCGAAGAAGGCATGTCAGTGCGTCGTCGTCAGATGGCGGCGCCCTGCTTGCGGTTGGTCCGGATACGGAGCACTGCGTACAGCGGGCACCAGCCGACGAGCCCCGTGAGGACCAGGATGATCCCGACGATCGCCAAGATCGTACCGACGGTGCCGACGATGACACCACCGAACCCCAGGTACAGCAACACGATACCGGCGATGACGCGCAGCACGCGGTCCCAGCCTGCTTCGTTCGCGAATGACATGAGCCCTCTCCATGTATGTGGTCGGTGCGCTTGTTCCTTCTATTCAAGGGTTTGGACGGAAGGGAGTGCCAAAGGTTACATCCGGGGGGCGAGACGCGTAACCTTTCGGGACCGGGACCGTCCAAACGTGTGAGGCCATGACGACCGATCCGCAGCTGGCTGCCCTGCGCGATGGAGACGAAGCGGCGCTGAGCGCGCTGTTCGAGCGCTATGCGGACCGCATCTACCGGCTGGCCGAAGGCCTGCTGCACGATGCCGCCGAGGCGGAGGACGTGGTCCAGGAGTCGTTCGTCAAGGCGCTGACGAACATGGGCCGGTTCGAGGGCCGCTCCGGCATCGGCACCTGGTTGTACCGGGTGGCCTACAACACGGCCATGGACCGG